>NZ_JBEZZG010000003.1:0-566085 GCF_040639085.1 Nonomuraea sp. NPDC023979
TTTCCCCCCCCCCCCAAAAACCCCCCCCCCCCCAACCCCCCCCCCCCCCCCCGGGGGGGGGGGGGGGGGGGGGCCCCCCCCCCCCGGGGGGGGGGGGGGGGGGCCCCCCCCCCCCTGAACACAGCCCGAGTGCCGGAGGCGCGAAGCGCCTGACAACGAGGACCACGCCGTTGGGCGCGGGACGCGCCCCGCAAAACAGCACAGCCCAAAGCCGACAACGAGGACCGAACGCGCGTCAGCGTCCCTGGTTGGCCACGGCCTCGATGGCCGCCTTGGCCGCGTCCGGGTCCAGGTACTCGCCTCCACGCCGCACCGGCCGGAACTCGGCGTCGAGCTCGTACCGGAGCGGAATCCCCGTGGGGATGTTCAGCCCCGCGATCTCCTCGTCCCCGATGCCGTCGAGGTGCTTGACCAGGGCGCGGAGCGAGTTGCCGTGGGCGGCCACGAGGACGGTCCGCCCGGCGGACAGGTCGGGCACGATCGCGTCGTACCAGTAGGGCAGCATCCGGTCCACGACGTCCTTGAGGCACTCGGTGCGCGGCATCAGCTCGGGCGGGAGCAGGGCGTAGCGCCGGTCGCCGGCCTGGGAGTACTCGTCGTCGTCGGCGATGGGCGGCGGGGGCGTGTCGTAGGAGCGGCGCCACAGCATGAACTGCTCGTCGCCGAACTCTTCGCGCGTCTGGGCCTTGTTCTTGCCCTGGAGGGCGCCGTAGTGGCGTTCGTTGAGCCGCCAGGAGCGCTTGACGGGGAGCCAGAGCAGGTCGGCCTCGCCGAGGGCGTACTGGGCCGTCTGGATGGCCCTGGTCAGCAGGCTCGTGTGGACGACGTCGGGGTAGACGCCGGCTTCGGTGAGGAGTTTGCCGCCGCGGCGGGCCTCGTCCTCGCCCTTCGCCGACAGGGAGACGTCCACCCAGCCGGTGAACAGGCCCTTCGCGTTCCAGTCGCTTTCGCCATGCCGTAGCAGCACCAATGTCGCCATGCGGCCAATCCTATGGTTTGCGGGCGACCCCGCAGAGAAAGTGGGGGGTGGGCGGCCGGACGAGGTCTTCGGGGCGCCATTCGGGCACGGTGACGACGCCGGGTGGCAGCAGGTCGAGGCCGGCGAAGAGGGGGCGCGGGTCGGTGGTGCCGTCGGAGACGTGGGAGAGGACGAGGTGGCTGCCGGGGGCGAGGGGGGCCATGAGTTCGGTGATGAGCGGCTGGGGGTCGTCGGCGACGTAGTGGGCGATGGCGAGCAGGAGGACGGCGACGGGCCGGTCGAGGTCGAGGTGCTGGCCGACGGCCGGGTTGTTCAGGATGTCGCTGGGTTTGCGCAGGTCGCCGCGGACGGCGAGGGCTTCGGGGACGCCGTCGAGGAGGGTGCGGGCGTGGCTGACGACCTGGGCGTCGGAGTCGACGTACACGGTGGTGCGGCCGGGGACGACCTCGTGGACGCTGCGGCAGGTGGGCAGGCCGGAGCCGATGTCGAGGAACTGGCCGATGCCGTCGTCGGCGAGTGCCCGTACGGCGCGGCCGAGGAAGGCGCGGTTGGCCCGGGCGTCCTCGCGGATGCCGGGCACGATCTCGAGGACGTGGGCGGCGGCCTCGCGGTCGACGCGGTAGTTGTCGTGGCCGCCGAGGAAGTAGTCGTACATGCGCGCGACGTGCGGAACGTGCGGCTCCATACCTCCTGTGTCACTCACGCCCCAGGATCTTACGCGCGTTCCGGGTCGGCGAACCGGGCGAACGCCTGCAGGTTGGCCAGCGATTCGCCGCGTTTGGCGCGCCATTCCCATTCGCGCCTGATGGAGGAGGCGAAGCCGAGTTCCAGGGCGCGGTCGAACCAGTCGTCGGCGTAGGTGAGCACGCAGCCGAGCAGGCGGTCGATCTCGTCGGCGGTGACGGCGGCGAGGGGGATGCGGCCGACGAGGTAGACGTCGCCGACGGGGTCGACGGAGAAGTGGACGCCGTACATGGCGCCGTTCTTGCCGAGCAGCCATTTGTAGAACTCGGCGTGGTTCTCGTCGGGCTGGCGGCAGAAGAACGCCTCCACGTGGAGGACCCGGTCACCGACGATGAGCCAGGTCATGGTGGCGAGCTTGTGCTGTCCGGGCAGTTTGACCAGGAACGCTCCGGGCCGCGGCTCGTCGTAGGTGACGTCCGCGGCCTTGAGCGCGGCTTCGACAACGTCGCGCATCAGTACACCCTAGGAGACGGCCTACGAGTTGACCGCCACCGGCACCCGGTGCAGGTTGGCGATGGCGGCGGCGTAGACCTCGGTGAGGCGGGAGGCGGTGGCCTGCCAGCCGAAGGCGGCGGCGTGCTCGCGGGCGCCGGCCGACAGCATCTCGCGCCATCGGGGTTCGGTGACGAGGCGGCGCAGGGCGGCGGCCCACTGGTGCGGGTCGTGGCCGTCGACGAGGAGGCCGGAGACGCCGTCGCGGACGGCGGTGCGCAGCCCGCCGACGGCGGCGGCGACGACGGGGGTGCCGCACGCCTGCGATTCGAGGGCGACCAGGCCGAACGACTCGCTGTGCGAGGGCACCACGGTGACGTCGGCGGCGCGGTACCAGTCGGCGAGCTCGTGCTGCGGCGCGGGCGGCACGAGGCGGACGACGTCGGCGATGCCGAGTTCGGCGGCCAGGTCGGTGAGCAGGGACGGGCGGGCCAGGCCGTTGCCGGAGGGGCCGCCGACGCAGGCGACGACGAGCCGGCCGCGCAGGGAGGGGTCGTCGATGAGCATCCGGGAGGCGGCGCGCAGCAGCACGTCGGGGGCCTTCAGCGGCTGGATGCGGCCCACGAACAGCAGCACGTGGGCGTCCTGCGGCAGGCCGAGCCGCTGCCGGGCGGCGCCCTGTGAGGCGGGCTGGAAGACGGTCAGGTTGACGCCGGGGTTCACCACGGCGACGCGTTCGCGGGGCGCCCCGTACAGCTCCATGAGCTCGCCGGCCTCGTCGGCGGTGTTGGCGACGAGGCGGTCGGCGATGCCCACGACCTGTTCCTCGCCGACCTCGCGGGCGGGCGGCTCGGGCTTGTCGTCGGCGGCCAGGAAGCGGTTCTTGACCTTGGCCATGGTGTGCATGGTGTGCACGAGCGGCACGCCCCAGCGTTCCTTGGCGAGCCAGCCGACCTGGCCGGACAGCCAGTAGTGCGAGTGGATGACGTCGTAGCGGCCGGGTTCGTACATGGCCTCGGTGCGCAGCACCTCCGACAGGAACGCGCAGAGCTGGCCGGGCAGGTCGGCCCGGTCCATCTCCTCGTACGGCCCGGCGGTCAGGTGGCGGACCAGGATGCCGGGTTCTAGCTCGGCGACCGGTGGCAGGTCTCGCGCCGTGGCGCGGGTGAAGATCTCCACCTCGACGCCCAGGCGCGCCAGTTTCCTGGCCGACTCCACGATGTACACGTTCATCCCCCCGGCGTCGCCCGTTCCGGGCTGGTCCAGCGGGGACGTGTGCATGCTGATGGTCGCGACCCGGTTGACCCGTCGTCGCCTCACCCGACACCACCTCCAAGCGGATTACAACTGCTCAGATCATCCCGACATTCCCGGCAGAAGGTCACAACCGGGGGGCCTGGCAGGATGTTGGCCATGAAGAGAACGGCTGTGGTGACCGGCGCGAGCAGCGGGATCGGCGAGGCGACCGCCCGCCGGCTGGCCGCCGAGGGGTACGACGTGGTGGCCGGCGCGCGCAGGCGGGACCGGCTCGACAAACTGGCCGCCGAGACGCCGGGAATCAGGGCTGTCACGCTCGACGTCACCTCCCAGGAGTCGGTGGACGCGCTGGCGGCCTCCCTCGACCGCTGCGACGTGCTCGTCAACAACGCCGGAGGCGCGCTCGGGCTGGAGCCGGTGGCCGGCGGCCGGCTGGACGACTGGCAGCGGATGTACGACACCAACGTGCTCGGCTCCCTTCGCCTGACCCAGGCGCTGCTGCCCAAACTCGTCGACTCCGGCGACGGCGTGCTGGTCATGCTCACCTCGACGGCCGGACTGGTGTCGTACGAGGGCGGCGGCGGCTATTGCGCGGCCAAGCACGCGCAGACGTCGATGACCGAGACGCTCCGCCTGGAGCTGGTCGGGCAGCCGGTGCGGGTGGTCGAGATCGCGCCGGGCATGGTGAAGAGCGAGGGCTTCGCGGTGACCAGGTTCCGCGGCGACGAGGCGGCGGCGGCCAAGGTGTACGAGGGCGTGCCCGACCCGCTGAGCGCCGACGACGTGGCCGACGCCATCGCCTGGTGCGTCACCCGGCCGGCGCACGTCAACGTGGACCGGCTGGTCATCCGGCCGCGCGCCCAGGCCGCCCAGCACAAGGTGCACCGCGTCAGTGGCTAGGCCGGTCGGCGCGATCACCCGGGGCACGACCGGGCACAACCGGCTGCGCCGCGCCGACCGCTGGACCGCCGCCGTGCACGGCCCGCTGCTGCGCCGCGCCTCCCGCCCGCTCGTGGTGGACCTCGGCTACGGCGCGTCGCACACGACGACGCTGGAGCTGTTCACCCGGCTGCGGCGGGTCGCGCCGGACGTGGAGGTCGTCGGCGTCGAGATCGACCCGGCCCGGGTCGCGCTGGCCAGGCCGTACGAGCACGAGGGGCTGAGCTTCCGGCTCGGCGGCTTCGAGCTGCCGGTCGAGCGCCCGCCGACGCTCGTGCGGGCCTTCAACGTGCTGCGGCAGTACGGCGAGGCCGACGCCTGGCACTACTGGGAGCTGCTGCGCGGCAAGCTGGCGCCGGGCGGCGTCCTGGTGGAGGGCACCTGCTCGGAGACCGGCCACCGGGCCGTGTGGGTGGGGCTCGACCGCGACGGGCCGCGCACGCTCACGTTCTCGGCCCGGTTCGACGCCTTCGAGCGGCCCTCCGACCTGGCCGACCGGCTGCCGAAGACGCTGATCCACCGCAACGTGCCGGGCGAGCGCATCCACGCGTTCCTGCGGGACTTCGACCACGCCTGGGCGGTGAGCGCGCCGTACGGGGCGCACGGGCTGCGGCAGCGCTGGCTGGCCGCAGTCGGCGTGCTGGCGGGCTCGTGGCCGATCCCCCGCCACCCGCCGCTGGGCGGCCGGGCGCGCTGGCGGCTCGGCGAGGTGACGCTGCCGTGGTCGGCCGTCGGCTGAGCCGGGACTACCGCCCGAGCTCCCGCTCGAAGGCGGCGTACGCTGCGGCGTCGAACAGGACGAACCGCACGTCCTTCACCGGCGCGTCACTCCCCCGCACGGCCGCGACCGCGATGCGGGCGCCGTCGTCGAGCGGCCAGCCGTAGATGCCGGTCGAGATCGCCGGGAACGCCACCGAGGCCGCGCCGAGCTCGCCGGCCACCCGCAGCGACTCCCGGTAGCAGGACGCCAGCAGCTCCGAGCGGTCCTCCGTACGCGAGTGGACCGGGCCGACGGTGTGGATCACCCAGCGCGCGGCCAGGTCGCCGGCCGTGGTCGCGACCGCCTGGCCGGTGGGCAGGCCCCTGCCGTAGCGGGAGGCGCGCAGCTCGCGGCACTCACGCAGGATCGCCGGGCCGCCCCTGCGGTGGACGGCCCCGTCGACGCCGCCGCCGCCCATCAGGGAGGAGTTGGCCGCGTTCACGATCGCGTCGACCACCTGCTCGGTGATGTCCCCCTGGACCAGGGTGATGTCCATCTCACCATCATCCCGAATTCCAGCTCGACACGTCGTAGAACTAGTCTGGAGGACGTGAAGGGTCTTGGCGAGCTTGAACGCAGCATCATGGACATCCTCTGGGCGCAGAGCAGCCCGCTGACCGCACGCGAGGTCGGCAGGCTCATCGCCGACCGCGACCTGGCGCCGACCACGGTGATGACCGTGCTCGACCGCCTCACCCGCAAAGGCTTCCTCCAGCGCACTCGTGACGGCCGCGCCTGGCGGTACGAACCGGCCGAAAGCCGTGACGGCTACATCGCTGACCTTATGCTGGAAGCACTCGGCATGACCGGCGACCGTTCGGCCGCCTTGACCCGATTCGCCCAGGCCGTCTCCGGGCCCGAGGCGGAGATCCTGCGCAAAGCCCTTACGGAGCTGGAGGAAGAGTGACCACGGCAGCGGTGCTGGCCGCGCTCGCCACGGCGTGCGCGATCGGCTCCTGGCGTTTCACCACCGCCCGGTGGACCTCGCGCGCGCCGCGGGTCGCCATCATTCTCTGGCAGTCTCTCGGCCTGGCCTGGGGCCTGGCCACGACCGGCGCCATGCTGGCCTACGCCGTCGACCCGTACGGGATCGGCGTGCTTCCCGGCCTGCTGGCCTTTGCCCGCGGGCAGGCGCCGCTGCAGCCGTGGGACGCGCTGCACGTGCTCGCCATGATCGCCGGGCTGACCGCGCTCACCGTGCTCGTCGTGGTGCTGCTCACGGCCGGGGTGCAGGCGTTGCGCGCCCGGCGGCGGCACCGCACGCTGCTGCGGCTCATCTCTCGCGACGACCCGATCGTGCCGGGCGTGCGGGTGCTCGACCATCCGAGCGCGGCCGCCTACTGCGTGCCCGGGCTGCGCTCGCAGGTCGTGGTCAGCGAGGGCGCGCTCAAGCTGCTGTCGCAGGACGAGCTGACGGCCGTGCTCGCCCACGAGGCCGCGCACGTGCGCGAGCGTCACGACCTGGTGCTGCTGCCGTTCGCCGCGCTGCGCCGGGCGCTGCCCTGGTCCAAGATCGTGTGTGACGCGCAGGCCCAGGTCGAGCTGCTGGTCGAGATGGCGGCCGACGACCGGGCCCGCCGCTACTGCTCGCCGCGCCGGCTCGCCACGGCGCTGCTCAGGTTCGGCACCGCGGGGGCCATGCCGACGCCCAGCGGGATGCTGGGCGTGCACGCCCAGCACGTCATGGCAAGGGTCGACCGGCTGATCAAGCCGGCCCCCGAGATCCACCTCGGCCTGCGCTACGGCGTGCTGGCCCTGTCGGTGAGTTTGGTCACAGCCACGCCGTTCCTGTGGGTCATCCAGCTCTGACGCTTGCTGGAGTTAACCATTCCGTTTGCAATTGCAAGCAGGGGCGGGCACACTGGAGACATGGCACTACCGAAGGTCGGCTCGATCGGCGAGTACATCCGCGAGCAGAGGCAGCAGGCGAAGATCTCCCTCCGCCAGCTCGCCGAGCAGGCGGGGGTCTCCAACCCCTACCTGAGCCAGATCGAGCGCGGTCTGCGCAAGCCCAGCGCGGAGATCCTCAACCAGATCGCCAAGGGTCTGCGCATCTCCTCGCAGGCGCTCTACGTGCAGGCGGGCCTCATCGAGGACCGCGAGCCGCCCAGCGACGTGATCAGTGCGATCAGAGCCGACACGCATCTCACCGAGCGGCAACGCCAGGTGTTGATCGACATCTACGAGTCGTTCCGCAAGGAGCGGCCCGGGGACGGGCAGACCTCCCAGAATGCCGACCCCGGGCCCTCCACGGACGACGAGCAGCCGCTGCCGCCGGAGCTTGTCGCCGCACTTGAGCCCTACGCGACGAGCGACGGCAACGGCACCGTCAACCAGGAAACCAAGGAAGGTTAACCCATGACGCTGGCCACCGAGGTCAAGAAGCTCACCGATTCCAAGCCGTTCTACGCCGTCGCCGGTGTCGGCGACTTCGCCGTGGAGAAGCTGCGCGAGCTGCCCGACCAGCTCCAGAAGCTCCAGGCCCGCCGCGCCGAGCTGGCCAAGGACCTGCCCGGCCGCGCCCGCGACTACGCCGGCAAGGCCGAGGGCTTCGCCAAGGAGTTCCCCGAGAAGGCGCGCGAGTACGCCGACCAGCTGAGCCACCGGGCCGTCGAGGTCTACGAGGACTTCGCCACCCGCGGCCGCAAGGTCGTCAGCCGGACCACCGGCGAGGCCGCGCTGGAGCTGGAGGAGGTGTCGGAGGCCGCCGAGCCGGCCGTCGCCACCCCCGTCAAGAAGACCCGCACCACCAACCGCACCACCAAGGCCCAGGCCTGACCGACCCGAAGGCCCGCCCCGTCCTGGGGGCGGGCCTTTTCGCCGCGCGGAGTGCCCGTGGCGGCTATTAGGCTGGGGCCGACTTCATCGCGGCACTGGGCGGAGCCAAACTCATGGAATTCATCAACCTCGGGCTCAACTTCCTCTTCCTGGCGCTTGCCGTGATCATTCTCGGCATGTCGGCCTACGCGCTGATCCACGCGCTACGGGTGCCGACCGGCGCGTTCGTGTCGGCGGGGAAGCTGCAGAAGAACATCTGGCTGATCATCCTGATCCTGGCCACGCTCTTCTCGGCGGCGGGCGCGTGGTCCTACCTGAACGCCTTCCTGTTCCTGGGGGGCGCGCAGTTCATCGGCATCGGTCTCGGCATCTTCTCGATCGCCGCCGTCATCGCCGCCACGATCTACATCGTCGACGTCAAGCCCGCCGTCAAGGGCATGGGCGGGCGCGGCGGCAACAGCGGCCCCTACGGTCCCTGGTGAGGTAGCCGGGTCAGGCTCCTGGCGAGCCACCGGCCCATCAGGGCGTGCCCGGCGCGGGTCGGGTGCACGCCGTCGGGCAGCACCGCCTTCACCTCCGCCTTGCCGCCGCCGGAGGACCACGGCCTGCGCAGCGCGTCGAGAAAGGGCACGGCCTGACTCGACGCCACCCGCGCCAGCGCGTCGCGCACGCGGTAGGCCTTGGCGGGCGGCGTCGGGTCGAGCCAGATCGGGCCGACCATGACGATCTGCGTCTTGGGCCAGGTCGAGCGGGCGGTGTCGAGGAGCCGGTCGGCCGCCTCGCCCACCCGCTCGGCCGGCCACCGGCCGTCGTTGTGGCCGCCGGAGATCACCAGCACGTCGGGTGCGGGCCGCCACGCCAGCTCCGCCTCGAACGACTCCTGGAACGTACGGCCCACGCGCCCGTCGCTGACGAAGCCGGTGCCGCCCGCTCCGGCGATGACCGGCTGCCAGCCGAGCAGCCGGGCCGCCTCGGCGGCGTAGGTGTGCCAGCGCGGCACCGGCCCCGACCCCACGGTGAAGCTGTCGCCGACGAACATCACGACCGGCGGGCGCCGCTCAAGGGGCGGCTGGGGCGGCGTGGCCACCGCCGCCGCACATCCCGATAAAGTGCAGCAAATCGCCGCCATCGAGGCGGCCGGGCCGGCGAGAGTTCTCCTGAGCGGGCTACGCAGCCTCGCGCGCATCTACCACCTCGAAAGCTCTAGGCTGCCGACATGACCACCGATCTTCACGGGCGAACGCAACGGCTCGAACTGGCGGACCAGAACCTTCGCGACTTCGAAGCCGTGGTCCTCGACGCGACCCCCGAAGGGATCGTGCTCAACAGGTCGGCATTCTATCCAGGAGGCGGCGGCCAGCCGGCCGATCACGGAGTTCTCCTCTGGCAGGGCGTGGAAACCCGCATCGCCGGAGTACGCAAAGGCGACGATCTCTACCTGATCCCGGCAGAGGGCGACCCGGTCCCCCCGGTGGGCGCCGTCGTCCGGGCGGCCGTCGCCGACGAGCGCCGCTCCGCGCTCATGCGCACCCACTCGGGGCTCCACGTCCTGTGCGGGGTGGTCTTCCGCGAGTTCGGCTGCCCGGTCACCGGCGGCAACATGGAGCCGCTGACCGCCCGCATGGACTTCAACCTGCCGGAGGTGCCGGCCGGCTTCAAGGAGTCGGTCGAGGACCTGTGCAACGCCGAGATCGTCGCCGACCGGCGCATCGACGTGCGGGTGCTGCCGCGCGCCGAGGCGTTCGCGATCCCCGACATCATCCGCACCGCGACCAACCTGGTCCCGCCGGAGGTCGAGGACGTGCGGATCGTCGACATCGTCGGCCTTGACACCCAGGCCGACGGCGGCACCCACGTGGCCTCGACCAGGCAGATCGGCCGCATCAAGGTGGCCAAGGTCGAGAGCAAGGGCCGCGGCTTCCGCCGGCTGCGCATCACGATCTCCGACTGACCGCGCCCCGCTCCCGCAGCCATCCGGCCAGCTCCGCGAACCCCTGCCGCAGCGCGGCCTCCATCGGCGTCACCGGCTCCCAGGGCGGCTCCCGGTCCACCGCCGCCCCGCGCTCCAGCAGCAGCTCGGCGATCCGCCGCTGGCCGCCGTGGCAGGCGTACCAGAAGGCCGTGTCCAGCTCCTCCTGACCGGTGACCGTCACCTGGTCGGGCAGGCCGAGCGCGGCGGCGTGGCGGAAGCCGACGGCGGCGCCGCGCGCCACCAGGCGGCGGGCCGCCTCCCACTGCCCGAAGGCCACCGCGTCGTCCAGCGGCGTCCCGCCCGCGATGACCGCGCCCGGCGCGTCGATGCGCGCCCCCGCGTCGAGCAGCGCGTCGAGGGCCGCCACGTCCCCGCTGCTGGCCGCCCAGTGCAGCGGCGTCTCGGCGTGCTCGCCGCGGAAGCGGGCGTCCACGTCGGCGCCCGCCTCGACCAGCGCGGCGATCGTCTCGGCGACCGCCGGGAAGTGCCCCGGCCAGTCGGTGGCGACGTGCAGGAGCGTACGGGCGCCGTCGGGGCGGGCGGTGGCCCGCGAGGGGTCGGCGGCGAGCAGGGCGCGCAGCGCAGCCACGTCGCCCGACCGGATCATCTCTCGGGCATCGGCCATCAGGTCCTCCTCAACCGGGATACCGATACGATTCACGGCCATGACGGGTATCAGGCACACGCTAGCCGCTCTCGGAGCCGTCGCCCTGGCGCTGACCGCGACTCCCGCCCTGGCGGAGGCCGGGATCACCACCGAGGTGACGATGACCCTCGGCAAGGGCGGCACACTGCACGTGGTCGAGAAGATCAGCGGCGGTTCCGGCGAGCTCCAGCGGACGTTCCTGACCAGGACGCGCTACGACGACACCAGCGACCGCGTCTACCGGATCGCCAACCTCAAGGGCGGCACGCTGGCCGGTGACGTGCTGACGGTCAAGTCGCCCGCCACCGTCGAGTACGACGTCCAGGGCGCCGTCACGCCCACTGGCGGCGTCGAGGAGCTGCGCTGGTTCGCCGTCAACGGCTGGAACACCGCCGTCGACAAGGCCACCGTCAAGGTCAGCGGCCCCGGCCAGGTGCAGAACCTGTCATGTTTCGCCGGCGAGCTGACCTCCGCCATCGGCTGTACCGCCGCCGCGATGGACCACACGGCCACCCACGCCGACTTCGAGCAGGCGGGCATCGCCCCCGGCCAGGCGCTGACCGTGGTGGTCGGCTTCCCGGCGGGCGCGAGCGGCGGCGAGCCGATCCTGGAGAAGCGGTTCTCGCTGGCGGCGGCGTTCACGCTCAGCCCCGTCACCGGCGGCGCGCTGGCCGGCCTGCTCGTGCTGCTGCTCGGCGGCGTCGCGCTGCTCTACTGGACGCGCGGCCGCGACGCCCGCATCGTCGACCACGAGCGCGGCGCGGTCGACCCCGTCCAGAACGGCCACTTCAGCCCGCCCGACGGGGTGCGTCCCGGCCAGATCGGCACGCTCGTGGACGAGCAGGCCGACGTGGTGGACGTGACGGCCACGATCGTGGACCTCGCCGTCCGCGGCTACCTGCGCATCGACGAGCAGCCCCGCCAGACGTACGACGCCCCCGACTGGATGCTGGTACGGCTGCCGAACGCGCCCGTCAACGCGCTGCTGCCCTACGAGCGGGCGCTGTACGAGGCGATCTTCGAGGGCCGGGACGCGGTGCTGCTGTCGCAGTTGTCCGGCTCGTTCGCCACGCATCTGGGCAAGGTGCGCGACGCCCTCTACACCGACGTCGTCACGCAGGGCTGGTTCGCCCGCCGCCCGGACGCCGAGCGGACGCGCTGGACCACGATCGGCGTCGTGCTCATCGGCGTCGGCGTGCTGGCCACGGGCGCGCTGGTCTGGTTCACCACGTACGGGCTGATCGGGCTGGGCGTGATCGTCGCGGGCGGGGCGCTGGCCGTGGGCGGGCAGTACATGCCAGCCAAGACGGCCAAGGGCTCGGCCGCGCTGGCCCACACGCTCGGCTTCCGCGAGTATCTCTTCTCCGGCGACCTGGGCGAGGTGCCGGAGCAGCACCGGGTCGAGCTGTTCTCCCGCTACCTGCCCTATGCGGTGATCTTCGACGGGGTGGAGCACTGGTCGCGGGTCGTCGCCTCGGTCACCGGCAACGGCTCGCCGAGCGACAACCTCTACTGGTATCACGGGCCGGCCGAGTGGGACCTGTCGAAGTTCGCCGGGTCGATGCGCACGTTCACCACGACGACGTCGGGCGCGATCTCGGCCACCCGGCAGTTCCGCACCCTCTAGTCGGGGTGGATCCGCAGCTCGCCGACCGGCCGGCCGCCGCCGTACACCCGCTGCACGCCCAGCTCGTCCAGCTCCGGTGAGGTGAGCCCGAGCGAGCGCAGCGCGGCCACGGTGAGCGTGGTCCTGGCGCGCGCCGCGCCGTCCTCGACCTTGATCGCACCCGCGCGCCCGTCCTCGTACGCGAACGCCTGGAAGCCCTCGGCGCCCACCTTGACCATCAGGCCGGGCAGCGCCCGCATGAGCGCGGTCTCCGGCCGGTGGGTGCCGGACGTCCACTGCGGATGGGCGCGGACGGCGTCGAACACGCCGCCCTCGCCGCTCACCGCGAGCGTGCGGAACGCCCTGGCCACGCCCAGCATCGAGACGAAGAACAGCGGCGCCCCGCACCCGTCGACGCCGGAGGCGGGCATCCGCTCGCCCGTCAGCTCCTCAACCGTGGCGCGGATCGCCCGCTGGAGCGGGTGCGGCGGCTCCAGGTAGGACTCCAGCGGCCAGTCGTTGACCACGCAGGTGGCGAGCATGGCGGCGTGCTTGCCCGAGCAGTTCATGTAGACGCGGCCCCGGTCGGTCACCGCCCGGTCCTCCGGGTAGTCCTCGGGGCAGCGCAGCGCCGACTCGTCCAGCCCGGCCCCGGCCAGGATCTTGCGCACGCCGTCGACGTGGAACGGCTCGCCCGCGTGTGACGCGCACGCCAGCGCCAGCAGCTCGCCGCTCAGCCGCAGCCCGCTGCGCACCATGCCGAGCGCCTGGAGGGGCTTCATCGCCGAACGCGGCGACGCCGGCTCCGCGACCGCGCCGTGCGTCTCGGCCGGGCGGCCCGCCGCGTCCAGGGTCAGCATCCGCGCCAGGTGCCTGGACTCCACGAACCCCGACCGCACGACCTCCACGACCAGCGCCATCGGCTCCTCCTTTTCTCACGAGTGTATTTCTGGGCCACAATGTGGTCCCATGCGAGCTGTAGTGCAGCGGGTGAGCTCCGCGTCCGTGGCCGTCGACGGGCAGCCTGTCGGCGCGATCGACGAGCCGGGGCTGCTCGTGCTGGTCGGCGTCACCCACACCGACACACGCGACCAGGCGGCCAAGCTGGCCGCCAAACTGTGGGGGCTGCGCGTCCTGCACGGCGAGAAGTCGTGCTCGGACGTGGCCGCGCCGCTGCTGGTGATCAGCCAGTTCACGCTCTACGGCGACACCCGCAAGGGCCGCCGCCCCACCTGGCAGGCGGCCGCCCCGGGGCCCGTCGCCGAGCCCCTGGTCGAGGCCGTCGTCGAGGAGCTGCGCGCGCTCGGCGCGCACGTGGAGACCGGCCGGTTCGGCGCCGACATGAAGGTCTCGCTGGTCAACGACGGCCCGATCACCCTGGTGATCGACGTCTAGTCAGCGGATGCGACGGCGCAGGCTCGGGTCGATGCTGACGTTGCGCCCGGCGTCCGGCGGCACGATGACCTCCTGCGAGGCCGCGACGCCGCCGGCGAGCAGCGGCGCGTCGACCGGCACCGTGCGCTTGACCACGGCCAGCGCGATCGGCCCCAGCTCGTGGTGGCGGGCCGCCGAGCCGACGGTGCCCACCTCCTGGCTCTCGAAGATCACCGGAGCGCCGTGCACGGGCAGCGTGTCGACGCTGCCGTCGAGGTGCAGGAACACCAGCCGCCGCGGCGGATGCCCCAGGTTGTGCACCCGCGCCACCGTCTCCTGCCCCCGGTAGCAGCCCTTCGACAGGTGCACGGCCGCACCGATCCAGCCCACCTCGTGCGGGATCGTCTTGTGGTCGGTCTCGAAGCCCATGCGGGGCCGGTGACCCTCGATCCGCAGCGCCTCGTACGCCCACAGCCCCGCCACCGGCCGGCCCAGATGCTCGGCCAGCTCGGCGCGCGGCACCAGCAGGTCCTCCGTCGCCGTCGACAGCACGGCCAGCTCGTCGGCCGCCGAGACCTCCACGCGCAGCATGAACCGCATCCGGTCCAGATAGTCGATCAGGCTCGCCGAGGCGCCGGGCTCGACGTGCGCCAGCACCGCCTCACCGTCGTCGACCAGCGTCAGATGGTGCTCCACCCGGCCCTGGAGGTCGAGCAGGAGCGTCTGGGTCCACTCCCCCGGGGCGAGCGTGTCGAGCTTCTGCGACGTCAGGTCGTTGAGCCATTTCAGCCGGTCGGCCCCCGCGATCCGGACGATCTCACGGTTGCTCCGGTCGACGACCGCCTCGCCCTTGGCCAGGGCGCGCTGCTCGGCGAACAGGTCGCCGTAGTGCGCCGCCACGTCGGCGTCGGGGCCGTCGGCGGGGACGGCGCCGGGCAGGTCAAGCAGAGGGCTACGCATGCCCTCCAGGTTAACGGCACTCCCGGCAGAGCCCGAAGACGGTCAGGTGATGGACGTCGGCCACGAACCCCAGCTCGTCGTCCAGCCCCCTGACCAGGCCCTCCGCCATCTCCGGCCGCACCTCGCCCACGTCGCCGCAGCCCCGGCACACCAGGTGGACGTGGTCGGCGTCGGACGCCAGGTGGTAGGTCGGGGCGCCGTGGCCCAGGTGGGTGTGAGTGACCATGCCGAGCTCCTCGAGAAGCTCCAGCGTGCGGTAGACGGTCGAGATGTTGACCCCGCGGGCCGTCTGCCTGACCTTGACGCAGATCTCGTCAGGAGTGGCGTGCTCCAGCTCCTTGACCGCCTCCAGCACGAGCTGGCGCTGCGGAGTGACCCGGTAACCCTTGGCGCGAAGCTCCTCATGCCACTGCGTCTCCGTCATGCCCCCGAGTCTACGACCGGACGTTAATTCACTTGCCCCCTCCGACGGCGACCGCATAACTTCATGAGTACGCGGAAAGGAGGTGGTCCAAACAATGGTGATTCATAGTTGGACTAGCGAGGTGGTTGTCCGCTGACGTCGCGGACTTAGTTGTCTCGTGCTCGTCAGCGAATTCGAGGCAACCACCGGGGCCCCTGGCAGCCGGAGGGCGGGATCCGATCCCGTCTTTGGTCCATCCGGCCCGCCTGCTCGGCAGGCGGAGCGCCGCCCGGGGCCCTCTTTTGCTTTTCAGTGCTCTCCGCGCGCGGGGACGCCGAGCGCCTGGCAGGCGTCGCGGTAGAGGCGGACGACCGCCATCCGCACCTGCGCCCGCTCCGTCAGCGTCTCGCCCCACGGCACCCTGACCCGCTCGCCGCCGTCGATCGTGAACTCGATCGCCTCGCCGTCGACGTCGCTCGTCACCGCCGTGGTCGCCGCCGGCCGGCCGCCCAGCCCGCGCACGATGATCAGCGAGTCGGCCGCGTGGTCGTCGTTCATGTGACGCTTGATCGCCTCGACGGCGTCGTCGGTGAACGGGGCGCCCATCACGCCACCTTCTTCAGCTCGGCCGACATGTGCGACGTCAGCGGGTGACCGACGGCCGCCATGTCGTAGGCCCACATCAGATTGCCCTTGACCAGCCCGTACAGCCGCCTGCCCGCGGTGTACTCCTTCGCGGACGCGGTGCGCGCCACCACGTCGGTGTGCAGGTCGATCTTGTGGAAGACGACCTCGCCGACGTAGATCTCCACGATGCCGGTCGGATGCGACAGCACCACCTCGAGCTGCCGCTCGGGCTGCACGCGCCAGTAGCCGGACTCGGTGGCCAGCGGCCTGACCCGGCCGCCGTCCTGGTCGAGCAGCCACGTGCGGCTCACGTACGTGAGAAACGGCTTGCCGTTGTGGCCGAACTCGATCTCCTGCCCGAAGTTGAAGCTCTCGATCGTGGGGTAGCCGCCGACCCCGGCACCCTCCCACCGGCCGAGCAGGAAGGCGATCGGCTCCAGGTCGGGGTGCACCTCAGGTTCCTCCATGACCCCCAACCCTAGTCCCGCCCGAGGCGGGCTAGGGTGACTGCATGGCACGATCACTGGTGATCAAGGTGACCGCCGGGGCCGACGCGCCCGAGCGGTGCAACCAGGCGTTCACGGTCGCGGCCGCCGCCGTCGCGAGCGGGGTCCCCGTCTCTCTCTGGCTCACGGGCGAGTCGTCCTGGTTCGCGCTGCCGGGGCGGGCCAAGGAGTTCGAGCTGCCGCACGCCGTCCCGCTGCCCGACCTGCTGGAGGCGATCCTCGCGGGCGGGCGTGTCACGCTGTGCACGCAGTGCGCGGCCCGGCGCGAGATCACCGTCGACGACGTGATCGACGGCGTCCGCATCGCCGGCGCGCCCACGTTCGTCGAGGAGGCCACCGCGGAGGGCGTGCAGGCGCTCGTCTACTGAACCCGTCCACTGAGCTGCTCTACTGGGCCAGACTCCACAGCCGCACGGTGCCGTCGAACCCGCCCGTGACGGCCACCTTCGTGCCGCCGACCTCGGCCAGGGCGGCCCCCAGCACCGGTGCGCCATGCCCGGCCAGCGGGCCGCCCACCTGCCGGCCCGCCTTCAGGTCCCACACGCGGACCAGACCGTCGTCCTGGGCGGCGACCGCGACGGTCCTGCCCCCCGCCTGACCCGCCGCCACTGCCCGGACGAACGCGTCGTGCTCCACCGGGGCGCCGATCGGCGCACCGGTGCGCGCGTCCCACAGCCGGGTGACGGCCTCACCCGCGGTGATCACCGCGGGAGTGTCGCCGAGCGTCACGAACGCGGCCGTCGACAGCTCGTGCCCGGCCCGGAACGACCGCACGCGCTGCCGCGTGTCGAGCCGCCACAGGTGAGCCTCCTCCTCGGCGGTGACCAGCGCGACCGGCACGCCGTCGAGCGTGCCCAGGGCCACCGAGGTCAGCTCCGTGTCGCCGGTGATCGGGGCGCCGAGCTGCCTGCGTGTCCTGAGGTCCCACACGCGCACCGACCGGTCGCCCGCCGTGACGGCCACCGGCGTGCCGCCGAGCGTCCCCGTCGCCACCGAACGGACCACGTCGGTATGACCGGTGAGCGGGTCGCCGGCCTGCCGGCCCGTGTCGAGGTTCCACACCCGTACGGCGCGATCCTCGCCGCCGCTGACGACCACCGGCACGCCGTCGACCGTGGTCAGCGCGACTGCCGACACGCTGCCCGCGTGCCCCGTCAGCGGTCCGCCGCGCGGCCGCCGCGCCGCCAGGTCCCACACCCGCACCGTCCGGTCGTGGCCGCCGGTGACCGCCACCGGCGTGCCGCCGAGCGTGCCCGTCGCCACCGCCAGGACCTTCCCCGGATGCCCCGGGAGCGGGTCGCCGCTCCTCTCCCGCGTGTCGAGGTCCCACACCTGGACGGGCCCGAACGAGGTGGCGGCGACGGCGTACGGCTCGCCGTCCCTCTCCCCGTACGCGACGGCCGTGACCGGGCCCGGAGCCTCCATCGTGCCCATCGGCTTCTGTGAGGCCACGTCCCACATGCGCAGCATGCCCTCCGCGCCCGCCGTCACCGCGACCGGCGAGCCGCCGTCCACGCTGCCGAGCGCCACGGCGTTGACCGAATCGGTGTGCTCCCCGAACACGCCCACCTGCTTGCGCGACTCCAGATCCCAGACGCGCGCCGTGTTGTCGTACGCCGTGGTGACCACCCGCGGGCGGTCGAACGCGGTGAAGGCCACCGAAGTGATCTTGTCGCCGTGGCCCGTCAGAGGGGCGCCGTGCTCGCGGCGGGTCCTGAGGTTCCACACCTGGGCCACGTGCTCCGACCCGGCCGTCACCACCACCGGCACGCCGCCCACCTCCCCCACGGCCACGTCCGTCACGTAGTCGCCGCCCACCTGGAACGCCTCCCCCAGCGGCGCCCTCCTGGCCAGATCCCAGACGCGCACGGTGTTGCCCGTGCCCGCCGTCACCGCCACCGGCACCCCGTCCACCTCGCCCAGGGCCAGCGTCGTGATCGAGTCCTCGTGGTCCAGAGCCGCGCCGAGCTGGCGGTGCGTCCTCAGGTCCCACACCCTGGCCGTGTCGTCATGGCTGCCCGTCACCGCGATCGGCGTGCCGTTCAGCTCGCCCAGCGCCACCGCCGTCACCTCGTTCTCGTGCCCGGCCAGCGGGTCCCCCAGCTGCTTGCCGGCCGCCAGGTCCCATACGCGCGCCGTGCCGTCGTCGCCGCCCGTCACGGCGATCGGCGCACTGTCCAGCGTCCCGGTGGCGACCGCCTTGACGTCGCCCCGGTGACCGGCGATCGGCTCCCCCACCGCCTGCCCGAACGCCACCTTCGAGGGGCTTTCCGGCAGGTTCGCCACCACCAGCGCCACCACCACGACCGCCGCCGCCACCGGCCCCCCGACCTTCCCCCACCACCCGAGCCCCCGCGAGGACGCCCCTCCGGGATTGGACCCACCTACGGGAACGGACGCCCCTCCCGGCTCGGGCGCCGCCTCCAGGACGGGTCTGCCTTGAGGGCTGACCGCGCCTTCGGGGGCGGGCGCCCGTACGCGGGCGCGTGCCTGCACGGGGTTGGGCGCCCCCTCGTGGGCGGCTGTGGCAGCCGGGGCGGGGGCGCTCCCGGGCGGGGACTCCGGTACGGGCCCTTCCCCACCGATGGAGGCGCCTGCTCCGGACGCCCCGCCGACGGCGGCCTCGCTCCTGGAGAAGGGCAACCCTCCAGCGGAGGGCGAGCCTCCGGGAGAGGCCGGGCCCTCGGGGGTGGGCCGGCGTCCGGGAGAGGGCGGGCCCTCGGGGGAAGGCCGGCCCTCGGGAGGGTGTAGGTCCCCACGCGGGGACGGCCCTCCGGAAGAGCGCGAGCCCTCCGGCGAGGACGCACCTCCAAGAGAGCGCGGGCCCCCCGCAGAGGGCGCGTCCCCCGGAGGGGGCGTGTTCCCAGGGGCGTCCCGGAGGAGGGTGGGGGCGGGGTCGGGGGTGGCTGTGACGAGGAGGCGGAGGGCGGCGTCGGGGGTGGGGCGGGCGGCGGGGTCCTTGGCGAGGCAGGCTTCGACGAGGGGCCGGAGGGCGGCGGGGAGGGCGGTGAGGTCGGGAGCGCCGGTGAGGATGCGGTGCATGACGGCCGGGAGGCTGTGGTCGCCGAAGACGGCGCGGCCGGTGGCGGCGAAGGCGAGGGTGGCGCCCCAGGCCCACATGTCGGAGGCCGCCGTGGCGCGG
This sequence comes from Nonomuraea sp. NPDC023979, assembly GCF_040639085.1. Lineage (NCBI taxonomy): Bacteria > Bacillati > Actinomycetota > Actinomycetes > Streptosporangiales > Streptosporangiaceae > Nonomuraea > Nonomuraea sp. NPDC023979. The sequence goes on from NZ_JBEZZG010000003.1 coordinate 19,126, forward strand.
CTGCCGGCGAACAGTTCAGGCGCCATGTACGAGGGCGTCCCGACGAGGCCGCCGGCGGTGGAGGTCTGGTCGAGGACGCGGGCGATGCCGAAGTCGATGACGCGGGGCCCGTCGGGCCCGAGCAGGACGTTGCCCGGTTTGAAGTCGCGGTGCACGATGCCGGCGCGGTGGATGGCCGACAGCGCGGCGGCGGTGCCGATGCCGATGCGGATGACGGCGCCGGGTTCGCGGGGCCCGTCGCGGGTGACGAGCTGTTGCAGTGACTCTCCGGGCACGTACTCGCTGACGATGTACGGGCGTCCGCCGGTGAGGTCGGCGGCGAGCATCCGCGCGGTGCTGAACTGGGCGACGCGCCGGGCGGCGGCGACCTCGCGCAGGAACAGCTCGCGGGCGTGGGCGTCGGTGGGGGCGAGCGGGTGTAAGACCTTGATCGCGACCCGTTGCCCGGCGGCCGTCTCGGCGAGGTAGACGACACCCTGGCCCCCTTCGCCAAGACGGCCGAGCAAGCGGTGACCGCCTACGGATGCCGGATCCCCCGGCCACAGGGGAGCGGACACGCCGTCAGGAGGCCAGGACCGTGCTCAGGCGCTCCTGGCGGAGCTGCTCGTAGCGGGTGTCGTCGAGCGGGGCGAGCTCGCCGACGCGCCATGACAGCAGCAGGTCGGCCAGCGCGGGGTTGCGGGCGAGGGCGGGGCCGTGCAGGTAGGTGCCGATGACGTGACCGGCGTAGCAGCCCTCGAAGCCGTCGCCGTTGCCGACGCCCTTGACGGTCTTGGACAGCGGCCGGACGCCGGGGCCGAGCCGGGTGACGCCCATGTGGTTCTCGAAGCCGGTCAGCGTGGGCAGGCCGAGCGCGGCGTCGACCTCGGCCACGAGCTCGCCGACGGCGCGGGCGGGGCCGCGGGCGCTGGAGATGTCGAGCAGGCCGATGCCGTCGACCGGCTGGCCCTCCTCGCCGCCGAACGTGCTGCCCATGATCTGGTAGCCGGCGCAGACGGCGAGCATGGCGGCGCCGCGGGCCACGGCGCGGTGCAGGCCGCCGTCGCGGCGCAGGCGTTCGGCCGCGAGGATCTGCGGCCGGTCCTCGCCGCCGCCGATCAGGTAGATGTCGCCGGTCTCGGGGACGGGGTCGGCGGACCGTACGTGGATCGTCTCGGTCTCGATGCCCCGGCGCTGCGCCCGGTGCTCCAGGACGAGCGCGTTGCCCTGGTCGCCATAGGTGCTGAGCAGGTCGGGGTAGATCCAGACGATGCGAAGGGCGCTGTCAGACGGCACGGCCGAACTCCGATCGGATCAGCTGGAAGGCGGTGTAGTTGGCGATCACGTCGACCCGGCCGGGCGGCTGCATGGCCAGCGCCTCGGAGAAGGAGGAGCACAGCGCGAACGGCACGTCGGCGACCTCCAGCCGGAGCGCCAGGTCGAGCCGCCGCTCGCCGGTGACGAACACCGGGCGGCCGCGCAGGATGCGGTAGTCGACGTCCCACAGCCAGGAGGTGTCGCGCCCGTCGGGGCCCTGGGCGTTGACGGACAGGATGATCGGCAGGCTCGGGTCGGTGACGTCGAACGCCTCCAGCCAGCCCGCCGGGTTTTTGGCGAGCAGCAGCCGGGCGTGGCGGCCGTCGCGCTCGACGGTCGTGTAGCGGCCGGCGACCGAGGTGACCTCGCGCAGCCGGGGCAGCGCCCGCTCGACCGGCAGCCCGAACGCCTCGGAGACGGCCAGCGCCATCGCCGCGTTGGACCGGTTGGCCAGGCCGGGGAGCTGGATGTCGAGCAGCCAGCGCTGCCCGCGCGGGTCGATGACCGCGTCGTCGTCGAGCACCCACTGCGGCTCCGGCCGGTGGAAGGTGCATTCGCGGCAGGCCCAGTCGACGCCCTTGCGCTCCAGCGGGCCGCCGCATTCGGGGCAGCTCCAGGAGTCTTCCTTCCAGCGCTGCCCGCCGGCCACCCAGGTGACCTTGGCGGCGGTCGAGGCGCCCCAGGTGACGAGCGGGTCGTCGCAGTTGGCGATGACGTGGGTGGGTTTGCCGGACAGCGCCCTGCGCCACTTCTGCGCCAGGAGCCAGATCTCGGCGGCGCGGTCCATCTGGTCGCGGCTGAGGTTCATCAGGCAGACGACGCCCGCGCCGGTGGTGTCGAGCACCTCGGGCAGGTATTTCTCGTCCACCTCCAGCACGCCGTAGGGGGCGCTCTTGTGCTGCGACAGCGCGGAGACGTGGCCCGCCGGCATGTTGGCGCCATAGGCGTTGGTGGCCACCTCGCCCAGCTCCAGCAGGGCGGAGGTGATCAGCCGGGTGGTGGTCGTCTTGCCGTTGGTGGCGCTCACCAGGGCCAGCTTGCGGTCGCGGGCGAGCTGGCGGAGCAGGTCGGGCTCGAGCATCAGGCCGACCCTGCCGCCGATCACCGAACCGTCACCCCGCCCGGTCATCCTGGACAGCGTCGCGGCACTGCGGCCCAGAGCGCTCGCGAGCTGAGCCCGCAGTGGAAGCTGGGTCATGAACAAGAATCCTAGTCGGCCCGGGGCATCCCGGGCCCTCCTACTCGCCGCCCGACTCCACGAACGCGATCTCCGGGGCGCCGCCGTCCTCGAACGGCAGCACGAACCGGCGCGGCCACGACAGCACGCCTTCCAGCCATCCGGCGCCCATCGTCTGGCCGACGTGGCGGAGCCTGGCGGGCGCCTCGACGCCGATGGCGACCGAGTTGACGTCGCGCTGGACGCCGTCGCCCTCGTCGTCGCCGAGGATGACCCGCCACGCCAGCGCCCTGTTGTGCGCGACCTCCATCGACAGCGGGTGGTGGCGCAGTGCCTTGGCCCGGTGGCCGAGCAGCTCGGCGTGCATCAGGTCGGCGGAGCCGTTGCCGTTGGCCTGCTGGCGGAACAGCGCGTACTCCAGGGGCGGGGCGGGGCTGCGCAGGTCGGGCGCGGGCCTGCCGTACGGGAAGAGCCTGTCGACCTCGTGCAGCCAGCGCACCTGCGGGATCACCCACGACGCGCCGGGACGCTCGCCGCCCGGTTCGAGCGAGCCGAGCAGGCGGGTGGCGGTCTCGGCGGCCTTCTCGGTGAGCAGGGCGGGGTCGAACCAGCTCCGCAGCGACCAGGCGCGGCGCTGCACGGCCCGTTCGACCAGGGTGGCGAGCAGGCACTCGCGGCGGCGGGCCGGCAGGTCGGACCAGGCGCCCGCAAGGCTGCGCGGGACGCCGGGCAGCGGCCGGTTGCTGACGAACGCGAGCACGACCGTGTCGCACCAGATGCGCAGCCACGCCCAGTCGGGGGCGTCGGCGAGCACGTCGGCCTCGCGCAGCTCGACGAGCGTGCACGCCTGCCCGGTGCGGCACTGCGCGCCGCAGGCGGCCGAGCGGCGTCCGCGGATCGGCGGCGGCGGGCTCGCCAGCAGCTTCTCGCGTGACTCGCCGAGCGGCACGCGGACGCGCAGCGGCCGGTCCATCCCGTCGGCGAACACGGCGGCGTCGCCCGGCGGCAGCGACACGACGTGGCGGGACTGCTCGTCGCTGAGGTTCATGGCGGCGCCGACGAGCCGGCGGTCGTCCTCGGCGGGCAGCCGGTGCACGACCTTGAGCGCGGTGTTCTTGACCACGTCGGGGACGAGCTTGGTGGGGATCTGCTCGGCCACGACGATGCCCTCGCCGTACGCCCTGATTTCGGCGAGCATGCCGGCCAGGAGCTCGACGGCGTGGGTGGCGGCCCGGCCGGCGCCCCGGTCGCGCAGCAGCCGGTGCGCCTCCTCGATGACGATGACGTGCCGCAGGTCGGCGGTCTTCTCCTGGCGGGCGCGCATCCGCAGGTGCTCGACGATGCGGATGATCAGCGTGCCCATGAGGAACGCCTTGTCCTCGTCGTTGGCGACGTCCTCGATGGCGAGCACGACGTTGCGGCGCATGAGGCCGCCGATGTCGGCGGGGTGGCCGCCCTCGAAGAAGCGGCCCGCCGAGCCGACGCGCAGCGAGCGCAGCCGCAGCGAGATGAAGCCTTCTACGTCGGCCTGCACCTCGCGGCCGTAGCCGATCTCCTTGATCACGTCCATGGCGTGCTGCTGGAGCTGTTCGAGTGTCGGCACGCTGGGCGGGACCTTGGAGCCCGGCACCGCGCCGCCGGTGACGACGTCCCAGCCGGTGGCCTCGTAGACGCGCTGGAGGGCCAGCGACATGATCTGCGGGAACGGCTCCTCGGCGTCGAAGGCGGCCATGAACAGCGCCCTGACCATGTCGATGTGCGCCTGGACGGGGTAGCCGGGCTCGGGCTCCAGCGGGTTGATGCTGAACGGCACGCCGCCGGGCGCCGACGGGTTGATCACCGTGACGGGGCCGATCGACTCCACCCGGCCGGCCATGGCCGCGTACTCGGACTTGGCCGCCTCGATCGCGAGCCACGGGATGCCGGCGTGGCTGAGCTGTTCCAGCAGGTGCCTGACCGTCTGCGACTTGCCCGAGCCGGTCGCCCCGGTGACGAAGGCGTGCCGGTTGAGCGTGGCCAGCGGCACCCGGAACGAGCCGACGCCGCGGTCCTGGCCGTCGAGGATCTCGCCCAGCTCCAGCTCGCCCTCGCCCGCCTCGGAGGTCACGTCGAAGAACCCGGAGTCGAGCACCCGCACGCCCGGCACCTCCCGCCTGGGCAGCCCGGCGAGCGCCGCCAGCGCCCCCGCCGTGGCCGCGAAGGGGGCGGCGGCGCCGTCGGCGGGGTCCTGCATGGTGATGGCCAGCGCCTCGGGCAGCGCGTGCACCGAGCCCTGGGCGCTGCGCAGCCGGTACGGGTGGTGGCTCATCTCGACCGAGCCGACCAGGACGGGCGCGATCTGGCCCAGTTCCTCGGCGGTGGCGGCCCCGGCCAGCACCCGTACGTTCCACAGCCCGGCCTCGCGGAAGGCGTCGAGCTCCTGCATCCGGCGTTCGGCCCGCTCGGCGTCGAACCGGGACCGCTCGGAGGCGTCGCCGTACTGCCTGAGCACGTTGAGCTGGGTGCGCAGGTGGGCCACCTCGGCGTCGAGCAGGTCGGTCGGCTCGGCCACGACCAGCCAGGCGAACGGCCGCGACATGAGCGTCACCAGCGTCGACTCGAACAGCGTGGGCCGCTTCAGCTCGTCCGGGTCGAGCCCGGCGGAGTCGCGCCGGCCGCCGAGCGGCGGCGCCTGGCGGCCCGGGCACGGCGTCCACACCAGGTCGGCCAGGTCGGCCAGGTACTCCTCGTCGAGCTCGACGCCGCGCGCGCCGCCCGGGAAGAGCAGCGGCTGCGGCCCGGCGGGCCGGCCGAGCGCGTCGGGCGAGCGGCGCGGCTGGCGCGGCGGCGACAGCGGCCCGGCGTTGGTGATCAGTTCCAGCGGCGCGCCGGAGCCGCGCGACAGCCAGCCGATGACGAACGGCCGGTCCCGCTGGGCTGCCGACAGCACGGCGGGCAGCACGGTGACGAAATCCCACTCCGCCGACGAGCTGCGCGAGGGTGCTGCGATGGACTGGATCCGGTACCAGGGCCCGCTCAGCGACACACTCGGCTGCATTTCATCCCCCCACAGACGGTCGTTCAGTAAAACTCCGCCCCCCGCCAGCGCGGCACCTCGGCATTGACCATGTCATTGCCTGTCCTTGCGCCAGTCCAGGCGCGGCGGGGGCGGGCCCAGATTCGGCGGCGGCTCGCCGTCGCCGTTCTCCTGGTGTCCGGCGCCGAGGACGGCGTCGCGGACGTCCTCCAGCTCGCCCAGCGTCGTCTTGGGGAAGGTGAGGATGGCCGGGTTGGCGTCGGCCAGGCGGACGCGCCGGCCCTGCGCGGTGGCGTCGGTGACGATCACCGACGTGGTGGGGAGCTGCTGGAGCTGGTGCGGTTCGACGAGGAACTCGCGCGAGCGCTGGAGCACCCGCTCGGTCTCGGAGATCTTGTCGGCGGTCCTGCCCCACTCGGTGGACTCCGTGATGTCCTCGGCCAGGTCGGCGTGGCTCTCGGCGCGCTCCTGGCCGCCGTCGTCGAGCTGGTCGATGGTGGAGGTGTAGCCGCCGTCCAGGCGCGGCAGCGAGTCGCTGATCGTCTCGGTGAGCTGGGCCAGCTCCAGCCGGTGCTCGGTGCCGACGTGCTCGCTGGCGACGCGGGAGTCCTCGGCGTTGCCGAGCCGCATGAACGCCACCGCCGCGTGCCCCCGGCCCAGCCGCTCGCGCACGGTCGGGGTCAGCGACCGGTACGTGAGCACGAGCCCCGTACGGGAGGTCTCGCAGGCGTCCATGAGCCGGTCGAGCACGTCGCCGCGGAGCTTGTCCGCGCCCGCCACGATGATCGTGTGATACCAGGGCCGGTCGGAGGCGGGCGACTGGCGCAGGATGTGCGTGAGCGCCGTCGCGACGTACGTGCCCAGCACCCGGTTGCCGAAGACGCCCGCCTGGCGGTCCATGCTGACGACCCGCAGCCTCGCCGGGGGCAGCCGCACCGCCTGGGTGCCGAGCGTCTCCAGCTTGCGTAACTGCGACTCCAGCGCCCAGGCGCGCTCGATCACCACCCGGTCGCTGACGCCCCGCCCGAACAGCGTGCCGATGCGCTCGAGCTGCGACGCCGTGATCAGGCCGAACCGCAGGTCGTCGCGCGGGTCGCCGACCTGGGCGAGCGCCCGCAGCGCGGCCGTGACCTGGCTGATCGTGGCGTTCTCGCCGAGCACCTCCAGCACCCGCTCCAGGATCGCGTTGTCGAAGCTGAGGTCGCGGGTGGTGCGGTGCTCCTCGCTCACGCTGACCACGTGCGCCAGCACGTCGGCGAACGCCTCCGGCTTGAGCGTCGCGCCCAGGTCGAGCCGGGGCAGGTCGACGGGCAGCACCCAGACCAGCGGATCGTCGCCGCCCTTGCGGGCCAGCTCGATCAGGTCCTTGGCGATCGCGCCCTCCGACAGGTCGAGCACGGTCAGGTGACCGCCGCTGTAGAGGCGGGTGGCGCCCAGCAGCGTGATCAGCGCCGACCAGCCGGGCAGCGTGCCGCCCGCCACGTCGACGCGGTCGATCTCGTCGGGGACGGCCACCGCGTACCAGTTGAGCTGGCGGTCGTGGCGCTCCTTGACCTCCTGCCACTCCCGGTAGCGCTGGGCGTGCTCCTCCTGGGCGCGGAACAGCTCCCGGTCGCGCTCCTGACGCTGCCGGTCGGCCCGCGCCTGCTGCTCGGACACGCGGTATTTCACCGCCCGGTCGCCCTGGAGGATCGCGTACGCGCAGATCGCCGCCACACCGCCGGCCGCCGCTATCCCGAGGAGCGCGAACGACCAGTCCAGGTAGCCGGCGACGGCCACCACCAGCAGCAGCGCGGTCAGCGCCAGCATGAACATGCGCACGAACCGCACCGGCCGGTTGAGCATGTCCTCCTGGAGCCGCTCGCGGCGCAGCAGCTCGGGGTCCGGCCCGTCACCGGCCGCCGGCGCCTCCTCGGCGGGCGAGGGGCGCTTCGGCGGCGGGCCCGGATCGGGATGGAGCAGGAGGTACTGCCAGCCCAGATAGATGCGGTCCGACTGGAGCTGTGCGTGATCGGGATGCACGTCCGCCACGTGACCCCCTCCGGCTGCCCTGTGTCATGACAGCGTAAAAGCTACAACCCCTGCTGTGGCAGGGTTCGCGGCAATTCGGCCAGCGCAATGGGCGCATTGGGGTGAGTGGGATGAGTGTGACCTATTACCATCCATACCCATGACGGAACCCTCCGGCGGCAGCGACAAGCCGAGACGCCCGGTAGCGGTGCCCGCCCTGGCCCTGGTGGCGCTCACCGCCATCGGCGTCACCGCCCTGCTCGGCGGCCTCAACGAGGCGCCCGAGGCCCCGCCGCCCAAGGTCAAGACCGGGCACAGCTTCGACCAGGGTCAGTTCGAGACCCAGTTCGTGGAGTCGAAGGTCACGCTGCAGCGGGCGCAGATCGGGTCCGCCGAGAACAAGCGCTTCCTCGACGTGCTCTTCAAGGTCACCAACAAGACCGACGAGACCATCTCGGTCGGCCACCTGCCCACCGACAAGGGCAGCGGCTACAGCTTCGGCGGCGCGCTGCTCAAGATGACGCCCGAGATCAGGACGAAGTCCGGCGGCCGGCTGTTCGTCACCTCCAAGGGCGCCGAGTCCGCCCAGCTCCACCCCGGCGTCCCCGTCACCGTGGTCGCCCGCTACGAGCTCGACGCCGCCGCCGAGCCGCCCGCGGAGGTCACCTACGAGCTCGGCGTGTACGAGTCCGTCGAGAACCCCCTCACCGGCGAGACCAGCTGGATCCTGCCGAGCGAGGACGACCCCCTCGGCAAGCCGGGAGCGACCGAGGTGGCCGCCACGGTCACCCTGCCCGTCAAGCGTGAGGACGCCTGATGACCGCGCAGACCGTGGCCCCGCGCCGCTCCCGCCGTCAGGCCCCGCGCCGCCGCGGCGCCGGCGCCGTCCTGCTCAGCACCCTGGCCGGGATCGTCCTCGCCGCCGGCGCCGTGGGCGTCCAGTCGCTGCGGCTCTCCGTCGAGGAGACGGGCGCCCCGCTCACGTACGCGGGCGCCAAGGGCGAGATGGTCGACGCCGGGCGCTTCTCCGTCCGCGTACGCGACGTCACCACCGCCAGGACTGTCAGGAACCAGGACGAGGCGGTGACCGCCGAGCAGGTGTTCCTCGTCGTCGAGGCCGAGGCGACCGTGCCGAAGGAACCCCTTCACCTGGGCCCCGCTGTGCTGCTCGCCGCCGACGGCAAGAAGTACACCGCCACGGACAAGGTCGACAAGATGGCGACGCTGGCGTACCCGTGGATCCAGCCGGGCTGGACGACCTCCGGGCGGTTCGTGTTCGAGGTGCCCGCCTCGGCGCTGGAAGGCGCGCAGGTCGTGTTCCGGCTGCCGATCGCCGGGCTGTACGTCGAGCCGATGCCGCCGGAGGCGCAGATCGACCTGGGCATCGACGCGGCGACGGCCAAGAAGCTGAGTTCCGCGCCCGCGGACGTTGTCGACCTGGGCGAGAAGAAGTAGACGATGAGCACTGACGACCGCGACTGGTTCGCCCCGGCCCCCGGCCGCCCGGCCCGGCCCGACGACCGGCCCCCCGCCGCCCCGCACCCGGGCGGTCCGCCCCAGGGCGGCTCGCCGTACCCGGAGGGCCCGCCCCAGAGCGGTCCGCCGTACCCGGAGGGCCCGCCCCAGGGCGGTCCCCCGTACCCCGGCGGGGCGCCGCAGGGCGGCCAGCCGCTCCCCGGGCGGCGCCGCCGTTCCAGGCCGGTGCCCCCCGGCCAGGGCACGCCCGGTCACGCCGCACCGGCCCCAGGTCAGGGCAGGCCCGGGGCGCCTCCGGGGCAGCAGCCGTACCCGGGGATGCAACGGCGCGTCGGCGTGCACCCGGACCAGCAGGTGTGGCCGCCCATGCGCCGGGAGTCCACCAGCTCCACGCAGCCGATCCCGGCGATCCCCAGCGCGGGCCCGCTCCCGCCCGGCGCGGCCCAGCCGCCCGGCCTCGCGCATCCGCCCGGCGCCCACGCGCAGGGTCCGCAGGCCCGGCCCGGGGCGGCCTCCGGCGACGCCGAGCCGCCGGGCGACGACGCCCGGACGGCGGCGCAGCCGCCCAAGCGCCCGCGTACGGTGCTGCTGGGGGTCGGCGCGGTGCTGGCGCTGGCGCTGAGCATCGGCCTGCCGACGGCCGACCGCTACCTGTTCTACAAGAGCGGCCAGCCGGGCGAGACCGTCCACGTGGTGCCCGCGGACCAGGAGAAGACGTTCGAGCACGTCACGTGGAAGTCGTCGATCGAGCCGATGGAGGCCCCGCCCGGCGGCAGGCACAACACGCCCGACAAGCAGTGGCTCAAGATCGTCGTCACGCGGAAGGCGGCCGACGAGACCGGCGCGGTGCTCACCGGCGTGCCGGAGCTCACGCTGGAGGACAAGCGGGAGCGCACCTGGCGGGTGGAGATCGTGGAGAACGACCTGCCCACGGACAAGCACGAGGTCGGCGTCCCGTACTCCTACACGGCGGGCGCGGTCGTGCCGAAGGCGGTGGCCGCGGAGGTGGAGCTGCATCTCGCGCCGGACATCACCTACCGCTCCGACACCCCGGTGGACAAGCTCATGGCGATCAGCCCGGAGGACGAGGCGAAGGCCGCGCGCAACGACGTGCTGGTGTTCAGGCGGTGATGTCCTCGCCCTGCAGCCGTGCCCTGGTGGCCGCGATGTCGAAGGCCGCGGCCAGCACGCTGTAGGTCAGCACGGTCACCAGGAGCTCCTTGACGAACGTCACCGGGTAACCGGCGTAGAGCCACATGAACGGCACGTCCGACCCGACGAGCGTGCGCACCGCCCGTTCCAGGTAGTCGGCGCCCACGTGGATGCCGGTGTAGAGCAGGCACATGAGCCCGAACAGCGCGGCCCCGCCCTTGATGGTGATGCGGAAGGCGTTGACCACGGGCACCCAGCGCTCGATGAAGCCGCCGGCGACGCGGTCCACGGCCGACTGGGTGATGGTGTGCGACTTCTCCAGCCGGTCGACGCCCCGCTCCAGCTTGGTGCCGCGCAGCGCCCTGCGGGTGTCGTCCACGCTTCCGCCGAACACGAGAATGGCCACGGCCAGCCAGGTCAGCGGCACGGCGAGCGCTTCGGTGATGTGCGGCCAGACCTCGCCGAACCAGTTCCAGAACGCCTCCCAGCCGGGCACGCTCTGCTTGGCCTGCTCCCAGAAGCTCTTGGTGCCGTCGACGACGGCCCGGTGCTCGGCCCATTCGCTGCGGGCCAGCGCGATGTTGTAGAGGGCGTTCAGCGCGCAGAACACGAAGGAGAACTCGGCGAAGGCGGCGGCGATGCCGGAGTAGCGGCCGGTGCCCCGTTCGACCATCCGGCCGAACAGCAGCCGCAGCCCGAACGTCACGACCATCGCGGCGAGCGAGACCCGCCAGTCCAGGCTGACCAGCCCGAGCCCGTACGTGACCTCCTCGTTCGTGCCGTTGGCCACGTTGTTGAGTATGGGCGTGTAGAAGTTGTCGTCCAGGTTGTGGAACAGGTCCATCTGCTGGAAGTCGGCGGCGTCCTCGTAGAACAGCGACCAGGCCATGTAGATGACGGCGAAGGCGGGCGCGACCCGGTTCAGCGAGTACCAGAACTGCTCGTCCGGCTGCCCGTCCGCCCGTCTGGCCCGGGTCTCCATGAGCGCGCGGCGCAGCGACAGGAACATGCCGGTGATCACCGTCATCGAGACGAGGATGATCACGGTCAGGAGCACGTAAGCGAGGATGAGCCGCGGCTGCCTGAAGCTGCCGTGCTGGACCTCGGTGGCGGCGTAGAGGAGTCCCCAGCGCAGCAGCTCGCCGACGGAGAACCACAGGATCAGAGGCAGCGCGCACCGCCCTGCGAGCCTGAGCGCGTGCAGGGGCAGCGAGAACGGCGACGGCACTCGCTGAGCCGGTTCGGGCCCAGGCCGGGGCGGTGCCATCACACCTGACGATCCGGACATCTGCTGAATCGTAGCGGTCTGCCCCAAGTGCCGCAGCAGCAACTACGGAATGCGGCCTCAGGCCCCCGCGTCCAGCCGGCGGGCCAGGTCAGCCAGCTCCGGCAGCCGCAGCACCCGGTCACCCGCGCCCGGCAGCGGCACGTGCAGCGGCTCCGTCCAGCCCGCCGGAATCGCGCCGGACCCGTACACCGCGCCCGCCAGGCCGCCCGTCACCGCGCCCACCGTGTCGGTGTCGCCGCCCACGTCCACGGCCGCCCGCAGCGCGTCCTCGAACCCCGACGTGGTGCGCACCGCCCACACCGCCGACCCCAGGCACGGCCACACCGCGCCGTTGAACTCCGTCGCCTGGTCCGGATGCCAGCCGGGCGCCAGCACCACCGCGTAGCGCTCACGGTGCTCCGCCGGCACGTGCGCGAGCGCGTCGCCGATCGCCGCGAGCGGGTCGCCGCCGTCCAGCGCCACGCGCAGCAGCTCGTGGTAGATCGCCGTGCCCGCCCACGCCGCCGGGTCGCCGTGGGTCAGCGCCGCGATGCGCCGGGCGGCGTCCATGCTCGCCTCACGGCCCTGGCGGGCGAAGTAGACCGCCGACGTGGTCGCCCGCATCAGCGACCCGTTGCCGGCGGCGCGGCGGGTGGTCTCGAAGTGGAACGCGGCCGCCAGGTCCCACGGCATGCCGTTCGTCAGCACCTGCTCGGTCTGCAGGCCGATGTCCTTCGGCTCGGCCGCCGCCCACCGCTGGAAGCGCGCGAACACGTCCGGCAGGTCCAGACCGCCGCGCTCCAGCAGCGACTCGCCCAGATGGACGGCCATCTGCGTGTCGTCGGTCGCCTCGCCCGGGCCCCAGCCGCCGCCACCGCACATCTCCCCCTGGCCGCCCGCCTTCGGGAAGCGCGCGCTGAACGCGCCCGCGGGGCCGAACTCGAACGGCGCCCCCAGCGCGTCACCCACCGCCGACCCGACAACCGCCCCGACAACCCGTTCCGTACGCTCCATCCCGGCAGCCTACGACCCGCCCCTGCCCTCCTGGGAGACACTGCCCCTCTTGAGAGGCCATGCCCCCTTTGAGAGGCCATGCCCCGTTACCGCCTCAGGCGGCCGGGCGGCAGGAGCGGCAGGGGCGGTAGCCGGCGGCGCGGGCCTGGGGAAGGGTGCGGAAGCCGTGCCGGTGCGCCGGCGTGATGCGCCGGGCGTTGTGGCAGGTCGGGAAGCAGACGATGCCGGTGGTGTCGCTGGCCAGGTAGAAGACGCGGGAGCCGGCCAGGGCGCGGAGCCGGTCGAGGTCGACGCCCTCGGCCGCGAGCAGGCGTTCCTTGGCCTCGGCGCCGAAGACGTACTCGCCGGTCGCGCCGTCGGAGCGGATGACGCGGTGGCACGGGACGAGCAGCGGCACCGGGTTGCCCGCCAGCGCCGTGCCCACGGCGCGGACGGCGGTGGGGCGGCCGATGCGGGCGGCGATCCAGGCGTACGGGCGGACCTCGCCGCGGGGGATCGCCCGGGCGGCTTGCAGCACGTCGCGCTGGAAGGGGGTCAGGTCGCGCAGATCGAGGGCGAGCGTCGCGGCGCGGCCGGTGCGCAGGGCGGTCACGAGCCCGGCGGGCGGCCGGGCGGCGGGCAGCAGCGGCCGGGAGAAACGGTCGTGGAAGGCCGCGGCGAACCCGTCGTGGTCCTCGCGCACGTACGCGATGCCCTGGTCGGTGAAGGCGACGGTCACGTCGCCGACGGGACCGGGCACGCGCAGCCAGCGGGCGGCGACGCGGTCGAGCAGCCCGGCGGGGGCGTCGACGCCGAGCCCGGCCAGCCGGGCGAGGAGCGGGTCGGTGGCGTGGTGGGTCATCGGGCACCTCCCAGGGCGCGCAGGCGCTTGAGTCCGCGCGAAATGTGCGACTTGACCGTGCCCTGCGGGATCTTGAGCACGGTGGCGATCTCGGCGACGGGCAGGTCGACGACGTGCCGGAGCACGACGGCGGCACGCTGGTCGGCCGGCAGGAGGCCCAGCAGGGCGTGCAGTTCGTCGCCCGTCTCGCGGCGGACGGCGCTCTCCTCGACACCCTCGCGCGGGTCGGGCGTCTCGATGGGCTCGTCGCGCAGGTCGGGCGGCGGCTTGCGGGAACGGGTGCGGGCGCAGTTGCGCCAGAGGTTCATCAGGATCGTCAGCAGCCAGGCGCGAGGCTGAAGCGCGGCGATGCGGTCGGAGTCGTAGCCGGTCAGCGCCCGGTACGCGCGCAGGAACGCCTCGGCGGTCAGGTCCTCGGCGTCACTCCAGGCCCCGCTGAGCCGCAGCGCGGTGGTGAAGACCACGCAGCGGTGCGCGGAGTAGAGCTCGGCGAAGCCCTCGTCGAGGTCGTCGAGCAGTGCTTTGCGCACCGGGTCGAGGCAGTCGGTCTGGCTCACGTTCAGTAGAACACCGGCGAGCGCGATTCGGTTGCACGCGAGAAGCCCGCGCCCCCGGGAAGGGGACGCGGGCTTCGCGTGACCTGGGTCAAACCGCTACGGCCAGCTCGGAGACCTCGCCCAGCCGGGCTTCCACCTGGACGTCACGGGTGACGCCGCCGCCGGCGATGATGCGCACGGTCCAGTCGCCGGGCGCCGCGAAGAAGCGGAAGACGCCCTCGTCGGACACGACGACCTCACCGGTGAACTCGCCGGAGTGGTCGAGCAGCCGCGCGTAGGCGGTGCCGGCGCCGGTCACCCGGCCCTGGATGACGGCCTGGTTGGACAGATCGATCCCGGCCGGCAGCGCGATGGTCTGCTCCGGCGCTCCGCAACCCTGTGCAGTGCTCATCAGCGGGCCTCCCCCAGCTCGATCGGAACGCCCACGAGCGAACCGTATTCGGTCCACGAACCGTCGTAGTTCTTCACGTTCGCCTGGCCGAGCAGCTCGTGCAGCACGAACCACGTGTGCGCGGAGCGCTCGCCGATGCGGCAGTAGGCGATGGTGTCCTTGCCGAAGTCGACGCCGGCGGCGCCGTAGAGGGCGCGCAGGTCGTCGTCGGACTTGAAGGTGCCGTCGTCGTTGGCCGCCTTGGACCACGGGATGTTGCGCGCGGTGGGCACGTGGCCGCCACGCTGCGCCTGCTCCTGCGGCAGGTGGGCGGGGGCGAGCAGCTTGCCGGTGAACTCGTCGGGCGAGCGCACGTCGACCAGGTTGAGCTTGCCGATCGCGGCGACGACGTCGTCACGGAAGGCGCGGATGCTGTCGTCCTGGTTGGACACCACGTAGGCGGTCTTCGCCCGCTGGGGGACGTCCTTGACCAGCTCGCGGGAGTCGAGCTCCCACTTCTTGCGCCCGCCGTCGAGCAGCTTGACCTGGTCGTGGCCGTAGAGCTTGAAGTACCAGTAGGCGTAGGCGGCGAACCAGTTGTTGTTGCCGCCGTAGAGGATGACGGTGTCGTCGTTGGCGATGCCGCGCTCGGAGAGCAGGGCTTCGAAGCCGGTCTTGTCCACGAAGTCGCGGCGGACCGGGTCCTGGAGGTCGGTCCTCCAGTCAATCTTCACGGCGCCACGGATGTGGCCCTTGTCGTAGGCGCTGGTGTCTTCGTCGACCTCGACGAGAACGACACCGGGGGTGTCGAGGTTGGCCTCGACCCAGTCGGCGTCCACCAGGACGGCGGAGCGGCTCATTGGGAAACCTCCAGTTTGGCGGCGGGCAGGAGACGGCGGGTCAGCGGATTTCTGTCGCAGCCGAGGCGCATTCCCCAGGCTGCAGTGAGGAGAGCATCCCGATGACACCCCTCGTGGGGGTGGTGATGGCAGGCGCCACGCCGGAGCACGGCAGATCGGCACGCATCAATGGGATGCTCCTGAAGGGTCGGGTGGGGGCGCGGTTGGAACGCGCGTAGACCGTCCTCAGGCAGCGCGACAGAGCGCGGTGGCGACGCGGCAGAAATCAACCGCGCGCCGCTTCGTCAGCAGCTCTGTCGATGGGTTCACAGCGACGACATTACATCGCCGTCTCGCCATCTGTCACATCTCGTCCGAGTCATGAGATGGATCGTGAGACAAAGCGCTGGCCAGCGCGTGCAGCACGTCGGCCTTGCGCGGCTGCCCGGCCGCCTTCTTCACCACTTTTCCCGCGGAATCGAGCACGAGCACCGTCGGCGTCGCCGTCACGCCGATCCGCCGCACCAGATCCAGCCGCGACTCGGCGTCGATCTCCACGTGGGCGACGCCGGGCACCAGGGCGCTCACGTCGCTCAGCACCCGGCGGGTGGCCCGGCACGGCTGGCAGAACGCGGTGGAGAACTGGACGAGCGTCGCCCGCTCCCCCAGCGCCGCGCCCAGCTCGGTCTCGTTCAGCAGCACGTCCGGTGCAACCAGCGCGGGCCTCCGGTCAATTCCTCGGCACGGCGCTCACGTACAGGTCGCCCTTGACGCCGACGACGTCGAGCCGGGCGATCTGATCCAGCGGGATGCGCGTGCGCACGGAGAACTGCGGCGCGGAGCCGGTCCAGGACCCGGCGGTTTCGCGCCCGCCGTCACGGCCGCGGACCACGATGCGGCCCTCCGCGTCCGGCGGCAGGCCGGTGACCACGACGTGGAGCTCGGCGCCGTCCTCGGCGGGCTGCGCCCGCACGGTGACGTCGCGGCCCTGCCGCGCGCCGGCGAACTCGCGCTCCTCCGCCGATTCCATGAAGAGCGACGGCGCCTCGGACTCGCGCGCCGACGGGGTCGCCTTCACGCGCTCGCTGGACGACGGGAGCGGCTCCGCCTGGTCGAGCTCGGTGGACGACGGCAGCGGCATCGCGCGCTCGGGCCTGCCCGTCGACGGGAGCGGCATCGCCTTGTCGGCCGCCTCCTCGCTCGTCAGAGGCTGGTTCACCGTCGACTGCGCGGCGGGCGCCGAGGCGGCCTGTTCCGTGGCGCCGCCCTGCTGGGTGACGCCCCACACCGTGCCGCCCACGACGAGCGCCGCGGCCGCCGCGGCGACGACGGTCAGCCGCCTGCCGCGCCGGTGACGCCTGGCGCGGTCGTCGAGCAGCCGGTCCAGCACCGCCCGGGGCGGGCTGGCGACCAGCTCCACGTCACGTTCCGACACCTTGCCCAGGAAGCCGGCGACCCCCTCCAGGTCCAGCAGCTCGGCCCCGCACGCCTCGCACGTGGCCAGATGGGTGTCGATCTCCTCGGCCTCGTCCGGCTCCAGCGCGCCCAGCGCGTGCGCGCCGAGCGACAGCCGCACCTCCTCGCACGTCATCACGGCGCCAGCCCCCGCTCCTCCAGGGCGAGCTTGAGCGCCCGCAGCGCGTAATAGGTGCGCGACTTGACGGTGCCCGGCGGGATCCCGAGCTTCGCCGACGCCTCCTTCACCGATCTCCCCCGGTAGTAGACCTCCAGCAGCACGTCCTTGTGCTCGGGCCGCAGCTCGGCCAGCGCCTCGGCCACGGCCCACGACTCGACGGCGCGCTCCAGGTCGTCGTCCGCCGGCAGCACCGCCAGCGCCTCGTCGCCGATCTCCGGCGGGCGCGCCTTGCGGGCCCGGTGCTGGTCGACGACGAGGTTGCGGGCCACGGTGAACAGCCAGGCCCTGATCGGCCGGTCGGCGAGCGCGTCAGGATGCCGCCATGCCCGCAGCAGCGTCTCCTGCACCACGTCCTCCGCCCGTCCCGAATCGCCCGTCAGCCGCAGCACGTATCCGTACAGTGGCCCTGCGTGCTCGTCGAACAGGCTTCTCACAAGCTCCTCGTCGGCGGTGCCAGCTGGACTCACACCCTCTTCACGTACGGGGCGCCGGACCGGTTCAGCGTCGTCCACGGAATCATCCACGCAGCGGCACGTCGGTCCCCTCGGCGGAGATCTGCAGCCCGCCGGCCACGCTCTTCACCTCGGTGACCTTGACGTCGAAGGGCAGTTTGCCCTTGAACGGGACCGTGTAGTTGACCAGCCGGGCGAGCTGGTCGGGCACGCCCTCGATCTTCTCGGCCTGGAGCCGGATGCCGCCGTCGGCGAGCTCGGCCCGCATCTCGGCGGTGAACTTCACCTTCTGCGCCCCCACCATCAGCTCCCCGGAGGCGACGAACCTGTCGCCCTTGCCGCTGACCTTGACGCCCTGCGGGGCGAAGCGGTCGATCGTGGCGCTGGACACGGTGCCGGTGACGGCCAGGCGGCCGGCCCGGATGTCGGCCCGGTTCTGGATGACGTCGGTCAGCGGGGCGGTCACGTCGTAGGCGGCGCCCTTGAGGTTCTCGATCGGCACGCCGCCGTAGCTGAGCGTGCCGAGGTCGAAGCGCACCTCCGGGTAGTGGCCCGAGATCGCCTGGGTGAGGAAGGGGATGCCCTCGATGGTGACCTCGGGGGTGCCGGTGACGTCGGTGGCGGCGGCGATGCGGTTGGCCAGGTCGCGCTGCACGCCCGCGACCGCGACCCGGTCGAGGACGACCAGGAGGACGATCAGCAGCATCAGGAAAACGAGCAGCTTGCGCATCGGGCTCCCTGTCTCACGCGGGGGGTCATGAGCTTATCGACTGATTCCCCGCCAAAGCGCGCCATCACCCACCGGCGAACGGCGGCAACACCTCGACGGTCACGCCGTCGCCGAGAGGCACCTCGTCATGCGGCCTCTTACCGACGGGAGAACCATCGATCAAGAATGACGACCTGCTCACGATCCGAGCGAGTTCGGCGCGGTTTTCTGTGATTTTCGTCATGAGTTCGCCAAGCGTGGCGGCCTCGAACGTTTCTTCCGCCACCCCGGCCGCCTGCTTCGCCGCCGCCCAATAACGCACTTTTCCCAAGGCCATCAGTACCTCACCGTAGATTCTCCACCATTGTGCACGTTCGTTAACACGGATGTTTCATGAGAGCCGTTGTTCACCCCCTGGACGCGCAATGTCCGCGACAAAGCCGTGGGATATCCTCGCCTACGGGACCTGGGCGACGTAGCCCCCGGGTCCCTGCGCGTTTAGGAGGCCGAGATGAGCAACCTGCTCCTGCTGACCAACGCCCTCGAACCGTCGTCCGAGGTGCTGCCGGCGCTCGGGTTGCTGCTCCACTCGGTCCGCGTCGCGCCCGCCGAGGCGTCCGCGCTCATCGACGCCCCGCCGTCCGACGCCGTGCTCGTCGACGCCCGCAAGGAGCTCGTGCAGGCCAAGAGCCTGTGCCGGCTGATCCGCACCACCGGGATCGACTGCCCGCTGCTGGTGATCGTCACCGAGGGCGGGCTGGCCGCGATGACCGCCGAGTGGGGCGTGGACGACGTGCTGCTCGACAGCGCCGGGCCGGCCGAGGTGGAGGCGCGGCTGCGGATGGCCGTGGGCCGCATGTCGCAGGGGTCGGCCGAGGAGGTGCCCGACGAGATCCGCAGCGGCGACCTGTCGATCGACGAGGCCACCTACACGGCCCGGCTGCGCGGCCGGGTGCTCGACCTCACGTTCAAGGAGTTCGAGCTGCTCAAATACCTGGCGCAGCACCCCGGCCGGGTGTTCACCAGGGCGCAGCTCCTCCAGGAGGTCTGGGGCTACGACTACTTCGGCGGCACCCGCACGGTCGACGTGCACGTGCGGCGGCTGCGGGCCAAGCTCGGCACCGAGTACGAGTCGCTGATCGGCACCGTGCGCAACGTGGGTTACCGCTTCGTTCCCGATCGGGCCGATTCCGCGCACGTATGAACCGTTGACACTTGCCTTGATCGGAGTTCAACTGATCTGACAAGTGTCGAGTCGTGGACGCCGCCGTCCCGGGGAATGGTGGTGGCGGTGAGCCCTTTCCGGTCGCTGGCCGACGAGAAGGCCCGGATCTACCGGCGCAACGAGCACATCTGCTCACCGCTGCGCCCGGCGAGCCGGGTGCACCTGATCGACTACGGCTTCGCCCGCGAATACCTGCCGGGCGGCGACCGCGAGGTCATCCACGACCTGCGCTCCGCCGGTGACCTCGTGGGCGAGCTGGCGTTCTGGAGTCCCGGCGAGCGGGTCAGGATCGACGCGCTGACCGAGGTGCGGGCCTGGCCGATCGACCTGCGGCGGCTGCGCGAGCACGTGGCGGCCAGCAGCGCGGCGGCGACGGCGCTGGTGCAGGAGCTGTTCGCGCGCAACGTGGCCGCCCGCCGGCACGAGGCGCTGGCGCGGGCGCCGGTCGCCGCCCGGCTGGCCGTGTGGCTCTTACAGCTCGACGAGCGTTACGGGCTGGCCTCCGAGGCGGCGCCGCCGCTGTCCATGGAGACGCTGGCCGACCTGGTCGGCAGCTCCGCCGACGTGGTGCAGCGGCAGCTCGCCGACTGGGCGCGGCGCGGCTGGCTGGTGCGGCCGGGCTACCGGAAGCTGGTGATCGCCGACCCGGTCGCGCTGCGGGCCGCCGCCGGAAGCTGGGAGCACCTGGCCGAGCCGTGGACGGGCCGGGTGACGCCGTTCCTGGCCAAGCCGGACGCGCCGCTCGTCGCCGGCGAGGTGCCCCGGCCGGCGCAGCTCCCCGCCGACGTGCCCGACTTCACCGGCCGCCAGCAGAGCCTCGACCTGCTCACCTCCTGGCTGGAGCGGCCCCGCCGGACGAACACGCTGGTGGTCCAGGGGCTGCCCGGCGTCGGCAAGACCGCGCTGGTCACGCACTGGGCCCACCTGCACGCCGGCCGGTTCCCCGACGGGCAGATCGTCATCGACCTGCGCGGCCAGTCGCCCAGCCAGCCGCCGATGAACCCGGCCGAGGCGCTGGGCCAGATCCTGCGCTCGCTCGGCGTCGGCGAGCACATGCCCGCCTCCGACGAGGCCGAGCTGATGCTGCTCTACCGCAGCAGGCTGGCCGGGCGCCGGCTGCTGCTCATCCTGGACAACGCCGCCGACCCGGCCCAGGTGCGCGCGCTGCTGCCCGGCAGCAAGGACTGCGTGGTGCTGGTGACCAGCAGGACCAGGATGGGGCCGCTGCGCGCCACCGGGCATGCCGACCTGATGGACGTGCCCGTGCTCGACCCGGGCAACGCGGTGGCGCTGCTGGTGGCGGTGCTGGGCGAGGAGTCGCCGCGCGCCGCCGACCGCGACGGGCTGGCCGAGCTGGCCCGCGTGTGCTCCTACCACCCGTTCGCGCTGCGCATCTCCGCCGCCAAGCTGGCCGAGAACCCGGAGCTCAGCGTCGCCTCCCGGGTGCGCGAGCTGCGCCGGCCCGACCTGCGGCCGACGTTCTCGGGCGACCCGGAGGAGGCGTTCCGCTCGGCGCTCGACCTGGCGTACGAGTCGCTGGATCCGGCGCAGCGGCGGGCCTTCCGGCACGTCGGGCTGCTGCCGGGCGGGGCGTTCACGCCTGAGGTGCTGGCCGCGACGCTCGGCGTGCCGGTGAGCGAGGCGGTGACGGCGCTGGCGGGGCTGCACCGGGCGTATCTGGTCGAGCCGCTGCCCGGGGCCCGCTACCGGGTGCACGACCTGGTCAAGGGGCTGGCCAGGGAGCTGGGCAGGCACGCCGAGGCGGGCGTGCGCGAGGCGAGGGTGCGGCTGCTGGACCACTACCTGGCCAAGGCGGCCGATCCGGCGACGCCGGGCGAGTGGTTCGAGGCCGAGCGCCGGGCGCTGGTCTCGGTGACGCGGCTGGCGGAGGAGACCGGCGCGCACGGCATCGCCTGGCGGCTGGCCGAGGCGGTGTTCGAGCCGTTCAGGCGATTGCGCTACTACGAGAACAACCTGGAGATCCAGCAGGCCGGGCTCGACTGCGCGCGGCAGGTGGGCAACCGCCGGGCGATCGCGGTCATGCGCAGCCATCTGGGCTCGATCCACCGCGCCATCGGGCCCTCCACGCGCGCCGCCCGCTACATCGGCGAGGCGCTGGCCGACTTCGACCTGCTCGGCGACCGGGAGGGCCGGGCCAGGGCGCTGAACGACCTGGCCGAGGTGCACGGCATCGCGGGCAACGGCGAGGAGGCGCTGAAGTGCGCGGGCGAGGCGCTGGAGCTCTACCGGGAGATCGGCGACCTGACCGGGGTGGCCGACAGCCTGCACACGCTGTCGCGGCTGCACCTGTCGCAGAACCGGCACGAGCTGGCCCTGGACCACGCCGGGCAGGCGCTGGAGGTGCGCGAGGAGCTGGGCGACCGCCGGGGCACCGCGCAGAGCCTGATCATCCTTGCCCGGGTGCAGCAGAGCCTCGGCGAGCCGAACGCCGCGCTGTCGGAGGGGCTGGAGGCGCTGTCCGTCTGCCATGAGCTGGGCGACGAGCACGCCGAGGCGGAGACGCTGCTCTGCCTGGCCGATGTGTACGACGCGCTGCGGCTGCCGCAGGACGCCCAGCGTGACGCGGAGCGGGCGCTGGCCGGCTACACGGCCACGGGCGACCAGCACGGCTACGGCCGGGCGCTGTGCACACTGGGCCGCATCGCGCGCAACGGCTCCCGCTACGACGAGGCGCTCGACCGGTACGAGCAGGCGCTGGCCGTACAGGTGGAGCTGCACCACGAGCAGGGCCGGGCCGAGACGCTGGGGGACATCGGGCTGGTGCACTGGCGGCTCGCCGACTACCTGCGCGCCGACGACTACCTGAGCCAGGCGCTGGCGATCAGCCGGGTGATCAGCGACCTGCCGGCCGAGGCGCGGATGCTGAACCGGCTGGCGCGGGTGCGGCGGCGTCAGGGGCAGCCGCAGGTGGGGTTCGTGTACGCGCTGGAGGCGCTGGACATCGTGCAGGGGCTGGGCAACCGGCGGGCCGAGGCGGACGTGCAGGAGACGCTGGCGTACACGTACCTGTCGCTGGACCGGCACCGGGACGCGCTGCGGGCGGCGCTGGCGTCGCTGGCGATCCGGGAGGAGGTCCGCGACGACCGGGCCAGCGCGCTGCTGTCGGTGGCGCAGGCGCTGCACACGGCGGGCCGGCCGGCGGCGGCGCTGGAGTACGCGGCGCGGACGGTGGAGCTGCAGCACGAGACGGGCACGCGGGACCGGTGGGCGGCGGCGCTCACCACGCTGGCGATGATCCTGCTCGACCTGGACCGGCCGGAGGAGGCGCAGGCGTACGCCGAGCAGGCGAGGGACGTGCACCGGGGCTGCGGGACGCGGCGTGACCTGGGGTGCGCGCTGCGGGCGCTGGGGCTGATCGCGCGGCGGCAGGGTGACGCGGTGGCGGCGGCGGAGCTGCTGGGCGAGGCGGTGCGGACGCTGGAGGAGGTGGGTGACGTGTTCGAGGCGCGGAAGGCCGCCGCAGAACTCCGCGAAATGTCGTGATTTTTTGGGCCTTAGGTCGCAGATCTTGGCCCGGGTTCCCCCGTTAGCTGGTCTCACCAGCTACTCCAAGCGGAGGTGATCCGGATGCTCAAGAACCATCTGCGTCAAGACCTTCAGTGGCTCAGGCGACAGGCGCGCAAGGACAGGCGGATCACGCTGACCGTGCTCGCCATGGTGTCGATGGCCTGGGGGCGCCAGCTCGTCCCCGGGGCCGCGCCGCCCGCCTCCGCGCCGCTGCTCGCACTCTCCGCCGGCCTGCTCGCCTTCTCGGCGGCCGGCTGGCTGGTGGCCGCGTTCTTCGTGGCCAGGGCCGGGCGGCGGCGCGGGCGCGAGCCCGTCGCGGCGCTGCGCTGGGCGGGGCGGATCTCCCGGGCCAAGGAGTGGGCGTTCGGCTCGCTCGCCGCCTACGTGGCCTGGCACGTGCTGCAGTTCGTGACCGCGCTGCTGCTCGCCTGAGTCACTTGCAGTCCGGCGGGAACGCGGCCCGGTGCGGCCCGTGGTCGGGGTCGAGCTCGTGCCTGATCCCGCGGCAGGCGTCGAGCATCGCCCCGTACAGCGACCACAGGCCGACGTGCTCGGTGTCCTTGAAGGTGTCGGCGACGGCGCGGTCCTCCTGCTCGCCGTCGCGCAACGCCTGGCGCAGGGCGGCGAGGTCCTCCTCGGTGCCGCAGCCGACCTGAAGGCCGCCGAACGCGGAGAAGGCGCGCGAGATGGCCTCCAGCTCGTCGCCCAGCGCCACCGGCAGCAGCGCCGCGTCCACGTCCGGCAGCCCGCGCGCGCCCACGACCAGGTCGTTGAGCGCCCTGGCGATGCCGCGCAACTGCTGGCAGGCGTGGTCCAGGGCGGTCATGGCCTCGGCGACCTGGTCCAGCCGCTCCTCGTAGCGGCGGGGCCGCACGCTCAGCCGTACGGACTCGACGGCCTGCTCGGCGACCTCCTCGCTGTCGTCGAGGTCGCGGGCCAGCTCCCGGGAACGGTCCAGCCACTCGCGCGACTCGTTCTCCCCCCACCGGCCGTACAGGCCCTCGGCGATGTCGCGGGCCAGCTCCGCCAGGTCGGCCGAGCGCGCGGCCAGGTCCTTCTGCGCCTCCTCGATGTAGCGCGGCGGCAGCACGAGCAGGTTGGCGCCGATCCCGACGCCGACGCCGAGCAGCAGGTCGGCCAGCCGGTACATGCTGTAGGTGCTGCCCAGCGCGAACACGAGCAGCGCGGTGATCGGGATCTGCACGTTCTGGTTGGGCAGGTTGAGCAGCCGGGTCAGCACCAGCCCGGCGGCCACCAGCAGGCCCAGCGTGACCGCGTTCGCGCCGATGAACATGATCAGCGCGATCGCCGCCGTCACCCCCACCACGACCGCGCCGATCTGCTGGGCCCCCCGCACGACCGTGCTGTAGGCGGTCACGGACACCGTGGCGAGGACGCCGATCGGGGCCAGCACCGGCATCGGCGTCTTCATCACCACGGCCGCCAGCCACCAGGCCACCATGCAGGCGACCGTCACCTTGACCGTCTGGGCCAGGGACTCCCGCTCGGTGCGCAGCCAGTCGCCGAGCCCCAGCCGCCGCGCCTGCTCCAGCACGATCCTGCCGTGCCGGGAGATGCGCTCCAGCGGCGGCAGGCTCCTGCCCCGTCTGCGCGATTCCTCCTCCACACCCGGGTCCTACCCAGCATCACAGTGGGTAGGAGCCTGGTGACTGGAGGTGTCACAGGTGGATGTCGAAATATCGGGGCAGCTCGTGGTGCCCGAACACGCCCTCGGCGTGGTGGTGTTCGCGCACGGCAGCGGCAGCAGCAGCCTGAGCCCGCGCAACCGCTTCGTCGCGGACGCGCTCAACGAGGCGGGGCTGGGCACGCTGCTGTTCGACCTGCTCACGCCGGAGGAGGCGGCCGACCGGGGCAACGTGTTCGACATCGAGCTGCTGGCCGGGCGGCTGCTCGCGGCGACCGCCCTGGTGCGCGAGGACCCGGGCGCGACCGGGCTGCCGGTCGGCTACTTCGGGGCCAGCACCGGCGCCGGGGCCGCCCTGTGGGCGGCCGCCGAACCGGACAACATCGTCGCCGCCGTCGTCTCCCGCGGCGGCCGTCCCGACCTCGCCGGGCCGCGCCTGGCGTCGGTACGGGCCCCGACGCTGCTCCTGGTGGGCGGCGCCGACGAGCCGGTGATCGAGCTGAACGAGGCCGCCCAGCGGGAGCTGAACGCCGAGAGCGAGCTGCGGATCGTCCCCGGGGCGACCCACCTGTTCGAGGAGCCCGGGGCGCTCGAGACGGTCGCCGACCTGGCCCGCGACTGGTTCACCCGGCACTTCACCGGCCGTTGACCGGGCTCCAGGTGTATTCGACGACGTCCAGCTCGAACCCGGCATTGAAGCGTTCCACGAACGCGCGGCCGGGCCTGCCGCCCATCCGCTCGTAGAAGGCCCTCGCCGCGGCGTTGTCGCGCAGAACCTCCAGGTAGACGGTCTTGCCCGGGTGGTGCTCGGCGGCCCAGCCGAGCCCCCGGTCCATCAGCCGGCGGCCCAGGCCGGACCGCTTGAGCGTGGGCCGCACGTGCAGGTTGTCCAGCAGCACCCGGCCGTCGCGCTCCGGCACCAGATACGCGAACGCGCTCACACCCGCCTCGTCCTCGGCCACCAGCAGGCAGGGCGGGTCACCGCCGTTGAGGTGGACCTCGCTCTCGGCCCTGGCCCGCCACAGCTCGCGATGGGTCGCGGGCAGCGGCCCCTCCAGGTAGGACTCCGGCATGATCCCGGCATAGGCGGTGCGCCAGCTCTCGGTGTGGAGAGCCGCGATGGCGTCGGCATCGGCCGCGACGCCCGTTCTGATGTTCACGGAAGCCGAGGCTACCGGCGGGCCCTGCGCCCCTCCGTCACCCGCTTCCACACGAACACCCCGACGGCCAGCACGATCAGCCCGATGACCACGTACGTGAGAATGCCCACATACCGCTCCACCAGCGACCACTGCTCGCCCAGCAGGTAGCCGGCCATGACCAGGGCGGTGTTCCACAGGAAGCTGCCCAGCGTGGTGAACAGCGTGAACGCCGGCAGCGGCATCCGCTCCACGCCGGCCGGGATGGAGATCAGGCTGCGGAAGATCGGCACCATCCGCCCGAAGAACACCGTCTTGCGTCCGTGGCGTTCGAACCACGCCTCGGTCTTGCGCACGTCGTCGACCTTGACCAGCGGGACCTTCTCGGCCAGCGCGTGCATCCTGTCGCGCCCCAGGGCCGCGCCGATGCCGTACAGCGCGAGCGCGCCCGCCACCGACCCGACCGTCGTCCACACCAGCACCTGCCAGAGCACCAGCTCCCCCCGGCTCACCGTGAACCCGGCGAGCGGCAGGATCACCTCGCTCGGCACCGGCGGGAACAGGTTCTCCAGCGCGACGGCCAGGCCCGCCCCCGGCGCGCCTAGCGATTCCATCAGACCCGTGACCCAGTCGACGATCCCGTCTGCCATGCCTTGTCTCTAGCCCGTGGAGGCGTGCCTATGCGCTACATCTTCGGCCGGGCAACGTTGTGGCAACCCTCCATAACCCCGGCGGACGTTCTGGTGTGGGATCGGACCCGGCAGCAAAAACCTAGCTGAGGAGCGGGAATGTACCGATTGCGCCTCCCCATCGTGGACGTGGCCCGGGTGGCCGTCTTCGCCGCGCTGATCGCCGCGCTCGGCCTCGTCCCGGGGCTCAACCTGTTCGGCCCGGTGCCGATCACGCTCCAGACGCTCGGCGTCATGCTCGCCGGGGCGATCCTCGGCTCCTGGCGGGCCGCCCTGGCGATCGCGGTGTTCATCCTGCTGGTCGCGGCCGGGCTGCCGCTGCTGGCGGGCGGGCGCGGCGGGCTGGGGGTGTTCACCGGGCCGTCGGTCGGGTTCCTGCTCGGCTGGCTGCCCGGCGCCGCCCTCATCGGGTGGATCGTCGAGCGCGGCGGGCGCTCCCCGGGCATCGGACGGCTGCTGGTAGCCTCCCTGGCCGGTGGCCTCGGGGTCGTCTATCTGGTGGGCATCCCGCTGTGGGCGCTCGTCGGCGGGCTGACGCTGGGGCAGGCGGCCCTGCTCACGCTGGGGTTCGTGCCGGGTGACGTGGCCAAGGCGGTGCTGACGGCGTTCGTGGCGCGCGGGACCCAGCGGGCCTACCCCGACGCGGTCCCGGCCGTGCACCGCGAACGGCTCCGAGCCGGAAAGGAACTCTGAACCTGGCATGCCAGTCGCAGCACAGGTATTGCGGCACGCCGCGTCCCGACCCGGCCGCCTCGCGCTGGCCGGGCCGTCGGGCGAGCTCTCCTACGGCGCCCTGGCCAGGCGGGCCGAACGGCTCGCCGCGGCCCTCGCCCCTCTCCCGGCAGGCGCCGCGACGCCTCTGGCCGTGATCCGCGCGGCCGACCCCGTCGACCAGCTCACCGCCGTGCTGGCGGTCGACCTGCTCGGCGGGACGCCGCTGCTGTGCGACCCGGCCCGCGAGGCGCCGCCCGAGATCCCCGCGGCCCTCACCGTCGACGCCGTCCCGGCCGGCCTGCCGGACGCCGCCTTCACCGGCCGCCCGGCCCGGCCCGGCGACCTGGCCTGGGCCTGCTTCAGCTCGGGCAGCACCGGCCGCCCGCGCGCCGTGGTGCGCACGCGCGGCTCGTGGACCGGCTCGTTCGAGCCGTTCAGCGAGCTCACCGGCATCACCGCCGACGACGTGGTGCTGGTGCCCGGGCCGCTGATCTCCTCCCTGTACGGGTTCGCGGCCGTGCACGCGCTGGCCGCCGGGGCGACGGCGCTGGTGCCCGGCCGCTGGTCGCCCGGCGCGCTGGCCGGGCAGCTCGCGAACGCGACGGCCGTGCACCTGGTGCCGCACCGGCTGCCCGAGCTGCTGGCCGCCCGGCCGGCGGCCAGCCCGCTGCGGGTGGCCGCCGTGGGCGGCGCGGCACTGGCCGAAGGGCTGCGCGAGCGCGCCGGGATACGGGTGGTGTCCTATTACGGGGCCACCGAGCTGTCGTTCGTGGCCGCGGACGCCGACGGCACCGGGTTGCGGCCGTTCCCCGGGGTGGAGATCGACGTCCGGGTCAAGCCGGGCCGCGACCTCGGCACCGTGTGGGCCCGCTCCCCCTGGCTGGCCGAGGGTTACGCGGCCGGGGCGAGCGGGCCGCTGCTCCGCGACGGCGACGGGTGGATGAGCGTCGGCGACCTGGCCGAGCCGTACCGGCCGGGAGAGGCGCTGCGGCTGCGCGGCCGGGGCGACGGCGCGATCCAGACCGGCGGGGCGACCGTGGTGCCCGAGGACGTCGAGGAGGTGCTGCGGGCCGTGCCCGGCGTGGGCGACATCGTGGTGATCGGCTCGCCCCATCCCGACCTGGGCTCGGTCGTCACCGCGATCGTCGAGGCGGCCGGCGCGCCGCCGCCCAGGTCCGCGCTGGAGGCCGTCGCGCGCGGCGGGCTCGACCTGGCGCAGCGGCCCCGCCGCTGGTACGCGGTCCAGGAGCTGCCGCGCACCGCGACGGGCAAGCCGGCCCGCGCGCTCGTCGCCGCCCGGCTCGCCGACGGCGACCCGGCCCTGCGGCGGCTGTCCTGATGGACGCGCCCGTGGTGGTGGCCGCGCGCCGGACGGCGATCGGGACGGCCGGGCACGCGTTCAAGGGCGTGGGCGCCGACCGGCTGGCCGCCCCGGTGATCGCGGCGGTCGTCCGCGACGCGGCCGGGCTCGGGCTGCCGGTGGACGACGTGATGCTGGGCAACTGCATGGGTCCCGGCGGCAACCTGGCCAGGGTGTCGGCGCTGGGCGCCGGGCTGGGCCACGAGGTGCCGGGGGTCACGGTCGACCGGCAGTGCGGGAGCGGCCTGGCCGCCGTCCTGCTCGCCGGGCAGGCCGTACGGAGCGGTGAGGCGGAGCTCGTCGTGGCGGGCGGCGTCGAGAGCGCGTCCACCGCGCCGCTGCGCACCCGCCGTGGCGAGGCCGAGCCGTACGAGCGCGCGCCGTTTGCCCCCGACGGCCATCCCGACCCGGAGATGGGCGCGGCGGCCGAGGCGCTGGGCGTGGCCAGGGGCGTCGAGCGGGACCGGCAGGACCGCTACGCGCTGGCGAGCCACGCCAAGGCGGTGGCCGCGCGGGAGGCGGGCCGGTTCGCGACGGAGATCGTTCCCGTCGAGGGGCGCGACAGCGACCAGCGGCCCCGGCTGCTGCGCGAGGGGTCGCTGGGGCGGCTGCCGGCGGCGTTCGTGCCGGGCGGCGCGGTGACGGCCGGCAACTCGGCGCCCAACAGCGACGGCGCCGCCGCGGTCGCCGTCGTGCCGGAACGGCTGCGGGCCGGGCTGCCCGGGCTGCGGCTGGTGGCCGGGACCGTCACCGGATGCGATCCGGCGCTGCCCGGATGGGGGCCGGTGCCCGCCGTCCGCCGCCTGCTCGCCCGTACCGGGGTGACGATGGAGCAGGTCGCGGCGGTGGAGATCGTGGAGGCGTTCGCGGCGCAGACGCTGGCGGTGACCGACGCGCTGGGGCTCGACCCGCTCGGCGCCGACGCCGGGCGGGTGTGCGCCGACGGCGGCGCGCTCGCGCTCGGGCACCCGTGGGGGGCGAGCGGGGCGGTCGTGGTGACGCGGCTGTTCACGCGGCTCGTCCGGGCGGGCGCGCCGGCGGGGACGCTCGGGCTGGCGACGGCGGCGGTCGGCGGCGGGCTCGGGGTCGCCGCCCTGTTCGAGGTGGTGTGAATGATCGACCTGGCTGACGTGCACGTCCGGCTCGGGCAGCGCGACGTGCTGCGCGGCATCACCGCCACGCTCGCGGAGCGGCGGATCGGCGTGGCCGGCGCCAACGGCTCCGGCAAGAGCACGCTGGCCCGGCTGTTCAACGGGCTGGCGCTGCCCTCGTCCGGCACCGTGACCGTGCTCGGCGACGACACGCGGCGGCACGCGGCGCGGATCCGGCGGCGGGTCGGGTTCCTGTTCACCGATCCGGACGCGCAGATCGTGATGCCGACCGTGGCCGAGGACGTGGCGTTCTCGCTGCGCCGCCACAAGCTGCCGGCCGCCGAGGTGACGCGGCGGGTGTCGGCCGTGCTGGCCCGCTACGGGCTCGACGGGCACGCCGACCACCCGGCCCACCAGCTCTCCGGCGGGCAGAAGCAGTTGCTGGCGCTCTGCTCGGTCCTGGTGCTGGAGCCGGAGATCCTGATCATGGACGAGCCCACGACGCTGCTCGACCTGCGCCACTCCCGGCTGGTCGCCGAGGTGCTGCGCGAGCTGCCGATGCAGGTGATCGTGGTGACGCACGACCTGCCGCTGCTCGACGGGTTCGACCGGGTGCTGGTGCTGGACGAGGGCCGGATCGTGGCCGACGCCACCCCCGAGTCGGCGCTCGGCCACTACCGGAAGCTCATGGCGTGAGCGGCGCGAACGGCCTGGCCGGCATCTACGTGCCCGGGAGCTCGCCGCTGCACCGGCTGCCGGTGGGCGTCAAGCTGCTGGGCCTGGCGGTGTGCTGCACGGTGCTCGTGCTGCTGCGCTCCCCGTGGGCGATGGGGGCGGCGGCGCTGGTGACCGCCGGGCTCTACGCGCTGTCCGGGGTGGGCGCGGCGGCGGCCTGGGCGCAGATCCGGCCGGTGCGCTGGTTCGCGGTGGCGCTGTTCGCCGTGCAGTGGGTGATGGCGGGGCTGCCGACGGCGGCGATGCTCACGTCCAGGCTGGTCCTGGCTGTGGCCCTGGCGGCGCTGGTCACGCTCACCACCCGCACCTCCGCCATGCTGGCGACGCTGGAACGCGGCCTGCGGCCGGCCCGGCGGCTCGGCGTCGACCCGTTCCGGCTGTCGCTGCTGCTGTCGCTGACCATCAGGACCGTGCCGGTGATGGCCGGGCTGGCGGTCCGGGTCAGGGAGGCCCAGCGGGCGCGGGGGGTCGAGTGGAGCCTGCGCGCGTTCGCGGTGCCGCTGGTCGTCAGCGCGCTGCGGCACGCCGACGCCCTGGGCGAGGCGCTCAGCGCGCGCGGCCTCGACGACTGATCAGTCGATCGCGGTGTCCCCGAGCGACTCCAGCAGCCCGCGCAGCAGGGCGACGAACGTGTCGCGGTCGGCCGGGGCCAGGCCGGACAGCAGGCGGGCCTCGTTCGCGACGTGCTCGACCAGGACCTTGTCGACGAGCTCCAGCCCGCGCGGGGTGAGCCTGATGCGGACCGAGCGCCGGTCCTCCACGTCGCGCACCCGCTCGACCAGGCCCTTGGCCTCCATCTTGTCGATCCGGTTGGTGATCGCGCCCGAGGTCACCATCGCCGCCTTGAGCAGCGTCCCGGCGCTCAGCTCGTACGGGGCGCCGGAGCGGCGCAGCGTGGCCAGCACGTCGAACTCGAAGCTCTCCAGCCCGTGCGCGCCGAACACCTCCTTGATCCCGCGCTCCAGCAGGCGCGACAGCCGCGACACCCGGCCGATGACCTCCATCGGCCACACGTCCACGTCCGGCCGCTCGCGCCGCCACTGAGCGGTGACCGCGTCCACCGCGTCGCCCATCGGTAATCCTCTCAATATTAAGAGACTTGACGTTCGCTGAATCAATGTGTTGTTATCTCAACGTTGAGATTATCAATGAGGAGGGAACGTCATGGCAACCATCGCCGCGCCGGCGACCGTCCACCCGGGCCGCGTCGGCGACCTCGTCCTGGCCGCCCTCGCCCCGATGAGCTGGGGCACCACCTACGTCGTGACCACCACGCTGCTGCCCCCCGACCGGCCGCTGCTCGCCGCCACCCTGCGCGCCCTCCCCGCCGGGCTCGTGCTCCTCGCCGTCGCCCGGCGCCTGCCCACCGGCTCGTGGTGGTGGAAGTCCGCGGTGCTCGGCATGCTGAACTTCGGGGCGTTCTTCCCCCTGCTGTTCTTCGGCGCCTACCGGCTGCCCGGCGGCGTCGCCGCCACCATCGGGTCCGTGCAACCGCTGGTCGTGGCGCTGCTGTCGATCCTCGTCCTGTCCGCCCGCCCCGCCAGGGCCGTCCTGTACGCCGCCCTGGCCGGCACCGGCGGCGTGGCCCTGCTGACGCTCACCTCCGAGGCCCGGCTCGACCCGCTCGGCATCCTCGCCATGCTGGCCGCCACCTCCCTCATGGGCCTGGCCATCGTGCTGGCCAAGAAATGGGGACGGCCCGAGTCGCCACTCGTCATGACCGGCTGGCAGCTCACCATCGGCGGCCTGGCCATCGCGCCGCTCACCCTGGCCGTCGAGGGGCTGCCCGCCACCCTCACCGGGCCCAACCTGCTCGGCTTCGCCTACCTGGGCGTGTTCGGCACCGCGATCGCCTACGCGCTGTGGTTCCGCGGCATCGACCGGCTCGCGCCCACCTCCGTGTCGCTGCTCGGCCTCACCAACCCGCTCGTGGCCACCGTCGCCGGGCTCGCCGTGCTCGGCCAGACGCTCAACGGCTGGCAGATCGCCGGCTTCGTCCTCGCGCTCGGCGCGCTCGTCGCCGGTCAGACCTTCGCCAGGAAGTCCTGAGGACGCTCACCGATCCCCGGGCAGCGCCCGGCCGCCGCGCTCCCGCTCCTCGACGAACCGGGCGATGACCCGAGCGCACTCCAGCGCCTCGGCCTTCGCGGTGTCGACCTCCAGGTCGTAGCGCACCCCCTGGTGCACGATCTCGGCCTGCGACACCGCCATCCCCGCCACCCGGTCGCCGCGCGCCGTCTCCCGCGCCGCCGCGACCGCCGCCTCGCACCTGACGCCCACCCACGCCACGTCGAGCCCGGCCAGGGCCCGCACCCACCGCTCCTGCGAGGCGGCCCCGCCCAGGAACACCTCGTCCACGATCACCCGCGCCCCCGCCCGCGCCATCGCGGCGACCCCGGCGATCCAGGCGGCGTCCAGCCTGCTGAACTCCGGCCCGACGCTGATCCCCCCGTCGGGCGCGAACTCGATCCCCGCCTCCGACGAGCGCATGGCGACGGGCATCGCCTCGATCATCGTGTCGACCCCGAGCGTCAGCCACGGCTCCGGCAGGATCGCCTGCAGACACCGCGCGATCCCGGACTTCCCCGAGCTGGACCCGCCATTGAGCACGATCACCTGAACAGCCATCGCGCCACGATACCGACCCCCGCCTCCCGGCGTGCGGTCAGCGGACGTACACGTCCGGGGTGGGTGGGGTGGGCATGGCGTTCCCGATGAAGAAGCTCGGGTGCGGGGGCTGGTTGTAGGCGGTGTTCTGCCAGGCGAGCGCGACCCGGTACTGCGGGTCGTGCAGCAGGGTGTGGATCTTGGTGGTGGTGACGTGCGGCGTCGCGTAGATGCGCAGGGCGCGGTTGTCGGTCGTCGGCCAGATGACCTCTTCGCGCCAGTCGCCCAGGATGTCGCCCGACAGCGACGGGGTGGCCTTGGTGCCGTTGTTGGAGTGGACGCCCGAGGCGGTCAGCAGCCTGGTCTCGCCGCCGGTGCCGTACTTGTCGATCCTGGTCTGGTCCAGCAGTTCACGGACGGGGTCGCCGTCCCACCAGGACAGGAAGTTGGCCGAGGAGGGCTGGCGGCCGATGACGGCGCCGGACGTGTTGCGCAGGCCGTCCTGGCCGGCGCCCGCGGCCCAGGACTCGGCGCCGGGGCTGCCCGCGTGGATGTCGCCGGCGACGCCGCGGCCGGGGCCCTCGCCGGAGGAACTGCCGGTGCGCCACAGCGCCGAGCCGGTGCGGGCGTCGAGCATGTAGAGGCCGGGCGGGGAGGACGATTCGGAGATCTTCACGTACTCCTGGCCGGGCCTGCCGGGGTCGAGGTCGCCGAGGTGGGCGGCGTCGCCGTGGCCCCAGCGGGTGTTCCACAGGCCGCGGCCGTCGTCGTTGACGGCGGCGGCGCCGTACACGATCTCGTCGCGCCCGTCGGCGTCGACGTCGCCGATGGTGAGCGAGTGGTTGCCCTGGCCGGCGTAGGCGCTGTTGCCGGAGCTGTTGGAGTCGAACGTCCAGCGCTTGGTGAGGCGGCCGTCGCGGAAGTCCCAGGCGGCGATGACCGAGCGGGTGTAGTAGCCGCGCGCCATGATGAGCGAGGGCCGTTCGCCGTCGAGGTACGCGGTGCCGGCCAGGAAGCGGTCGACGCGGTTGCCGTAGCTGTCGCCCCAGGAGGAGACGTCGCCGCGCGGCGGGTCGTAGGGCACGGTCGACATGGCGGCGCCGGTCTGCCCGTTGAACATGGTGAGGAATTCGGGCCCGGTGAGGATGTAGCCGCCGGAGTTGCGATGGTCGGCTCCGGCGTCGCCGATGACGGCGCCTCGGCCGTCGACGGTGCCGTCGGCGGTCTTCATCGCGACTTCGGCCTTGCCGTCGCCGTCGTAGTCGTACACCTGGAACTGGGTGTAGTGGGCTCCGGCGCGGATGTTGCGGCCGAGGTTGACGCGCCACAGCCGGGTGCCGTCGAGCTTGACGCCGTCGACGTAGACGGGGTCGGTCACGCCGGACTGGGAGTTGTCCTTGGCGTTGTTCGGCTCCCACTTCAGCACGAGGTCGAGGCGGCCGTCGCCGTCGAGGTCGCCGACGCTCGCGTCGTTGGCGTGGTGGCCGGAGGACGGCGGGCTGACGGGCACGTCGAGGTAGCCGTTGCCGAAGCGCAGCGACGGCTCGGACGCGGGCCCCTCGGCGCCCCCGGTGACGGGCCGGACGGTGTAGGTGGCGTCGGCGGCGGCGCCGGGATCCAGGTAGTTGGTGGAGTTCGTCACGGTGGCGATGCGGGTGCCGCCCCGGTAGACGTTGTAGGCGGTCTGGCGGGCCTCGGTGCCGAGCAGCCGCCAGGACACCAGGTTGCCAATGCCGGAGCGCACGCTGACCAGGCCCCGGTCGAGGTCCTCGACCTGCTTGCCGCCCTCGGGGCCGGGCGGCGGGGTGGTGACGGTGGGAGACGGCGACGGCTCGGCACCGGTGCAGGCGACGCCGTTCAGGGCGAAGGACTCCGGTACGGGGTTCGCGCTGCCGTTCCAGGACGCGTTGAACCCGAAGGCGACGCTGCCCCCGGCCGGGAGGGCGGCGTTGTAGCCCACGTCGGTCATGGTGACGGCGGCGCCGCTCTGGCTCGGCTGGGCGTTCCACGCCTGGGTGATCTGCTGCCCGGCCCCGTAAGTCCAGGTCAGCCGCCAGCCGTCGACGGCGTCGCCGAGGTTGCGGATGGTCACGTTGCCGGTGAACCCGCCGGACCACTGCGTGGCGACGGCGTAGTCCACGTCG
The DNA here is from genome assembly GCF_040639085.1 of Nonomuraea sp. NPDC023979. Taxonomy (NCBI): domain Bacteria; kingdom Bacillati; phylum Actinomycetota; class Actinomycetes; order Streptosporangiales; family Streptosporangiaceae; genus Nonomuraea; species Nonomuraea sp. NPDC023979. The sequence continues at coordinate 53,815 of NZ_JBEZZG010000003.1, forward strand.
CAGGCCACGGCGGCGGAGGCGGGTAACTGCCCGACCAGCGCGCCCGCGACCGCGAGCCCGGCCGTGGCGGCCAGGCAGGCTTTGAATCGATTCATCGTGAAGTCCCAACTGAGGGGAGGACTGAGACGTCTCAGACGCTAGAAGCCGCCCGCGCGGTGGTCAATCACGCGGGCGGCTGCCGTTGTATCGATTCAGGTCAGACCCCGGCCGGAGCTGAAACTTTCAGCGCGGCCCAGAAGGCGTACCGGTGCTCCCCGGCGAAGTCGACGGGCCCGGTCGCGTCCGGTGCGAGCGCCTGCACGTACGGCTCGGGCGCGGTGAAGGCGGGCCAGCCGGGGTCGCCGTCGCGGGCGAAGGCGGCCCAGCGGCCGATCATGTACTCGGCCAGCCGCCGCTGCCCCTCGTCCAGCGGCTCGTTGTAGCCCACGTCGAACAGGTACGGCAGGTCGGCGGCATGATAGGCGCCCATGTCGTACGGCTTGGGGAAGGCCGCGAACCAGGGCGCGGCGGCGTCGGCGAACTCGTAGGCGTAGGCGGCGGTCCGCCGCGACAGCGCCGCCCCGGTGTCGAGCGCGTGCCGCGCGTACTGGGCGTCGGTCAGCGCCGTGGCCAGCGCCTGGCTCGGTGAGGCGTAGGCGTCCGCCGGGTACTCGGCCAGCACCGCGTCCGCGTCGCCGCCGAAGGCCGCGCGCACCTCGTCCGCGTAGTGCCCGGCGGGGATCGGCCCGCCGTGGACGGCCATCTCCAGCCCCCACACGTGCATCCGCTGCTCGTGCCGGTTGATCCCGAACAGCACCGGAACCGGGTGGAAGTCGCCGGCCCGCACCGCCGCCGCCGGATCGACCGGCAGCGCCCCGCCTCCGGCGACCGGCCCGAACCCGGGCTGCGCGGGGTCGGCGGCGGCCCGCAGCAGCTCCTCGACCGGGACCTCGCGCAGCCGGCCCAGGTCGGCCAGGCCGAGCCGCGCGACCAGCGCCTCGCCCTCCCGCTCGGCCTGCGCGCGGGGGCGCGGGTTGTTGCCCAGGGCGAGCGAGGGCGCCCACGGCGCGGTCACCGGCGCGCTCTGCAGGATCGCCCGGTGGAACAGCCCGGCCGATCCCGGCATCACCAGGTGGGCCCCGGCGGCGACGCCTCCGGACGACTCGCCGAACAGCGTCACGTTGCCCGGGTCGCCGCCGAACGCCGCCGCGTTGCGCCGCACCCAGCGCAGCGCCTCCTGCTGGTCGAGCAGCCCGCAGTCGGCCGACTCGGGGTCGAGCGCCGGATGGGCGAGGAAACCGAGCGCGCCGAGCCGGTAGTTGACGGTCACCACGACCACCCGGCCCTGGACGGCCAGCCGCCGGGCGTCGTAGAGGTGACCGGCGCCGTCCTTGAAGCTGCCGCCGTGCAGCCACACCATCACGGGCAGCCCGGCGCCCTCGCGGGGCGCGGTCACGTTGAGGTAGAGGCAGTCCTCGCTGAGGCTTCCGGCTCCCAGGTGGTCGCCGGTCTGCGCGCACATCGGCCCCGGCCGGGTGGCGTCCAGCGGCTCGGTCCAGGCCGCCGCCGGTCGCGGCGCGCGCCAGCGCAGCTCGCCCACGGGCGGGGCGGCGTACGGGATGCCGAGGTAGGCGCGGTGGTCGGCGGTGACGAGCCCGCGCACGGGGCCGCGGTCGGTGAGCACGATGTCCATGTCCGGAACCGTACCCCGAATTTGGGCGATCGCGCAAGACGAACGCCTAAGGCGAACGCTCATCCTCCCGGCGGGCCTTGGCGCGGCGCTTGCCCTCGTGCATCGCCTGCACCCGCGCCACCGGGATCGTGTGCCCCTCCTCGATCAGGTCGGCGGGCAGCCGCTGCTCGGCGGGCATCAGCTCGGCCCACGGGTCACCGTCGCCGAGCCTGTCCACAGCGGTGTGGACGGTGAAGTCACGCGGCGACACCCGGTCCAGCTCCTCCCACGCCACCGGGAACGAGACCGGCGTGCCCGGCCGGATGCGCGGGCTGTAGGCGGCCACCACCGTCGCCCCGCCCGCCCGGGTCGAGTCCAGGAACACCTTGCCGCCCCGGTCCTCCCGGATGAACGCCGTCGTGGCCAGCGACGGGTCGATCCGCTCGGCGCGCGCCGCCAGCGCCCGGGTGGCCGCCGCCAGGTCCTCCATGCCGATCCCGGCCACCACCGGCACGAACACGTGCACCCCCTTGGCCCCGCTGGTCTTGACCGCCCCGGCCAGCCCGCAGTCGGCCAGCGCCTGCCGTACCAGCATCGCGGCGGCCACCACCGCCCCGAACCCCGCCCCCTCCGGCGGGTCGAGGTCGAGCACCAGGTGGGTGAAGTGATCACCCCGCACCAGCGCCGGGTGGTACTCGACCGCCCGCTGGTTGCCGAACCACAGCAGCGTCCGCCGGTCGTCGCACAGCGCGTAGGTGACCCGCCTGCGGGACGCCTCCGCCCACATCGACGTCGTACGGATCCAGTCGGGGGCGTACTTGGGCAGGTTCTTCTGCATGAAGGGAGCCTGGCCGGGCCGCACCCGGATCACCGACAGCGCCCGCTCGCGCAGCCCCGGCAGCATCCGGTCGCGCACCGCGTCGAGGTAGTCGACCAGGTCCCGCTTGGTCGCCTCCGCGCCGTCGAACAGGGGCTGGTCGAGGTTGGTCAGCGCCACCCCGTCGCGTGTCTCATCGCTGGTCACCCGGTCTACGATGCCCACCCGAACCGGATCGACGCAAGCATGGTCAAAACGCGGTCAAAGGCGGCGGCACTGGCCTTCCTTGTCGCCGTCGACGGAGTTGCGGCCGCCGGTCGGCCGCGGGCTGTTGTCCTCGCACTGCAGGTTGCCGTCGACCTTGTTGCGGTGGACGCGGACGCCGCCGCGGTTGTCCTTCACCTGGATGTCGCCGTCCACCCGGTTGCCCTCGACGCGCTGGCGGCGGTCGTTGTCCTCAAGCTGGATGTTGCCGTCGACCCGCGACGAGGTCACCGTGGTGGCGCCCCCGTCCTCCACCTGGATGTCGCCGCCCACCACCGAACGGGAGGTCACCGACACCGAGCGGGCGCCATCGGCCTGCACGTTGCCGTCGACCTTCACCCGCTTGGCCAGCAGCGTCGCGCCCTTGCCCACCTTCACGTCACCCTCGACCCGGGTGCCGGACAGCTTGCACGTGGCGCCCTTCGGCACATACAGGCTGTCCACGCTCACCGCGCCGATCGTGCCCCGGCAGGTCCTGTCGTCGGCGAGCGCCGGACCGGCTGCCACGAACCCGCCGAACACGGTGGTCAGCGCGGCGCCTGCCAGAACCAGCTTGACGTTCCTCATGTCGTTTCCTTCCCATCGGTGCGGACATGAAGAAGCATCTCGATCAGCGGTGAGGGCCCGGTGAGGCGAACATTAGCCCTTTCTCATCCAAATGCCCCATGTCGCCCCAGAACCTCAGACCCACAGATAGTCGTAGTCGGGCGACGCCGGACGGATGTGCAGGCCGCCGTCACGTACCTGCCACTCGTCCTGGCCGTGGACCTCGTGGAAGACGAGGAACAGGCCGCACACGCGGTCGCCGTCCTCGTCGGCGGCCGGCAGCGCGGCGACCGCGCGGACCCGCTCCTCCAAGTCGGCCAGCAGAGGCGCGGGGACGGCCCGCAGGTAGGAGGCCACGTCGAACCAGCCCTCCGGGAACGACCAGCCCGAGTCGTCCCCGATGACCCGCGCGGCCTCGTCCCGCAACCCGTTGAACTCCAGCCAGCCGCGAACGTAGACGATGGCGCCCATGAGCCCATCATGGTGTCATGACCGTCCCCGACCTTCCCGCCGACGGCGGTTTCCTGCTGCGGCCGTGGCGGCTGACCGACCTGCCCGCGGTCGCCGAGGCCGCCGCCGACCCGTACATCCCGTTGATCACCTCCGTTCCGGCGGTGTACTCCGACGCCGAGGGCGCGGCCTTCGTCCGCCGCCAGTGGGCGAGAGCCGCCGACGGCGTGGGCTACTCGTTCGCGATCGCCCGTGACGGCCGCGCCGTTGGCCAGATCGGGCTGTGGCCCGGCCCCCACGGCCGCGCGAGCGTCGGCTACTGGGTGGCCGGATCGGCCAGGGGGCAGGGGGTGGCGTGCGCGGCACTGCGTACGTGTACGCCAGGGTCGCGGGCTGAGGTTTTCCGCAGGTGGGTGTGCGGTCCGCCGCATGGTCCGGCCGGTCCGGCGTCCCTAGCGTTGAGGTCATGATCCTGACGAAGACCGTGGCGCTCGCCCTCGCCCTGACCACCGTGGCACCGACGCACGAGCAGTTGAGGACCCAGCTGGACGCGCTGGTGGACGCGAAGGCCATGACGGCCGCGCTGGCGCTGGTGCGCGAGGACGGCCGCGACCGGGCGATGGCCGTCGGCGTGCGGGACGTGCGCTCGAAGGCGCCCGCCGACCCGCGCGGCTATTTCCGCGTCGGCAGCGTGACCAAGACGTTCGTGGCGACCGTGCTGCTGCAACTCGCCGACGAGGGCAAGCTGTCCCTCGACGACCTGGTGACCAAGCACCTGCCGGGCGCGCTCCCCGAGGACAGCCAGGTCACCGTCCGCCAGGCGCTCAACCACACGAGCGGCGTCTTCGACTACGCGGGCGCCGGCATCCCCGGCTGGTCGGCGCGCGACTACCGGCCGAGGGAGACGCTGTACGACCAGACGCCGCAGGAGCTGCTGGCCGTGGGCCTGTCGAAGCCGCCGTACTTCAAGCCGGGCCAGGGCTGGCGCTACTCCAACACGAACTACGTGATCGCCGCCATGCTGATTGAGAAGCTGACCGGCAACCCGTACGCGAAGGAGATCGAGAACCGCATCCTGCGCCCGCTGGGCCTGCGGCACACGCTGCTGCCGGGCCACCGCAAGGACCTGCCGAAGCCGCACGCGCGCGGCTACGCGCCGTACCAGGGCAAGATGGTCGACGCGACCCGGATGAACCCGTCCCTGGAGTACGGCGCGGGCGAGATGATCTCGACGACGGCCGATCTGGCGACGTTCCTGGACGCGCTGCTCGGCGGCAAGCTGACCAGCGGGCAGGCGCTCAAGCAGATGCGCACGATGGAGAACGCGGGCCAGGGCATGGGCTACGGGCTGGGCCTGCAGGCGTTCCCGCTGCCGTGCGGTGGCAAGGTGTACGGGCACAGCGGCGGCACGTTCGGCTATCTGACCTACGCGCTGCGCTCGGACTCGGGCCGCACGCTGGTCCTGTCCGGCAACCCGTACACGGGCGAGACCCCCGCCGACGCGCTGCCGAAGGTGCTGGCGACGGCGTTCTGCTGAGCGAAGGCTCAGTCGAGCACCGCCTCCACCAGGAACCGGTGGTTGCGCACGGAGAAGCCGCCGTCGGACGTGATCCGCTCGTGCAGCGCGCGGAGCGGGCCCGCGTGGCGTTCGTGGTCGAAGTCGCGGATCTGCCACGGGACGGCACGCAGGTGGAAGACGACGGCGCCGATGTCGTGGAAGACGTACTCGGTCATCTCCTCTCGGGCGTCGGCGATGCGCAGGCCGGCGCGGCGCAGGCGGCGGGCCGCGACGTCGAGCGTCCACCCGTCCGCCGTGGCGGCGGGCGGCGCGCAGAGGGCGGCGTTCAGCTCCAGGTCGTTGCGGCTGCCGACCTGCTGGGTGAGCAGTCGCCCGCCGGGGGCGAGCACGCGGGCGACTTCGGCCGCGTCGAGCCCGCCGTGCCGGTTGAGCACCAGGTCGAAGGCCGCGTCCCGGGCGGGCAGGCGCTCCGCGGAGCCGCCGAGCACGGCCACGCCCAGCGGCCCGAGCCGCCGGGCGGCGACGGCCAGGTTGGGCGGCCAGCCCTCCAGGGCGACCGTGCGTGGCGGCAGCGGCGCCAGGGAGGCCAGGACCTCGCCGCCGCCGGTGTCGACGTCCAGCGGGCGGCGCGCCGAGGCGAGCAGCGCCGACGCGCGGGCCGCGTAGCTCCACGACGGCGTCCCGCCGCTCGTCCTGCCCCGCAGCCAGGAGAAGTCCCATCCGCGCACGGACGCCCGGACCGCCTGGTCCACCAGATCCTCGTAGCCGGTCACCCGATCACCGTAGTGACGCCCGGCCGCGATCACCGCCTCATTTCCGGCCGGGTCACCGTCAGGGTATCTTGACGGCATGACCTTGAAGCTGAGCGACATCCCCGGCCACGAGGGGTTCGCGGCACCCGTGCTTCCCGGCGGCGAGCTCGCCCGCTCGGGCAGCGCGTTCACCAGGACCTTCATCGGCTACCAGGCCGCCTGCTCGTGCGGCTGGGCCGACCGGCGCCGCTTCCCGCCCTCGCCGCAGGGCGCGAAGGAGGCCGAGGAGCAGTGGTACAAGCACGCCGGCCCGCTGCTCGCCGCCGCCCCGCCCAACTGGCTGGTGATCAAGTCGAACCTGCTGTGCGAGCAGGTCGCGAACCTCACCGGCGACCGCCCGCTCGCCGCCCTCACCGTGCTCACCCAGGTGGAAGCCTGGCAGCGCGCCCTCCTCGACCGGGCCGTGGCCGCCGCCAGGGCCGGAGGGGCGTCGTGGTCGCAGGTCGGCGACGCGATGGGGATCTCCAAGCAGGCCGCCCACGAGCGGTTCAGGGACGCCGAGCCGGTCTGAGCTCACCAGCTCAGCGCCTTCGGCCGGCCCGCCGGCTCCGGCTCCCGCCCGCGCAGCACCGCCACCCCCAGCGGGACCAGCGCCACGCACAGCAGCACGGTGACCAGCACGTCCGGGATCGAGGCGCCCTTCAGCACCCCCACCCAGGTGCCGCCCGCCAGCAGCAGCATCAGCGCGCGGGCGGTGCCGAAAACGCCCGAGCGCCAGGCGGCCACGGCCAGCAGGAGCGTGCCCGCGTACTGGCCGACGGAGGCCATGACCGGGATGTGCCACGGCCCGTACGCGATGTCCACGTACTCCGCCATCACCCCGTCCGTCGCCCGCCCGAGCCCGGCCGACTCGGTGAGCTGGAACGCGGTCTGGTCGGCGCCCGCGAAGTACAGCCGGGCGAACAGCCCGGCGACCAGCAGCGCGCCGCCCCAGAACGCGAGCCCGCCCCCGGCCCGCTGCGCCAGCGCGACGAACGCCGGGAAGAGCAGCATCATCCCCAGCGCGAACACCCCGTACGCGAGCGTGATCAGGGCGGGCTCGGCGGTGTAGGCGAGCAGCTGCCCGTAGGCGGCGAACGGCTGCTCGTCGGCCCACGCTTGCTGCTCGGGGCTGAGCGCGGTGACCGTGGCCACGTAGCGCAGCAGGTAGCCGGCAGCCAGCACGACCGGCCCCGCCACCAGGGCCGCGCCGCCGATCCATCGTCCGGGAAAGTATGCGTTCATGCCGGGTGAGCGTGCCATCGGCAACCCCGGCCGATCATCTGCCGATCGTCACCCCACCCCCCTGTCGAAAGTAAGGCCCTTCCCCACGCGCCCGACGGCTGGAACGTCGGCCCGGTCGGGGGCCAGAGCGTCGCGCACGCGCACTGCCACCTGGTGCCGCGTTACGCCGGGGAGCCGCTCGCCGGACGCGGCATCCGCGCGTGGATCAAGGACCCCGCCAACCGGCCTCCCGGTGGCATGATGGGTAACGTCTGAATTCGGGGAGGTTTGTCGTGGGGGTGTCGTCCGTCGTGCTGCGGCCGGTGACGGAGGCGGATCTGGAGATGTTCCGCCGTTTCGCGACGGAGCCCGGCCTGATCGGGCTCGACTGGGGCGGGTTCCGCGACGCCCAGGCCCACGCGCGGCGCTTCGCCCTCGACGGCTATCTCGCCGCCGACCACAGCCGCCTCATCGTGACCGCGGACGGCCGGACCGCGGGGTTCGTCGACTGGCGGGAGAGCGGCTACGGCCTGGCGAAATACTGGGAGATCGGCATCGCCCTGCTGCCCGACTGGCGTGGCCGCGGCGTCGGCTGGCGGGCGCAGGCGGCGCTGTGCGACTACCTGTTCACGCACACGCCGGCCGAGCGGATCGAGGCGCGCACCCATCCGGAGAACATCGCCGAGCAGAAGTCCCTGGAGAAGGCCGGCTTCCGGCTGGAGGGCGTGCTGCGTTCGATCGAGTTCCGGGCGGGCGCGTGGCGCGACGGCTGGGTGTACGGCCGCCTGCGCGGCGACACGCCCTGACCCCGGCCCGCCGTGACGCGCCACCGGCGGTTCCGGTGATGTCGGCGCCGGTCGCTAGCATTCGCTGACTGGTTTTCCACACTGGGAGTCCTGATGCGACTGGTTTCCGCTTCGCTCGCCCTGTTAGCCGTCCTCGTGGCGGGGTGCGCGTACGCCGGAGGAGAAAAGGCGATCGCCATTCCCGACAGCGCGGTCGGCACGCAACTGGAGTGGTATCTGGACGCGGTCAACCGCACTCCGATTCCCGGCGACGAGCTCAAGGAGCACCTCAGCCCGGCTTTCCTGAAAGAAATCCCGGCCGCGCGGTTCAACGAGCTCGCCAAGGGCCTGGCCGGGCTGAAGCTGGACGAGTTGAGCAGCACGAAGCCGACCGAGCTGATCGGGCTGACGTCCATCCCGGCCGGGCAGAAGTACGACACGCGGATCTCCGTCGGCGACGACGGCAAGATCGACTACCTGCTGCTCGAACCCCAGTAGTCACCGCAGGTCAGTCGCGGTCCGCGTGACCCGGTCTGCGCCGCTGGACGTAGAGGCGGTTGCCCTGCGGGCCGGTCCATTCCAGCCGCACGACGCCGGGCACCGCCGTGTCGGCCAGGCGTGACGGGTCGGCCCAGTAGCCGAAGTTCGGGTTGCGGAAGAACGTCGCCCACAACTGCCCGCTGCGGTCGGCGAAAATGTTGTTGTGCCCGGCCCCGACCCCGGCGGTCCACCGTTCCGAATAGGGGCCTTCGAAACGGTCGGAGACGGCGATGACCGCGTCATATTGATATTGCGTACGCCCCGGTCCTGGCGGGTCGTAGGCATAACGGGTGCTGCCGTCGGCATTGGTCGAGGTCCGGTTCCACGCCGCGTGCAGGAGGAAATACTTGCCGCCGTGCTTGAACACGTACGCGCCTTCGAGATAAGGCTCCGGCGTGTAGAGCCGCTGCTGAAACTGCGACAGGCCGGTCGCCGGGACGATGTCCTCCATGTCGTCCCGGAATCTGGCGTACAAGTTGTTGTGCAGCACCAGCCAGGCGTCGTCGCCCTCGGTGTAGAGGCTGCCGTCGATGTGGTGGTAGGCGCCGGGCTCGATGAACTTGGGCCCGCCGATGAACGGGTCGCCGAACGGCTTGTCGTGGTTGCCTTCCACGAGCCGGTACGGGCCCTCGATCCCGCCCTCGCTGACGAGCATGAACGAGCCGACCTTGCGCGAATGGTCGCCCATGCACGCGACGATGTACCACCTGCCGCGGAAGTAATGGATCTCCGGCGCCCACGCCTGGCCGCGCTTGCCGAACTGGTCGTCGTGCCAGTATTCCTGCCACGGCGCGACGACCATGCGCCCCGGCCGGTTCTCGCCGGCGAACTCGGGCGACCACACCTTGCCCTTCTCGGCGCCGGGCCGGATGCCGGTCGTGTCGACAAGCCGCCACGGCCCGCGCAACGAGGGCGCGATCCACACGAAGATGCCGTCGTTCCACGGCCCTGCCGCTTCCAGGCCGGGCACGCGGGTGGTGCCGGTGGCGACGTAGACCGGCCGGCCGCCGACGACGAAGCAGTTGACGTACGTGTCGCGCATCCAGACCCGGCCGCGCTCGCGGTCGCGGGGGCGCAGTTCGAGCGGGAGGATGAAGGAGTTGTCCGGGCGCGGCCACAGGTCGGGCCGGGTGTCGGCGAGGCCATAGGGCTGCGGGTCGGGCCAGTTCGCCGGGTGCCGGCGCAGCGCCGAACCGGCCTGCGTGGCCTGTGCGGCGGTCGCGGGGAGCGCCGCCGCCCCCACGAGCCCGGCGACCCCGGTCAGCAGGGACCTGCGGCCGACGGACAACCGGTTGTCGGAACTCGTCATCAGTAACGTCCTCCCACGTCGGCTCCGGCTGCGCGGCCCGTTCCCGCACAGCGGCGCGTGCCGCAGAGTCTGCCCATGCCGCTCAAATTTGGTCAATAACGCGGAAAAAATCGGCCGAGGAGGCCGGGGCCGCTGACGGGAATGCGTCATCGCAGGTCAGAGCACTTCTGGACGGGGTCGCGGCGCCGCCGGCCGCGTCCCGTAACGTTCACATAACAGAGCGGGCCGTCGTCACTCCGGAAGGCTGATGACGACCTTGCCGCGAGCCGTCCCCTCCGCCAGGTAGCGGATGGCCTGCGGCACCTCGTCCAGCGCGAACGTCCTGTCGACCACCGGCGTGATCGCGCCCGACTCCAGGTGCCCGCGCAGGACGGCGAGCTGCGCCTGCTTGTCGGGGGTCGCGGCGTTCACCTTCAGCAACTGCTTCCTGAACGGCGAGAGCGCCATCAGCCGGACGAAATGCGGCAGGCTCCCCAGCCAGCGGCTGCCGACGCCGCCGAAATGGTCGTGCCCGATGAGGACGTACATCCCGTCGGGCGTCAACGCCTTACGGCAGTCCGCGAAGGAGTGATTCCCCGGGACATCGAAGATCAGGTCGTACCGCTCGCCCGTCCGGGTGAAATCCTCCCGCGTGTAGTCGATGACGTGATCGGCCCCGAGGTCCCGCACCAGATCCAGCTTCGCCCCGTGGTCGACCCCGGTAACGGACGCCCCGCCGGCCTTGGCCAGTTGCAGGGCGAGGGCCCCCACCCCACCGGCCGCGCCGTTGACCAGCACGCGCTGCCCGGCCCGCACCCGCCCCTCGGGCAGGTTCTGCAGGACGATCAGCCCGGCCGTCGGCACCGACGCCGCCTGCTCGAACGACACATTGCCCGGCTTCGACGCCAGCGCGCTCTGCGGAACCGCGACGTACTCGGCGAACGCGCCGCCGTTGCGCCACTGGTAACCCCGTACCGTCTCCCCGAAGACCTCGTCACCCGGCCGGAACCGGCTCACGTCCTTGCCCGCCGACACCACCAGGCCCGCCATGTCGGTGCCGGGAATGCGCAGCTTCGGCCTGGCCAGCCCGTTCCCCACCAGGCGCAGCACGTAAGGACGGCCGCTCACGACATGCCACACGTCCGGATGGACGGACGCCGCGCGCACCCGCACCAGCACCTCGTCGTCGCCGGCCGCCGGCCTGTCGACCTCGCGAACCTCAAGAAGGTCCGGCGACCCGTACGTCCGCTGAACGACCGCTTTCACCTGAACCTGCCCGCGGCGGTGAGATTCACGTTGAGGTGGTATTCGAACCAAGGGCCGCGCACCGGCCGGACGTCCTCCCGCTCGGCGAACGTCCAGTGCGGCCCGCCCGGCGGCGTCCACACATATCCATAAGGCTGGTTGTCCATGTCCCGGCCCTGTGCGAAGTAGACCAGGTCGTCCTCGCGGTGAATCGTCTCGAACGAGAGCTCCCCGATATTCCGCGCCCCGAGCTCGTCGCCCTCGCCGAGCGTGCGGGCGACCTCCTCCATCGCGGCGGCCGAGCGTACGAAACGCTCATTCTCCAGAGCCGCCCGTTCCCGCTTTCCCGGAGCCAGCATCAAGACCCCGGCCAGCAACGCCACCCCGGCCACGAGCACCACCGCCAGATAGGCGACCCTGCGTAACGCGGACTCCCCCACAACCGCCGTCCCATTCATGGCCCCATCTTCACACGCACGCGGTTCCGGCGATATCGAGATCAGCCGAGAAGCGGAAACTCGGCCCGCTCGTGCCACCGGTCGCCGTCACTCACGTAAAGGCTGATCGACGTGACCTGCGCCGCGAACGGCAGCCGCGCGCTCACCTCGGCCTCCACCTCACCGAGCACCCGCTCGTCCTGGCCATGAGCGACCGTGAGATGCGGTACGACCTCCGCGAACTGCCCGCCATAAGGAGGCGCCTCCGGCCACCGTTTCACCACGGCCCCGGTCAACTCCCGGAACGGCCCGCCGGGCGCCGGTTCGAGATAAAGCACCTCCGGAAAACGACCGCACCTTTCGAAACGGACAGTGAAAGGGGCGTGCGCGCCGAGAATCAACCCGAGTTCGCGCTCCGTCGCCGCGTCGATCCGGCCGGCGTCCAGAAAAGGCACGAGCACCGTGACGTGCGCCGGAACCCCCGTTTCGGTGAAAGAATCGAAACGCCGCCGCCAGTGCGCGACGAAAGGCTCGGCCTCCTTCACCACGGCCAGCAGCGCGCTCTCTCCCGCTCGGCCTTTTCCCGTACTGTCGTCCGGCATGACACCATGATGGCAGCACACGCCAGTTTGCCCGCACGGAGGAACGATGAATATCGGGGCTGTCGAAATCCTTCTCATCGCGGTGCTCTGGGTCATCCCCGCGATGCTGGTCTTCTTCGGTCTCTATTGGACGATCCGCCTGGCGATCAGGCACGAGATGCGTCGCTCGTCGCCCCCGCATCAGAGAGAGCGGTGATCCCCACCCGTCGACGGTCGGCGGACCATGAAGACGTCCACCTCGTCCTCGATCTCCACCGCGAACCCGTGCCGCTCGTACAGCCGCCGCGCCGCGCTGCCCTGCAACACGTCCAGCCAGACCACGGCGCCCTCGCGGTCACACCGTTCCAGCAGGCTGCGCAGCACGGCTCCGCCGATGCCCCTGCCCTGCGTGGCCGGGTCCAGGTAGAAATGCTCCAGCCAGTACGCGTCACCATCGGGCCGCAGCGCCACGCATCCGGACCAGGCTCCGGCGACCTCGATCACCCAGGTGTGCGCCGGGGTGAACGCCTTCCGCAGCCGCTCCCGCACGTGTACGGCGTCGTACCGCCCTAGCCGCTCCAGGTCCGGCCTCAGCACCACGGCCCGCAACTCGGCCACCGCATCCACGTCCGCGGCCGAAGCCGGACGAAGCTCCCAATCCGCCACGACGGCGATGATATCGGCGCTATCGTCCTTGACCATGACCGAGCCCGCCTACCTGAGTTCCACCCGGCAGGCGTACGACACCGTCGCCGCCGACTACGCCGAACTCCTCCGCGACGAGCTCGACACCAAGCCGCTGGACCGAGCCATGCTGGCGGCCTTCGCCGAACTCGTACGGACTCCGGAGACCGGTGAGGTGGCCGACCTCGGCTGCGGTCCCGGGCGGATCACCGCCCACCTGCGGGACCTCGGGGTGAACGCGTTCGGCATCGACCTCTCGCCGGAGATGGTGGCGATCGCCCGCCGGACGTACCCCGGGCTGCGGTTCGAAGAAGGCACGATGACCGCGTTGAACCTGGCGGACGAGGCCGTCGGCGGCGCCGTCGCCTGGTATTCGACCGTCCACACCCCACCGGCGGTGCTGCCGACCGTCTTCGCCGAGATCCACCGCGTGCTCGCCCCCGGCGGCCACTTCCTGATCGCGTTCAAGGCCGGCGACGAACACCGCCACGCCCAGCGCGGCTACGGCCACGAACTGTCCCTCGACATCTACTGGACGCCGCCGGAGCTCATCGCCGAACTCCTGACCGGCTCCGGGCTCGTCCTCGACGCGCGGCTCATCCGCGAGCCCGACGACACCGAGAAGCCCCGCTCGGGTCCGCAAGCCTTCTTCCTCGCCCACAGAACGCCATGAGCGCCGACGAACCCTGCGTCTTCTGCGCGATCATCGCAGGCCGGACCGAGGCCGGCATCGTCCACGCCGACGCAACGGTGGTGGCCATCCTCGACCACCAACCGGCCACCCCCGGTCACGTCCTGGTGATCCCCCGCAGGCACATCCCCAGCCTGGCGGAGGCCGACGACGCGACCGGCGCCGCAATCTGGCGCCTCACATCCGGGCGCGCAGCACGTCGACCTCGCAGCCGGGCAGGGTCGGGTCGAAGCCGTGCTCGGTCAGCCAGCGGATCCCCAGCAGGCTCCGCAGCGACCACCACCCGTGGATCACGTCGAGATCGACGTCCGCCTCGTAGCCGGCGACGACGTCGTCCAGGTGCTCCTCGTGTCCCAGCGTCAGCGTGGCGAGGTCGTACAGGGCGTCCCCCCGGCCGGCCTCGGACCAGTCGATCACGCCGGTGACCTCATCCCCGTCCACGAACACATGACTGACCTGCAGATCGCCATGCGTGAACACCGGCGTCCACGGCCGGAGCGCGGCCTCGGCCACCTCGCGGTTCCGCGTGACCAGGTCGGCGGGAAGCACGCCGTTCGCCACGAGCCACTCGCATTCGACGTCGAGCTGCGACGCGACCTCGTCGAGGCTCCGGCCGGGCCACGGCGGCAGCGGCGCCTCATGCAGCTTGCGCACGGCGGCGCCGGCCGCGGCCCACGCCGCCGAAGACGCGGTCGACGGCTCGCCCAGCCGGCCGAGCGCCCGCCCCGGGAGAGCGGCGAGCGCGAGCACCGGCGGCTTGCGCCACAGGACCTCCGGGGTGGGAACCGGTGCCATGCCCATCGCCTCGACCTCGACGTCGGTGCGAGCCTGATCGGCGTCGATCTTCAGGAACACGTCACCGGCACGCAACGTCGCCCGCTCACGATGGGCGACCACAACCCGGACCTCTGTCACGCCGGCCATTATCGTCGCCAGGTACCGGTAAATCCCGCAATTTCCGCTCACGTACGGGAGGACTGAACGGTGCACCAAGGGCCCACCGCCTCGAAGGCAGCCGGCGGCACCGGCAGGGCTGACCTCGGCGTACGCGCTCGCGACAAGAAGGTCGGCGTCCGGGCGGGCGTCGCAGGCGATCCCAGTACGCCCCCCGAGATCCTGCGGGCCATGACCACGGACCCCTCGCGCAGGGTCAGACAGGCCCTCGCGGCTCGGACCGATGCGCCGGCTGACGTGCTCCGTGCACTCGCCGGCGACCCGGACCTGAAGACCCGTCGAACCGTTGTCGAGAATCCGGCCTGTCCACCTGACGTTCTGGTGGCGTTGGTGGAAGACCCTCACCAGTCGGTCCGGTGGTCACTGCCGGACCATCCTGCCGCCGACGCCGAGCTGCACCGTGCCATCTGCCGGTCCGCGGACGAGGTTCTGCGCAACCTACTCGCTGGGTGTCGAGGACTGGACGAGGAAACCAATGCGGCACTGGCCGGGGATCGCTCGGCGATCGTCAGGGCGAGCCTGGCGGCGCATACCGATGCCCCGGACATCCTGGCGACCCTAGTTGCCGACGCCGATCCCCAGGTACGCGCCAGTGCGGCGCGGAACTTCCGCCTCACGGTGGATCAACTCCGCCTGCTCGCGAACGACAGGTCCGCCGTCGTGCGCGAAGCCGCTGTGCAGCCGGAATGGCTCCCTCTCGACGAGCTGCGGCGTCTCGCCCGTGATCGATCGATCTACGTGCGATGGTGCCTGGCCATGGATCCCACCACGCCGGAATCCGTCTTACGGATACTCGCCGAAGATCCGCATCCCGATGTGGAGGCCCAGGCTCGGGCGAACTTGTCGCAGAGAGCGACGTCAGCCGGCGCGTCCCCGAGCGCAATGAGGCTGGTCGACGAGGGAGACTGACCGGATGAGATGGAACGTCTGGGTCGCCGATTGGCAGATGCAGTGCTGCGGCGAGCCGTTCAGCGTCGGCGCGACGGTCTCGTGGACCCTGGTCCCGGCCGACCGGGCGTGGCTGGCCCAGGCCCTCGGCGAGGAGACCGCCGCCACGATCGAGTGGAGCGAGGAGCACCACGACGAGCCGTCCGCCGACCAGATGCGCGTCGAAGCCCAGGTCGCCGGCATCTCGGCGGTCCACGCCCGCATGCGGCTCGCCGAAGGGAAGGACCCCTACTCCTACCCGGTCGACGGAGTCCTTTCGCCGCTGGCCTCCGCCGACGGGTGGACTCCGAACCAGGGCGAGCGGGAGTTCATCGGCTACCTCGTCACCCTCACCGCCGACGAAGATCCGCTCACCTGACCGGGCGCGTCAAGCGGTGCTCCGGGTCATCTCCCGCAGTTCGCCCCGGGTGGATTCGCAGTCCATCGCCCGCAACCGGGCCAGCACCGGTCCGGCGTCCGCGTTGAACCGCAGCTCCTCCGGGCAGCCCTCGACGATCCGCCACAGCAGCGCCATGGCCGCGCCGGAGTCGCCGTCCATCGCGTGCGCGGTCGCCACGGCCAGCAGGTGCCGCGCCTGGCGGTCCTTGTCGGGGAGGCGGTCCACGTCGACGCCCGCCGCCAGGCGGATCGCCTGCGCGTACCGGCCCGTACGGACCGAGACCGCCACCCGGTGCAGCTCCACCTCCAACGCGAACTCCGGGCCCAGCCGGTCACCGATCTTGCGGGCGTGGTTCAGCAGCTCCTCGGTACGCAGCACGTCGCTCTCCTCGGCAGCGGCGAGCGCGGCCGTCAGGTAGCAGAGCCCGGTGACTTCCAGCGACTCGGGCCGGTCTCCGATCACCGCCTGGCACAGCCAGTGCGCGTCGGCGTACCGGCCGAGCGAGACGAGCACGCCCGCCACCTCGGCCTGGGTGATCGCCGAGCCTCCCGAGGAGGCCACCGCGCGGTCGGCGGCGACCAGGGCCAGCGCGTGCTGGCCGCAGCTTCGCAGCAGCGCCGCGAACAGCCGGTACACCTGGGTGAGACCGGCCGTATCGGCTTCCCGGTCCGCGCCGGTGGCGCTCCTGGCCGACAGGTCGGCCATCGACAGCAGCGGTGGCAGGCGGCGGCGCGTCTCGGTGTAGCGGCGGGGCGAGCGCTGCCAGATCTCCCACGCCGCCATCACGTGGTGCCGCACCCGCGCCACGCTCTCGGCCGCCTCACCGGTGAACCGGCCCGGCAGCAGCAGCGCGTTCCCCACGTCGTCCGATTCGCCGGGGTCGCGGGCGGGTGGGAGTTTCGTCGGGCCGCCGACGAGCTCGGAGAGGTCCTCGACGCGGAGCACTTCGGCGATCCGCATGATGGTCGACAGCCGGTCCAGGGGCTTCACCCCGTTCTCGACCAGCCGGAGCCATTCCTCACTGCAGCCGACCAGGTCGGCCAGGGTTCGCCTGGTAAGGCCGCGCGAGCGGCGTCTGGCCATGATCCGCGCGCCGTCCACCAAGAAATCGCCGACCATATCGCCACATTAGGTGACGAATTTCCAGGCCATCGATGGCCGGAAATGACGGCAACTTTTTGCCGCCCATACCCGCCTGAAATGTCGGCTATTCTGGAGGGTCGCGAAGACGCAACTCCAGTTGGATCCAGCCGGTCGGGCTCCGCCGACACTGCCGCTACACCATTCGGCAGGAGGAGACCACGATGGCGATCGACGTCGAGTCGATTCGGAAGGAATTCCCGTTCTTCGAAACCGCCCCTGACGGTTCCCGCCCACCCGTTTACCTCGACAGCGCCGCCACCACGCAGAAACCCGCCGTCGTCCTGGACGCGTTGAACGATTACTACATCCGCGCCAACGCGAACGTGCACCGCGGCGTGTACCGGCTGGCCGTACGGGCGACCGAGCTGTACGAAGGCGCCCGAAGCAAGATCGCCGCGTTCGTACGGGCCCCGCGAGCCGAGGAGATCGTGTTCACCAAGAACGCGACCGAGGCCGTCAACCTGCTGGCCAACGCGGTCATCTGGGCGGACGGGCGGCTCCGCGTCGGCCCCGGCGACGAGATCGTCCTGACCGAGATGGAGCACCACTCCAACCTGATCCCCTGGCGGCTGCTGGCCGAACGGGTGGGCGCGAAGGTCAGATACCTGGGCATCACCGACGACGGCCGGCTGGACCTTTCCGACCTGCGCGAGAAGATCAACGATCGGACCAAGGTCGTCTCGGTCGTCCACGCCTCGAACATCCTCGGCACGGTGAACCCCATCGCCACCATCGCCGCCCGCGCGCACGAGGTCGGCGCCCTCATGGTCGTCGACGCGGCCCAGTCGGTCCCCCACCTCGGCATCGACGTCACCGCGCTGGGCGCCGACTTCGTCACGTTCTCCGGCCACAAGATGTGCGGCCCCACCGGCATCGGCGCCCTGTGGGGCAGGTACGAGCTCCTGGAGGCGCTCCCGCCCTTCCTCGGCGGCGGCGAGATGATCGAGAACGTCGCGGTGGACGCCATGCACTACGCCGCTCCCCCGCTCAAGTTCGAGGCCGGCACGCCCCCGGTCGCGCAGGCCGTCGGCCTCGGCGCCGCCTGCGACTTCCTGAGCAAGATCGGCATGGACGCGATCGCCGCCCACGACCAGGCCCTCATCGAGTACGCGCTGGACCGGCTCGGCGACGTGCCCGGTGTCCGCTTCATCGGCCCGACCGACACCGTGGACCGGCTGCCGCTGCTCTCGTTCGTGGTGGACGGCATCCCGCTGCAACGTATGCGGACGAGCCTGGACGAGGCGGGCATCGCCGTCCGGTCCGGCAACCACTGCGCGCAACTCGCGTGCAGCCGGTTCGGCGTCCCCGCCGCGATCCGGGCCTCGTTCTACCTGTACAACTCCGCCGACGAGGTCGACATCCTGGCCGAGACCATGGAAGCGGCCACGAGGTCCCGGACCACCATGACCGCGGACACGTCATTCGATGTCAGCCAGGTGCGCCCGTACAAGGACATCCTGCTCCCGTCGATCTTCCAGCCGTGGGCGGAGCACCTGGTCGAGGCGCTGTCGCCGGCCCCCGGCACCAAGGCACTGGACGTCGGCACCGGCCCCGGCACCGTCGCCCGGGCGCTGGCCAAGGCGGTCGGCCCTACCGGCGCCGTGGTCGGCACCGACCTCAACCCCGCCATGCTCGCCCTCGCCGCCGAACTCCCTCCCGTCGACGGCGCCCCTATCCAGTACGCGGAATGCGGCGCCACCCTGCTGCACGTCTCCGACCAGGCGTTCGACCTGATCACCATGCAGCAGGTCCTGCAGTTCGTGCCCGACCGCGGCGCGGCGCTGGCCGAGATGCGACGGGCCGCCCGCCCCGGCGCGCGGATCGCCATCGCCACCTGGCAGCCGCTGCACCGCAACCCGCTCTTCCGCGCCCTGCACGACGCTGTGGCCTCGGTCCTCGGCCCCGACAAGGCCGACCTCTTCCAGGAGCCGTGGTCCCTGCCCGGAGCCGAGGTGGCCACGCTGGCGAGGGAGGCGGGCTTCGCCGACGTCGAGCTGCGTGAATGGACGTTGCCGGTCACCGTTGCCGGCGGGCCCGACGCGATCTGCTGCCTGTTCGACTTCTCCGCGGTGAGCCCGTACATCGGCTCGCGCCGCGCCGACCTCACGGCCGCCGTACGCGCCAATCTGGCGCACTGCACGGACGAGGCCGGCGTCCACTCGGAGACCGCGGCGACCCTGGTGACCGCCCGAGCCTGACCACCGCCTTCGGCCGTGAGGGCCACCTCCCGCCGGGAGGTGGCCTTTCCCCTCATAGGACCTGGCCGTCCGATCCGGCGAACGGTCCGCTCCCCGCCGAGGTCACACTGGCCGATCGCACGGTGATCACGGCGTGACGTGGAGATGGGACGCTTCGTCGATGGACCTTGCGGAGTTCGCCGCGGTGAAGCAGTCGGTGATGAGCGAGTCCTTCCCGAGCGCCGGGGATGACCTGGGTGGCATGGTGATGGACTTCGATGCTTACCTGTGGCAGTCGCCGTTGATCAACGAGGTGTCGGTTCGCCGTACCGGCGACAGGAGCAGCCTGATCGCTGCTACGTGCCAGGCGGTGCCGGGGTGTTCGACGGCGGAGCTCGCCGCGGAGCTCGAACGGGTCTGGCTGGGGGATCTCAGGTACTCCCACTTCGAGGCCCACGTGATCACTGCGGATGAGCGGAAAGTCCGCCTCGACGGAGTGACGCAGATCGCCCCGGACGGCTTCTATGTAACGGCCTCCATCATCGCTGAGACCGCTCAGCCCGCTGATCGGGCGCCCGAGGGCCACGTACCGTCTGGCTAGGGGGCGTGTGAACGCGCGGCTTGCGACCTTGTCCGCATCGGGGCAAAGGGAAGCGGGTCACGGCTGATTCGACGACAATCAAGCCCATGCACGAGAGGCTTCCCTTCACCTCCGAGTCGAGCCTGGGAGAGCTTTCGGAGGTCGAGCGCCGGCTGTGCGACGTGTTCTTACGTGGCGACCTTCTCGATCTGCGGACGGGGGATCAGGAGAAGGACGATCCCGAGCGCAGCGCGGAGTGGGGCAGAGAGCGGCAGGTGCGGGCCGAGCTCATCGTCGCGTTGCTGCTCGCGGCGGTGGAGCCGGATCCTGGCCGGGTAGCGATACTGCGGCTTGCGGGGGCCCGAGTGATCGGTGACCTGTCGTTGGCCTACGCGGAAGTACGAGCTCCACTGCTTTTGCGGGAGTGCAGCTTCGACGAGCCGATATGCCTGGACGAAGCGACAGTTCGGTCGGTGAACCTCACCGGCAGCACCATTCCGCTCAGTGGTACGTGCTTGACCAACCCGCATGGGAACGCTCTCAATGCCGACGGATTGGTCGTCGAGGGAGACATGTTCTGTCGGATTGGCTTTCAGTCGGAGAGTGAGGTCCGCCTCTCCTCGGAGCTCGCACGGAGCAGATCATGACCGAAGATGAGATCTTCGAAGCGGTACGGTCAGCCCCTGGGCCCGATGTACTGGCGGTGGCCTCGCCCCAGGCGGTCGCTGAGGCTGAAGAGGCCATCGGATACCCGCTTCCTTCGCTGCTACGGCGGTTGTATCTGGAGGTGGGGAACGGAGGTTTCGGTCCTCGCGGTGGCATCATCGGTGTACGAGGCTACGACTTCTGGAAAAGCGATATCTTCGCGGATATAACTGAATCGGCCTTGGCGTTTAGAACCGAGCCGTACGGACGACGCGCAGGAATGATCCAGTTGTTGGACTGGGGGTGTGCAATCGCGTCACTGCTGGATTGCCGCGATCCCGAGGGCGCGATGTGGGGATGGGATCCCAATCTGTGTTGCCTGGATCACGCACTCTTCCCTCAGAACATCACCTTCGCTTCGTGGCTCACGGAGTCGATCGGCCGCGAATTCGCCGAACCGTTCTATGACGGCTACTTCGAGGTCTTGCCGCAAGATGGTGCAGAAATAGTGGTGAGCATCACCGGAGAAGCGGAGGAGGATCCGTGCAGGTGGTCACCGCCTGTATGGGTGAAGGGCAGGAAGCCCGGCACCTGGGCGCGCCGTCACATGTCCCGATGACTCACTGGTTGGCTTGGTACGCGAGCACGGGGCCCAGCTCTGGAGACCGTCGCTTGGGCGGCGAGCTGGGTGGAGTCCTGATCCTGAGTGACCGAGGTCGACCCCGCCGCTCTCCAATTAGCCCGCTACTGGCCCGGCAATCAGCCCACGACCTGGCGTCTCTCGCGCAAGCTTCATCCCGACCGTGGCTTTCCGGAGGACAAGGCAAGGTAGGCGACGCCGGCCGAGTCCAGGACGTTGATCCACTCAGGATGATCGAGATATGCGTTGTCTGGAGCGGTAGGGCCGAGGTCATCGAGGACGCGTAAGAGGGCCTCGACCACCATTTGGACGAGGTCGGCTTCTCGCTGATCAACGAAAAGGTGAGGGATCAATGCTCGTGCGCCGTATTGGTCGATGAAGGTGTCGTCGATGAGCCAGTGCACGGCAGCAGTGAGATCCGGCCACCCCTTCTCGGATCGCCATTGCTGGTTCTGGTAGTCGCGGTCGCCTAAGGCTCGTAGTGCATCGAGCACGTCTTCACGTCGCTCTGGCCACCGAACCCGCGTTTCCTGCGGATGTTTTTCCTCCACGGGACCCCAAGCTACTTGGGACTTGTCAATGTCCCCGTCCATGATGGCGTGCTGGTCGGCGGCGAGGGGCCCGGAGATCACACTCGACTAGTGCTGTTCAAGGCATGGAAGCTACCTTTGATGGCGTCTCAGGTGGCTCCTGGTAGGCGGATGCTCAGGCGTCCACCTCAGCCGCCTACGAGCCCGGCGTGACGCGTGGCGATCATCCCGGAGCTGGAGCGTCCCCGCCGGAGGCGTGGCTTTGACGTTTACCAGTGCTGGGGTCGAACACTGCGGTTCAGACCTCATTCCCAGTTGTCGAGGACGATGACGGGCGCCTCTTCCACATCCAGCCACTCGGCTTCGATACCCATGCCGGTGGACGCCTCGATGAACGCGAATGCCGCGCTGAGCTTGCCGCGGTAATCCTCCGGGTCGAGGCGGTCGAGCATGGCGCGGAATTCGGCCAGGATACTCGGATCGCCCTCCTCGATGATGTGCTCGGCGAAGACGAAGTTGCGCATCCGCGCTCTGATCTTTCCGTCGGCCGCGTAGAGGATCGTGTATCCCCCGTTGAAGTGCCAGGTCGTCATCCACACACGTGATTTCCTACTGAGTTCGGTGAGGACGTGGTCGGGCGTGGCGAAGCCGTGGGAGAACTCGAGGAAACCCCAGGCTCCTTCACCCTCGTAGACGAAAAGCACGGGCAGGAATTCTTCGCCGGCCTCCTCTCGGGGGTATGCCATGATGCGTTCCTCGGGGTCACGACCTCCGTTCAGCCTCCACAGGAGGTCGTCCACTGTGATCTCTTCGTCGAGGGGTTGCACCACGGTCCAGCAGAGTCCGCTTTCGAACCACTGCTGCTGATTGAAGAGATTGCGGTAATGATCGATCACGTGATGATTGTCGCGGAAGCTGCCAGGGGAGAAACACCCTTTCAGCTTCTCCAGTGAGCTGCGGTGAGGAATGCTGGGTGGATCCGGGATCGGCCCCGAGTACGTGCTGCGACCGCGCCGGGTATATGGGTGCGGTGGCACCGCAACCCCGGCCGGTGCGTTCGGTTGGTACGACGGGGCTGGCGTGCGGTGCCCGGCCCAATGTCCCGCTGCCGTTCAGGACCGACCCCCAGGCTGTACGCCCGGATGGCGGGCGGGCTG
This sequence comes from Nonomuraea sp. NPDC023979, assembly GCF_040639085.1. NCBI lineage: Bacteria > Bacillati > Actinomycetota > Actinomycetes > Streptosporangiales > Streptosporangiaceae > Nonomuraea > Nonomuraea sp. NPDC023979. Next base: position 76,481 of record NZ_JBEZZG010000003.1, read on the forward strand.
AGGTGCGGGGTACGACAGCGCGCCGCGCCGCCGCCTTGATACCTACAAGAACTATTCGCCGTGTCGTGCGGGCGCAAAGTAGTTGATGCCACAAGGACATCAGCCCAGAGGATTTCCATAGACGTGTCCACAGTCCAGACCACGAACGCGACGCAACAGAGGGCGGGTGACGGGATTCGAACCCACGCTGCCAGCATGGGAATTGCACAGATCACGCCTCGTAGGGCATTGACCTAAGGCTGAGGCCGGTCGTGAGCGACCGTCGTTGACTTCTCGTTGCCGCCCTTAATGGCACGCTAATGGCACGACGATCAGGCTCTCGAACTCAGTCGTTGCCACCATGAAGGCTTGATGACTCGGGCGGTTGTGCCGCGTGGCACCTCACCTGTCATGGCGTACTTGAAGAACGCCTCAAGGTCATGCTCGCTCCCGTTGTGGATCCGCTTAGCGACCTTGTTATGCGGATAGCCCCGAAGTTCCTCAAGGCTCTCCACGGCTGCGGCGTTCTCATCCGTGCAGTACACCCATTTCCAGTCGCTATTTCGGACGATCATCTCGCCCAGATACGCCCCCGCACTCATGATCACGCTGTGGATCACCTCAGGAGGCGGCTTCGAGGCGGCGAACTCGGTGCAGTAGTTGTCGAGGTGGTGAATGAACGCCGGGTCCCAATCGAAGGAGTTGGGCTTGATCCGGTTTGACGGACATCCGAGATCAGGGGTTCGTCCCCGGAAGGATGTCCATGATGGAGAGCATGGGGAAGAAGAAGCCGCGTCCTCGCCGCTCGTTCACGCCGGAGTTCAAGGCCGAGATCGTCGAGCTGTGCCAGCGGGGCGACCGATCGATCCGTGAGGTGGCTCAGGACTTCGATCTGACCGAGACGGCGGTGCGCCAATGGGTGCGCCAGGCTGAGGTCGACGAGGGGCAGCGGGATGGGCTGACCAGCAGTGAGCGGGAGGAGCTGGCGGCGCTGCGGCGGGAGAACCGGCGGCTGCGCGAGGACATCGATGTCCTGAAGCGGGCGACGGCTTTCTTCGTGAGGGAGACCCGGTGAGCGTGCACCCGTTCATCGAGGCGGAGAAGCAGGGCGGTCACAGCGTCAAGCGGGCGTGTGAGCTGCTGGGAGTCTCCCGTGCCGCCTTCTACGCGCGCCGCACCGCCGTCCCTGGGCCGCGTGCGATGCGCGATGCCGAGCTGGCCGGGCAGATCGCCGAGTTGCACGCGCGCTCACGAGGCAGTTACGGCGCGCCGCGGGTGCACGCGCAACTGCGGCGGGACGGGCAGCGGTGCGGCCGGCGGAGGGTGGCCCGGCTGATGCGCCTCCTGGGCCTGGCCGGCCGGTATCGGCGCCGCCGGCAGGTCACCACCATCCCCGACCCGCACGCGAGCATGCGGCCGGACCTGATCGAGCGCGACTTCACGCCGGACCCGACCGGACTCGATAGGCGCTGGTGCGGCGATATCACCTACGTGCCGACCGAGGAGGGCTGGCTGTATCTGGCCACCGTGATCGACATCGCCTCGCGCCGGGTGGTCGGCTGGGCGACGGCCGATCATTTGCGCACCGGCCTGGTCGCCGAGGCTCTGCAGCAGGCCTGCGCCCGCCGCCGCCCGAGCGGGCCGGTGACTTTCCACTCCGATCGCGGCTGTCAATATACGAGCGCCGCCTACGCGCAACTGGCCGGGCGGCTCGGCGTGCGGTTGTCGGTCGGACGGACCGGTCAGTGCTGGGACAACGCGCTGGCCGAGTCGTTCTTCGCCACACTCAAGGGCGAACTTCTCGATCAGCGGTCCTGGCCTACCCGCGCCGCGGCCCGCAGCGCGATCTTCGAGTTCATCGAGGGCTGGTACAACCTGCACCGCCTGCACAGCAGCCTGGGCTACCGTAGCCCCGCCGACTACGAGGCAGTCGCAGCGGCCTGACCACCACAACGATGGTGTCCGTCGGAGCGGAGCAAGCTCAGAGTATCCGTCCTCGCGTGTGTGCTCCACGAACAGCTCAGCCAGGCTTCGCATGTACTCGGCAGTCTCAGCGTCGCTGGGTGGCGGCGCCTGCTGCGACCTCCTGCGCACTATCGACTCCTACGTCCCGGTTCGGATCATCAGCGCAGCTTCTCATGACACGGTTTGGGAACGGAAGCATCGCCCGCGCACCGCGCGCACCCGCCCCGACTGATCATCCCGTCTGCCGTTGCCCTGGTCTGCTCGGCTTCTCGAGCGGGAGCATGGCAAAGGGATCCTTTGTGAAGGCGCCCCCACCCGGCTCGGCAGAACAGAGCGCTCGGCCTGGACGGGCTGTCCCAGACCGCGTGGAAGCTGAGGAGAACTGCTCAGTTATCGACGCTGGGCCTCTGGCCTGCCCGCCCCGGTTGCGAAGCCACTCGACTTACCAAGCTTCAACATGTCGTCGAACGCCTGAGTGCCCGACACCCTTCAGCGTCAGCAAGACCGCACCAGTCCTTGGGCCGCTGCCAAGCGTGTTCAACGGCGGAGGGCGACCTGCGCTCGTTGTGAACTTGGTGCTGCCCGGCGACCTTCACGAGCTGGAGGCTCTTATCCGCTCTAGAACAGCGTCGTCCTCTACGCGGCCTTCGCGGCCGGCACTGGTCCGACGCGCTCGACCTCCACTGTGGGGCCTCGGTGTCCACTCCTGAATGCGCCCCTGGCCGGGGGCTGCTGCGTCACCAATCGCGGGTCGCGATCAACTCTTCTACGTCCGCGTCCGAAAAGCCGTAGGCCGTCGCCACAAACCAGAAGTCCTCGGCGATCACCTCGCGAGCCACGGTCTCGATCTCGCTGTCAGCCGCCTCGAATTCCGCCTCCAGTTCGTTGAACTCCTCTGTCGCCGCATGGGTAAGTGCGTACAGTGCCGCGAGATCCGATGGCCCATCGGCCTCGATGCGCTCGCACAACCGCAGCAGGATCCCTCTGCCCTTGTCAACGACGTGGTCGGGGTAGTAGCCGTCCTGGTACATGCCCTTGAGAAAGGCGTGGCCGGCTATCTGCTGGTTGGTGGGCGGCACCTTGATCTCCTGTCTCGCCGTCATTCGGTGTGCTGATACTGCACCACACCACCGACAACGAGGGCTTCCTCATCGATCCACAGCACGATGGCGACGTGGAGTGCGCAGGCCGGATGGCCATGCGGTTGCCGGACACCTATCCAACGGGCCCATACGAAATGACCCCAGGCGACCGGTCAACGGCCCGGGGAGCTCGAGGGGCGGCAGCCCCTCGACCAGGGGCGCAGCCCCATGAAACACAGCGTGAGCAGCATGAGGCGCGAAGCGCCTGACAAGCGAAGACGAAGCAGTTGAGAGCGGGTGGCGGGAATCGAACCCGCGCCGTCAGCTTGGGAACTGCACGGATCACCGCACGCGAGGGCTCTGAGCTGGGCTGAAACCGGGTCGCGAGTGACCGTGGTTGCCCCCTCGTCACCCTGTCTAACTGTACGGCGATCAGCCTGCGACCTGGCGTCTCTCACATGACGCGCGCACCATGCCCGCCTGATCACCCCGTCTGCCGTCGACCTGCCCGCAGGGGAGGCGGGCCAGGGCCAGGGGGTCAAGGCGGAGCGCCCCACTGGACGAACGACCTTGCCGCCTGGCCCTGGTCTGCTCGGCTTGTCCCGAATCGATGACGGGCGGGATGATCAGGCTTCCACCTCAGCCACCTACGGCCCCCGCCCAGTAGCGCGGCGATCATCCCGGAGCCGGAGCGCGGTTGCGCCCCCGCCGGAGGCGTATTGTCCGGCAACGCATTCTCGGAGATGATCACCTGATGCACGGAGACGAGACGCTGGTCCGAAATCTGGCCGGGCTGGTTGTGGATCTGGCGTGGTTCCTGGAATCGGCGGATGACTCGGTTGTCGATCCTGATGACGCGCTGGAGCAGTTGGAGTGGATGAGCCACAGGTTCAGTCAGCTGCCGGCCGAGGATCGACTCAGATTGATCGCGCTGATCCGCGAGAGGGCGGAGTCGGAGTCTGAGCCTGAGTTTCGCGAGTTTCTGAAGGCGTTCCCGGAGGCATCCGGGCTGCTCGATGTAGACGACTGACCTGGTCACGCGGCGGTGCGGCGTTCGGTCGGCGCGTTCGGCGCATGCGGTGTGGGGGCGCAGGGCTCCGACGCGCGAACTTCACCCGCGCATGGGCGGCGGCGCTCAAGAAGGCCGAGCTCAGCGGCTTCCACTTCCATGACCTTCGTCACACGGGCAACACCTTCGCCGCACAGTCCGGCGCGACTCTACGGGACCTGATGACCCGCATGGGACACTCGTCCACCCGGGCGGCGCTGATCTACCAGCACACCGCGGTGGAGCAAGACAGGGCCATCACGGACGCTCTCGGCAAGCTCGCTGAGGAAGCGCTGAAGCCGGAAGAGCAAGGTCCAGACCGATCGGGCACGTAACGGGCGCAGAAGATCGGAAACGGTGCTAGAAACGATCAAAGCCAGGTCGGGAACCCATCCCTGACCTGGCTTCTCGTTCGGAGAGCGGGTGAAGGGAATCGAACCCGCGCTGTCAGCTTGGGAACTGCATCGATCACGGCCCACTGGCGCGTTGAGCTGGGCGGAAGGCCGGTCGTGAGTGACCGTGGTTAACCCCTTGTCACCCCTCTTAATGGCCCGCTAATGGCCTGACGATCGGCCGACGGCCTGGTGTTTTGCGCAGTGCGCGCACTCCAGTCGCCTGATCACCTCGTCGGCGCCAACTCGGCCCGAAGCGTTGCGGGTCAAGGTGAAGCATCCTTAGCTGGAACAACGGTCCACCGTCAGTAGAGGCACGGGCCATACTACGAAGGTGGCGATCAAGTATGGGATCAGTTCCCTGTCAGATCCGCTTGCGTTGACCGAGCAGACCGATTGGGCCTCGCTCGAACACGTCTTGGGACCGGCCGAGGATACCCCGATCGCGCTGACCGACCTCCTCGATGGTGTTCCAGAGGCGCAAGCCAGAGCTGTCGATCACCTCAACGATCCAGTGCACCATCAGAACTCTCTCTACTCGGCAACTGTCCCGGCAGCCCTGTACGTCGCCGCGATCCTCAGCGATTCGCGCACCGACACCTTGATACCAGGCGGTGAGGGCGGCCAGCGGTACCCGTTGCGCCAGGCGTTGCTGGACTGGTTGGGATCAATAGCCGACGAAGTCGGTAACGATGCTGAAGCGACGTGGCTCCGCGCTGGCTTCTCTCCTGAGGAGAGCCCGGAATTCATGGCGGTCCGAGCCATCCGTCCAGCGCCTTTCCAGGCCGTGGCCGCGTTCTTTCAAGACGCCAACCTCATCGTCCGGGAGGCCGCCATCGCCGCTGCCATCCCGCTCTTGGACGCCCCGGAACTCACCGGTCATCAAGCCGATCTTGCGCCCATCGTGCGCGGCGTCCTGGCTGCCAGTTCGAACCGGGTTTATCGGCACATCGCGCTATGTGGTCTCGGTACATGGGGCGAAGAGACGGCTTCGCTCGTAGACAGGACGGAGTACTTCAGCGATGAGCCGCCTTTTTGATCAGTAACAGCACTCTCGCGAGTCCGGCGACGGTGATCAGCCACGCTTTTCGGTGAGCCAGGGTGAGGAACGAACCCTGGCTCACCGATCGCCCCCAAGCGCGTATGGCGACCGGCCACCCCGTGGCGATCGAAAGGGCTGCATCTGCGCGGCGGCGCGGCAACCTCGCCCGGTGCGTTCGGTTGGCACGGCGGGGCGGCGTGCGATGCCCGGCCCGGTGTCCTGCCGCCGTCCGGGACCGGCCCCCAGGCCGCACGCCCGGACGGCGGGCGGGCGGAGGGCCGGGGGTGCGGCGGCGCGCCGCGCCGCCGCCTTGATATCTACGGAAGGTCGGCTATCAGCTTGGGGCTGGCGGCGATGGTGGCGTGAGAGGTCATGCTGTGTGGGCTGCCGTCCAGATCGACCACCGTCGCTCCGGCTTCTCGGGCGATGATGACCCCTGCTGCGGTGTCCCAGGGTTTGTTGCTGAGCATGATGTTGGCGTCGATCCTGCCGTCCGCCACCCAGGCGAGGTCGATCGCCGCGGAGCCGAACATTCGCACGCGCTGGACACGTGCGGCCAATTCTTGGGTGAGAGCGAGGCGGGGGCGGTTTCGTTCGTGGGCGTTCTCGCCGACTGCATAGTCGCCGAGGGCCACGATGGCGGTTTCCAGCTCACGGGCTTCGCTGACCTGGATTATGGTCCCGTTGGCTTGGGCGCCGGCTCCTTCGGCTGCCGAGTAGCGGAGGTTGAGAAATGGCAGATCGATCACCCCGAGAGTGGGCACGTTCTTGTCAACGAGGCCGAGAGACGCGCCGCAGAGTGGGATGCCGTGCAGGAAGTTGGCTGTTCCGTCCACCGGGTCCAACGCCCACATCAAACCGTCGCCAGTGTGCGCAATTCCTTTTTCTTCGCCGAGGAATCCGATCTCGGGTGTTTCCTGCGTCAGAAACTCGCGGACGGCTTGCTCAACGGCGTAGCCCACCTCGGTCGCCATGTCGCGGTCGCCCTTGCTGGTGACGACGCCGGGCGCCCGGGTTCTGATGATCTCGCTGGCGATCGAGACGGCTTGTTCGGCGATAGGGAGAAGGGTTCGGGCGTCGATGGTCATATGGGTTTGCTCCGCTCGCACATATCTCTGAACACCTGGTCGAAGACGGGGAACAGCCCCTACGCCGCAGTGTTGTCCTTGATCACAAGTGTCGGTGAGTCGACTCCGCGGGCCTGCGGCAGGTACGGCTGCACCACGCAAAGCATCCGGTCCACGATGAGGATGTTGAAGCGGATCGTCTCGTCGTTGACGTGCAGTTCGAGGCGTTGGGCTGAGGCGGTGTCTAGCCGATCGCGCAGCCTCGTCAGCATGGTGATGTTGAGCGCTGTGAGGGTGGTCAGTGTGCCATCGGTGTAGCCCTCTTCTGCCTAAAGGGCGCGGATCGCCTGGCCGTTCGGGTCGAGGAAGAGGCACCGGCTTCGAGTGCCAGTGTCGAGCAGTCGCTTGAGTTGGTGATCCGGGTAGCTCTGGCACAGGACGTTGAGTGAGAGGCCTGCGGCGTTGATCTCCTCCGCGGTGTCGAACAGGGCCGAGGCGGGGTAGGCGGAGGAGAGGTCTCAAGGACCTCATGGCACGGATGGGACACGACAACGTCCGGGCCGCGATGATCTACCAGCATGCGGTCAGGGGCGCCGACGCGGCGATCACCAACGCCATCAATCGGCAACTCGAAGCACGAGACGATGACGACGAAGAAGGGCCTGCGGGGGTCCTGGTCCCGGCAGGGTGATCATGAGCTGATGGCCCGTGAAGATCGAACCAGCCCAGACATGATCAAGGCCCGGGTCGGGATTCACATCCCCACCTGTGCCTTCACCATGAGAGCGGGTGACGGGAATCGAACCCGCGCTGTCAGCTTGGGAACTCTTTCACGATCACGGCCTCTGAGCAGGGGAACGCTGGCCTGGCCGTATGCCGGTCAAGTACCCGTGAGTCCCCGGGACTTCCCTCTGGTCACCGACCGAACGGGCACGCAACGGGCACGGGATGCCCAACCTGCTGTCTGTAGTTGTCTTGGCCTCGGAGGGAGCAGTAGTGCGAAAATTGATCTATGCGGTACTTCAGCGAGACGGGCTGGACTGCGATCTTCTCCGGGACGGAAACCGAGACCGGACGCATGCGACCGGTGGAGGCATGGGATTCTGCCACTGGGGTGGCGCTGGTAGTGGATCCCCAAAGAGGTGCGCTGCGCCCCGTCACCGACTGGCCGGACTTCTCCCACTTGGAACAGGGAGAGCGCGTTGTGAGCGTCATCCCAGGAGGTGGATGGCGTGCTCACTGGAACGAGGGATACGACGGTACGCCAGTGACTGAGGAAGTTCTTGCTTGGCTGATCCATGCCGATGGCCGAGCCACGCCCATCAGCGTTGAACCTGATGGCGACGTGACCACAGCGGAGTTGGCTGATCGTATTCTCGCGCTCGGACAGGATCTGGACTGAGTCGACTGCCACGCTCGGGCCTGGGACTGTGACCCTGAACTGACCCTTTGCTTGGAGCGGGTGACGGGAATCGAACCCGCGCTGTCAGCTTGGGAATTGCAGGGATCTTGGCTCGTAGACGCGTTGACCTGGAGCTGAGGCCGGCCGTGAGTGACCGTGGTTGACCCCTCGTCACCGCGCTTAATGGCACGCTAATGGCACGGCGGTCAAATGCTCTTTGTTCAACGGAGCGGGAGCGCTCGCACTCTGATGCCTGCGGGGGCAAAGGCCACGATCGCACCCGTAGACAGGTGAGGGTCGAGGACATCAAGGTGGTTAAGGATGATATTCACCAGCTCAGGCGGTCGAAGCTCAAGGATCTCCCGCACAAGCATGACCGAGGGCTTGGTGGTACGGGCCTGAGCCAAAAGCGCGCCGAAGTCTGTATCCGCCGAGACGATGACCCGGTCGTCCGCCATGGCAAGGGCCATGATCGTGGAGTCCGGCGCACTCGTCGCTTGGAGATCGCGCACGTGCACCGCATCGTGACCGGCCTTCGCCAGCAGTTCAGCGACGCGCGGTGACAGGTTCTCATCAATCAGGAAGTTCACGCCGGCTCTCGGAGGCGGTAGAAGTGGACGTTCGTGGAGGCCGCTGCGTATTCCAGCCCCTGCTTGATGTCCTCGCGTTCGAGGTCGGGGTAGTCCGACAAGATCTCATCGAAGGTCCATCCAGCCGCGACAAGCCGTACCACCGTCTCCACGGTGATCCGCAGCCCTCGGATGGTCGGTTTGCCTTCGAGCTTGTCGGGCTCGACAGTGATCCGATCGAAGTTCATGGTGTCTCCCCTCCATCTCGATACTGCCAGCTCGCACCTGTGCTAGCGACCGCGATACCACGGCGACATGAAGAGAGATGAGGAAGATCAAGGAAACGGCCAGTGTCAGAGGCCTGGCTCAGCTTTCTGTGGGCGGGTGACGGGAATCGAACCCGCGCTGTCAGCTTGGGAACTCTTTCAAGATCATGCCCTCCGACCAGGGAAAACGCTGACCTGGGCATCCGCCCGTCGAGTGACCGTGAGCCCTCGTGACTCCCCGCTGATCGCTCTCCGAACGGGCACGCAACGGGCACGCACTTGCCACTGCCCGTGTGAGCCGCCGATACTTGTGGTGATCCGCTGGCAAGCCCGCCCTCGTACCTGCTTGGTGAGCCGTATGGCGGCGCGGCGGGGCACTGGCGAGGCGAAGGCGTCTTGGAAGTCAGCGGATATCCAACATGCGGATTAAAAGCTCGGCCGATCATGGTTCCATGCCATCTCATCTGGACCAACACCAGCGATTGACCTGCATGAAACTTCGTCGGTGAACGGATGAGAACTGCAACCGGCCATGCGTTCTGACGGATTCCGTCGGCAGTGCCGACGGCTTTACAGGGCGTCGCGCGTGCCGGTCTCACATGGCCACCTACCTGCGGCGGGGCGATATCACCTGCCACATGCCTCGTGATCATTCCGCGCATACTCCGGATCACAAGATGGAATGCGGTGAGCGTTGTCCCACACGAGAGAGTTAGTGCACGCGCCACTCGTCGGCCGGAATGCAGTCGTACATGGTGTTGGCCCAGTCGTTCGGTCGGCCAAATACCAGCCGGGTGAGCAGAACGTCGCCGGCTCGCTGCGGGCGTGGGTATACCCCAAGCTCTTCTGAGCCGATGTCCCCGTCTGGGGTGATCCTTACTTCCCTGCCGGTCTTCTCCAGGTAGGTGCTGAGCTCGGCTGAGAGCTCTGAAGGCGGCCGGCCTACCAGTCGGATCCCATCGAACGAGACCTGGGGCCCGGACAAGGCATCGACAGTTACGCAGGTCAGACCCATAGGGCCGACGTAGTAGCCCTCGATGTCCACTCGGGGGATGCCCGGCGCTTCCTCTCGGTACATGGGAGCGTCTACGGCGCGGAATTGTGTGCGCAACTGCTCAAAGGGGCCGACCTTGCCAACCTGGTAGACGGCCTCGGAGGTGTATCCCTGTGTCTCCATCGCGACGATCGCTTCCTGCAGGCTCATACCGAAGCGCAATGGGCCGACACGCTCAAGTGGCGCGTAGTCCCACTGGTCTCGATCGGATTCGTCTACCACCGTCCACAGGCCATGCCACACTTCCCGGCACTCCTTCGAACTCCGTCGGTTGGATGAAGTTCGCCACCCTATCGGCGTTGGTAGTACGCAGCCCTATCGAGCGCTACTCCTCCGGCAGTTTGGGATGCCTTCCTGCAGGGCGATCAGCCACGTGGCCCAGTGGGCCGGGGCTAAGGAACGAAGCCCCGGACCTTCGATCGCCCCCAAGCGCAAACGGCGACCGGCCATGCAGTGGCGATCGTAGCGCTGCATCTGCGCGGCGGCGTGGCAACCCCGGTCGGTGCGTTCGATTGGTACGGCGGGGCCGGCGTGCGGTGGCCGGCCCGGTTCCCGCCGCCGTCCGGGACCGGCCCCCAGGCCGCACGCCCGGACGGCGGGCGGGCGGAGGGCCGGGGGTACGGCGGCGCGCCGCGCCGCCGCTTGAACAACAAAGTCTTTCGGCAACGGAAGGGAGGGCGGCATGACCAACGCCTCCAAGCGAGCTGCTGACCGCCTTTCTGACCGTCACCGAAGTAGCGGAACGGCTCGGCACCAGTGAGCGGTTCCCCCGGCGGCTCATCGAAGAACGCCGGATCACCTTCGTCCGCCTGGGGCGCGAGGTCCGCATCCCCGAATCCGCGCTCAATGACTTCATCGCGGCGGGACTCGTCCATCCCATCACCACCCGCACATGGAGGGCGGCATGAGCAAGCGACGATTCGGACGCGTTCGGAAACTCCCCTCGGGACGATTCCAGGCGAGATATCCAGGGCCGGACGGTGTGGACCGGACCGCGCCGCACACCTTCCCGACGAAGAAGGAAGCGGAGATCTGGCTGACCAAGAAGGAGGCGGAGCTGCTGGCCGGCGACTGGCTGAACCCAGACCTCGGCAAGGTCAGCTTCAAGGAGTACGGCGCTGCCTGGATCGACGAGCGCCCAGGGCTGCGCCCCAAGACCGTCCAGCTCTACGAGGACCTTCTCCGGATTCACCTCGTTCCGACTTTCGGCAACTGCGCCATGAGCGAGATCAAGGTCGCGAACATCCGGAGGTGGCGCAAGCAGCTTCTGGACAACGGCGTCGAACCGGTCACGGTGGCCAAGGCGTACAGGCTCCTCAAGGCCATCTTCAACACCGCCGTCGAGGACGGGCTGATCAAGTCCAATCCCTGCACGATCAAGAAAGCGGGCAAGGAGGAGTCACCCGAGCGGCCCGTCCTGACCATGAAGCAGGTCTTCACCCTGGCCGGTGCCATCGAGCCGCGATTCCGGATGCTCATCCTGCTCGCCACCTTCGCCAGCCTGCGATGGGGCGAACTGGCCGCACTCCAGCGGAGGAACCTCGACCCGAAGGCGGGGACCATTCGTGTCGTCGGGACCACCACCGAACTCAAAGACGGCTCGGTGACCATCGGCCCTCCCAAGTCGGAAGCAGGCAAGCGCATCGTCAGCATTCCGGCGACACTGCTCCCGGATCTCCGCGAGCACTTGGAGACGTACGCCGAGAAAGGCGAGCACGGCCACGTCTTCGTCGGCCCCAAGGGCGCAAGGCTCCGACGCGCGGACTTCACCCGCGCATGGGCGGCGGCGCTCAAGAAGGCCAAGCTCAGCGGCTTCCACTTCCATGACCTTCGTCACACGGGCAACACCTTCGCCGCACAGTCCGGCGCGACTCTACGGGACCTGATGACCCGCATGGGACACTCGTCCACCCGGGCGGCGTTGATCTACCAGCACACCGCGATGGAGCGAGACCGAGCCATCGCCGACGCTCTCGGCAAGCTCGCCGAGGAGGCACTGAAGCCGGAAGAGCCCGAGCCGGAAGAACAAGATCCAGACGGATCGGGCACGTAACGGGCACGGAAGATCGAAAACGGTGCTAGAAACGATCAAAGCCAGGTCGGGAACTCATCCCTGACCTGGCTTTTCGTTCGGAGAGCGGGTGACGGGAATCGAACCCGCGCTGTCAGCTTGGGAATTGCAGCGATCACGGGCGCTGGACCCCGGGTTGCCTGGTCAACGGAGTTGCCGGGGTGGTCGTGAGTGACCGTGGTTGACCCCTCATTGCCGGGGTTAATGGCACGCTAATGGCACGACCTCAGCCCATGACTTGGGGATTGTTGCGCGCCGCGCGCACCCTGCCCGCCTGATCACCCCGTCTGCCGTCGTCCCGCCCGAAGGGGAAGCGGGCCAGGGCCACGGGTACCAGATGGAGCGCCCCACTGGACGAACGATCTGGTACCCGTGGCCCTGGTCTGCTCGGCTTGTCCCGGGTCGATGGCGGGCGGGGTGATCAGGCTTCCTCCTCAGCCACTCTCGGGCCTCAGGTCTGCGCGGCGATCACCCCGGAGCCAGAGCGGCCCCCGCCGGAGGCTTACGGCTTTCGGAGGAGAGCTGATCGTGTGATCATGTCGCGTTATGGGGATGTTCAACCGCCTACGACTTCCTGATCAGCTTGAGTGCCCCGCTTGTGGGGTGCGGGATCGCTGGTGGCTCCAGTTCCGGTTCGGGGCTCTCACTTTGACGGATTACGAGATCGGCGACCCCGTGGACTGGGCGAGCCGGGGACGAAAGGAAGGGCAGCCAGGGCTCGGGCGCGTTTCGATTCAGGGGACTCTTGAGGAGTGTCCGCGGTGTCGGGCGGACCTTGGACCGGAACGGGAGATCTGGACTATCGAGGTGCGTGGCGATGTCTTCGCGGATGTGGCGGAGGATACGAGCGGCCAGGGCTACTGGCTGGAGTTTTGGCGAGTTGTTGAGGGCTGAGAGCGGCCCGCGCACGTCCGCGCGCGAGAACGGCCCCCAGGCCGCACGCGCAGCGTGCGGGCGTGCGCGGGCCGCGTGGCGGCGCGCAGCGGCGCGCAGCGCCGCCCTTGATACCTACAAGAGCTATTCGGCAATATTCCGGTCGAGCGCCACGGCCTTGCGGGCCTCAGCGATGAGTTCCACGAGGTCGGCCACGAGTTTGGGACTTGCTGCGATGGTCGCGTAAGCGGTCACGCTGTGTGGGCTACCGTCGAGATCAACCACTGTCGCTCCTGCCTCTCGGGCAATGACGACTCCTGCTGCGGTGTCCCACGGGTTATTGCTGAGCATGATGTTGGCGTCGATCCTGCCGTCCGCCACCCAGGCGAGATCGATCGCGGCTGAGCCGAACATCCGGATGCGCTGGACGCGAGCGGCGAGTTCTTGAGTCAGGGCAAGCCGTGGCCGGTTCCGCTCATCGGCGTTGTCCCCTACGGCATAGTCACCGAGGGCCACGATCGCGGTCTGCAACTCGCGGGCGTCGCTCACCTTGATGGCAGATCCGTTGGCGCTAGCGCCAACATTCTCGGCTGCCGAGTAGCGAAGGTTGAGAAACGGCAGGTCGATCAATCCCAGTGCCGGCGTGTCCTTGTCGATCAGCCCGAGAGAGACACCGCAGAGCGGGATGCCGTGCAGGAAGTTGGCGGTTCCATCCACGGGGTCCAGCGCCCACATCAGGCCGTCGCCCATGTGGCTGACGCCTTCCTCCTCGCCGAGGAATCCGATCTCGGGTGTCTCGCGGGACAGGAACTCCCGTACGGCCTGTTCTACGGCGTAGTCCACCTCCGTCGCCATGTCCCGATCGCCCTTGGCCGTGACGACACCGGGAGCTTTGGTACGGATGATCTCGCTGGCGATCGACACGGCTCGTTCGGCGATGGGGAGGAGAGTCCGGGCGTCGATGGTCATACAGATTTGCTCCGCTCCCACATATCCCTGAAAACCTGGTCGAAGATTGGGAACAGCCCTTCTTCAGCGGTGTTGTCCGTGATCACAAACGTAGGTGAATCGACTCCGCGTGCCTGCGGTAGGTACGGCTGGACCACACACAGCGCCCGGTCCACGATGATCAAATTGAATCGGATCGTCTCATCGTAGACGTGGAGTTCAAGGCGCTGGGCCGACGTGGTGTCCAGTCGATCGCGCAACCTGGTGAGCATGCTGATGTTGAGCGCTGTGAGGGTCGTCAGCGTGCTGTCGGTGTAGCCCTCTTCCGCCTCGCGGGCGCGGATCGCCTGGCCCTTCGGGTCGAGGAAGAGGCAGCGGATGCGCGTGCCGGAGTCGAGCAGACGCTTGAGCTGGTGATCGGGGTAGCTCTGGCACAGGATGTTGAGCGAGAGGCCTGCCGCGTTGATCTCCTTCGCGTCGTCGAACAGCGACGAAGCCGGGTAAGCAGAGGAGAAGGCCGAGCGGCTACTGAAGACGGCAGTCACATCAGCCATCTGTGGCAGGGCACAGGCGGCTGCGGGGCCGGCGCTTCTCGCTGGCTCCGGATCTGATCTCTGCGCGGGGATCTCGACGGCGGTCGCGGCGAACAGGTCATGCGCCGACCTGCCCGGGAACATCGCCTCCAAGACACGGCAGTGGCCCGAGTACGGCAAGCCCTTGAGCTCTCCGTTAAGCCAGCGGTGGAGCTGCGCCCGGCTCGGCCAGCCGCCCTGCAACGACGGGTCCACTTTCTTGGCCGCCTTGTCGTACTCCTTACAAAACGTGCTGTACGTCTGCCAATGGCGTTGCGTCAGGAGGGTCTTCAACAGGATCGGCTGGTCAGTCATGATCCGTGCCTCGGGCCGGGGTGCCATATGAGGCCAGATTAGCGACAGAGACGGGCTCGGACGAGACAAAGAGGAGACGAGAAGAAACGAGTCGATCACAGACGGTATCCGGGAGCGATCGAGACGCGACATGTCCTCGGGCAATCCTCGTTGCATGACTGCGCCATGTAGCTCCTGCTCAGGACGGGGCTGGAAGTACGTCAGCCTTCGCCAGAGCGTTGTGGCGGCTGAGTATCCGGCCGACGCCGCCATCGACGAGCGCCACCAGGACGACTGCTGGCGGTGCAACGGGACCGGACAGGCGGGTGCGCTGCTGTGAACATCTACGTTGGCTGCCTCGCTCCTCATGTCGCCCCACCTCGGACGGACTGTATGCGCTTGGTATGGCGGGAGGCCGCACTGGAGCAGGACTCCCTTCGGGTGGTCGCGTACACCTGCGATTGCGAGGACGTGGTCTACGAGCTGTGTCGTGAGGCCGGTCTCTTCTACATCCTCCGGACCGAGCGCCGTGACCGCGTCGTGCAGCGGGTTCACGAGACCTATCGCTGGCGCTACAAGGAAGCGTGTCAAGTCTGGGTCGCCCTTCTCGACGGCGGGGCTCAATAGCCGGGCACGACGGGAGGCGAGTTCAGGGGTGCTGAACCGTCGTGTCTTGGAGCTGGTGGAGGGGCTTGCCGTAGCGCAGTCGGACAGTCCCTCCACCAGTCCGTACGCTTCCTATGGCAGAGGGGGCGACAGGCTGTCCAACTCCAACTAGGCTTTACGACAAGTCGAGTTGTTGGATGGTCGTCATGTCCTCTGAAGAGTTCGCGCCACCGAAGTACGCCCAGATCGTGCAGACGATCAGGCAGAAGATCGCGGACGGGACCTATCCGCCTGGCTCTCTGCTGCCCTCTGAGACGCAGCTTGTTCGAGACTTCAAGGTGAGCCGTCCAACGGTCGTACGCGCCCTCCAAGTTCTCCAGCTCCGTGGCGTCATCGAGCGGGAGCATGGCAAGGGCTCCTTCGTGAAGGCGGCTCCACCGGGCGCGTCCAGCCAGAACCCCCGTCCGGGACGGGCCGTCCTGGATCGCGTGGAAGCCGACGAGAACAGCACGGTCATCGACGCTGGACCCGTGGCGGCCTCCGCGGCAGTCGCCAAACTGCTGGACGTGCCGGAGGGATCCACGGTCGTACGGCGCCGTGTTCTCTTCCGCGATGACGAGCGTCCGACAGACCTGTTCACCGTGTGGTGTCCGGTGCATCAGGCTGAGGGAACGCAGCTCGGCGAGGCGGAGCCTCTTCACGCCGGCATCAGAGAACATCTCCGAGAGAGCAAGGGTCTCAAGCTGCAACACGTCGTCGAACGGCTGAGCGCTCGGCACCCCTCGACGGACGAAGCCAAGCTCATGGAGATACGCAAGAGCGCGCCGGTTCTCGGAGTGCTGGCCAGCGTGTTCAACGGCGGCGGACGGCCCGTGCTTGTCGTGGATCTAGTGCTGCCGGGCGATCTTCACGAGTTGGAAGACTCCTACTCGCTCTGATTCAGAACCTGCCCCACAGCTCCCCCATTTCGCAACACTCGGCCTAAGCCGGGACATTCTCCGCATTACTGCTTTCCTTGCTATGTCATGAATTGATCCGGTTCGCCACGTGGCTTATGTGCGCATTTCTCCTAGCACTATAAAGATCTTGAAGAAATCCCGCTAACTCGTGTTGTCAAGTCCCTGAGCTGCGGGTACCTTCATGACAACTCGACAAGACGAGTTAGCGACAAGACGACCCGCTAGGAGAAGCCTCATGGCATTGCAAGGTCCCATCCCCGTCACGTTCGACATGGTCTTCCCGCACGGCTGCTACGTCGTGGGTGAGGTCGAGCCCGTCAAGGACTTCGACGCCTCGACCAACGGGCGCTTCGTCCAGACCCGCGACAAGCAGAGCGGAGAGCTCGTCTGGCAGGTCAGCGTCATGGACGCCGACCCCACGCTCAAGGCGGCTCAGAAGACCGTGTCCGTCAAGATCCTCAGCCCGGTGCAGCCGGTTCCTCCGGCTCCGATGGCCGGGCTGCCGTTCACGCCGGTCGAGTTCGACCACATGACCGCAACGCCCTACGTCAACCAGGCCGGACGGCTGGCGTACTCGATCAAGGTTCGCGAGATGCGTGCTCCTCGTCCGGCCGGGAAGGCGCAGGCCGCTGCGAAGGACGCGGCGTGATGAGGCGGCAGAAGGCTCGTCCGGGCAGCACGATCGCGCTCAAGGTCGGCCAGGGCGCTGACGTGCGGAACCATCCGTATCCGCAGCGCTCACCGGTCCTGGGGCTCGTCTTCGGCGGTACGCAGGTGCTCGTCACCACGTCGGCCACCGATCACGTCACCCTCGACGACGTCGAGTTCGCTCGGACTCTGGCGCGAGAGGCCGCCATGTTCGCCGGAGCGGTGGAGCGCATGTTCCACGGCCTGCGAACGGGCTGGGGGTGGCGGGTCGATGACGCTCAGCCCGTACACCTACGTCACCGTCTCCATGCGTCCCGACAAGCCGTCGCGGTTCAGCATCGCCTTCTGCTCGGCGGAGCTGCGGGCGCGTGCCTGGCTCGGGGAGAACGGCAAGCCCTGCTTCGACCTCGACACCTCGGACGCCTCGGTGACCGTCTCGACCTCGGGGCCGGTGACCGACGACGACCTGACCGTTGCTCGCACGATCTTCAACGCCGCCGCCCGGTACCTGGCCGACTGCGAGCGACTTCACGGCGGTGAGTCACACGAGGCCAACGACGAGGCGGCCTGATGCTCAGCGGGGCCGCAGGAAGCGGCAACTTCCGGCGGCCCCTCGGTCTTCCGCACACACGCGACATGCATGGAAGGACTTCACCCGAGGATGCCCGGCGACGAGCCGCACCGCATCGTCTCGACCACGCCAGACACGGCGGTGGTCTTCAAACCGGCCGTGGTGCAGACCCCGGCCGTCATCACTCTGGTCATCTTCATCGCCCGGTTCGTGGCCGGCCTCTTCCGGCTGACCTGGCGGCACCCCATCGCTCTGGCGGTGATCGCGGTTCCCGCCGGTCTCTGCCTGGTGTACGGCTGGCGTGCTGCGCTGCTGCTCGTCGTTCCGGCTCTCGTCGCCTTGGGCGCCTGGGCGGTCCTCGACCGGCCGACATTCGTGCGATGGATCGGCTGGCGACTGCTCGCCTTCGCGCGCTGGTTCTGGATCTACCGGCGACACTGGCAGCCGGTCATGACCGTCGCCGGGCTGGCCCGGCACATACGCGGACGGGAGTACGTTCCTCGGCTGGTCAAGGTGACCTCGAACTCCTGG
Organism: Nonomuraea sp. NPDC023979; assembly: GCF_040639085.1. Lineage (NCBI taxonomy): Bacteria > Bacillati > Actinomycetota > Actinomycetes > Streptosporangiales > Streptosporangiaceae > Nonomuraea > Nonomuraea sp. NPDC023979. The sequence goes on from NZ_JBEZZG010000003.1 coordinate 94,420, forward strand.
GCCGACAGGCTCACGGTCCGCATGCTCGACGGCCAGGCGGCCAAGGACTGGTCCGACAGGATCGAGAACCTGTCCCACGGCTTCGGGTCGGAGAGTTGCCGGGTGGCGGTGGCCAAGGCCGGTCAGCTCGTGCTGACCTTTCCACGTCACGATCCGCTTGCCACGCCGATGGCTGCGCTTCCCATCCCGGACACACCGACGGTCGGACCGGTCGAGATCGGCAGGCAGGAGGACGGCTCGCCGTGGCTCCTCCGACTGCATGGGACTCATGTCCTCGTCGCTGGGGCCACAGGCGCAGGCAAGGGCTCCATCATCTGGTCGGCGATTCGTGGGCTCATACCCGCGATCCACGCGGGCCTGGTCGAGATCTGGGCGCTCGACCCGAAGCTGATGGAGCTGTCGTACGGCAAGGCTCTCTTCGGCGGACGGTACGCGGCCGATCCTGCCGACTGCGCTGACCTGCTCGACGAGGCGGTGAGCGTCATGCAGAAGCGTGCGGCTCGCTTCGCCGGGGTCCAGCGGTCCCACACACCTACTCTCGACGACCCCTTCGTCCTGGTCGTGGTCGACGAGGTGGCGTTCCTGACCGCCTACCAGTCCGACAGGCAGCTCAGGCAGCGCATCTCCGCTGCTCTGGCCACGCTGACCACTCAGGGACGCGCAGTCGGCGTGGGCGTCCTGGCGGCTCTCCAGGACCCTCGCAAGGAGGTCATGAACATCCGCAACCTCTTCCCGGACAAGATCGCCCTCCGGCTCGACGAGTCGGAGCAGGTGGACATGGTGCTCGGTGACGGCGCACGAGATCACGGTGCCCTGGCCGACCGCATCTCTCCTCGTCCGGAACGTGGCGCTGGCGTCGGATACGTGCGGCTGGAGGCCAGTCCCGATCCGATCCGCGTCCGCGCCGCGTACGTCTCCGACGACGACATCCGCGCGATGGTCGGTGAGGTCCGATGACACTGGCTCACTTCCTCGACGGCCTTCGCTGCGCTTCGTGCGCCGCGCTGAATGCCCTGTGGCTCGACCCGATGCGTGGCCTGGTCGAGTGCGCCGAGTGCGGACAGACCGCGCTCACGTTCCCCGAGATCGCAGAGGAGGTCCGTTGACCGACCGCAAGACCCCGCGCGCTGTCCGCATGGCCCAGCCGCTCGCCCGCGACGTGGCCGAGGAGATTGCCAAGCTTCACGGCGTCTGCATCCGGCCCGTCGCGCTCAGGCGGCTGGACATGACGACCGGCAAGTCCGAGGTCGTCGATGTCCCGTGCGGCTCACCGCTGGAGAGCAAGTGTCCTCCGTGCGCCAAGCGCAAACGGCAGCTCCGGATGGCGCAGTGCCGGGAGGGATGGCACCTCGATGAGGAGCCGATCATCACGCCCGACGAGGCGACCGATGGGCAGCGCTGCCTCGTCGAGTTCCGGGCCGACATGCAGGCCAAGCGCGACGCGGAGGAAAAGGCCAGCGGCGACACCTCCGACTTGGACGCCGTGCTCACCGGGCTCGACATCGAGATCAACGAGGCCGGGATGCGCGGAAACGTGCTGGGTCGTACGGGAGCCAAGCGGGTCCGCTCGACCAAGCGCCGCCAGGACGCACCCGACCTGCCCAAGCGGAAGATGGCCAGCACGACTCTGGGCCGGACCTTCGAGGCGACGGACGGCAGGACCTACCGGCCTTCGCTGTTCGTCACGCTCACCCTGCCGAGCTACGGCAAGGTCATGAACGGCGCTCCCATCGATCCGGGCACGTACGACTACGTTCGGGCAGCCCGTGACGCGCTGCACTTCTCCAAGCTGGTGGACCGGTTCGTGCAGAACCTGCGCCGCGTGGCGGGCTATGACGTGCAGTACTTCGCCACGGTGGAACCTCAGAAGCGGCTCGCTCCGCACCTGCACATGGCTGTCCGGGGCACCCTGCCGCGCGCCGAGATGAAGCAGATCGCGGCGGCCACCTACCACCAGGTCTGGTGGCCTCAGGCAGATGAGGCCCGCTTCGAGGATGACCGCCTGCCCATCTGGAACGACGGCTACGTGGACCCCGACACGGGCGAGGTCCTGCCCACCTGGGACGAAGCTCTCGACCAGCTCGGCGACGAGCCCATGCACGTGATCCGCTTCGGCGATCAGGTGGACGTGAAAGGTGTGCTCGCCGGGTCGCCGGACGCCGACCAGTGCATCCGGTACCTGTCCAAGTACCTGACGAAGAGCCTCGGCGAGACCTTGGACGGTCAGGCTCAGCGGGAGCACGCGGCCCGTTTCATCGATGCCCTGCGCTATGAGCCGTGCTCGCCCACCTGCCCGAACTGGCTCCGGTACGGCGTGCAGCCCAAGAACGCCAAGCCCGGGATGGTTCCCGGTTGCTGCCGATCCAAGGCACACAAGCCTGAACACCTCGGCTACGCCGGTCGCCGGGTCCTGGTCTCCCGCAAGTGGAGCAACAAGACCCTCGCCGAACACAAGCAGGACCGCCGTACGTGGGTCCTGGAAGCGCTCGGCCAGGCCGACGAGCCCACCGACCCGCACCGCTACGTCTGGCAACCGGTCAGGCCGGGCGATCCCGAGGTCGCTCCGATCGGCGTCCGGCTCCTCAGGTCCATCGCCGAACGGCAGCGATGGCGCGCCCACCTGAGACGCCTCGAAGAACTTTCGGCAACTCCGCAGGCAGCCTGAGAGGAGGAGATCTTGGACCAACTGTTCACCGTCCCGGAAGCGGCCGAACTGCTCAGCACCTCGGTTCGCTTCGTCCGCCGACTGATCGCCGAACGCCGGATCGAGTTCGTCAAGGTCGGGCGGCACGTCCGCATCCGAGAGTCCGCACTGATCGCCTTCGTCGTCGCCGGGACCGTCGCACCCATGACGACCTTCGACGCAACCGGGAGGGCCGCCTGATGGCGAACAAGGAGAACCACCGTCGTTTCGGCAACATTCGCAAGCTGCCCTCGGGGCGGTTCCAGATCCGCTACCCCGGACCTGACGGGCGCATCAGAACTGGTGAGGAGACCTACGAGCGCAAAGGCGACGCCGACCGGGCGCTGACTCTGATCGAAGGAAAGATCCTCGCCGGGACGTGGACCGACCCCGAGCGGGCCAAGGTCAAGCTCGCAGAGTATTCGGCAACCTGGATCGACCAGCGTGCGGGGCTTCGACCGAGAACGATCGACCTCTATCGCTGGCTGCTCAAGAAGCACATCACGCCGTATCTAGGCAACGTCTCGCTCGGCAAGCTCTCCACGGCGATGATTCGGCAGTGGCGGGCGGACCTGCTCGGCAAGGGCGTCTCGGTCAGCATGGCGGCCAAGGCGTACCGCCTCCTCCGTGCCGTGCTCATGACGGCGGCCGAGGACGACCGGATCATCTCTCGTAACCCGTGTCGAATCCGCGGGGCCGGCGACGAGCACGCCGAGGAACGACCGGTCCTCTCCGTGGGGCAGGTCTTCGAACTGGCGGACAAGGTCGGGCGCCGCCCAGTGGGCAGCATCCGAGGGCTCAAGAGAGGTGAGGGGCACCGCATCCGGTTCCAACGATATGGCGAGATGCGGACCTACCCGGAGGTCTTTCCGACGAGAGCAGAAGCCGAGCGGGCGCTGTGGCGGATGATCGACACCGGGCAGGCCGACTGCACGCACGATCGGCGCTACCGGGGCTTCGTGCTCCTGGCCACGTTCGCGAGCCTGCGATGGGGCGAGATCACCGCACTGACCCGAGCGGACCTCGACCTCGACGCGGGTACGGCCCGCGTACGCCTGGCCTACGTGGAACGCTCCACCGGGGAACTGGTACTTGGTCCGCCCAAGTCCAAGGCCGGTAGGCGCATCGTCGGTATCCCGCAGGCGATCATCCCCGCCCTGAAGGAGCATCTGCGGCTCTACGTCAAGCCCGAGGCCGGAGCGCTGGTCTTCGCTGGGATCAAGGGCGGCCCCATGCGTCGGAGCGGCTTCAACAAGCTCTCTGGCTGGATGGAGGCCGTCCGAGCGATCGGCGTTCCGGAACTGCACTTCCATGATCTCCGTCACACGGGAAACATGATCGCAGCGGACTCGGGCGCGGGTCTCAAGGACCTCATGGCACGCATGGGACACGACAACGTCCGCGCCGCGATAATCTACCAGCACGCCGTCCGGGGCGCGGACAAGCTGATCACCGAAGCCATCGACAAGCACCTCATCGGGCACGAACGGGCACGCGACGAGGACGACGACAACCCGCCTGGCCTGCTGGTTCCCACCGGGTGATCACAAGCCCTAATGGCACGCTAATGGCACGCAGAGATCAACAGCCCTAGGACAAACCAAAGCCCAGGTACCGAACCCTCGGTCTACCTGGGCTTTCACGATGAGAGCGGGTGACGGGAATCGAACCCGCGCTGTCAGCTTGGGAAGCTGATGTTCTGCCATTGAACTACACCCGCGTACGGCCCGAAGCCGCGGCCACCACTGTACCGGAAACCGCACCCACTTCACCAAGCCAACCGAGCCCCAGTTTCGAGCCTCACTTTGGATCACCAGGTAAGTTTGCTGACCGTGCTGCTATCTGACCGCGACATCCTGGCCGAGATCGACTCCGGGCGGCTCGCGCTGGACCCGTTCGATCGTGACATGATCCAACCGTCCAGCATCGACGTCCGGCTTGACCGCTTTTTCCGGGTGTTCGAGAACCACAGGTATCCGCACATCGATCCCAGTGTCGAGCAGCCTGACTTGACGCGGGTGGTCGAGCCGTCGGGGGACGAGCCGTTCATCCTGCATCCGGGCGAGTTCGTGCTCGCCTCCACCTACGAAGTGATCACGCTGCCCGACGACCTGGCGTCCAGGCTGGAGGGCAAGAGTTCGCTGGGCCGCCTGGGTCTGCTCACGCATTCTACGGCCGGCTTCATCGATCCGGGGTTCAGCGGGCACGTCACGCTGGAGCTGTCCAACGTGGCCACGTTGCCGATCAAGCTGTGGCCGGGGATGAAGATCGGGCAGCTCTGCGTGTTCAGGCTCAGCTCTCCGTCGGAGTTCCCGTACGGGTCGGAGAAGTACGGGTCCCGTTATCAGGGGCAGCGTGGGCCGACTCCGTCGCGGTCGTTCCGCAACTTTCATCGCACCCGGATCTAGCCCCGCCTGTGTGACAAAAAGGCACTCAAAGTACTCTGGGCCGCGGTGTCGTACAGCATACGGAGGGTAGCGACTAGGAGAAGGGGACATGAAGTTCGCATTTTGCCTGGTAAGCCGTACCCTCTTCCACGGACCATCCCCGCACATCTGGAGAACGACGTGCGCCTGCGTCTCACGCCACGTGAGGACAGCTACTATGACCTGTTCGCCGACTCGGCGAACAACCTGGTCACAGCATCACGCCTGCTCGTAGAGATCATCAGCGACGGCTCGGACCGGGAGGCCCTGGCCGAGAAGATGCGCGCCTGCGAGCACGCCGGGGACGAACGCACCCACGCGATCATGAACCGGCTCAACGAGAGTTTCATCACTCCCTTCGACCGCGAGGACATCTACCGGCTGGCCTCCAACCTCGACGACGTGATGGACGCCATGGAGGCGGCGTCGGACCTCATCGTCCTCTACCAGATCGATCATCTCCCCAAAGATGTCGTCCGGCAGGTGGAGGTCCTGGAGCGGGCCGCCGAGCTGACCGCCGAGGCCATGCCGAGGCTGCGCTCGATGAAGAACCTCAACGAGTACTGGATCGAGGTCAACCGCCTGGAGAACCAGGGCGACCAGGTCTACCGCCGGCTGCTGGCCAAGCTTTTCAGCGGCGAGTACGACGCGCTGACGGTGATGAAGATGAAGGAGGTCATCGACGCCCTGGAAGAGGCGGCCGATGCCTTCGAGCACGTGGCCAACACGATCGAGTCGATCGCGGTCAAGGAAAGCTAACTCAGTGGACCTCACGCTCGCCCTCGTCATCGGCGTGGTCGTCGTCGCCCTGGTGTTCGACTACACCAACGGCTTCCACGACGCGGCCAACGCCATCGCGACCTCAGTCTCCACCCGGGCCCTCACGCCCAGGGCGGCGCTGTTCATGGCGGCGGCGATGAACTTCATCGGTGCTCACCTCGGCACCCAGGTCGCGCAGACCGTCGGCAAAGGAATCATCGACGCGCCTGACGGCACACATGGACTGGTGATCGTGGCGGCCGGCCTGATCGGCGCGATCGTCTGGAACCTCATCACCTGGTACTTCGGCCTGCCCTCTTCCTCCAGCCACGCGCTGATCGGCGGTCTCATCGGCTCGGCCCTGGCTTCGGCCAGCGTCGTGCACTGGGAGGGCGTCGTGGCCAAAGTCGTCATCCCCATGATCATCTCACCGCTCGTCGGCTTCTCGCTGGCGGCCGGGATCATGATCGCAATCTACTGGATCTTCAGGAACGCGCAACCGGGCAAGGCCAACCGGGGCTTCCGCTACGCGCAGACGGTCTCGGCCGCGGCGATGGCGCTCGGCCACGGCCTCCAGGACGCGCAGAAGACGATGGGCGTCATCTTCCTGGCGCTGGTCGTCGGCGGTTACGCCGCTCCTGCCGACCCCATCCCGCAGTGGGTCATCCTGGCCGCCGCGGGCGCGATCTCGCTCGGCACGTACGCGGGTGGCTGGCGGATCATGCGGACGCTGGGCCGCCGCATCATCGCCCTCGACCCGCCGCAGGGCTTCGCCGCGGAAGCCGCCGCGTCGACGGTGCTGTACGGCGCGGCGATCGGGTTCGGGGCGCCGATCTCCACCACGCACACGATCACCTCGGCGATCATGGGCGTGGGTTCGACCAAGCGGCTGTCGGCGGTGCGGTGGGGTGTGGCGGGCAACATCGTGACCGCCTGGGTCCTCACGATTCCGGCAGCGGCTCTGGTGGCTGCTCTGTCGTACTACGCGCTGCACTTCCTGGTGGAGTAGCGGCGTACATCACGTCGACGTCCCAGCGGCTGAAGCCAAGGGACTCGTACAGCCTGATCGCGGCCGTGTTGGCCTCGTCCACGTAGAGCATGGCCTGGGCGAGGCCGCGCGAGCGCAGGTGGGCCAGGCCGGCCAGGGTGAGCGCCTTGCCCAGGCCGGTGCCCTGCTGGGAGGGGTCGACGCCGACGACGTAGACCTCGCCCAGCGGCTCGTGGCCGTGCTCCTGGTGCTCGTCGGAGCCGTGGATCTTGGTCCAGTGGAATCCGGCGAGCCGGTCGCCGCGGAAGGCCAGGAAGAACCCTTCGGGGTCGAACCACGGCTCCCGCTCGCGCAGCAGCAGGTCGTCCATCGTCCACGCGCCCTGTTCGGGGTGGTGGGCGAAGGCCGCGGAGTTCACCTTCAGCCAGGCTTCCTCGTCCTGTCCCGGGACGAACGTCCGTACGCTGATGCCCTCCGGCACCTCGTACGGGGCCAGCGGCGCGAACAGGGAGCGGCGCATCTGCCAGAGCGAGCGCGCCCGTTCGAGGCCGGAGGAGGCCGCCAGCGCCTCCGCGCCCGGGTGGTCGCCGTGCGCCCACAGCCGCAGCCTGCCGCCCGTCAGGTCGAGCACGGCGCGCAGCAGCCGCGCGCCGTGGCCGCGGCGGCGCTGGGCGGGGTGGATGACGAGCTCGCCGCTGGGCCCCTCGACCTCGTCGGTGGGGTCGACGTGGGCGTAGCCGGCCAGGGCGGCGCCGTCGTAGAGCAGGAGGGAGCGGGCCCTCGGATCGCCGCCGTAGCGCAGGTGGAGCATCACGTGCTCGTTCAGCGGGCGGACGCCGTCGGTCTCGGTCGCCGCCTCGACGACGGACAGCACCCCGGCGATTTCCTGGTCATCAAGCCGTTCCCGGACTTTCACACTCTCGCTCACAGATCGAACTCTAGGCGTACGACTGGCAAATGACGCCATGTCCGGGCGCGATGAATCGTTACCTTTGCGCCATTGGCTGCATGGCTTGCGGACGTATGTTCTTGGGCCATGACGTCCCGTTCCCTCCTCCGGCTCACGATGGCCGGAGCCGTCGCCGCAGGCGGCGTCCTGCTCGCCGGCCTCCCGGCGGACGCGAGCAAGGCACCGAGGACCGTTCCGGTCCGGTTGCTCGCTCTCAACGACTTCCACGGCCACCTCGAACCGCCGACCGGGTCCTCCGGGCGGATGGTCGACGAGCACGGCGCCACGGTCGAGGCCGGCGGCGCGGCGTACGTGGCGACGCACATGAAGGCCCTGGCCGACGGCAACACGATCGCGGTCGCCCAGGGTGACCTGATCGGGGCCACGCCGCTGCTCTCGGCCGCCTACCACGACGAGCCGTCGGTGGAGTTCCTGGGCAAGCTCGGGCTGGACGTGGCGGCGGTGGGCAACCACGAGTTCGACGAGGGCTACGCCGAGCTGCGGCGCATCATGAAGGGCGGCTGCCACCCGGTGGACGGCTGCTCCCCCGCCGGGCCGTGGAAGGGCGCGACGTTCGACTACGTGGGCGCCAACGTGCTGTTCAAGAACCGGGACGAGCGGACCGACGCGCTCGCCGCCCTCGGCGACAGCAGCAGGTTCGGCGAGCTGCTGAAGGACTGGGGCGTGCCCGCGCTGCCGCCGGTCAGCGTGAAGTGGATGAACGGCGTGCCGATCGGCTTCATCGGCCTGGTCACGAAGACGACGCCGAACATCGTCACCGCCGAGGGCATCAAGGATCTCAAGTTCGTCGACGAGGTCAAGGCCGCGAACGTGGCTTCCAGGCTGCTCCGGCTGGTGGGCGTGAAGGCCCAGGTCGTGCTTGTGCACGAGGGCGACCAGGTGACGGCGGGCCGGTCGCCCGACGCCTGCGCCGCGATCCCGGGCGCCGGCAACCGCATCGCCACGCAGGTGGACCCCGAGATCGACCTGGTGCTCAGCGGCCACTCGCACCAGGCGTACAAGTGCGTGGTCAAGGACCCGGCGGGGCGTGACCGGCTCTACTCGCAGGGCGGCTCGTTCGGGCGCGTGATCACGCAGGTGGACCTGAAGGTGGACGTGCGGACGCGGGACGTCGACCGCTCCTCGGTCGTGGCGGACAACCACGTGGTGACCCGGACGGTCGCCCCGGATGCCGAAATTTCGGCGTTCGTGCAGACGTGGAAGGACCGGGTCGCCCCGGTCGCCAACCGGCCCGTCGGCACGATCACCGCCGACATCACCAACGCCGCCGCCCCGTCCGGCGAGTCCGCGCTCGGCAACCTCATCGCCGACGCCCAGCTCGCCGCCACCCGGGAGGGCGGCAACGCGCAGATCGCGCTGATGAACCCGGGCGGCGTGCGCGCCTCCCTGTCGTACGCGAGCTCCCCGGCGGGCGAGGGCGACGGGACGGTCACGTACGGCGAGGCGTTCACCGTGCAGCCGTTCAACAATCTCATGCAGGTCGTCACGCTGACCGGCGCCCAACTCAAGACCGTGCTGGAGCAGCAGTTCACCGGCGGGCCGAACAACCAGGCGTTCACCAAGATCCTGCAGCCCTCGGCGAACCTGACCTACACCTACAGCACCGGCGCCGCCTGGGGCGCCAGGGTGTCCGACATCAAGATCGACGGGGTGCCGGTGACCGACACGCAGGCGATCCGGGTGGCGGCCAACAACTTCCTGGTCGGCGGCGGTGACGCGTTCCAGGCGTTCACCGAGGGCACCGACCTGTGGAGCGGGCCGCTCGACATCGACGCGTTCGTCGCCTACCTGGGGCAGAACAACCCGATCGCGCCCCCCGCAACCAACCGGATCACGGTGACGGGTTAGGACGCAGCGGAAGGCGGACCACGAACCGGGTGCCCGGCTCGTGGTCCGCGACCGTGATGGCGCCGCCGTGCCGGGTGACGATCTCGCGGGTGAGCGCCAGCCCCAGGCCGCTGCCGCCCCGGTCCCTGGTGCGGCCCGCCTCCAGCCGGGTGAACCGCTCGAAGACGCGCTCGCGGTCCTCGGGCGCGATGCTGTCGCCGTCGTTGGTGACGGTGACGACGACGTGCTCGCCGTCCAGCGAGACGTCCAGGTCGACGCGGGTGTCAGCGTGCCGTACGGCGTTGTCCAGCAGGTTCGTCAGCACGCGGTCGAGCTGCGTCTGGGAGCCGAGGACGGGCGCGGGCGCGCACGGCCGCATGCGGACGGGCACGCGGCCGGTGCGGCGGCGCTCCGCCTGGTCCCGCGCCAGGTCGCAGAGGTCGACGGTGGAGCGGGGCGCCACGGCCCCGGCGTCCAGGCGGGCCAGCATGAGCAGCTCGTCGATGATGGCCGCGAGCCGGTCCGTCGCCGCCATCGCGCGCATGCCCGTGTCGTACCAGTCGGTCTCCTCCGGGTACGCGGTCGCGTAGTCGAGCTGCGTGCGCAGGGCGGCGATCGGGCTGCGCAGCTCGTGCGAGGCGTCGGCGACGAAGCGGCGCTGGGTCTCGGCCGAACGTTCGAGCCGGTCGAGCGTGCTGTTGGTGGTGACGGCCAGCCTGGTGATCTCGTCACCCGTGTCGGGCACGGGGACGCGGCGGCTGAGATCCCGGCCGGTGATGGCGGCGAGCCGGGCCCGGATGTGCTCCACCGGACGCAGCGCGAGCCCGACCGTGAACCAGGTGATGAGCCCGATGATGAGCAGCACCAGCGGGGTGCCGACGAAGACGATGCCGTAGATCCACTTCAGCGCCCGGTTCACGTCGCCGAGCGACGCCGCCCCGTACACCGTGACCGGGCCTGACGGGCTGCGCACGGTCATCGCCATGACGCGGTAGTCGCCGCCGGGATCGACGTGCGGCGGCAGGCCGGTGATGTTGCGGTCGATGGCGTAGACGTGCTCCGGCTCGGGCGGGTCGAACCCGGTCACCAGGCGCCGCTGCCCCAGCCTGCCCGCCGACAGCACCCGGCCGTCGGCCCCGACCACCTGCACGAACTGGATCCGGGCCGGGACCTCGATCTTCGGTTTGAGCGTGCCCAGGCGCGCGTCGCTGGCGGTGCGGCGCACGGCCAGCTCGACCCTGGCGTCCACCTGGTCACGCAGATTGTCGGGCACGGTGACCACGGCGACCGCGGACGACGTGCCGAAGATCAGCGCCCCGACCAGCACCGCGATCGTCGTCAGACGCCCGCGGATCGAGCGAGGTATGAGCACGTCCGACCCCTACCCTGAACCGGACATTCATGACGTTCGACAGCGTTCCCGCCACAAATCCAGTGAGCGGGAAGCAGGAGGACGGCGGACGGGTGGGGCATGGGTTTCGCTCCTCGCGATTCCGCTGCGGGCGTGGGCCCCTGGGCGGGGCGGGGGCGGGCGGGCACAGTGGGGTCCCATGGACGTATTGCTGCTGGGCGGGACCGAGTTCGTGGGCCGGGCGTTCGTCGAGGAGGCCCAGGCGCTCGGCTGGCGGGTGACGATGTTCAACCGGGGCACGCACGAGCCGCCCCCAGGGGTGACGGCGCTGCGCGGCGACCGCACGCGGGAGGTCGGGCTGGAGGCGCTGGCGCGCGGCGAGTGGGACGTGGTGGTCGACACGTGGTCGTGGGCCCCGTCGGCGGTGCGCGAGTCCGCGGCGCTGCTGGCCGGCCGGGCGGGCCATTACGTGTACGTGTCGAGCCGTTCGGTCTACGCGCCGCCGGTGCCCTACGGGGCCGACGAGAGCGCGCCGCTGGTGGAGGCCGGCGACGAGGGCTACGCCGCGATGAAGGCGGGCGGCGAGGAGGGCGCGACGGCGGCGTTCGGCGACCGGGCGCTGCTGGCGCGGGCGGGCCTGATCCTGGGCCCGTACGAGAACATCGGCAGGCTGCCGTGGTGGCTGACGAGGATCGCCAGGGGCGGCCCGGTGCTCGCGCCGGGCCCGCGTGACCTGGGCGTCCAGTACGTCGACGCGCGTGACCTGGCGCGCTGGTGCCTCGATGCGGCGGGGCGCGGGATCGGCGGCGCGTTCGACGTGGTGAGCCCGCCCGGGTTCACCACGATGGCGGAGCTGCTGGAGACGGCCGTGCGGGTGACCGGGTCGGACGCGGAGCTGCGCTGGGTGGACGCGGAGACGATCCTGGCGGCCGGGGTGCGGCCGTGGACCGATCTGCCGATCTGGCTGGTGGGCGAGGATCACGCGTTCATGCACGGGGGTGACGTGTCCAAGGCCGTGGCGGCGGGGCTGAGGGTGCGGCCGGTGGCGGAGACGGTGGCCGACACGTGGGAGTGGCTGCGGAGCATCGGCGGCCGGGCCCCGATGCGCCCGGATCGTCCCTCGGTGGGGCTGGATCCGGCCGTGGAGGCCAGGCTGCTCAACAGGTGAGGGGCGGGGAGGGTCAGCGTTCGGCCCGGCCCTTGGCGAGGTCGTAGAGGGCGGCGGCCAGGGCGACGCCGACGAAGGCCAGCACGACGAGGAGCCCGTGCCTGAAGGCGGCGGGCCAGCCGTCGCGCAGCGACCCGAAGAAGACCGACCCGGCGGCGGCGATGCCGATCGACGAGCCGAGCCGCTGCCCGGTCTGCAGCACCCCGGCGGCGCTGCCGCCGGCGGCCGGGGGCACCTCGGAGAGGCTGATCGCCTGGTTGGGCGCGATGACGAGCCCGCTGCCGATGCCGGCGACGAGCAGCGGCAGCGCGGTGGCGAGCCCGACGCCGGGTCCGGGCACGAGCACGGTGGCCCAGACGGTCGACGCGAGCCCGGCGATGACGACGAGCAGGCCGACGGCGACCACCCGCCGCCCGGCCCGCCCGACGAGCCGGCCGCCGAGCAGCGACGCCGAGGCCGAGCCGAGCGCGAACGGGGTGATCGACAGCCCGGCCTGGAGCGGGCTGTAGTGGAGCCCGCTCTGCAGGTAGAGGGTGAAGATGAAGAAGATCCCGGTGAACCCGGCGAAGTAGAACAGCGCGATCGTGGTGCCGAGGCTGTAGGAGCGGCGGGCGAACAGCGCGAGCCGCACCAGCGGTTCCTTGCCGTAGGCCCGCTCCCAGGCGACGAAGCCGGCGAGCACGGCCAGGGCGGCCGGGACGAGGAGCCAGGTGGCGGGGCTCTGCCACTGGTGCTGCTGGATGACGGGCAGCAGCAGCCCGGCGACGCCCGCGCCGAGCAGCAGCACGCCGACGGGGTCCATGCTCTCGCGCCGTCCCTGCCCGCGCGGCATGGCGGGCAGCAGTTTGCGGGCCAGCGGCAGCAGCGCGAGCCCGATCGGCACGTTCACCAGGAACACCCACCGCCAGCCGTGGTCGGCGCCGAACACGGTGACGAGCGCGCCGCCGATGAGCGGCCCCGCGGCGGTGGACACGCCGATGGTGGCGCCGAGCGCGCCGAACGCCCGCCCGCGTTCGGCGCCCTGGAACATCTGCTGGATCAGCCCCGACACCTGCGGGTTGATCACCCCGGCGGCCAGGCCCTGGAGCAGCCGGGCGACGACCAGCACCGGCATGCTGGGCGCGAGCCCGCACGCGGCGCTGGCCAGGGTGAACAGCAGCACGCCCAGGACGAACAGGTCGCGCCGGCCGCGCGCGTCGCCGAGCCGCCCGGCGGGCACCAGCAGCAGCCCGAACGTCAGCGCGTAGCCGGACAGGATCCACTGCAGGCCGTCGGCGGAGGCGTGCAGGCTCTCCCTGATCGAGGGCAGGGCGACGTTGACGATGCTCACGTCCAGGCCGGACATGAACGCCGCCACGAGGCAGACGGCCAGCGCGGGCCTGCGCGGGTCAGGCGTCACGGCGGTCACATCCCCCTTTTCCGCCTCATGTACCCCGGGTACCGTCCGATCATGGACACGTTGGCGGTGGAACGGAACGGCATCAACGCGATCCCCGAAGGGGAGCGCCGCGGCCGGCCGTCGGATCTGTTCTGGCCGTGGGCGGGCTCGAACCTGTCGCTGTTCGGGGTCGCGTTCGGCGTGTACGTGGTCGGGCTCGGGCTGGGCGTCGTCCCCGCGATCATCACCGGGGCGGTCGGCTACGCGCTCTCGTTCGGCCTGGTCGGGCTGGTGGCCGTCGCCGGGTCCCGGTCCGGGGTGCCGACGATGACGCTGGGCCGGGCGCCGTTCGGCTACCAGGGCAACAAGCTGCCCGCCGCGCTGTCGTACGTCTCGAACGTGGGCTGGGAGACCGTGCTGGTCACGCTCGCGGCGCAGGGCGGGGCGGCGATCCTGGGCCGGGTCGCGCCGGGCGTGCCGGCCACGACGGCGACGGCGGTGTGCTTCGCGGTGGCGGCGCTGGTGACGATCGCGGTCGGGGTGTACGGGCACGCGATGATCATGGTGGTGCAGCGGTACCTGACCTACGCGTTCGTCGTGCTAACCGTGATCTACATGGTGCTGATGGCGCCGCGCCTGGGCACCGCGCTGGAGGGCGGCGACGCGGGGCCGGGCGCCTGGGTGGGCGGGGTGATCTTCGCGATGACGCTGCTCGGCCTGGGCTGGGTCAACTGCGGGGCCGACTACTCGCGTTACCTGCCGTCGGCGTCGCGGCCCTCGCGGGTGGCGTTGTGGACGACGCTGGGCGGGGCGCTGCCGCCGATGGTGCTGCTGGTGTTCGGCGTGCTGCTGGCGGGCGGCGACCCGGAGCTGGCCGGCGCGGCGGCCGGTGACCCGGTGGCGGCGCTGGCGGGGGCGCTGCCGACCTGGTTCCTGCTGCCGTACCTGCTGACCGCCATCGGCGGGTTCCTGGCCGGGGCGATCATGGACATCTACTCGTCGGGCCTGTCGATGCTGGCGCTGGGCGTGCCGATCAGGCGGCACTACGCGGTGCTGATCGACGGCCTGCTCATGGTGCTCGGCGGCTACTACCTGCTGTTCGTCTCGACCAGCTTCCTGGCCACGTTCCAGGCGTTCCTGGCGATCATCGGCGTGGTGATGGCGGCCTGGGTCGCGGTCTTCCTGGTGGACCTGTGGCGGCTGCGCGACGGCGGGCGCTCCTACGACGAGCGGCTGCTGCGGCCGGGCGCGCCGGCGGTCAACTGGGCGGGCGTGGTGTCGCTGGTGGCGGCCTCGTTCGTCGGCATCGGCCTGATCAGCTCGGCCGACCCGAACATCGCGGGCCTGGTCGGCTTCCTGATGAGCGACGACCTGAAGGCGGGCACGTTCGCCTCGGCCAACATCGGCGTGGTGGTCGCGCTGGTGCTGGCGGGCGTGCTCTATCTCGCCTTCACCAGCGTGGCGCCCCGGCGGCGCTGACCTGCGCGGATTACCCTCGGTGGCATGGTGCGGCTGCTCTGGTGGGCGGTCCACGGCGCGTCGGCGGTGCTGCTGCTGGCCGCCGTGGGCGGCGACGGGCGGCCCGTCGTGGCCGTCGCCGGCGTGCTGCTGGCCGCCCTCTACGCGGCCGGGCCGGTGTTCGGCGGCGGCCTGAGCCGCACCGGCGAGCGGGTCTGGCTGGTGACGCTCACCTGCGCGTGGGCGGGCCTGGCCACGCTGTCGGCGCCGTTCGCCTGGCTGGTGTTCCCCCTGTTCTTCGCCTTCCTGTACGTGCTTCCGCTGTGGGCGGCGACGTTCGCCGTGACCGTGCTGGCGTGCGCGGCCGCGGCGGCGGCGAGCTGGCACGCGGGCGGCGTGTCGGCGCCCCTGCTCGCCGGTCCGGCGGCCGGAGCGGTGCTGGCGACGCTCCTGTGGGCGGGCCCGGTCACGGGGTCACGATCGCGAAGCCGGGCACGGGGCCGTCCAGCACGGCCACCAGGCGCCTGAGCACGCCCGTGTCGCCCTCCCGGTCCACGCCCTCCACGCACTTGCCCGTGAGCAGCGCGAGGAGCTGCGCCTTGGTGAGCCTGAGCGTCAGGTCGACCTCCGCCTCCGGCGGGTTCTCCTGGTGGACGAGCGCCCCGTTGGAGAGCGTCGTACGGTGCCGCTCCCCCAGGTCGGTCAGGTGCCAGTCGATCGACAGCCGCTCGTGCCAGGCCCGTGGCCCGTTGACCCGGATGGCGATCGAGTCGAAGATCTGGCTCACGCTCAGCGCCGCGATCAGGTCGGGCGAGGGCTGCGCGGCCGTGGCGGGCACGATCCCGTCGGCCAGCTCCAGCGCCCCCATCAGGTACGAGTTCCGCCAGGTGGCGTTCTCGGCGCCGTGCCCGAGCCGGGTGTAGACCTCGGCCAGCAGGTCGCGGGCCGGTTTGTTGCCCTCGTCGGCGAAGACCGCGTGGTTGAGCAGCTGGGCGGCGAAGCGCAGGTCGCCGGCGTCGATGTAGGCCCTGGCGAAGGCGACCACGGCGGCGCCGCCGCCCAGGCACTCCACGTAGCGAATCGCGCTCTGCCGGGGCGGATGCTCCCACAGGTGGGCCGGATTGCCGTCGAACCAGCCGAGGTAGTGCTGGTAGATGGCCTTGACGTTGTGGCCGGTCGAGCCGTAGTAGCCGTGGGTGTGCCAGACCTGCTCCAGGCCGGGCGGGAGCTGCAGGTGCTCGGCGATCTCCGGGCCGGTCATGCCCTGGTTCATCAGGCGCAGCGTCTGGTCGTGCAGGTAGGCGTACAGGTCGCGCTGCTCCGACAGGAAGCGGACGATGTTCTCGCCGCCCCAGGAGGGCCAGTGGTGGGAGGCGAAGGCCACGTCGGCGGCGTCGCCGAACAGCGTGATGGCCTCGGTGAGGCAGCGCGTCCAGCGGCGCGGGTGGCGCACCGGGGCGCCGCGCAGCGACAGCAGGTTGTGCTGGTTGTGGGTGGCGTTCTCGGCCAGGAAGAGCGCCCGGCGATCGGGCAGCAGGAACGACATCTCGGGTGGCGCGTCGGTGCCGGGCGCGAGCTGGAAGCTGAACCGCACGCCGTCGACGGTCTCCTCCTGGCCGGTGCGCCTGACGTACAGGGTGGGCGGGATGAGGGAGATCGTCCCGGTCGAGGAGGCCATGCCGAGGCCGGCGCCGACCTGGCCCCACGGTGACCTGTCGAGGGCGGGGCCTTCCATGTAGACGGCGCGGCGGGTCATGGCGGGCGCGGCGTAGACGCTCTCGGCGGCGGCGTGTTCGAGGAAGCCCTCGGGGGCCAGGATGGGCACGCCGCCGCCGGTGACGCCGCGGACGCCGCCGAAGTGGTCGGCGTGCGAGTGCGTGTAGACGACGCCGGTGACCGGGCGTTCGCCGCGGTGGTCCTGGTAGAGGCGGAGCGCGGCGGCGGCGCACTCGGTGGAGATGAGCGGGTCGACCACGACGACCCCGGTGTCGCCCTCGACCAGGGTCATGTTCGACAGGTCGAGCCCGCGGACCTGGTAGATGCCATCGGCCACCTCGTACAGGCCCTGCCTGGCGCAGAGCTGGCCCTGTCTCCACAGGCTGGGGTGGACGGTCTCGGGGCAGTCGGCCTGGAGGAAGGCGTAGGCGTCGTTGTCCCAGACGACCCGGCCGTCGACGTCCTTGACCACGGCCGGGGTCAGACCGGCGATGAACCCGCGATCCGCGTCCTCGTAGTCCTGGCGATCGTGGAATGGAAGGTCGGCCATGCCGGGTGCATGCCCCAAAATCACCACAGACAGGGCCAAAGGTCGGGCAATACGGACAAAAGGCGGATGTGATTTGCTGGGGCCCATGAAAGCGTGCGTGTTCGATCTCGACGGGGTGCTCGTCGACTCCGAGCCGGTGTGGGAAGAGGTGCGGCGGGCCTTCGTCGCCGACCACGGCGGCGTGTGGCAGGACGACACCCAGTCCAGGCTCATGGGCATGAGCACCGGCGAATGGGCCGCCTACCTGCACGAACTCGGCGTGGACCTGCCGCCGGCCGAGATCGCCAGGCGGGTGATCGAGCAGATGGCGGCCCGCTACCGCGACGGCGTGCCGCTGATGCCCGGTGCCACCGAGGCCGTCCGGCGGCTGGCCGCATCCGTGACGCTCGGCCTGGCCAGCTCCTCGCCCCGGGCGCTGATCGACGTGGTGCTCGACGCCAGCGGCCTGACGAGCTGCTTCACGGCCACCGTGTCGACCGAGGAGGTCGCGCGCGGCAAGCCCGCCCCCGACGGCTACCTGGAGGCGGCCCGCAGGCTCGGCGTCGACCCGGCGGACTGCGTGGCCGTCGAGGACTCCAGCAACGGCCTGCGCTCCGCCGACGCCGCCGGCATGCGCGTGATCGCCGTCCCGCACCCGCGCTACCCGCCCGCGCCCGACGCGCTGGCCCTGGCCTGGCGCGTCGTCGACGACCTCGGCTCGCTCACGCCCGGCCTGCTGGCCTGACTGTAGGGTGTGGGAATCGTGCGAGACATCACGGTTTTCAGCGGAAGTGCACACCCGGAGCTGGCTGAGGAGATCTGCGCCCAGCTCGGCACCCCACTCCACCCGGTCAAGGTCGACCGCTTCGCCAACGACGTCATCGAGGTCCAGCTCCAGGCCAACTGCCGCGAGCGTGACGTGTTCCTGATCCAGCCGCTCGTGCCGCCCACCCAGGAGCATCTGGTCGAGCTGCTGCTCATGCTCGACGCCGCCCGGGGCGCCTCGGCGGCCAGGACGACCGTGGTCATGCCGCACTACGCCTACGCGCGCTCCGACAAGAAGGACGCGCCGCGCATCTCGATCGGCGCGCGGCTCGTGGCCGACCTGATGGCGACGGCCGGAGCGGGCCGGGTGCTGACGATGACGCTGCACTCCCCGCAGGTGCACGGCTTCTTCAGCGTCCCCGTCGACCACCTCCACGCGCTGCGCGAGCTGGCCGCGCACTTCCGGCGCTACGACCTGTCCGACACCGTCGTTGTCTCCCCCGACCTGGGCAACGCCAAGGAGGCCGCGCACTTCGCCCGCCTGATCGGCGCGGGCGTGGCGATGGGCGCCAAGCAGCGCTTCGCCGACGACCGGGTGGTGATCAGCTCGGTCATCGGCGACGTGGCGGGCAAGGACGTGATCATCCTGGACGACGAGATCGCCAAGGGCAGCACGGTCATCGAGCTGCTCGACCGGCTGCGCGAGCGCGGCGTCCGCTCGGTGCGCGTGGCGTGCACCCACGGGCTGTTCGCCGACGGCTCGATCGAGCGGCTCAGCGCGCTGCCCGAGGTCGAGGAGATCGTGTGCACCAACACGGTCCCGCCGCCCAAGCCCAGCGACAAGCTCACGGTGCTGTCGGTCGCCCCGGCGCTGGCCGAGGCCATGCGCCGGATCCACTGCGGCGAGTCGGTCAGCGCCCTGTTCGGCACGTCCTGACGCCTCGGGCTCAGCGAGAGCCCGTCAGCACGCTGCGGGCGATCTCGGCCCGCCTGCCCGCGTCGGCCTCGGCCGCCTCCTGCTCGGCCAGGACGCGGGCGTCGTAGGCGGCGCGGGCAGTGGCGATCTCGTTCTGGTGCGACTCGGTCCAGGTGACCAGCTCGCGGATGGTGGAGTGCAGGGTCGCGCCCAGCGAGGTCAGCTCGTAGTCGACGCGCGGCGGCACGGTCGGGTGCACGGTCCTGCTGACCAGCCCGTCGCGCTCCAGGTGGCGCAGCGTGCGCGTGAGCATGCGCTGGCTGACCCCGTCGATCATCCGGCGCAACTCGCTGAAGCGCAGGCTGCGCCGGTCGAGCAGCGCGATGACCAGCAGTGACCACTTGTCGGCCACGCGGTCGAGGATCTGCCTGACCTCGCAGTCCTCGCGGGTGTCCCACTGCAGGACGTCGTAGTCGCCGCCGGTGTCCCCGCAGTAACCGAGGGACTGTGAAGTGCCGACTTCCATGACACCTCATGGTGCTCGACGATGCTGCTGGTTACAAGAGGGAACCGGCATGCTGTTGAGTAACCGTGACCGGTTCCGTGCTGTCGAGAGGAATGGAACCGTGTCCACACCTGTGCACACCCGCATGGACGCACGCGCCTGGGGCGTGCTCCTCGTCCTGGCGGGAGCCGTCTTCCTGGAAGGGATCGACGTGGCCATGCTGAACGTGGCCCTGCCGTCGATCCGGGCCGACCTGGGCCTGTCCACCGGCACGCTCAGCGGTGTCGTCAGCGCGTACGTGCTCGGCTACGGCGGATTCATGCTGCTGGGCGGCCGGGCGGCCGACCTGCTGGGCCGGCGCCGGATGTTCCTGTTCTGGCTGGCCGTCTTCCTGGCCTTCTCCGGCCTGGGCGGATTCGCGACCGAGGGGTGGATGCTGCTCGTCGCCCGGTTCGTGACCGGTGTCGCCGCCGCGTTCATGGCCCCGGCCGGGCTGTCGCTGATCACCGGCACCTTCCCGGAGGGCCCGCAGCGCACCAAGGCGCTCGGCGTGTACGCCGGGACGGCGGCGGGCGGCTTCTCGCTCGGCCTGGTCGCCGGCGGGCTGCTGACCTCGATCGGGTGGCGCTGGGTGTTCTTCGCACCGGTGATCATGGCGGCGGTGATCCTGGCCGCCGCCATGATCCTGATCAAGGAGACGCCGGCGCCCGGGCGGCCCGCGGGCGGCTTCGACCTGGCCGGCGCGTTCAGCATCACCGGTGCCATGCTGCTGCTGGTCTACGGCGTGGTCCGGCTGGAGCACCCGGGTGACGGCCTGGCGGGCACGCTCGGCGTGTTCGGCGCCGGGTTCCTGCTGCTGGTGGCCTTCGTGCTGATCGAGCGGCGAGCCGCCGACCCCCTGGTGCGGCTGGGCATCCTGCGCTCCGGGCCGCTGGTGCGGGCCAACCTGGGCGCGCTGCTGTTCCTGGCGTCGTTCGCCGGGTTCCAGTTCGTCGCCACCCTCTACCTCCAGGAGGTGCGCGGCTGGAGCAGCCTGCAGACGGGGCTGGCCATGCTGGTGATCGGCATGGACACCGTCCTGGCCCCGACGCTCACCCCGAGGCTGGTCAACCGCTTCGGCAACGCCCGCGTGCTGTTCGGCGGGCTGGTGGTGGCCGCGCTCGGCTACGCGCTGTTCCTGCCGATCGGCATGGACTGGACGTACGCGGCGATGCTGCCGACCATGCTGCTGCTCGGGCTGGCGTTCTCGCTGGCGTACGGGCCGCTGACCATGGCGGCCACCGACGGCGTCGCCGAGCACGAGCACGGCCTGGCGAGCGGGCTGCTCTACACGGCCTTCCAGTTCGGCACCGCGCTCGGGCTGTCGGCGGTGACCGCCGTGAGCGTGGCGGCGCTCGGCGGCGCGGCCACGCCGGAGGCGGCGCTGGACTCGCTCCGGCTCGCCCTGCTCGTCCCGGTGGGGGCGGCGGTCGCGGGCGTGGTGATCGCGGCCTTCGGGCTCCGGCGCCGCGCCGGCGTCCGGCCCGCCACGGCGCCGGCCTGAACCCGGCGTGCCGGTCAGGCCATGCCGCCGTTGCTCTTCAGGAGCTGGCCGTTGATCCAGCCGCCCTGCGGCGAGCAGAGGAACTCCACCAGGTGGGCGGTGTCCTGCGGGGTGCCCAGGCGGCCGAGCGGCGTGGCGTCCAGGCAGGCGTCACGCACCTCGTCCGACATCCAGCCGGTGTCGACCGGGCCGGGGTTGACGACGTTGGCGGTGATCCCGAGGTGGGCGAACTCGTGGGTGGCCGCCAGCGTGATCCGGTCGAGGGCTCCCTTGCTGGCGCCGTAGGGCAGGTTGTGCACGGTGTGGTCGCTGGTCAGGCTGATGATGCGGCCGGTGCCGTGCGCGCCGCGGAAGCGGCGGCCGTACTCGCGGACGAGCAGCCAGGTGGCGCGGGCGTTGACGGCGAAGTGCCGGTCGAAGCTCTCGACGGTGGTGTCGAGCAGGCCGGAGTCGACCGACTCGCAGTGGCACATCACCAGCGCGGTGACCGGGCCCAGGCGTTCGGCGGCGTCGAAGATCCGGGCGGCGGCCTCGGGGTCGGCGAGATCGGCCTCGACCGCCACGGTGGCCGCGCCGCGTCCGGTCAGCTCCCGGTCGATCTCCTCGGTCGCGCCCGGCTCGACGCCCCAGGCCATGCGTTCGTCGTACGGGTGCCAGTAGGTGAAGGCAAGGTCCCAGCCGGCGTCGGCCAGGCGCAGGGCGATGCCGGCGCCGATGCCGGTGGTGCGCCCCACCCCGGTCACCAGGGCGAGCGGGCGTTCAGCGGTCATGAACCCGATCGTTTCGGGCGCCCCCGGCACCCGGCAACCGGTTTTACCGGCCGCCGTATGGATGGGCGGCGGCTGATCGTTCACAGTGGCAGCATGCACACTTCCACAGAGCTTCTGCTGACGCGCTTCCTCGCGGAGGTCGGGCCGGTCGTGCCGCTCGTGGCGCTGTGGGCGCACGGGTCGCTGGCCAGGGGCGACTACCAGCCGGGCCGGAGCGATCTGGACCTGGTCGCCGTGGTGGAGAGGCCGCTCACCGACGCGGAGCGCGGCCGGGTGGAGGCGCTTCACCAGGGGCTCGACCTGCCGCTGGCCGGGCAGTTGCACTGCTCCTACCTGCCGGTGGCGCGGCTGGCCGATCCGGGCGAGCGGCACGTGACGTGGGCGATGGCGGAGCTGTTCGAGCG
This sequence comes from Nonomuraea sp. NPDC023979, assembly GCF_040639085.1. NCBI lineage: Bacteria > Bacillati > Actinomycetota > Actinomycetes > Streptosporangiales > Streptosporangiaceae > Nonomuraea > Nonomuraea sp. NPDC023979. The sequence continues at coordinate 116,576 of NZ_JBEZZG010000003.1, forward strand.
TCCGGTCACCGCCGTCACCCGCCGCGAGCTGCTCACGGGCGCGCTGGAGCTGTACGGGGAGCCGCCGGACGCGCTGATCCCGCCGGTGTCCGACGGCGAGCTGGCCGACTTCGTCCGGGCGGATCTGCGTGACTCCTGGCTGGTCAAGCTCGGCGGGCGGCGGCGCTGGCTGCGCGAGGTGTGGGTGGACCTCGGCATGGTGACAGTGGCGCGGGCGACGGTGACTTTGCGGGACGGGCGGCTGATCACCAAGCGGGAGGCGCTCGACGTGCTGGCCGAGCTGGGCGCGCCGGACGTGGTGGTGGCCGACATCCGCGCCAGGCGGTACGGGACGCCGCCGCCGGTGCTGAGCCGGTTCCGCAGGGCGAAGCTGGCCCGGCGGTTCATCCGGGACGCGATCACGCGGACCGCCAGGGATAACCTGGGCGAAAACACCGCAATGACACCGCAATGAGGGGATATCGCCGCCCATGGGGGAGATCAGGAACGCGTACGTGACGGCGGCCGCTTCGGCGGCGGCGCTGCTGCGGGACCCCGCCGTCGCGGCGGCCTGGGACAAGCCGAGCGCGCTGACCGAGTTCAGCGTCGGCGGGCTGGCCGGGCACCTGGCGCAGCAGCTCGTGCGCGTCGACGGCGCGCTGGCGAGCGAGGGCGCCGGGGAGCCGATCCGGCTGCTGGAGCACTACACGCGCTCCCCGTGGGTGCAGGAGGGCCTCGACCACGAGAGCAACGTGAACATCAGGCGCGGCGGCGAGCAGGCCGCCGCCCGTGGGGCCGAGGCCCTGGCGGCGTCCACGGAGGACCTGCTCGACCGGCAGCGGGCCGCGCTCGCGGCGGAGCCCGCCGACCGGGTGATCGACCTGCCGAACTGGTCGCTGCTGCTGGACGACTTCCTGCTGACCCGGCTGATCGAGCTCGTGGTGCACGCCGACGACCTGGCCGCCAGCGTCGGGGTGCCGACTCCCGAGCTGCCGCCGCAGGTCGTGGAGCCGGTCGTCGAGATGCTGGCGCGGCTGGCCGTGCACCGGCACGGCGCGACCGCGGTGATCCGCACGCTGAGCAGGGCCGAGAGGGCTCCGGCGGCGATCAGCGCCTTCTAGTGGAATGAAACGTTCTGTTCTGCTATTCTGAGATCAGAACGTTCCGTTCCGTATCGCTAGAAGGAGCATGCCATGACTTTCCTCGTCACCGGAGCCACCGGGACCGTCGGCCGCCTCGTCGTGGAGGAGCTCCTGCGCGCCGGCCACAGCGTCCGGGCCCTGACCAGGGACGCCGCCAAGGCCGGCCTGCCCGAGGGCGTCGAGGTCGTCGAGGGCGACCTGGCCAGGCCCGAGACGCTGGCCGCCGCGTTCGACGGCGTCGAGGCCGCGCACCTGATCAACTTCGCCGGCGACGACTACGCGCCCCTCCAGCACGGCGACCGCATCGCCGCGCTGGCGGCCGAGGCCGGGGTGAAGCGGGTGACCGTGCTCGGTGGGCGCGCCGACGGCGCGCTGGAGCAGGCCCTGGCCGCCACCGGCATGGAGTGGACGCTGCTGCACCCGGTCGAGTTCATGTCCAACACGCTCAAGTGGTGGACGCACTCCGTCAGGAGCGAGGGCGTCGTGCGCGAGCCGTTCGGCGACCGGCTCAGCGCGATGGTGCACGAGCGCGACATCGCCGCCGTGGCCGCGACCGTGCTGGCCGGGGGCGGGCACGGCGGCGAGAGCCTGACGCTGACCGGCCCCGCCGCCGTCACCACCGCCGAGAAGGTCCGGCTGCTGGGCGAGGCCCTCGGCGCCGAGATCCGCTTCGTCGAGCTGACCGAGGACGAGGCCCGCGCCCAGTGGCGCTCGTTCGGCATGGGCGAGGAGACGATCGCGTTCCTCATCGACGCCCTCGGCAACACCCCGGACGTCGGCAAGACCGTGGTCCCGACCGTCGAGCAGGTCACCGGCAGGCCCGCCCGGAGCTTCGCCGAGTGGGCCGCCGAGAACGCGGCGGCCTTTCAGCCCGTGGCGTCCGCGTAGTAGCAGGCCGCCTGCGCGGTGGCCGAAGCAGGCAGGATGTCGAGCAGTTCACCCCTGCACCGGGCGTCCACGCCGGCCTCGGCCGCCTTGCCGGAGGCGAGCACCTGGCAGCGGGCGTGGAAGCGGCAGCCGCCCGGGATGCGGGTCGGGTCCGGCGGCTCGCCCGTCAGCACCACCCGTTCGGGCGACTCGGGCAGCACCGACAGCAGCGCCTGCGTGTAGGGGTGGCGCGGCGCCGTCAGCACCTGCTCGACCGGCCCCGACTCGACGATCCGGCCCAGGTACATCACCGCCACCCGGTCGGCGATGTTCCACGCCAGGCCCAGGTCGTGGGTGACGACCAGCGCCGACAATCCCAGCTCGTCGCGGAGCTTGAGCATCAGCGCCAGGATCTCGCCGCGCACCGAGGCGTCCAGCGAGGCCACCGGCTCGTCGGCGATCAGCACCTTCGGGTTCAGCGCCAGCGCACCGGCGATCACCACGCGCTGCCGCTGCCCGCCGGACAGCTCGTGCGGGTAGCGCAGCAGGAACCGCTCCGGCGGGCGCAGCCCGGCCCGCGACAGCGCCGAGTTCACGATGTCGGCCTCGTCGGGCAGGCCGTGGATGCGCGGCCCCTCGGCCACCGCCTCGTAGACGGTGTGCCGCGGGTTGAGCGAGCCCGTCGGGTCCTGGAGGACGAGCTGCACCTGCCTGCGGTATTCCTTCAGCGCCTTCGAGCCGTACTTCAGCGGCCGGCCGTCGAAGTGGACGGTGCCCGCCGTGGGCTTCTCCAAGCCGAGCAGGGTGCGGGCGAGCGTCGTCTTGCCGCAGCCGGACTCCCCGACCAGCGCCACGATCTCGCCCTCGCCGACCGCGAGGTTCACGCCGTCGACCGCGCGGGCCCGCCGCCCGCGCGAGGCGAACTCCACGCGCAGGTCACGGGCTTCGAGCAGGGTGCGGCGGGCCGTGCTCACGGTCTCCGCCGGCGCTTCGGTCTCGGTCATGATGCCTCCTCCTTCGCCCGTACGTGCACGCAGGCGGCGCTGCGGCGGTCACCGGCGGGCCACAGCTCGACGTCGAGCGACGAGCACTCCTCCAGCGCGATCGGGCAGCGCGGGTGGAAGGCGCAGCCGGACGGCAGATGCATGGGGTCGGGCGGGTCGCCGCCGAGCCCCTTGGGCGCCAGCCGGGAGACCGGGTCGCCGACCGTGGGGAACGCCGCCGCCAGCGCCCTGCTGTAGGGGTGCTTGGCGTCGTGGAACACCTCGCGCGACGGGCCGTGCTCGACGACGCGGCCCGCGTACATGACCGCGAGCTGCCCGCACACGTCGGCGAGGACCGACAGGTCGTGCGAGATCATGATGAGGGAGATGTCGTGCTCGGCGACCAGGTCCTTGATCAGCGTCAGCACCTGGGCCTGGACCATCACGTCGAGCGCGGTCGTCGGCTCGTCGGCGATGATCAGCTTGGGCGAGCAGGCGAGCGCCATCGCGATCATCACGCGCTGGCGCTGCCCGCCGGACAGCTCGTGCGGGTAGCTCTGCGCCCGCCAGGCGGGCATGCCCACCTGGCCGAGCAGCTCGGCCACCCGCTTGTCCGCCTGGTCGGGCTTGGCCAGGCCGTGCACCAGCATCGGCTCGGCGATCTGCTCGCCGATCCGGCGCACCGGGTTGAGCCCGTGCTGCGCGCCCTGGAACACGATCGAGGCCTCCGCCCAGCGCACCGCGCGCAGCCGGCCCCACTTCATGGTCAGCACGTCCTCGCCGCCGAGCAGGATCCGGCCGCCGACGCGCGCGTCCCGCGGCAGCAGCCGCAGCAGCGCCATGGCCAGCGTCGACTTGCCGGACCCCGACTCGCCGGCGACCCCGAGCGCGGCGCCGCTGTCGAGCGACAGCGACACCCCGCGCACGGCGGGGACCTCGCCGGAGGCGATCCGGTACGTCACCGAGACGTCGTCCAGTTCGAGGAGGGTCATGCGCCCGCCTTCCGCAGTCGCGGGTTGAGCACGGCCTCCAGCGCCCGGCCGCACAGCGTGAACGCCATGACGACCGCGACGATGCACAGGCCGGGGATCAGGATGTACCACCAGGCGCCCGCGGTGGCCGCGCCCCAGTCGTAGGAGCCGCGCAGCATCGTGCCCCACGAGGTCTTGTTCGCGCTGACGCCGAGGAAGGCCAGCGTGGACTCGGTGACGATGGCGCTGGCGACCTCCAGCGTGGTGCTGGCCAGCAGCAGCGGCGCCACGTTCGGCAGCACGTGCCGGGTGGTGACGTGCCAGTGGCCGGCGCCGAGCGCCTTGGAGCGCTCGATGTACGGCCGGGCCTCGACGGCCAGCGTCTGGGCGCGGATCAGCCGGGCGGTCGTCGGCCAGGTGGTGACGCCGATCGCCATGATGATCGTGAACGTGCTGCCGCCCATGATGGCCGCCAGCACCAGGGCCGTGACCAGCGAGGGCAGCACCAGGAACCAGTCGGTCACCCGCAGGATGACCGCGCTGACCCAGCCGCGGAAGTGCCCGGCGGCGATGCCGAGCACGGTGCCGATCAGCATGCTGACCAGCGCCGCGAGGAAGCCGATGAGCAGCGACGTGCGCGAGCCCCACCACACCATGAGCAGGATCGAGCGGCCCGACTCGTCGGTGCCGAACGGGAACTCCAGGCTGGGCGGCTGCATCGGCTTGCCGGGGGCGTTGACGACGCCGGTGACGCTCTGGTCGATGAACAGCGGCGCGACCACGGCCAGCAGCGCGGCGACGACCAGGATGACCAGGCCCACGACGCCGGCCCGCTGCCTGCTGAAGTCCTTCCAGAACCGGGTCAGCGACTGCCGCCTGCGTGCCGACGCGACGCTCATGCCGACCTCACCCTCGGGTCGAGGATGTGGTAGATCACGTCGGCCAGCGTGTTCATGATGATCACGGCGACCGTGATGAGCATGAACGTGCCCTGCATCAGCGTGAAGTCAGGCACCCTGACCGCCTCGTAGAAGAGCTGCCCGAGGCCGGGCCAGCTGAAGATGGTCTCCACCGTGACCGCGCCGCCCACGACGAAGCCGACGCGCATGAACACCAGCGTGACCGTCGGGAGCAGCGCGTTGGGCACCGCGTGCCGCCGCCGCACGTCGTCGTCGCGCAGGCCCTTGGCCCGGGCGGTGGTGATGTAGTCCTGGCCCACCTCGTCGAGCAGGGACGAGCGCATGACCAGCAGGTACTGGGCGTAGACCACGCCGACGAGGGTGATGACGGGCAGCACCATGTGGTGCGCGACGTCGAGCACGTAGCCGAACCCGTCGGGCGCGTCGACGCTCTGGATGCCCCGCGACGGGAAGATCTTGAGGTAGGCGCCGAACACCAGCAGCAGGAGCAGCCCGAGCCAGAACGTCGGCACCGACCACAGCACCAGCGAGGTGCCGGTGGAGAACCGGTCGAACCGGCTGCCGTGGCGCCACCCGGCCCGCATGCCCTGCCAGATGCCGAGGCTGACCGCGACCGCGAGGCCGACGCCCGCCAGCAGCAGCGTGGCGCCGATCCGGTCCCCGATGAGGTCGAGCACCGGGCGCTTGTACTCGTAGGACATGCCGAGGTCGAAGCGGAGCGTGTCGCCCAGGAAGTTGAGGAACTGGTTGATCAGCGGCTCGTCGAGGCCGAGCCTGCGGCGTTCCATGTCCAGTTGCTCGGGGGTCATGTTGCGTCCCTGGGCCAGGGCCCGTACGGGATCTCCCGGGAGCAGCCGGAACAGGAAGAACGTTCCGATGATCACCATGGCGATGCTGAACAACGCCCCGCCGGCCTTCGACAGCGCGTAGCGCAGGATGCCGTGGCGGGCGGGGCGATGGTCCTCAGCGGGGCCCGCCGCCTGGGAGGCGGCGGGTTCCACTGCTTCGAGAGGTGCTGTCATTCTCGGTCGTCCGCGGCACTCTTACGCCGCCTGGTGAGGAAGAAGGCTCCGAGGCCGATGACCACCACGGCCCCGACCACGCCGGCGATCAGGCCGGTGTTGGAGCCGCCCTCAGCCTCGGCGGCGGCCGGCTCGACGGCCTCCAGCGAGTAGAACGGCCAGAAGCTGCTGGCGCCGTACAGGATGCCGTCCTGCTCGGGCACCGAGGTGACGCTCTTGATGCGGTCCTTGCGGTAGCCCTCGAGGTCGTTGGTGTAGTAGATCGCGATCACCGGGGCGTCGGTGTAGAGGCGCTCCTGCATCTGCTTGATCAGCTCGGCGCGCTTGGGCCGGTCGAGCTCCTTGAGCTGCTCCTGGTAGAGCTTCTCGAAGGTCTCGTCGCAGTAGAACGACTCGGTGCCGCCGCCCTCGCCGGACGGGGTCGGCCGGCGGCTGCACAGGTGCGTCGCCAGGACCTCCTCCGGGTCGGGGTTGACCGACCAGCCGCTGATCGCGATGTCGAACAGGCCGGTGACGCCGGTCTCCTCGGTGAACTTGCTGGAGTCGAGCTTCTTGGTGGTCAGCGTGATGCCGATCTCCTTGAAGAACCCGGTCAGGTATTCGGCGAGCTTGTCCTCGATCGGGGTGTCGGTGTGGATGCTGAAGCGGAACTCCAGCTTGCGGTCACCGTCGGGCATCGTGCGGACGCCGTCGGCGCCCTTCTTGTAGCCGGCCTCGTCGAGGATCTGGTTGGCCTTGGCCGGGTCGTAGGTGACCTTGGTGTCGCCGCTCGCCTCCCAGAAGAAGTCCGTGTACATGGGCGGCACGATCGAGCCGTGGGCGGGCTTGGCCAGGCCGTTCTGCACCTCGGCGACGAGCTTGTCCTTGTCGATGGCGTAGTGCAGCGCCTGGCGGACCTTCTGGTCCTTCAGCGCCGGGTGGCCGTCGCCGACGGGCTTGTCGTCGGTGGTGGTGGCGCCGTGGTTGATCTGCAGGTAGTTGGCGCGGCGGCCCTGCTGGTTCCACTGGACGATGTTGGGGTCGCCCTTGAGCGCCTCGAACTCCGGCGGGTTGAGCCGGCCGATCAGGTCGATCTCGCCGTTCTTCAGGCCGACGATCGAGGCCGCGGGGTTGTCGTAGAAGATGACCTGAAGCTCGTCGATCTTGGGGGCGCCCCGCCAGTAGTTGGGGTTGGCCTTGAGCTTGACGTACTGGTCCTTCTTGTGCTCGACGGCGATGTACGGGCCGCTGACCACGGCCGGGTACTGGTCGCCGGAGAACTGGCCGAGGTCGGTGACCTTCTCCCACACATGCTTGGGCATGATCGGGATCGGGTTCTCCAGCATCGAGGCCTGCGGGGCCTTGAGCTTGATGACCAGGTCCTGGCCGTTGGCCGTGACGCTCTCGAAGTTCTCGACGGCGGGGCCGTTGGCGGTCTTGGCCGCGTCGTCGGTCATGATCTTGTTGAACGTCCAGGCGGCGTCCTCGGCGGTGACCGGCTGGCCGTCGGACCACTTCGTCTGGCGGATCTTGAACGTCCAGGTGAGGCCGTCCTCGGACGTGGTCCACGACTCGGCCAGGTCGGGGCTCGGCTTGAGCGTCTTGGAGTCGGGCACCGTGAGGAACCCGTACATCCAGCGGTGGATCGAGGTGGAGACCAGGCGGACCGCGAGGAAGGGGTTCATCGAGTCGACGGCCTGGGTGGCGCCCACACGTACGATCTTCTTCCCCGCCGCAGGGTCCTGCGCTAGGGCCGCCTGGCCCTGACCGGCTACCAACAGCGCGACGCCCAGCACAGCCAGGCGCGCGAGCCATTTCCTCATGAGTGCCTCACCTTCAGGCGGGGGGTTATCTGTGTAGAGCACGGCACACCATAGGAACGTCGCATGTCAACGAGTGGCGGAGAATTGTTTCATCTTCGTTTCCTTGCGCGGTGTAAATTTTCAGCGGGCTTCGGTGACCGCGCCCGACTCCACCCGCAGCCGGCGATCGACGTGCACGGCGTCGAGCATCCGGCGGTCGTGCGTGACCAGCAGCAGGGTGCCCGGATAGCTCGCCAGCGCCGACTCCAGCTGCTCGATGGCGGGCAGGTCGAGATGGTTGGTCGGCTCGTCGAGCACGAGCAGGTTAACACCCCTGGCCTGCAACAACGCCAGCGCGGCCCGGGTGCGCTCGCCGGGTGACAGCGTGGCCGCCGAGCGCAGCACGTGCCCGGCCTTGAGCCCGAACTTGGCCAGCAGGGTCCGCACGTCGGCCGGCATCAGCTCCGGCACGTGCGTGGCGAACGCGTCGAGCAGCGCCTCCTCGCCCTCGAACAGCCCGCGCGCCTGGTCGACCTCGCCGACGACGACGCCGGGGCCGAGCGCGGCGTGCCCCTCGTCCAGCTCGGTCCGGCCGAGCAGGGCGGCCAGCAGCGTGGTCTTGCCCGCGCCGTTGGGCCCGGTGATCGCGACCCGCTCCGCCCAGCCGATCTCCAGGTCGACCGGGCCGAGCGTGAACGTGCCGCGCCGGACCACCGCGCCGCGCAGCGTCGCCACGACCGCGCCGGAGCGGGGCGCGGCGGCGATCTCCATCCGCAGCTCCCACTCCTTGCGCGGCTCCTCGACGACGTCCAGCCGCTCGATCATCTTGTCGGTCTGGCGGGCCTTGGCCGCCTGCTTCTCGGTGGCCTCGACGCGGGCGTTGCGGCCGATCTTGTCGTTGTCGGGCATCTTGCGGCGGGCGTTCTTGACGCCCTTCTCCATCCACGCCCGCTGGGTGCGGGCGCGGGCCTCCAGCTGGGCGCGGGTCTCCGCGTACTCCTCGTACTGCTCCCTGGCGTGCCGCCTGGCGACCTCGCGCTCGTCCAGGTACGCCTGGTAGCCGCCGCCGTAGAGGTGGATCTGCTGCTGGGCCAGGTCCAGCTCCAGGACCTTGGTGACGGTCCTGGCCAGGAACTCGCGGTCGTGGCTGACCAGCACGGTGCCGGCGCGCAGCCCGTTGACGAAGCCCTCCAGCCGGTCGAGGCCGTCGAGGTCCAGGTCGTTGGTCGGCTCGTCGAGCAGGAACAGGTCGTAGCGGCTGAGCAGCAGCGACGCCAGCCCGGCGCGGGCCGCCTGGCCGCCGGACAGCGAGGTCATGAGCTGGTCCAGGCCGACCGTCAGCCCGATCGTCTCGGTGCGCTCCTCCAGGTCGGCGCCGCCGAGCGACAGCCACCGCTCCAGGGCCACGCTGTAGGCGTCGTCGGCGCCGGGCGCCTGCTCGACCAGACCCTGCGTGGCGGCGTCGAGCTCGCGCTGCGCCTGGGCCACGCCGGTGCGCCGGGCCAGGAACTCCCTGACCGTCTCGCCCGGCCTGCGGTCGGGCTCCTGCGGCAGGTGGCCGACGGTGGCCGTGGCCGGGCTGAGCCGGATCGTGCCCTGCTCGGGCCGGTCGATCCCGGCCAGCATGCGCAGCAGCGTGGACTTGCCCGCGCCGTTGGCCCCCACGAGCCCGATCACGTCGCCGGGGGCCACCACGACATCCAGCCCGGAGAACAGCACCCGCTCCCCGTGTCCGGCCGCCAGATCCCGCACCACCATGGTCGCACTCATGTGGGCCGATGCTACTAGTGTGTGCCCGGTGTCCCGTTTGCCCGTCGCCCTCGCCGCGCTGGTCACCATAGGTCTGGGCCTCGGCGTGCGCATGCTGTGGGACGGCCCGGTCCCCAAGTACGCCGGCGACGCGCTCTACACGGTGCTGATCTACCTGCTCGTGCTGCTGGCCCTGCCCCGCGTCCGCCCCTGGGCCGCCGCCCTGGTGTCGGCAGGGCTGAGCTGGGCGATCGAGTTCGCCCAGCTCGCGGGCATCCCTGCGATGCTGCGCCCGCTGCTCGGCAGCACCTTCAACCCGCCCGACCTGCTCTGGTACGCGATCGGCGCGGCCCTGGCGTGGGCCGGTCACACCTGGGCGTATAGATCGCGGCCTGCGGGATAGGGGGCAGGCATGGACAAGACCATCGCGTTCCTCGTGGCACCCGAAGGCGTCGAGCAGGTGGAGCTCACCGAGCCGTGGAAGGCCGTCAAGCAGGCCGGCGGCACGCCCAAGCTGGTCTCCACCAGCGCGGGCCAGGTCCAGGGCTTCAACCACCTCGACAAGGCCGACACGTTCGCCGTGGACGCCACGGTGGAGGAGGTGTCGCCCGCCGACTTCGACGGCCTCGTGCTGCCCGGCGGCGTCGCCAACCCCGACTTCCTGCGCACCGTGCCGCAGGCCGTCGCGTTCGCCAAGGGCTTCTTCGACGCCGGCAAGCCGGTGGCCGCCATCTGCCACGCGCCGTGGACGCTCATCGAGGCCGACGTGGTGCGCGGCCGTACGGTCACCTCGTGGCCGAGCCTGCAGACGGACCTGCGCAACGCCGGGGCCACCTGGGAGGACCGGGAGGTCGTCGTGTGCACCGGCGGCCCGAACAAGCTGGTCACCAGCCGCAAACCGGACGATCTGAAGGCGTTCTGCCAGGCCACGGTCGACGCGTTCGGCTGACGAGATCGAAACTCTTCTGTAACTCCTTGCTCGCGCGGGGGAAATGGTCTAGACGTAGACCAAAAGAGCGTCCTCCGCGCCCCCCAGGGAGACCTCAGTGACCACAGAAGAGGATTCCAGGCGACTCGCCGAGCTCGGCTACAAACAGGAGCTGGCCCGGACCTGGAGCGGTTTCTCCAACTTCGCGATCTCCTTCTCCATCATCTCGATCCTCGCCGGCTGCTTCACGACCTTCGGGCAGGCCTGGAACAACGGCGGCCCCATCGCCATCTCGTGGGGCTGGCCGCTGATCTCCCTGTTCATCCTGATCATCGGCTTCTGCATGGCCGAGCTGGTCTCCGCCTACCCGACGGCGGGCGGCATCTACTGGTGGGCCGCCAAGCTGGGCAAGCCGATCCACGGCTGGTTCACCGGCTGGCTCAACCTCATCGGCCTCATCGCCGTCACCGCGTCCGTCGACTACGGCTGCGCCACGTTCCTCAACATCACGCTCACCCGGCTGACCGGCGGCGCCTGGGAAGGCACGCTGCCGCAGGCGTTCCTGCTGTTCGTGATCATCCTGGTGCTGCACGCGCTGATCAACATCTACAGCCATCGACTGATCTCGCTGCTGCAGAACATCTCCGTCTGGTGGCACGTCGCCGGCGCCGCGGTCATCGTCGCCATCCTCGTCTTCGCCCCCGCCCAGCACCAGTCCGTCGGCTTCGTCTTCACCGAGACGATCAACAACTCCGGGTTCGGCGACGGCGACGGCGGCCTGCCCTTCTGGCTGTACGTGCTGCCGCTCGGCTTCCTGCTCACGCAGTACACGATCACCGGCTTCGACGCCTGCGCGCACGTGTCGGAGGAGACCCAGGGCGCCGCCAAGGCCGCCGCCCGCGGGCTCTGGCAGTCGATCTTCTATTCGGCGATCGGCGGCTGGATCCTGCTGCTGGCGTTCCTGTTCGCGGCCACCAACGTGGACGAGATCAACGCGCAGGGCGGCTTCGTCGGCGCGATCTTCACCACCGCGCTCTCCTCGCCGCTGGCCACCGCGATCTTCGCGATCTCCACGATCGGCCAGTTCTTCTGCGGCATGAGCTGCGTGACCTCGATGTCGCGGATGACGTACGCCTTCTCTCGCGACGGCGCGGTGCCCGGCTGGCGGCTGTGGTCCAAGGTCGACCGCAACCGCACCCCGGTCAACGCCATCCTGGCCGGCTGCGCGGTGGCCGCCCTCATCACCCTGCCCGCCCTCTACGCGCCCGCCGGGCTCACCACGCCCGTCGCCTTCTACGCCGTCGTGTCGATCGCGGTCATCGGGCTCTACCTGGCGTTCCTCATCCCGATCTGGCTGCGGCTGCGGATGGGCGACCGCTTCGAGCCCGGGCCGTGGACGCTCGGGCGCCGCTACAAGGCGCTGTGCTGGATCGCCTGCGTCGAGATCGCCATCGTCTGCGTGTACTTCGTCATGCCGTTCTCGCCCGCCGGCGTGCCGGGCAACGCGGACTTCACCTGGACGTCGGTCAACTACGCGCCGATCGCCGTCGGGGTCGTGCTGGTCGGCATCGCGCTGTGGTGGGCGCTGTCGGCCCGGCACTGGTTCACCGGGCCTCGCCGCACCGTCGACGAGGTCCCGGCGGAATGACGTACGAGATGACGTACTGAGTGCGTGGTCAGGCCGCCTCGAAGGAGGCGGCCACGGCCGCGCGGACCTTGTCCATCGCGGTGTCGCCCAGCTCGCGCTTGAGCGAGGTCATGTCGACGTCCGGCATGCCGCAGGCGACCGCCCAGTCCCACGGCGTGAGGTCGCCGTCGACGTTGAGGGCGAAGCCGTGGCTGGTGACGCCGCGGCTCTGCCGCATGCCGATCGAGACGATCTTGCGGCCGGTCCGCGACGTCCACACGCCGGTGAGCAGCTCCGAGCCCGGCGGGGTGTCGCGGCGCTCGGCGGGCAGGCCGAGCGCGCCCAGCGCGTCGACGAGCCGCAGCTCGACCTCGCGCACGTAGTCGACGATGCCCTCGTCCTCCCCCAGCTTGACGACGAGGTAGCCGACGAGCTGCCCCGGGCCGTGGTAGGTGAGCTGCCCGCCGCGCCCGGTCTCGACGACCGGGATGCCGCGCGACGGGTCGGGCAGGTGCGCCGCCGGGGTGCGGCGGCCGACGGTGTAGACGGACGGATGGCTGAGCAGCCAGAGCGTGTCCGGCCGCTCGTCCCGTTGGCGCTCGCCGACGAGGTCGGCCATGCGCTCCATCGCCTTGTCGTAGTCGACGAGCTCGTCCTGGATGAGTGTCAGCGGCCTTGCCATGCTTCGAGCATAGGCGGGACTAGTACTTCTTCGGCTCCTCGGGGACGAGGATCCACATGATCGCGTAGACGACCCACATCGGCCCGGGGAAGAGCGAGAGGATCAGCCAGATGATGCGGACCAGGGTGGGCGGCAGGCCCATCTTGTCGGCGAGACCGCCGCAGACGCCGGCCAGGATCCTGTGCTCTCGTGAGCGGTACATCGTGTCCTCCGTGTGGTTACGTTCTGACTGGTCCAACGGACGACCGCGCGCCGCCTATCCCGTCAGGGCCCCTGAGAAAACCCTGTAAGGGTCAGCCACTCCCGGGCCAGCGCCAGATGTTCGCTGGTCAGGCCGCGTGCTGGAGGCACGTGGACGAGCAGGAAGTCGTCCAGACCCTGATGAGCCCTGAGATACTCCTCGTCCTCCTTGAAGACCTGGTCGTCGAACCAGACGAAGGGCCGCCTGCCCACGTAGTCCGCCACGTAACGGGTCTTGAACATCTCGCCGTGCCGGCTGCCCCGGTCGGGCCCCAGCGGGACCACCGGCAGCATCGGCAGCCCCAGCCGGGGCGCGATCCACTCGTTGGCGTGCCGCTCCCAGGTGGTCGCCCAGGCCAGCTCGGAGCCGGTGCGCAGGGCGAGCTCCATCAGCCGGGGCCCGTGCCTGGGGTTGAGGTGCACCGTGTAGAGGATGTCGCCGATCGTGCACCGGTAGCGCCGGAAGTCTGGCGTGGCGTGCCCGGTGGGGTTGAGCACGCCGTCGACGTCCAGGAGCAGCAGCGGTTTCACGTGGCGGCCCCGGCCCGGTGCTCCTGAGGGCTGATGCCGCGCACCCGTTTGAAGGCGGCGCTCAGCGCGAACGGGCTGCCGTAGCCGACCTTGCGCGCCACCGAGCCGACCGTCGCGTCAGGCTCGCGCAGCAGGTCGGCGGCCAGGGCGAGCCGCCAGTCGGTGAGGAAGGCCATCGGCGGCTCCCCCACCAGCTCGGTGAACCGCCGGGCCAGCGAGGCACGCGAGACGCCCACCTCGGCGGCCAGCGAGGCGACCGTCCAGGGGTGGGCCGGGTTGTTGTGCAGCATGCGCATCGCCCGGCCCACGATAGGGTCACCGCTCGCCCGATACCAGCCCGGCGCCTCGTGCTCGGCGAACCACGAGCGCAGCGTCGAGATCAGCAGCAGGTCGAGCAGCCGGTCGAGCACCGCCTCCTGGCCGGGCTCGTCCCTGACCACCTCGGCGCCGAGCAGCGGGATCAGCGGCTCCCCCGGCTGCACCAGCAGCGGCGGCAGCGCGTCCAGCAGCCGCCTGCTGATCTCCCCCTCCATGAGGTAGGTGCCGGTGATCATCACGGTGCCGCCGTCGGGGCTGTTGCCCCAGGTGCGCACGCCCAGGTCCATCGCCTGGTAGAGGGACTCGCCGTCCAGGGTGGTGCAGTGCTGGCCGGGGTGGATGACGATCTGCGGCTCGGTCTCCGGCCGGTCGGCGACCGTGTACGGATCGGGCCCGCGGACGATCGCCACGTCGCCGGGCGCCAGGCTCACGAGCTCACCCCGTGACGGCACGATCCAGGCCGAGCCCCGTACCATCGCCACCAGCGTCAGCGGGGCCTCGTCCTGGATGCGGATCGACCACGGCGGGTCGAGGATCGAGCGGAGCAGGAAGGCGCCACGGGCCCGCGGGCCGTCGAGCAGCGCTGCCAGATGGTCCATGAGTTAGACGATCGCATATGCCAACGCGCTTCTCAACCATGGATAGTCTCACCACGGCCGGGCTTAATGGAGCCATGACAATCTTGGTTACGGGCGGCACCGGCAAGACCGGCCGCCGGATCGCAGACAAGCTGACCGCTCTCGGCCACACCGTCCGGGTCGGCTCCCGCTCGGGGACGCCGCCGTTCGACTGGACCGACCGTGACACCTGGGCGCCCGCCCTCGCGGGGGCGGACGCCGCCTACCTCGCCTACCAGCCCGACCTGATCGTGCCGGGCGCGCTGGACGACATCCGCGCCTTCACCGAGCTGGCCGTCCGGTCCGGCGTGCGGCGGCTGGTGCTGCTGTCCGGCCGCAACGAGCCCGAGGCGCAGGCGTGCGAGCGGGTCGTGCGCGAATCGGGTTTGGAGTGGACCGTCGTCACCTGCGGCTGGTTCATGCAGAACTTCACCGAGGGCTACCTGCTGGAGTCGGTGCTGGACGGCGCGATCGCGCTGCCGGCGCGCGAAGTGGCCGAGCCGTTCGTCGACGCCGACGACATCGCCGACGTCGCGGTGGCCGCGCTCGTCGAGGACGGCCACACCGGCAGGACGTACGAGCTGACCGGGCCGAGGCTGCTCACGTTCGCCGACGCGGCGGCCGAGCTGTCCAAGGCCGCAGGAAGGGAGATCGCCTACATCCCGATCACGATGGAGCAGTACGCGGCCGGCGCCGCCGAGCACGGGGTCCCCGGCGACGTCGTCGCCATGCTGACCACGCTGTTCACCGAGGTGCTCGACGGGCGCAACGCCTACGTGGCCGACGGGGTGCGCGAGGCGCTGGGCCGGCCGGCGCGGGATTTCACCGACTTCGCCGCGGCCTGGGCTCAGTCCACGTCGTAGACGCCGGCCATCCACGCCCCCGGCCGGGCTCCCAGCTCGCCGGCGAGCTGGAGCGCGACGTCGTAGCGGACCAGCTCCCCGGCGACGTACCGGCCGTCGCACATGCCCCTGTCCTTCTCCGGCAGCGCGCAGCCGTCCAGCGCGGCCTCCGTGATCAGCGACGTCGGGGGGAACACCCACACCCGGACGGACTGCTTCCGGTCCGTCCAGTCACCCGGCAGCTCCCCCGCGCGGAACGTGTGGCGGGCCTGCCCGCCGGCGCACCAGCAGCATCCGCCTGCCCCGCCGTACGATCCTCGTCACGTCCACCGTCCTTCCCGGCACGTACGCCGTCAGCTCCGCGAGCAGGTCGCGCAGTTCGTCCTCGGTGTAGGTCATCGCCCCGCCCTCGTGAGCCGCACGGCCGGATGGACCCGCAGCCGCGTCAGGGCGCGGCCGAGCTGGGTCTTGACGGTGCCGAGCGAGCAGCCGAGCACCGCCGCGCACTGCGGCAGCGTCAGCCCCTCGAAGTAGTGCAGGACGACCACCGCCCGCTGCCGGTCCGACAGCCCGCGGATCGCCGCCCACAGCGCGTCCTTCTCCGTCACGTCGCGGGCGAGAGCCGTCTGCACCAGGTCCTCGGCCGTGACCACAATCGGCCGACACCGTTCGTCATGAATTTTCGTGAACCGTCGGGTGAACATGGGCTGTCCTCCTCGCCGGGACGTTCCGCGGGGCCCTCCGGCGGTCCCCGTTTCCGCTAGCCTCACCTCGTTCACTCCGGTGTTTCCTGGGGAAGGTGCGCACGTGATCGGCTGGATGGAAGCAGTGGTGCTGGGGCTGCTGCAGGGGCTCACGGAGTTCCTGCCGATCTCCTCCAGCGCGCACATCCGCGTCGTCTCGGCGTTCCTCGGCTGGGACGACCCGGGGGCGGCGTTCACCGCCGTGATCCAGCTCGGCACCGAGGCGGCCGTGCTGATCTACTTCAGGAAAGAGCTCTGGGAGATCATCTCCACCTGGACGCGCTCGCTGTTCAAGCCCGAGCTGCGCGACCACTTCGCCGCCCGCATGGGCTGGTACGTCATCGTCGGCACCATCCCGATCGGCGTGCTCGGCCTGGTGCTGAAGGACCAGATCGAGGGCGCCTTCCGCGACCTGCGCCTGGTCGGCACCACGCTCATCGTCTTCGGCATCATCCTGTGGTTCGCCGACCGCACCGCACGCAACAAGCTCACGCTGGAGAAGCACCTCAACGTGACCCACGCGGTCGTCTACGGCTTCGCCCAGTCGCTGGCCCTCATCCCCGGCGTCTCCCGCTCCGGCGGCACGATCACGGCCGGCCTCCTGCTCGACTACCGGCGGGAGGCCGCGGCCAAATACTCCTTCCTGCTGGCCATCCCGGCCGTCCTGGCGTCGGGGCTGCTGGAGCTGGCCGAGATCGGCAACGGCGACGCGCCCGACTGGGGGCCGACGATCCTGGCCACGGTGATCTCGTTCATCGTCGGCTACGCGGCGGTGGCCTGGTTCCTGCGTTACATCAGCACCCACCGCTTCACCGGCTTCGTGATCTACCGCATCCTGCTCGGCGTCTTCGTCATCCTCGCGGTCAGCCTGGGCTGGATTCCGGCCCAAGGGTGATGACGTCCTCGCCGAAGACGACCCGGTAGACCCCCTCGCACACCTCCTCCGACATGCTGCCCACGACCTCGCCCAGGCCGGACGGCCACACCGTCCCCGCGTCCCAGACGACGCCGTGCAGCAGGTCCGGCGACATCAGCCGCAGGCCGGACAGATCCGCTCCCGACACGTCCAGGGCGGCCCCGGGCTCGGCCACGCCGGGCAGGTCGGCGGCGAGGTCGCCCGCGTCCGACAGGCCACGCGCGATCGCCACGATCAGCGTGCTCAGCGGCGGCCGTGCCACCAGGGCGCCGGGCGAGCCGCCCCCGCGTCGGGGATAGCAGGCGAGCGCGACCGCCACCGCGCGGGCCAGCGCCACCGTGAGCGCCCGGAGCAGGTCGGGGGTCCGGCTGAGATCGCCCGACCTGGCGCTGTCCAGGGCGCGGCCGACGGCCTGCGTCAGCTCGTCGGCGCGCGTGTCGCGGAACGACGCGGCCAGGGCCCGGGCGTGCGCGTCCGCCCGCGTCAGGGACCTCTCGATCTCGCGCAGCCGCAGCCGCGCGTGGAAGAGCTCGGTGGCGGCCGGAGGCGGCGGCTGCACCGCCGGGCGGACCTCCAGCATGGAGTTGAGCAGGCCGCCGACATCCGTGTGCGCGCGCACGTACGCCAGCAGGTCGGCGTCGGCCTGTTCGAGGAGGTCGTCGAGCTCCTCGTCGGTGAGGGGGACGTCATCACGGTGATCGGTCATGGGACGCGGCCCCCTTCCGGGTCCGATACTCCGCGAGCCGGTACCTGAGCACGACGCGCGCCTTCTTGACCAGGTCCGCAGCCTGCTGCTCCGTCAGGCCCAGGGCGGCGGCGACGGCGGAGTTGGGCTGGTCGTCCATCCGGTACCGGATGGCCAGCCGCTGGTCCGGCGGCAGCTCCCGCAGGGCGGCCAGCACGTCCACGGCGGGGCCGATGAGGTCCGCCGGATCGTCGGCGCGCGCGGCCGTCTCCGGGACGTCGGCGACCGGGACCGTGCTCACCCGCCGGCGGCTCTCCCCCGGCGGGCGGCGCAGGCACCGGCCGGCGACCTTGAACATCCAGCCCAGCGGCTCCTGCACCCGCGCCCACGCCTCCGGCTCGCTGTTGATCAGCCGCCACGCCTGCGTGAACGCCTCCTGCGCGGCGTCCTGGCTGTCGGCGAGCGAGGCGCCGCCGCGCATCAGGAAGCGGATCACCCGGCTGTGCTCCCGGGCGGCGAAGTCGACGAAGTCGGCGCGCATGGCCTGCACCCGGGTGCTCATCGCCGTGGCCGGGGCGTCCCCTGGAACGGCCTGCGGCGGCCGGGGACGTCGTGGCGGCTCGATCACCGCGTCGCTGCCCGGCGGTCACGCGCCGGGCCTGGCGCTGTCGATGTCATGTCCGTTCGCCCTTTCTCGGTCCATGTCTCATGAGGTTCATGAGGTTCCGACATAGAAAGGTGGGCGAGAACGAGCATGATCGGGAAGTGCACCGAAAGCGCCCGGCATGACAGAAGTCAGCCGCGTTGCTACAAATCAGCTCCGGTAGCGGAGGTTTCTGCACCCGCGCCGTTCAGGAAGCGGACTTCTGTGCCGTGAAGTCCGTTCGCGGGTAGCGGCTGGCCAGGCAGAAGACGACGGCGAACAGCACCCAGGCGGTGACGAAGGCCAGCGGATGGGCCCAGGCGTCGCCGATGAGGTCGGCCAGCATGGCGCGTCCCTCGAAGTAGGTCACCAGCCCGGCGATCGCCCCCGGGACGGCCCCCCACCAGCGCTTCCACCACACCTCGTGGACCAGGACCTCGTACCCG
This sequence comes from Nonomuraea sp. NPDC023979, assembly GCF_040639085.1. Classification (NCBI taxonomy): domain Bacteria; kingdom Bacillati; phylum Actinomycetota; class Actinomycetes; order Streptosporangiales; family Streptosporangiaceae; genus Nonomuraea; species Nonomuraea sp. NPDC023979. The sequence continues at coordinate 135,208 of NZ_JBEZZG010000003.1, forward strand.
ACCAGCATGATCGGGCCGAGGAGCAGCGGGCGCAGGCCGGCGGAGCCGGAGAGGAACGTCACCGCGAGGATGATCACGACGGCGCTTCCGCCGGTAAGGAGCACCATCAGCCCGAGCGGGGCGGGTTCGTCGCGTGGGTCGGTCTGCGGAGGGACGGGGGTATCAGACACCGGGACATTCTTCCCCATCACCCCACGGTCTGCGGCACGCTTTCACGTTCGGCGGCGGGCCTGTAGGTGGCCAGCGTGAACAGCACCGAGACGACCCCGATCGCCGTGGCCAGCGCAATCACCCCGGCCCTGCCCCACCCGTCGAGCGCGAGGCCGCCGGCGACGCCCGCGACGACGAGGCCCGCGTACTGGGCCGAGGAGAGCAGGCCCAGCCCGACCGGCACGTTGCCCGGCAGGACGGAGACGATCCGATACTGCTGCGCCGGGGCGATCAGCCAGCCGAGCGCGCCCCAGAGCAGCGCCCACAGCAGCCCGACCGGCAGCGCCAGGTTCGCGACCGGGATGAGCGCCAGGAACACCGTGGACGCGGCCAGCCCGATCAGCACCATGCGGCGCGGCCCGTACGCGTCGGTGAGCCGGCCGCCGAGGTGGCTGCCCACGATCGCACCGATGCCCCATGCCCACAGCACGACCGGCAGCGGCAGGTCGATCAGCGACCCGATGTAGGTGTAGGCGGTGAACCCGGCGCCGAACATCAGCAACTGCGTCGTCAGCACCGCCAGCACCCGCCGGTCGGCCAGCGGCGCGAACCGCTCGGCCAGCCGGCCCGAGACGGCCGTCCGCACGTCGGGCACCAGCGCCGCCACCCCGGCGAACCCCAGCACGCCCAGCCCCGTCACCAGCCAGATCGTCGTCCGCCACCCGGACGCCGTGCCCAGCCAGGTGCCGAGCGGCACGCCGATCGCCGACGACACGCTCAACCCGCCCAGCACCAGCGCCAGCGCCCGCCCCCGGTGCTCGGGCCTGGCCAGCGCGTTCGCCACGCCCGAGGCGGTCGGCGTGAACATGGCGGCCCCCGCCGCCGCCAGCACCCGGGTCGCCATGAGGAGGGGGTAGGTCGGTGCGAGCGCCGTCAACGCGTTGCCGAGCACGAACACGCCCAGCGCGATCAGCAGCAGCTTCTTGCGGGGCAGCCGCGCGGTCACGGCGGCGAGCACGGGCGACAGCACCGCGTACGCCAGCGCGAACACGGTCATCAGCTGCCCGGCCGCCGCGGTGGAGACGTTCAGGTCGCCGGAGATGGGCGCGAGCAGGCCGGCGGTGACGAACATGCCGGTGCCGACGGCGAAGTTGCCGGCGGCCAACGGGTAAAGGGGACGATTCACTCCACACACGCTGAAGCATTGTTGGATAGTTGTCAAACAATAAAATTGGGTATCGTGTCGGGTATGCGCCTGCTTCCGCACCCGGCCACCGACGACATCCAGCTCACGGAGGTTCTGCGCGCGCTGTCCGACCCGATCCGGCTGGAGATCGTCGCCCGGCTGGCCACGTATGGCGAGATGACCTGCACCGTCGCGGGCGACTCGCTCGGCGTGCACAAGTCCACCGCCTCGCACCACTACCGCACCCTGCGCGAGGCCGGCCTCGTCCTCACCAAGCAGGAGGGCAGGCTCAAGTACATGAGCCTGCGGCGCGACGACCTGGAGGCCCGCTTCCCCGGCCTGCTCGACTCCGTCCTCCTCGCGACACCCGTGGGCGGGCATGCCTGACCTGCCCATCCACGACGTCCTGCCCGACCTGCTCGCCGCCCTCGACCGCGACGGCAGCGCCGTCCTGACCGCACCGCCCGGCACCGGCAAGACCACCGTCGTCCCGCTCGCCCTCGCCGCCACCGGGCTGCGCGTGCTCGTCGCCGAACCCCGCCGCCTCGCCGTACGCGCCGCCGCCCGGCGCATGGGCGTCAGCTACACCATCCGCGGCGAACGGCACACCGGCGCCAACCCCAAGGTCGAGGTCGTCACCACCGGCGTCCTGCTGCAACGCCTCCAACGCGACCCCGAACTGCCCGGCGTCGACGCGGTCATGCTGGACGAATGCCACGAACGCCACCTCGACGCCGACACGGCGCTGGCGTTCCTCCTCGACGTACGCGACACCCTCCGGCCCGAGCTGCGCCTCATCGCCACCTCCGCCACCGCCGACGCCGGCCAGTGGTCCCGCCTGCTCGGCGACGCCCCCGTCGTCCGCGCCACCGGCGCCACCCACCCCGTCGAGACCGTGTGGGCGCCACCGCCCCGCCCCGTCTCCCCGCCGCACGGGCTGCGCGTCGACCCCGCCCTGCTCGCCCACGTCGCCCAGACCGTACGCCGCGCGCTCGCCGAACGGGACGGCGACGTGCTGTGCTTCCTGCCCGGCGTCGGCGAGATCGGCCGGGTGGCCGCCATGCTGCCCGGCGTCGACGTGCTCCAGGTCCACGGCCAGGCCCCCGCCCGCGTCCAGGACGCCGTCCTGTCACCCGGCACGTCCCGGCGCGTCGTGCTGGCCACCTCCGTCGCCGAATCGAGCCTCACCGTGCCCGGCGTCCGCGTCGTCGTCGACTCCGGGCTGGCCCGCGAACCCCGCACCGACCACGCCCGTGGCCTCGGCTCCCTCACCACCGTCCGGGTGTCCAAGGCGTCCGCCGACCAGCGCGCCGGACGCGCCGGCCGGGAAGCCCCCGGGACCGTCTACCGGTGCTGGTCCGCCGCCGAGCACGAACGCCTCGCCGAACACCCACGGCCCGAGATCGCGCTCGCCGACCTCACCGCCTTCGCCCTCCAGGCCGCCTGCTGGGGCAGCACCGGCCTCGCCCTCCTCGATCCGCCGTCGCCCGCCGCCCTCGCCGCCGCCCTCCGCACCCTCGCCACCCTCGGCGCCGTCGACCCCGCCGGCCGCGTGACGCCCCACGGCCGCCGCATGGCCCTCGCCGGCGTCGAACCCCGCCTCGCCCGCGCCCTCCTCGACCTCGGCCCCCGCGCCGCCGAGGTGATCGCCCTGCTGTCCGAGCCCCTCCCGCGCGACGCCTCCGACGACCTCGTCGAAGTCTGGCGCTCCGCCCGCCGAGGCAACGACCCCTTCACCACCCGCTGGCGCCAGGAAACCCGCCGCCTGACCGCCTCACGCCCGCCCTCCACCCCCACCGAAGCACCCCCACACCCGGAGAAGGGCGGAGGGGTTGCGCCCCCTCGCCGCCAGGCGGCCGCCCCCTCCAGGGGAACCCCACCCACCGAAACGGCCCCGCACCCCGGGACGCCCGGACGGCCTGCGGCGGGCTCGAGTGCCGGGGGAGCCGGTTCCTCCGTTGAGGCGGTGGCGGGGGTGGCGGTGGCGTTGGCGTTCCCTGAGCGGGTGGCGCGGCGGCGGGGCGGCGGGTATTTGATGGCGTCCGGCACGGAGGCGCAGCTCGGGGAGGGGTCGAGGCTGGCGAGCGCGCAGTGGCTGGCCATCGCCGTGGCGGACCGTCAGGCGGGGGCAGCGTCGGCGCGGATCCGGCAGGCGGTGGCGATCGACGAGGAGATCGCCCGTCAGGCGCATCCAGTGACGGTCGAGGAGGAGGTCGCCTGGAAGGTCCCGCCGGGCAGCCGTCGCGGGGACGTGTCGGCGCGGGTGGTCGAGCGGCTGGGCGCGATCGAGCTGTCGAGCGCCCCGCTGCCGGATGCCGACGTGCGTGACGCCCTCCTGCACGGCCTGCGTACGGAAGAGGTGCTGACGTGGACGAAGGCGGCGCGCGCGGTGCGGGACCGGCTGGCGTTCTGCCATCGGGCGGTGGGTGAGCCGTGGCCGCCGGTGGATCGGCTGGTGGAGCTGGCGGATCGGTGGCTGGAGCCGGAATTGTCGAGGGCGCGGCGGCGGGCGGATCTGGAGCGGATCGACGTGGCGTCGGCGTTGCGCAGGCTGGTGCCGTGGAGTGAGCGGCTGGAGGTGACGGCGCCGGAGCGGGTGGAGGTGCCGTCGGGGTCGCTGGTGCGGCTGGACTATTCGGGTGAGCAGCCGGTGCTGGCGGTCAAGTTGCAGGAGTTGTTCGGCTGGGTGGAGACGCCGCGGATCGCGGGGGTGCCGTTGCTGGTGCATCTGCTGTCTCCGGCGGGGCGTCCGCTGGCGGTGACGGCGGATCTGGCGTCGTTCTGGCGGGACGGCTACCGTTCGGTGCGGGCCGAGATGCGCGGCCGTTATCCCAAGCATCCGTGGCCGGAGGACCCGTTCACGGCGACCCCGACGAAACGGACCAGATGATCGACCAGGCCGCCGCCCTGAACAATGCCGAGTGGTGTGACGCGCTGTGCCGCGCGCACGGGCTGCCGGGGGTGTTCTCCGAGACGGTGTGGACGAACCCGGTCCGGACGCCGATCTTCTACCCGGACGCGGTCACGCTGTCGCCGGAGGCGACGGCGGCCGAGGTGCTGGCGGGGATCGACGCGGGGCCTGGGGCGTCGGTGAAGGACAGTTTCGCGGCGCTGGATCTGGCGGCGGCGGGGTTCGGGGTGCTGTTCGAGGCGACCTGGATCCATCGGGCGGCCCCTGGTCCGGGTGACGTGCGGGGCTGGGGGGTGGTGCGTGAGAAGGACGAGCTGGCGGCCTGGGCCGAGGCGTGTTTCGACGGTGAGCAGCCGGGGCTGTTCCCGGGCGGGCTGCTCGGCGAGGAGGACGTGGCGATCCTGCGCGGCGAGGAGGGCGGGGCGGTGCTCAACCTGTCGCGGCGGGCCTCGGTGGTGGGGGTGTCGAACGTGTGGGGCGAGGCCGCCTGGCCCGGGGTGGTCGCGATGGCGGCGGCGCTGTTCCCGGGCCTGCCGCTGGTCGGGTACGAGCCGGACCCGGCTCCGGCGGTGGCGCACGGCTTCGTCCCGGCGGGGCCGCTACGCGTCTGGCTGAAGCGCTGATCCGACGCCGATGTCCTTGAAGCCGCTGGACGTGGCGACGCAGACCACGGGCCCGTCGAACTCCTGGCGCAGCTTGCGGTAGCCGGCCAGCCCGGCGGCGCCTGACAGTTCCTGCCAGAGCCCTTGGCGGGCCAGGTCGCGCTGGGCGGCGCGGAGTTCGTCGTCGGTGACGGCCAGCGCGCCGCCGCCGCTGTCGGTGACGGCGCGGACGCCCCGGTGCCCGCCGACGGTGCAGGCGATCCCGTACGCGTCGGTGGGGGTGATGTCGACCACGGCGGCGGGCGCGCCGGTGGCGAGGGCGCGGGCGTTGGGCCCGCCGGCGGCCGGTTCGCAGGAGAACATGCGGGGCGCGGCGGGGACGACGCCGAGCCGTAGGAGCTCGGCGAACCCTTTCCACACCCCGTACAGCAGCTCGCCGTAGCCGGTGGGGGTGAACACGGCGGCCGGTGCGCGCCCGAGCTGGGCGTGGAGCTCGTAGGCGATCGTCTTGTAGCCCTCGGCGCCGTAGGGGTGGCCGGTGTGGGTGACGGTCTGGTTGCTGACGGGGTGGTAGCCGAGCCGGTCGACGATGTCGCGCAGCATGGGCCAGCGCTGTTCGACGGGCACGGTGTGCACGGTGGCCCCGTACGCGCGGACGAAGGACTGGACGGCGGGCGGCGAGTCGGCGGAGGCGAGGACGATCGCGGGGAGTCCGGCGCGGGCGGCGTAGGCGGCAGCGGCGGCGCCGTGGTTGCCGGAGGAGGCGACGACGACGCCGGGCGCGTTCTCGGCGAGTGCGGCGCTGACGGCGACGCGGTTGAGGCGGTCCTTGTGCGACCAGGTGGGGTTGCGGGACTCGTCCTTGACGTGGACGCCGCAGAGTTCCAGGAGCGGGGTGCCGCCTTCGCCGAGGGTGGGCGCGAGCAGCGGCGGGAGCAGCGGCTGCCAGCGGGCGATGTCGGGCAGGGCGGGCTGGTCGAACAGGTCGCCGGGCACGCGGGCGTAGTCGTAGTCGACCTCGACGGGGTAGGCCAGCTCGGCGGTGCTGGTGCGGGGGCAGCCGCGGGTGAGCGGCGGGCGGAGCGGATAGCCGATGGTCGGGTCGCCGAGGGAGCGCTGGCCGGTCGCCAGGGATCGCACGTTCACGCCACGAGACTAGATGAGCTATCGTAGTGATATCACTTCGATAGCAAGGGGTCGCGATGGAACGACGTGCTTTCCGCATCAACGGTTTCGTGGTGCTGCTCGCTCTGCTGCTGCTCGGCGGCATCGTGGCGGCCGTCTGGCTGCCGGGCGGCCCGGAGTCGCTGCTCGCCCCGGGCATCGGCTGGCTCGTGCTGGCGGCGCTGCTCTCCACCGGCTTCACGGTGGTCAACCCGAACGAGTCCAAGGTCGTGCAGTTCCTCGGGCGCTATGTCGGGTCGGTGTCGGAGGCCGGGTTCCAGTGGGTGCTGCCGTTCACCACCAAGCGCATGGTCACGCTGCGGGTGCGTAACTTCGAGACGACCAAGCTCAAGGTCAACGACGCCGACGGCAACCCGGTGGAGATCGCCGCCGTGGTCGTCTACCGGGCGGTCGACACGGCCAAGGCGGTGTTCGCCGTCGACGACTACGAGGAGTACGTGGCCATCCAGTCCGAGGCCGCCGTGCGCCACCTGGCCACCAGCCACCCGTACGACTCGCACCTGCCCGAGCGCACCAGCCTGCGCGACGGCGCGGAGGTGGCCACCGAGCTCACCGCCGAGCTGCGCGACCGCACCGAGCTGGCCGGGATCGAGGTGCTGGAGGCCCGCATCACCCACCTCGCCTACGCGCCCGAGATCGCCCAGGCGATGCTGGTCCGCCAGCAGGCCGGTCAGGTGGTCGCGGCCCGCACCCGGATCGTCGAGGGCGCGGTCGGCATGGTCCAGCTCGCGCTCGACCGGCTCGCCGCCGAGGGGGTCGTCGACCTCGACGAGGAGCGCAAGGCGCAGATGGTGTCCAACCTCCTGGTCGTGCTGTGCGGCGACCGGGCGACGCAGCCGGTGGTGAACGCCGGCAGCCTGTATGCCTGAGCGCAAGAAGCTCCTGCTGCGCCTGGATCCGGCCGTCTACGACGCGATAGCCAAGTGGGCGGCCGACGATCTCCGCAGCGTCAACGCGCAGATCGAGTACGCGTTGCGGCTCGCTCTCAAACAGGCGAGCAGGGAGCCGAAGTCTCGCAACGAAGAGTAGAAACCGCCACACTCTAGAACATGTTGTGGGCAGGCAGATCCGCCATCGAGATCGCGGCGGCCGTACGACAGGGCGAGGTCGCGGCCACCGCGGTCGTCGAGGAGCACCTCGCGGTGATCGCGGAGCGGGATCCGCGGGTGGGCGCGTTTCGGCGGGTGCGCGAGCAGGCGGTGGCGGAGGCGCGGGCCGTCCAGGAGCGGCGCGACCTGTCGGAGCTGCCCCTGGCCGGGGTGCCGGTGGCGGTCAAGGACAACGTGGAGGTCGCGGGCGAGGCCACCCGCCTGGGCTCGGCGGTGACCGCCGACTCCCCCGCCGCCGCGGACCACGAGGCCGTGGCCCGGCTGCGCGCGGCCGGCGCGGTGGTGATCGGCCTGACGAACCTGCCCGAGCTGGCCCTGGTGGCCTTCGGCGACAGCGCGTACGGCACGGTCCGCAATCCCTGGGACCGCTCGCGCACGGCGGGCGGGTCGTCGTCGGGGAGCGCGGCGGCGGTCGCGGCGGGGATGGCGCCGATCGCGCTCGGCAACGACGGCATGGGCTCGCTGCGCATCCCGGGGGCGTGCTGCGGCGTGCTGGCGCTCAAGCCGGGCGCCGGGCTGGTCCCGGGGCCCACGGACGACTGGCGCGGCCTGTCGGCGAACGGCCCGATCGCCGTGCACGCCGCCGACCTGGCGCTGACGCTGTCGGTGCTGGCCGGGGACCCGTCGCTGGCCGAGTCGTGGCGCATCGGCCGCCGGGCCGAGCCGCGCCGGCCGATGCTGCGCTCGGTGTGGGCGGGCGACGACGGTGTGTGGGAGCCGCCACCGCCGCACGACAGCCCGGAGCCGTTCGACCTGCGGGTGGCGTACGCGCCCCAGCCGCTGCCCGCCGGGCTGCCGGTGGACCGCGAGTTCCGGGCCGCGGTGCGCGGGGCCGCCGAGACGCTGCGGGTGGCGGGGCACACGATCGTCGAACGCGACCGCCGCCTGCCCGCCTGGCTGGGCCCGGCCACGGTCGCCACCTGGCTCTGCCGCGCCGCCGACACCGTGCGGGCCGTCGCCGCCACGGCGGCCGACCGGCGGCGGCTGGAGCGCCGCACCCGGGCGCTGGCCCGCGCCGGCCGGGTGCTGGCCAGGCTCGGCCTGGACGGCCGCCGCGGCCGCGACCGCTGGGCCGGCTACGGCGCCGACCGCTGGTTCGGCGACGCCGACGTGCTGGTCATGCCGGCCCTCGCCGCGATCCCGCCGCGCGCCGACCGCTGGGGCAGGCGCGGCCTGGTCCGCAACGTGCTGGCCAACGTCGGGTACGCGCCCGCGACCGGCCCGTGGAACATGTGCGGCTGGCCCGCCATGACCGTGCCCGTCGCCACCCACTCCAGCGGCCTGCCGATCGGGGTCCAGCTCGTCGCCCCGCCGGGCGGCGAGCCGCACCTGCTCGGCCTGGCCGCCCAGCTCCAGGCGGCCCATCCGCCGATCCGCCCGCCCGGCCTGTCCTGATGACGCCAGGCCGGCCCGACGAGCGTCAGACGCCCAGCGGGTGCCAGACGGTCTTCGTCTCCAGGAAACGGGTCATCCGCCCCAGCCCCGGGTCACCGCGCCAGTCCTCGGCCCGGGGGCGCAGGACGCGCTTGAGGTTCTCCGCCGCCTCCTGCTCGCAGCGCAGCGCCAGCTCCGGCTCGGCCACGCCGGTCAGGTCCAGGCCGTTGACGTCCATGTGCGCGGCCAGCCAGGGCGCGATCTCCGCCTGGTGCCCGGTGAGGATGTTGACCACCCCGCCCGGCAGGTCGGACGTGGCCAGCACCTCGGCCAGCGTGATCGCCGGCAGCGGGGCCGGCTCGGAGGCGACGATCACGCACGTGTTGCCGGTCACGATGACCGGCGCCACCACCGACACCAGCCCGAGCAGCGGGTCGGCGGGCGCGACGACCGCGACCACCCCGGTGGGCTCCGGCGACGACAGGTTGAAGTACGGGCCCGCGACCGGGTTGGCGGTGCCGTGCACCGAGCTGATCTTGTCCGACCACCCGGCGTACCAGACGAGCCGGTCCACGGCCGCGTCGACGGTCTCCAGCGCGGCCTTCCGCCCGCCGCCGAGCTCGTCGGCGAACTGGGCGCGGCGGCCCTCCAGCATCTCGGCGATCCGGTAGAGGATCTGGCCCCGGTTGTAGGCGGTGGCCCCCGACCAGCCGGGGAACGCCTTGCGGGCGGCCGACACCGCGTCCCTGGCGTCCTTGCGTGACGCGCGCGAGGCGTTGGCGAGGAAGTCGCCCTTGGGCGAGGTCACGGGATAGGACCTCCCACTCTCCGAGCGCGGGAACGCCCCGCCGATGAACAGCTTGTAGGTCTTGCGGACGGCCAACCTACTCATCGCCGCGCCCCCTCCACATGATCTCCTGGGACATCTCGACCGGCACGAACACCTGGCCGCACCGGCTCACGCCGCAGCGGTGGGCGTACCAGCCGGTGCGCACGGGACGCCCGGCGCGGGCGAAGGCATGGCCGCGGGTCGCCAGGGCACGGCGGGCCCTGCGGCGGCGGCTCCGGTGCTCACACGTCAAGGTAGGCCTCCAGCCCGAGCAGGCCGCCCTCGCGCCCGTAGCCCGACTCCTTGTAGCCGCCGAACGGCGAGGTCGGGTCGAACCGGTTGAAGGTGTTGGCCCACACCACTCCCGCGCGGAGCCGGTCGGCCATCCACAGGATGCGCGACCCCTTCTCCGTCCAGATGCCGGCGGACAGGCCGTACGGGGTGTTGTTGGCTTTCTCGACGGCCTCGGCCGGGGTGCGGAAGGTGAGCACGGACAGGACCGGGCCGAAGATCTCCTCGCGCGCGATCCGGTGGGACTGCGCGACTCCGGTGAACAGCGTCGGCGGGAACCAGAAGCCCTTGTCGGGCAGCTCGCACGCGGGCGACCAGCGCTCGGCGCCCTCGGACTCGCCCAGGTCGGACAGGCGGCGGATCTTGGCGAGCTGGTCGGCGGAGTTGATCGCGCCGATGTCGGTGTTCTTGTCGAGCGGGTCGCCCAGCCGCAGCGTGCCGAGCCTGCGCTTGAGCGCGGCCAGGAGCTCCTCCTGGATCGACTCCTGGACGAGCAGCCGCGAGCCCGCGCAGCACACGTGGCCCTGGTTGAAGAAGATGCCGTTGACGATGCCCTCGACGGCCTGGTCGAGCGCGGCGTCGTCGAAGACGATGTTGGCGGCCTTGCCGCCCAGCTCCAGCGTGAGCTTCTTGCCGGTGCCGGCGACGGACCTGGCGATGAGCCGGCCGACCTCGGTGGAGCCGGTGAAGGCGACCTTGGCGACGTCGGGGTGGGAGACGACGGCGGAGCCGGTCTCGCCCGCGCCGGTGACGATGTTGACGACGCCGGGCGGCAGCTCGGCCTGCCGGCAGATCTCCGCGAACAGCAGCGCGGTCAGCGGCGTCGTCTCGGCCGGCTTGAGCACGACCGTGTTGCCGCACGCCAGCGCGGGCGCGATCTTCCAGGCGAGCATGAGCAGCGGGAAGTTCCACGGGATGACCTGCCCGGCCACGCCCAGCGGCCGGGGGTCGGGGCCGAACCCGGCGTAGCCGAGCTTGTCGGCCCAGCCCGCGTAGTAGAAGAAGTGCGCCGCCACCAGCGGCAGGTCCACGTCGCGTGACTCGCGGATCGGCTTGCCGTTGTCGAGGGATTCCAGCACGGCCAGCTCTCTGGCGCGCTCCTGGACGATGCGGGCGATGCGGAACAGGTATTTGGCGCGCTCGGAGCCGGGCAGCGCGCTCCAGCCGTCGAACGCCTTGCGCGCGGCCCGCACCGCGCGGTCGACGTCGTCGGCGGAGGCCGTGGCGACCTCCGCCAGCTTCTCCTCCGTGGCCGGGTTGACCGTCTTGAAGGACGGCCCTGAACCGTCCACGAACTCGCCGTCGATGAACAGCCCGTAGGAGGACTTGAGATCGACGATGTCGCGCGACTCGGGCGCCGGGGCGTAGTCGAACACCGGCCTCTCGGGCACCGTCCGTTTCGGCGTTGCCATCATCGATCCAGAGTGAAGTATCGGAGCATCACAACTGCCAGCGTAGACGGTCATATGCACTGCTCCGAGGGGCCCGGCGCGGGGCCCCTCGGAGGTGCTCAGCGGACGGTCACCGTCACCCGTGCCTCGACCGGCGCCTCACCTGGCACGCGGACCGAGAGCGTGCCCGTGTAGGTCCCCGGCTCGTCGAAGGCGCGGGCCGAGGTCGCGGTGAACGCGGCGTTGATCCGCATGTCGGGGATGCTGGCCTCGCGGGTGGTCGTCAGCGTGACGGCCTCCTGCCGCCCGTCGCTCCACACGACGCCCGCCTTCAGGTCGGCGGCGGCGCGGCCGGGGGCGGTGACGGTCCAGGTCGCGCCGGACGGCTGCCCGGCGGCGACGGTCACCGGCTCGGCCAGCGCCTCCGTCCGCCAGGCCACGTCGGCCGTGGGGAAGAAGTTCGTCCCCTGGACGGTGAGCCTGCCGCCGGCCTTGGACAGGCGGGTGCGGAAGTCGGTGTAGTCGCGCTGCGCCTGCGGCGTCCAGCCGGCCTCGGCCGTGGCGATCAGCCGGGGGAAGCTGTAGTACTGCGCCTGGCCGACGCGGCGGATGAACTCGCCCCACAGCGCCGTCTCCACGCCCAGCACGCTGCTCTCCTGGATGCCGGGGATGTAGGCGCCCGGGTCCCAGCTGTAGTGCCGGTCCAGGCCGCACGCGCCGCCGCACGCCCAGGTGCCGCCCTGCGGCTGGCGAAGGTCCTGCTTCTGCGGCACGTACGTGTGCGGCGCCGGCGACAGGACGACCTTGGCGCCCCGGCCGTTGACGGCGTTCGCCACGGCCTGGCGGTTGCCGTTCCAGAACTGGACGACGGCGTTGTCCTGCGGCAGCGCGGTGCCGGCGTACTCGTTCCAGCCGGCGACGGTCTTGCCGAGCGCCGCGACCTCCTTGGTGAACGCGTCGACCATCCTGGTGTAGTCGGCGTGGCTGGTGACGTGCGCCTCGTCGCCGCCGATGTGCAGGTAGGGGCCGGGGGTCAGCTCGGCGATCTCGGTGAGCACGTGCTTGACGAACTCGTACGTGACCGGGCTGTCCGCGTCGAAGGAGGAGTAGCCGACCGCGCCCGTGCCGTTGTGCGGGACGGTGGTCTGGCCGGGCTGGAGCTGGGGCCGCGCGCCCGGGGTGTTGAGCTGCGGGATGGAGTGCAGGGCGGCGTTCGTGTGGCCGGGCATGTCGATCTCGGGGATGACGGTCATGCCGTTCTCGGCCGCGTAGCGGATGATCTCGGTGTAGTCGGCCTTGGTGTAGAAGCCGGTGATGCCCGGCTCGGTGCCCCGGTCGGTCATCGCGGTGGCGCCGCTGACCCCGGTGAGCAGGCCGTAGTCGATGCCGGACGGGTTGTCCGCCGGCTGGTCCACGGCGATGCGCCAGCCCTGGTCGTCGGTCAGGTGCAGGTGCAGCCGGTTGACCTTGAACTGGGCGGCGGCGTCGATGTAGGTCTTGACCTCGCTGACCGGGTAGAAGCTGCGGGCGACGTCGAGCATCATGCCGCGGTGCGCGAAGCGCGGGTGGTCGGTGATCGTCACCGCGGGGATCGTCCAGGCCGCGGCGACGGGGGTGTCCGATTCGATCCACTGCGGCAGGAGCTGGCGCAGCGTCTGGACGCCGTTGAGCGCGCCGGCGGCCGTCGAGGCGCGCAGCGTGACCTGCCGGGGCGTGACGGTGAGCGTGTAGCCCTCGGCCTCGTGGCCCTGCGGGCCCTTGCCGTCGCCGACCTCGACGAGGATGGGCGCGGGGCCCCGGCCGTTGCGGACGACGGGCAGCCGGTAGCCGGTGGCCGGGCGCAGCGCGCGGGCCAGATACTCGGCGGGGGCCTGGGCGGCGGCGCCGGAGGCGAGCACGCGGGTGTTCCGGTGCAGCGCGAACGGCTCGCCGCCGGTCTCCTCGACGGACACCGGCTTGGGCAGCAGGCCGAGCGTGGGCGCGGGCGGAGCGGGCGGCGCGTCCCAGATCTCGAACTCGGAGATCGAGTACCCGTAGCTCGACCAGCGCTGGCGTCCCTGCATGCGCACGTACGCGACCGGCTCGGCGGAGCGCACCTCGATGACGTCGGTCCGTGGGCAGGTGTCGCGCCGCACCGAGGCCACGTCGGTCCACGACGCGCCGTCCGCGGAGGTCTGCAGCACGAAGTCGCGGGCGCAGGCGTTGGGCCAGGTCAGCTTGACGTGGTCGACGGTGGCCGGCTGGGCGAGCTTGATCTGGACCCAGTTGTCGTCCTGGTACTTCGACGACCAGCGGGTGGCGGTGTCGCCGTCGTTGACGTGCGCGGCCGCGAAGTCGGCGCGGTCGAGCTCGACGCTGGAGGCGGAGGCGGCGCCCGCGAGGGCCAGGTTGACGGGGGCGGCCTGGGCGGCGGCCTGGGCGGGGGCCGCGAGCAGCGTGGCCGCGAGCGCGGCTGTCAGCGCCGCCGCGAGGCGGCGGCGGGGACGGGTGGGGGGCATGAGGCTCCTTTCGGTAGCCCAGAGTGTGAGCCGCCTCACCCAATTACGTCAAGACTCTCCACATTAATCGGCGATCCCGCCCAAGCCAGGACCTCTAGTTCGGGCATAGGGGCACATATTTAGTCCGAAGATTTGCACTTAATGCGGGCGGGACCCCATCATGGCCGCATGCCCAAGCCGACCGACGCGCTGCAACGGCTCCGCCGTGCCCACGAGGACGCCGTCCTCGACGCCCTGCGCTCGTCGGGTGCGCTGAGCCGTACCGACCTGATCCGGATCACCGGCCTGTCCCGCACCACGCTGTTCACGATCATTTCGGAGATGATCGAGCGGGCCTCGGTCGTCGAGACCGAGGCCCCAGCGACGGCCCGGCGCGGGCGCGGCCGGCCCGCCTCGCTCGTCACGCTCAACCCCGGAGCGGGCCAGCTCATCGGCCTCGACCTGGCCAGAAGGCGCATCCACCTGGCCGTCGCCAACCTGTCGCACCAGATCGTCGCCACCGGCATGGCCGACGTCCCCGAGGGCGCCGACGTACTGGAGCAGGCCGAGGCAGCGGTGCGGCTGGTCAAGCAGGTCAGCGGCGAGCGCGGCGTGCGCCTGGACGCCCTGGAGGCCATCGGCGTCGGCCTGATCGGCGGCGCCGGCGACCCCGCGCTGCCGCCCGCCCGCTACGCGCCCGTCAAGGACCGGCTGTCGCGCGAGTTCGGCGTGCGCGTCGCCGTCGACAACAACGCCAGGCTGGCCGCGCTGGCCGAGAGCACCTGGGGCGCGGCCAGGCCGGCCCGCGACATCGTGTACGCGCGCTGGTCGGTCGGGGTGGGCGGCGGCTTCCTCGTCGGCGGCCGGCTCGTGCGGGGCGCGACCGGCGCCGCCGGCGAACTCGGCCACATCTCGCTCGACCCAGCCGGGCCGCCCTGCCACTGCGGCTCGCGGGGCTGCCTGGAGCCGCGCATCGGCGCGCAGGCGCTGCTCGACGCCTGCGCCGCCGGCGGCGTCCGGCTCGACGGCCTCGACGCGCTGGTGGCCGCCGCCCGCGACCGGGTGCCCGCCGTGTGCGAGGTGATCTCCGCCGCCGCCGCCGACCTCGGGCGGGTGCTGGCCGACGCGGTGGTCCAGCTCGACCCCGAGCGGGTCGTCGTCGGCGGCGAGCTCGCCGCGCTGGGCAGCCTCGTGCTCGGCCCGATCCGCGAGTCGATCTCCCGCCTGGCCCTGCCCCGCACCCCGAGCACCGTCGAGGTCGTCCCCGCCGACCTGGGCGCCAGGGCGTCCGCGATGGGCGCCATCGCCCTCCTCCTCCACGACGAGCCGCCCACCCCCTTCCGAACGGAGAACGAGTGACCACCCCACGCAACGTCCTGTTCCTGATGACCGACCAGCACCGGGTGGACACCCTCGGCTGCTACGGCAACCCGCTGGTCCGCACCCCGGCGCTGGACGGCCTGGCCGCGGAAGGCACCCGGTTCGACCGCTTCTACACCCCCACCGCGATCTGCACCCCCGCGCGGGCGTCGCTGTTCACCGGGCTGCACCCGTTCCGGCACGGCCTGCTGGTCAACCCGGAGCGCAACGGCGGCGCCCGCGACGAGGTGGCCGACGAGCACCCCGTCATGGCCGCGCCGCTGCGGGCCGCCGGCTACAACCTGGGGCACGTCGGCAAGTGGCACATCGGCCGCGAGCGGGGCCCGGAGTTCTACGGCATGGACGGCGAGCACCTGCCGGGCGCGCTCAACCCGTTCCACCACCCCTCCTACGAGCGGTGGCTCAAGGAGCGCGGCCACCCGCCGTTCGCCGTGGAGCAGGCGGTCTTCGGCCGCGCCGAGAACGGCTCCGGCCGCGGCCACCTCATCGCCGGCCGCCTGCGGCAGCCGCCCGAGGCGACGATCGAGGCGTACCTCACCGACCGGACGCTGGAGCTGCTGGCGGGCTACGCGCGCGACTTCCACCGCGACGGCAGGCCGTTCGTGCTCTCCTGCCACTGGTTCGGCCCGCACCTGCCGTACCTGATCCCGGACGAGTACTACGACCTCTACGATCCCGCGCTGGTGCCGCTGCCGGAGTCGATGGCCGAGACCTTCGACGGCAAGCCCGACGTGCAGCGCCGCTACTCCGAATACTGGTCGGCCGACCACTTCGACGCCGACGCCTGGCGCAAGCTGATCGCGGTCTACTGGGGCTACGTCACGATGATCGACGACCAGATCGGGCGCCTGACCGCCGCGCTGCGCGAGCACGGGCTCTGGGACGACACCGCGGTGATGTTCACCGCCGACCACGGCGAGTTCACCGGCGCGCACCGGCTCAACGACAAGGGCCCGGCGATGTACGAGGACATCTACCGCGTCCCCGGCATCGTCCGGGTGCCGGGCGCCGGGGCGCGGGTGGTGGACGAGTTCGCCACGCTGATCGATCTCAACCCGACGATCCTCGCCCTGGCCGGGCTGCCGCCGCAGGAGCCCTGCGACGGCAGCAGCCTGCTCCCGCTCGTCGAGGGCGAGCCCGATCCCCGGCCGCAGGTGGTCGCCGAGTTCCACGGCCACCACTTCCCCTACTCCCAGCGCATGATCCGGGACCGCCGCCACAAGCTGGTGTTCAACCCGGAGAGCGTGCACGAGCTGTACGACCTGGACAGCGATCCGCACGAGTTGCGCAACGTCTACACCGCGCCCGCCTACGCGGCGGTCCGGCGTGACCTGACCGTGCGGCTCTACCGCGAACTGCTGCGCCGCGGCGACCCCGCCTCCAGCTGGATGAGCTACATGGCCGACATCGGCGGGGGCCGCGCCCCCGACGTCGACGGCGTCGCCGACGAGGTGGCCTGAGTGCCGCCGTCCACCCCCCGTAACCCATTCCTGAGAAAGGACCTCCGATGAGGCTTCCTCGCAGGCTGGCGGCCTTCACGGCAGCGCTCGCCCTCGTCCTTCCCGTGGCCGCGTGCGGCTCCTCCTCCGAGGACGGCGCGCGAACCGTCAGGTTCGGCTACATCGCCGACTTCGCGGGCGCCGCCGTGCTCGCCGCCGCCGACAAGCAGGGGCTGTGGGCCAAGCACGGCCTGGAGCCCGAGCTGAAGGTGTTCACCAACGGGCCGCTGCAGATCCAGGCGCTCGGCTCGGGCGACATCGACTTCGGCTACATCGGCTCGGGCGCCACCTGGCTCCCGGCCAGCGGCAAAGCCAAGATCATCGCACCGAACATGCTGGGCCAGGCCGACCGGCTGATCACCCACGCGGACTCCGGCGTCACCTCGGTCGCCGGGCTGAAGGGCAAGAAGATCGGCGTCCCCGAGGGCACCTCCGGCGACATGATCCTGGAGCTGGCGCTCAAGGAGGCCGGGCTGACCGGCAAGGACGTGCAGAAGGTCAACATGGACCCGAGCACGGTCGTGTCGGCCTTCAGCGCCAAGCAGATCGACGCGGCCGCCATCTGGTACCCGCTGATCGACACCATCAAGAAGAACGTGCCCGACCTGATCGAGCTGACCAAGAGCGAGGACTACTACCCCAAGCTCAGCTTCCCCAGCTCCTTCGTGGCCCGCAACGAGCTGGTGGCCGAGGACGCGGCGACCGTGACCAAGGTGCTCAAGGTGCTGCGCGAGGGCAACGACTGGGTGGCGGCCAACACGGCCGAGGCCGAGACGCTGACGGCGACGTTCCTGAAGGCCCCGGCGGAGCAGTTCAAGGGCGCCTCGGCGGTGACCAGGATCGTGCCGACGGCCGAGCTGGACAAGCTGACCGCGGACGGGTCGGTGGCCGGTTGGTACAAGGGGCTGGCGGACATCTTCGTCACGATGGGCAAGCTGCCGCAGTCGCCGGACCCGGCCACGTACTTCACGGCCGACCTCTACAAGGGCGCCGCTAATTAACCCGGGGAGTTGACAAATTTCGACCTCGACCCATCATGGTCCCATGTCGAGCCCCACTGACGCGCTCCAGCGGCTCCGCCGGGTGCACGAGGACGCCGTCCTGTCCGCGCTGCGCTCGTCGGGCGCGCTGAGCCGGGCCCAGCTCACCGAGCGCACCGGGCTGTCACGTACGACGCTGTTCACGATCATCTCCGATCTGATCGAGCGCGGGGCCGCCGTCGAGACCGAGCCGGCGCCCGGCGAGCCGCGCGGGCGCGGCCGTCCGGCGTCGCTCGTGGCGCTCAACCCCGCCGCCGGTCTGCTGCTCGGCCTCGACCTGGGCCGGGGCCGCATCCGCCTGGCGATCGCCAACGCCGCGCACCAGGTCGTCACCACCGCGGCCCGCGACCTTCCCGAGGACGCGGCGCCGCTCGCGCTGGCGGAGGCGGCGATCGGCCTGGTCCGGCAGGTGGCCGAGGAGCGCGGCGTGCGGCTGGGCGCCCTGGAGGCGGTCGGGCTCGGCCTGGTGGGCGTCGTCGACGGCGATCCCGGTCCCGCGGGTCACCAGCCGCTGGCGCGCCGCATCGCCGACGAGTTCGGCGTGCGGGTGGCGGTCGACAACAACGCCAGGCTGGCGGCGCTGGCCGAGGCCACCTGGGGCGCGGCCAGGTCCGTGCGCGACGTCGTCTACGTGCGCTGGTCCGTGGGCGTGGGCGGCGGCTTCGTCGCGGGCGGCAGGCTGCTGCGCGGCGCCCACGGCGCGAGCGGCGAGCTCGGCCACGTCTCGCTCGACCCGTCGGGGCCGCCCTGTCACTGCGGCGGGCGCGGCTGCCTGGAGGGCAGGATCGGCGGCCAGGCGCTGCTCGACGCGTGCGCGGCGCGCGGCGTCCCGCTCGACGGCCTCGACGCGCTCGTCGCCGCCGCCCAGGACCGGGCCACGGTGGCGTGCGAGGTCGTCTCGTCGGCGGCCCGCGACCTGGGCCGCGTGCTGGCCGACACCGTGACGCAGCTCGACCCGGCGCTGGTCGTCGTGGGCGGCGAGCTGGCCGGGCTGGGCAGCCTGGTGCTCGACCCGATCCGCGAGGCGATCGGCCACCTGGCCCTGCCCAGGTCGCCGCGCGAGATCCGGGTGACGCAGGCCGACCTCGGCGTGAACGCCTCGGCCATGGGCGCGATCGCGCTCCTGCTGCACGAGGAGCCGTCGATCCCGGCCCACCTCAGGCCCGCCTGACCCACCTTTTTTGTACGGGCTACGGATCAAAACCCGAGCCTGCGGCTGGCCGCGCCCGGGTCCGACCTGCGGCGGAGCGGAACAATCATCGGCTATTTTTGCCTACCTATTGACGAAAATATCCGGACATCAGCACACTGTCGGGCATGGAGGCACCCCAGCCATGACCGCACTGAGCGTCACCCAGAGACCCGGCGACCCGCCCGCTCCCCGCCGCCGCCGCGCCAAGCGGCCCGCCCGCGGGATCGTCCTGAACGTGGTCGCCGTCGCGGCCGGACTCGCCGCCTGGACCGGCCTGTCGGCCTCCGGCATCCAGGGCCTCACCGGCCCCGTCGACGTCGCCGTGCGCGGCGCCGAGCTGATCGCCGACGGCACGCTCACCGCCGACCTGCTCGCCAGCCTGCGCCGCGTCTTCACCGGCTTCGCGCTCGGCACCGCGCTGGCCGTCCCGGTCGGCTTCCTGATGGGCTGGTACGCCACCGCCCGCGCCCTCATCGAGCCCTACGTGCAGTTCTTCCGCACGATCCCGCCGCTGGCCATCATCCCGCTGGCCATCCTGCTCATGGGCATCGGCGAGACGCCGAAGGTCTTCGTCATCTTCCTGGCCGCGTTCCTGTCGAGCGTCGTGGCGACGTTCCAGGGCGTGATGGACGTCGACAAGACGCTCATCAACGCCGCCCGCGTGCTCGGCGCCTCCGACCGGGTCATCTTCCTCAAGGTCGTGGTGCCCGCCTCCACGCCGTTCATCATCGTCGGCATGCGCGTCGGCCTCGGCGCCGCCTGGGGCACGCTGGTGGCCGCCGAGCTCATCGCCGCCCAGGAGGGCCTCGGCTACCGCATGCAGCAGGCCCAGCTCTACTACGACCTGCCCACCATCTTCGTCGGGCTGATCAGCATCGGCGTGCTCGGCCTGCTGATGGACCGGCTGCTCCAGCTCGCCGAACGCCGCCTCACCGGATGGCAGGAACGCCGATGACCACCAAGATCTCCTTCCGCGGCGTGTCGAAGACGTTCGCGCTCAAGGACACCGACTTCCTCGCCCTCGACCGCGTCGACCTGGACATCGCCGACCAGGAGTTCGTCACCGTCGTCGGCCCGTCGGGCTGCGGCAAGAGCACGCTGATGAGCATGGTCGCCGGCCTCGTCGAGCCCGGCGACGGCGAGATCCTGCTCGACGGCGCCCCGGTCGCCGGCCCCGGCCCCGACCGCGGCGTCATCTTCCAGCAGTACGCGCTCTTCCCCTGGCTCACCGTGCGCAAGAACGTCGAGTTCGGGCTGGACCTGGCCCCCATCCCCGCCGAGGAGCGCCGCGAACGCGCCCGGCGGGCCATCGACCTGGTCGGCCTCACCGACTTCGCCGACGCGCTGCCCAAGACGCTGTCCGGCGGCATGAAGCAGCGCTGCGCCATCGCCCGCGCCTACGCGGTCAACCCGAAGGTGCTGCTCATGGACGAGCCGTTCGGCGCCCTCGACGCGCTCACCCGCGTCCAGCTCCAGGACCAGCTCCTGGACACGTGGAGCCAGGAGCGCCGCACGGTCATGTTCATCACCCACGACGTGGACGAGGCCGTCTACCTGGCCAACCGCGTCGTCGTCATGGCCGCCAGGCCCGGCCGGGTCCACCGGGTCATCGACGTGGACCTGCCCTACCCGCGCACCGAGGAGATGCGGCTGTCGCCGGAGTTCGCGCGCATCCGCAACGAGGTGTGGCACTCGGTCTACCACCAGGCCCCGGCGGCGTAGCCGCGATCGCCCGTCCCGCGCGGCTCAGTCGAGCGTGAAGTAGTCGGGCCCGGCGTAGCGGCCGGTGGTCAGCTTCTCGCGCTGCATCAGCAGGTCGTTGAGCAGCGAGGAGGCGCCCAGGCGGAACCAGTCGGGCGAGAGCCAGTCGGCGCCGGCGGTCTCGTTGACCAGGACGAGGTTCTTGATGGCGTCCTTGGTGGTGCGGATGCCGCCGGCGGGCTTGACGCCGACCTGCCGTCCGGTGCGGTCGCGGAAGTCGCGCACGGCCTCCAGCATGATCAGCGTCACGGGCAGGGTGGCGGCCGGGGCGACCTTGCCGGTGGAGGTCTTGATGAAGTCGGCCCCGGCCAGCATCGCCAGCCAGGACGCGCGGCGTACGTTGTCGTAGGTCGCCAGCTCGCCCGTCTCCAGGATGACCTTGAGGTGGGCGGCGCCGCAGGCGGCCTTGACGGCGACGATCTCCTCGTAGACCTTGACGTAGTCGCCGGACAGGAACGCGCCGCGGTCGATGACCATGTCGATCTCGTCGGCGCCTGCGGCCACGGCGAGGGCGGTGTCGCTGACCTTGACCTCCAGCGAGGAGCGCCCGCTGGGGAACGCCGTCGCCACGGAGGCGATCTTGACGCCGGAGCCGGCCAGCGCGGAGGCGGCCACCGCGACCAGGTCGGGGTAGACGCACACGGCGGCCACGCGGGGGGCGTCACCGCCGGGGTGCACGGCCTTGGTGCACATGGCCCGGACCTTGCCGGGGGTGTCGGCGCCTTCGAGCGTGGTGAGGTCGACCATGGAGATGGCCAGGTCGATGGCCTGGGCCTTGGCCGTCGTCTTGATGGACCGGGTGCCGAGCATCGCCGCCCGCTGGTCGGCGCCGACCCGGTCGACGCCGGGCAGTCCGTGCAGGAAGGCCCGCAGGGTGGCGTCGGAGGCGGCGACGTCGGTGAGCGAAGTAGTCACAGTTGACACCTCCACAGCATCGCCGACCAGGTGCCTTACTTCCAAACCAGGGCCATACCTAGACGTCCCGGGAGCCCCGGTGAGGCAGGAGATAAGGCATCCAGCCGATGTGGGACGGGGGGCCTTAGCGCGAATCTTGAGTATGTCAGGAAAGAGAACGACATCTCATAGGAGATCACCGTGAACGCGGAAATCGAGTTCCAGCTCATGAAGAGTCACGCCAACGAGCTTCGCGAGGCGGCGGCCAGGCACCGCCGAGTACGCGAGGCGCTTCAGGTCAACAAGTCCGAGCGCCGCTCGGTCTTCGGCAAGCGCCGCTCCTCATGACCGCCCCACGAGTGCCCGGCCGCAACCTCCCTCGCGGCCGGGCCTCACAGCCTCCATGAACGGGTTTCACGCCCCCATAAAAGCGTCGAAAGCAACAGATAAGGCATGACATGCTGGATGACATGCTGGGACGTTCGGTCAGCCCCGTCTTCGTCGGGCGCGAGGAGGAGCTGGCGGAGCTCCGCGAGGCGCTGGACGAGGCCCGCAAGGGAAACGCCACGGCGGTGCTCCTCGGCGGCGAGGCCGGTGTCGGAAAATCCCGGCTTCTCCAGCGCTTCTCCGAACAGATCGCGGCCGACGGCGCCCGGGTGCTGTTCGGCGGCTGCGTGGAGCTGTCCACCGAGGGCCTGGCCTACGCGCCCTTCACCGCCGCCCTCCGCCAGCTAGTCAGGGAACAGGGCGCCGACCGGATCGCCGCGCTGCTGCCCGACGGGGCGGCCCGCGACCTGGCCCGCCTGCTGCCCGAGTTCGGGGAGCCCAGCGCCGACGGCGAGACCGGAACCGGCCGCGCGCGGCTCTTCGAGCAGTTCCTCACCCTCCTCGAACGCCTGGCCGACAGCCACCCCACCGTGCTCATCATCGAGGACGTGCACTGGGCCGACCGCTCCAGCCGCGACCTGATCGCCTTCCTCAGCCGCAACCTGCGCATCCCGCAGGTGCTCATGGTCATGACCTACCGCTCGGACGACCTGCACCGGCAGCACCCGCTGCGCCCGGTGCTCGCCGAGCTGGGCCGGGTCAGCGGCGTGCTCCGGCTGGACCTGCCCCGGCTCTCCCGCGACGAGGTCGCGCAGCAGATGACCGGCATCCTCGGCAGCGCCCCGCACTACACCAGCGTGGAGAAGGTCTACGAGCGCAGCGAGGGCATCCCGCTGTTCGTCGAGGCGATGCTCGAGAGCGGCACCGACTGCACGTTCCCCGACTCGATGCAGGATCTCATCCTCGGCGCCGTCGAGCGCCTGCCGGAGGAGACGCAGCGGGTGCTGCGCGTGGCCGCCGCCGGCGGCATCCGCGTCGGCCACGCGCTGCTCGCCGCCGTCAGCAACCTCTCCGACCTGGAGCTGGAGGCCGCGCTCCGGCCCGCCATCGCCGGCAACGTGCTGCAGATCGCCGACAACCGGGCGTACGTGTTCCGCCACGCCCTGATCCGCGAGGCCGTGCACGAGGAGCTGCTGCCCGGCGAGCACCAGCGCCTGCACGCCCGCTACGCCGAGGAGATCTCCAAGGACCGCAAGCTCGTCCCGCCCGGCCGGGCCGCCGTCGAGCTGGCCCACCACTGGTACGGGGCACGCGCGGACGTCGAGGCGCTGGTCTCCGCGTGGGAGGCGGCCAAGAAGTCGTTCATGGCGTTCGCGTACACCGAGGCGGTGCCGCTGCTCGAACGCGTGCTCATGCTCTGGGACCGGGTGCCCGACGCCGCCGAGCGGATCGGCGCCGACCACATCGCCGTGCTGGAGAAGGCGGCCAAGGCCGCGCAGGCGGGCGGCGAGGTGGACCGGTCGGTCAAGTTCACCAAGGCGGCCCTGGCGGAGCTGGACGAGACACGCGAGCCCGGCCGGGTCGCCAGCCTGATCGTGCACTGGGCGAACCTGAAGATCTCCAAGGGCAAGACCGGCGTCGTGGAGGACCTGCGGCGGGCGCTGAAGCTGGTGCCGGAGCCGGGCCGGGCCAGGGCCGAGGTGCTGATGCCGATGAGCCGGCACCTGATGCTGCGCGGCGAGGCCGCCGAGGGCGCCATGTACATCGACGAGGGCCTGCGCCTGGCCCGCGAGCTCGGTGACCGGTGCCTGGAGGCCGACCTGCTGATGAACCTGGCGCTCGGCCACTCCCTGTCGGGCGACGTCGAGGCGACGATCTCCACCAACCTGCGCGCGCTGGAGCTCGGCCGGGAGCAGAACTCGGGCCGGGTGATGATCCGGGCGATCGGCAACAACATCGACGCCCTGCTCGACAGCGGCCGGGCCGACGAGGCGCTGAAGCTGTGCGAGGAGGGCTGGCAGGTCGCCAAGCGCTACGGCAGGCTGCGGGCCAGCGGGCTGTTCATCCTCAACAACTGGGCCGAGGCGCTGGAGGCGGTCGGCCGCTGGGACGAGGCGCTCGACACCGTGGAGCGGGCGCTCAGCTTCAGCCCCGCGCTGCGCACCCGCCACCACCTGCTGCGCGTGCGCGCCGACATCGCGCTCGGCCGGGGCGAGGTGGAGCCGCTGGAGGCCATCCTGTCGGAGATCGGCGTGCTCAAGGAGCGGCCTGAGGACTTCGTCCAGGACATCACCAACAGCACCCGGCTGCACATCGGCTGGCACATGCTCAGGAACGAGCACAGCGCGGCGCTGGAGGTGGCCGAGGGCATCCTGGCCCGTCCGGCGCAGTCGAGCAAGGCGATGCTGGGCTGGCGGCTGCTGGCCCTGCTGCGCACGGTCTGCGACGCGGCCGAGGTCACCGAGCCCGCCCGCGCCCGTGCCGTACGGGAGCACGCCGCCGAGGTGGCCGCGCACCTGTCGGTCGCGGGGCCGGTCGCGAAGGCGTACAAGCTCACCTATTCCGGTGACTTCGACGCCTCTGCCGCCGCGTGGGAGCGCCTCGGGCGCCCGTACAGCCAGGCCAAGGCACTGACGCGGGCGGCCAAGGCGGCGGCGCTGTCCGGCGACCGCGACGGCGCCGCCACCCGGCTGGCGGTGGCGCTGCCGCTGGCGGAGGGGCTGCGCGCGACCCCGCTCATCGAGGAGATCGCGGCGCTGTCCCGCCGGGTCGGCGGCGTCCAGCGGGCCCAGGAGCCGTCCGAGCTGCTCACGCCGCGCGAGCTGGAGGTGCTGCGCCTCGTGGCGCTCGGCCGGACCAACCGGGACATCGCGGCGGAGCTGTTCATCTCCGCCAAGACGGTCTCCGTGCACGTCTCGAACATCCTCGGCAAGCTCGGCGTCACCACCCGGGGGGAGGCGGCCGCCGCCGCCCACCGGCTGTCGCTGCTGACTCCCTAGACGAACGCGTCGGCCAGCAGGACGACGCCGAACACGGCGAACGCCGCCGCCGCGCCGTAGCGGATGGCCTTCTCCGGCAGGTGCCTGCCCAGCATCCGCCCGACCACGATGGCCAGGGCGTCGGCCGCGACCATGCCGACCGTGGAGCCGATCCAGGTGCCCAGCCAGCCGTGCTGCGTGGCCAGCGTGATCGTCGCCAGCATGGTCTTGTCGCCCAGCTCGGCCATGAAGAACGCGACGGTCACCGCGATCAGCGCGTTGCGGGTGGTGGTCTGGGCCTTGCGCGACTCCTCGTCGGTCAGCTCGTCGCCGCGCAGCGTCCACACGGCGAAGCCGAGGAAGGCGATCCCGGCCACGACGGCGATCGCCGTGGTGGGCAGCGCGTCGCCGATCAGGCCGCCCACGGCCACGCTGACCAGGTGCACCGCCGTGGTGGCGATGGTGATGCCGGCCAGCACGGGCCAGGCTTTGAAACGGGTGGCGAACGTCATCGCCATGAGCTGGCTCTTGTCGCCCAGCTCGGCGATGAAGATCGCGACCAGGCTGATCCAGAACGCTTCCAACGGTCCTCTTCCGCGCGACCGGACCGCGAGCGTGCGCCGGGGGAAGTTTTCGGGCACGGCCTCGGCCCGGCAGCGTCTTCGTACGCGACTGCCAGGCCGAAGGTCTCGTCCGCCCGTGAAGGCCCGCGTGACCGGGCGCGGCAGGCCGCGCCAGTGTGTCGATCACGCGATTGGGACTACTCCCCCTCGGTGTTTCCGAACCACCATAACAGCCCCGCCGTACGGGCTATTCCCGGGGCTCAGAGCGCGCAGCCGACCATCACCGGCTCGTTGACGAGCGACACCCCGAACTTCTCGCGCACCCCGTCACGCACCTCCCTGGCCAGCGCCAGCAGGTCGGCGGTGGTGCCGAGGCCGTCGGGGTTGGTCAGCGCGAGCGTGTGCTTGGTCGAGATGCGCACCGGGCCGCGCCCGTAGCCCTTGGGGTAGCCGGCCTGCTCGATCAGCCAGGCGGCCGGCACCTTGACCGTGTCGCCGTCGTGCGGCCAGCTCGGGTGGCCGGGCGCGCGCGCCGCCAGCTCCTCGGCCTCGGCCGCCGTCAGGATCGGGTTGGTGAAGAACGATCCGGCGCTGCGGGTGTCGGGGTCGTCCGGGTCGAGCACCATGCCCTTGCCGCGCCGCAGCGCCAGCACGGCCTCACGGGCGTGCGCCAGCGGCACCCGCTCGCCGAGCGCGACGCCGAGCCGTCCGGCCAGCTCCTTGTACGCCACCGCGCCCGACCTGTCGGAGAGGTCCAGCGCGTACGTCACGGCGAGCACCACGTGCCGCGACAGATCCCGTTTGAAGGCGCTGTCACGGTAGGAGAACCCGCACTGCCGCGCCTCGATGTCGACGACCTGCCGGGTCAGCCGGTCGTAGGCGCGCACGCACCGGACCGTCTGGGCGACCTCCTGGCCGTAGGCGCCGACGTTCTGGATCGGGGTGGAGCCCACCAGGCCGGGGATGCCCGACATGCACTCGATGCCCGACCAGCCCTCCGCGACCGCCCGCGCCACCAGCGGGTCCCAGTCCTCGCCGGCCTCGGCGGTGACCAGGACCTGCTCGCCGTCACGCGACACCGTCACGCCCCGGGACGCCACCCGCACGACCAGCCCGTCGAACCCGGCGTCGGACACCACCAGGTTGCTGCCGCCGCCCAGCACCAGCGTCGGCCTGCCCTGCCGGTCGGCCTCCGCGACCAGGGAGACGAGCTGCTCTGCCGTGGCGGCCTCGACGAACTCGCCGGCGGGACCGCCCAGACCCAGCGTGGTGTAAGGCGCGAGCATCTCCATGAGCCACAAGCTTATGAGCGTTCCCGGGTGCCCGCCCCCCGGGTGTGCCGGGTGGGAGGTTCGGGTCAGCCGGCGGGCAGGTCGTGCTCGTGGCGCTGCCGTACCGGCAGGTGCTGGTCGGGGACGACCAGCTCGCCGCGCAGCGCCAGCGACAGCTCCAGGTCGCCGTGGCGGCCGTCCTGGGCGTCCTCGGGGAAGACGCCCACGGCGGCGGCCCGCCGTACGGCCATCAGGCCGCCGCCGAGCGCCCGCACCTTGCCCGGCGACGCCTGCCGCCAGCCGGGCGGCGCCTGGTGCGGCCGGGGCCGCTCGGACGTGACCTCGACCACCGGGGCCCGCCCCTCGGGCAGCGGCTCCCAGCCCTGCCGGCCCGCCGCCACGGCGCCGTCCTTGACGGCGGCCACCAGCGGCGCGAGGGCGTCACCTTCGAGGACGAGGGAGGTGTCCATGAGGACGTGCACCTCGGCGGTGTCCAGGTGGAGCAGCTTGGCCCGGCACGCGCCCCACGTCGCCGTGCCGTCGCGCCACTGCGAGGTCTCGGCCACGTGCCAGACCTTGACCCGCTCCGGGTCCCGCTCGGCCAGCTCGTCGAGCACGTCCCCGGCGCCGGCGACGTTGCCCAGGTCGATGGCCAGGACGGCGGCGCCGGTGTGGTCCAGGACCGACTGCACGCAGGCCCGCACGTCGTCGGGCCGGCCGTCCACGACCAGGCCCACCGAGGCGGTCACGTCCTTGGTCTCCATGCGCAGCCGTTCGGCGTTGACGCCCAGGTCGTCCATGCGGTTGGTGGCCAGGGCGCCGTCCCAGGTCCGCTGGGCGTGCAGCATGCTGTCGTCGGGCGCGCCGTGCTGCCCGGGGTCGCCGGAGAAGCCGAGCTCGGCGGCCGGGTTCTGGCGCGCGCCCCGGGGCCTGGCCCCGGCGGTGCCGACGCCGGTGGCGGGCCCCTTCCGCGCCGGGCCCGCACCCGCCGCACCGCCCTGGTCGCCTGCGCCGCCTGTCGTGTCGCGGCCGGTGCCGACGGTGCCGGCCACCTCCTCCAGGCGGGGCGGCCGGAGGTGGCCGGGCGGCCGGTCGTCGGTCACGGCGGAGACGGGGATGGACTGCACGGTGGGCCAGACGTTCGCGGTCATGGGCTCACGCGTACCCGAGAGCCGCCCGGCCAGTCATCACGGGCGCGTCAGGCGAGCTGGACGACCGCCCGGGCCTTCGACAGCACGCGGGCGTCGCCGGAGCGGGCCGTGAGGCCGACCACCACCCGCTTGTCGGGCAGCTTCTCCTCCACGACCCCGCTGACCGTGATCGTGGCGCCCTGGTCGTCGTCGGGCACGACCACCATCGAGGAGAACCGGACCCCGTAGTCGACCACCGCGCCTGGATCGCCCACCCAGTCGGTGACGAACCGCCCGGCCTGCGCCATCGTGTACATGCCGTGCGCGATCACGTCGGGCAGGCCGACCATCTTGGCGAACCGCTCGTTCCAGTGGATCTGGTTGAAGTCGCCGGACGCGCCCGCGTACATCACCAGGTTGAGCCTGCGCACGCCGTAGTCCACGGCCGGGATCTCCTGGCCGACCTCGACCTCGTCGTACTGCACCGTCGCCGTCATGTCAGGCCGCCCCTCCGCGCTCGACGATCGTGTTGTACGTGGTGCAGACCGGCTCGCCCTCGACCGTGGTGACGTCGCTCCTGACGGTCAGCAGCTCGTTGCGCCCGGCGCTGCGGATGTCGGTGATCGTCGCGGTGACCACGAGCCGGTCGCCGGCGTAGACGGGGCGGACGTACTCGAAGCGCTGCTCCCCGTGGACGACCATGGCGAAGTTCAGGCCGAGGTCGGGGTCGGCCAGCGCCTCGCCGCCGCTCTGCAGGCTGAACACGATGGGGAACGTGGGCGGCGCGATCACGTCGGGATGTCCGGCGGCCCGCGCCGCCTCCCTGTCGCGGTAGACGGGATTGTTGTCGCCGATCGCTGCCGCGAACTCTCTGATCTTGACCCGGCTGACCTCGTACGGGGGGCCGGCAGGGTAGCTGCGTCCCACGAAGTCACGGTTCAACGCCATCAGCGCTCCCTCGCATGTGTCACCGAGCGTCGTTGAGCCAGACGGTAACAGAACAAGGTTCGGCTGTCGCCGGGATGACCGGCATTTTGCCCATGAAATGCGCCGGACACGACGAACCGGCGCCCTGTCAGCAGGACGCCGGTTGTGCGTTATGGGGAGGCAGGAATGCTGCCCGGCGAGAACTAGCGGGTCTCGCGGTGCGCGCGGTGGCAGCGGCAGTTGGGGCAGTACTTCTTCAGCTCAAGCCGATCCGGGTCGTTGCGCCGGTTCTTCCGCGTGATGTAGTTGCGGTGCTTGCACTCCTGGCAGGCCAGCGTGATCTTCGGCCTAACGTCGGTGGCAGCCACTTGGGAGTGCCTTTCTACGTTCGGGACATGGACACGCCCGTCCCAGGTCAGGTGACCTGGGGAAGGGCAGTAGCGGAGGCCGGACTTGAACCGGCGACACAACGATTATGAGCCGTTTGCTCTGCCTGACTGAGCTACTCCGCCTTGAGCCGGTAACGACCCGGCCCCGTAGAGGATACCCGACACCGGGAGCACATTCGTAACTCGCCTGGTCGAGCGGGTGACCCCAGTATGCCTCAGAATCACCGGTGAACCTAAATGAATAAAGCCTCACCTTGCGGTGAGGCCCGTCACAGCTGGAGCCCCCAAACGGAATCGAACCGTTGACCTTCTCCTTACCATGGAGACGCTCTGCCGACTGAGCTATAGGGGCCTGTCCGGCGCTGCGGACAGGTGTAACCATACACGGCGCTCAGCGATGATGCGAACTCGTCCGCCCTTCCACCGCCTCGGCCGGGACCCGGGCCGCGGGCAGCCGGACGACCTCGCACAGATCGGCCAGATCGACGTGGCGCGCGACCTCCGCGACCGACAGGCAGTCGGCCACCAGCCACCCGTTGCGACGCACCCGGAGCACCTGCCGCCCCGCGCGCAGGGCGAGCACGATCTCGAACCCGTCGCCACCTACCCATCGCCTGTCCATAGCGGCACACAGTAGCCTCCGGGTCTCTCAATTTCCGGTACGTGACCCGCGTTACACGCCATACCGGATCAGTACCGGTAGAACCCGAGGAAGCCCTTCACCCGGGAGACGGGGTCGACCCGCACGACGGCGCCGGTCTCCGGGGCGTTCATCATCCGGCCCCCGCCCAGGTAGACGCCGACATGGCGGGTCTGCTTGACGCTCCTGCCGAAGAACACCAGATCACCGGGCCGCGGCCGGGCGACCCGGCGCATGCGGCGGATGTGGTCGTCGGTGTTGCCCGGCCCGAGCACGTCCTCGCCGTGCGCCAGCGCGTACACCCAGCGGGTCAGCCCCGAGCAGTCCAGCCCGCGCGTCCTGGCCGCCGGGCAGGGCTTGATCTTGCCCTCGTAGCCCAGGCAGGTGCCCTTGGACGGCCCCGGCTCCTCGGCGTGGCCGCCGCCCCACGAGTAGACGATCCCGCGCTTCTCGACCGCGTACGCGATCTCCACGATGCGCGGCAGCACGTACCGCCTGATCGGGACGGAGGCCGTGGCGACCAGCAGGACGAGCACGACGGCGAGGGCGAGCCGGCGCCTGCCCGACAGCCTCACCCCGGCCTACCTCGCCCGCAGTTCCAGCTCCGCCGAGCCGACCGTGAACTTGATGCCGACGACGCCCTTCGACTTCGACGGCTTGGTGGCGAAGGTGAACGTCCGCTTCTGGCCGCGCGCGATCTCGGGGATGGCGCAGCGGATCGCCGTGCCGCTGAACGTGCAGCCCGAGGTCGCCTTGACGACGCGCATGCCGCCGAAGGTCCGGCCGGACACCTTGACGTTCGTGACCGGGTGGGGGCCGGTGTTGGCCACGGTCAGCGTGAAGCTCTTGCGGCTGCGCGCCTTGCCCGAGACCGTGACCTCCGCGGGCGGGTTGGCCAGCGCCTTGAGGTCGGCCTCGGTGCCGTTGAAGGCGTTCTGCCCGCCGGCCAGCGTGCCCTTCTCGGCCGACTGCCAGAACGTGTGCTTCTCCCAGCCCTTGGGCAGCTCGCCAGGATCGGCTCCCCAGCGGGCGATCCAGAGCGGGTGCGCCTTGAAGGAGGCGCTGTCACCGGTGCACGTGCGCCACCAGCTCGTGGTGGTGTAAATGATCGCGTTGCGCCCGGTCCGCTGGCGGTATTTCTTCGTAAAGTCCTTGATCCAGGCGACCATGTCTTTCGCGGTCAATCCATAGCAGCTGTTCTTGCCGTTGCGCTCTTTGTATGGATTGTCCTCAAGATCGAGCACACCGGGCAGCGTCATCCCGTCGCCGGTCCACGCCCCGCCGTTCTGCACGAAGTAGTCGGCCTGCGCGGCCCCGCCCGACTCGTGCGGCTGGGCGAAGTGGTAGGCCCCGCGCACCAGCCCGGCCGCCGCCGCACCGTCGTACTGCGAGGTGAAGTGCGTGCTCCGGAAGTCGACGCCCTCGGTGGCGAGCACGAAGGCGAACTTCCCGCCTCCCGAGGCCACCGCCGGCCAGTCGACCTCCGCCGTCCAGTTGCTGACATCGACCCCGGGCACCCCGGAGGCCGCCTGGGCGGGACCGGCCATGCCGACCACCGCGGCCACCGCGACCAATAACAGACGTTTCACCTGCGAGATCATCCCGGAGCCCGGCATAATCCCGCAACCCGCAATATCCGCATAACCGGACGCAGCTATCCGTCATTGGAAATTTCTCTGTACGTCCGTCGAAACCCCACTTCAGAGCCCCGAAACCGGCCCACCTCCGTCACGTCTCCTACGTAGCGTTTTCGCAGGTCAGAGCCGTATATGAACGTCACGTTCGCGTTTGCCAAAGCCCTCCCCCGCGCCCACACTGGACCCCCAACCTCAACCAAGCCCCCGACCTGGGGTTTCTTCGCCATGCCCGGAGGAGAACCGACCATGATCCACGCCCGGGGACTGACCCGTGTCTTCACGATGAAAAAGGAGACCGTCGAGGCGGTGCGCGGCATCGACCTCGACGTCGAGCCCGGCCGGCTCGTCGCCTTCCTCGGCCCCAACGGCGCGGGGAAGTCCACCACCCTGCGCATGCTCACCACGCTGCTGCCCCCGACGTCCGGCACCGCCGTCGTGGCCGGCCGCGACGTGGCCCGCGACCCGGCCGGCGTGCGCGCCAGGATCGGCTACGTCGGCCAGCGGAACAGCGCCGGCGAGAACTTCCGCGTCCGCGACGAGCTCGTCACCCAGGGCCGCTGCTACGGCCTGACCACCGCCCAGGCCCGCGCCCGCGCCGCCGAACTGCTGGAACTGCTCGACCTGGAGCCCCTCGCCACCCGCAAGCCCGGCACGCTCTCCGGTGGCCAGCGCCGCCGCCTCGACATCGCGCTCGGCCTCATCCACCGGCCGGACCTGCTGTTCCTCGACGAGCCCTCCACCGGGCTCGACCCCGGCAGCCGCGCCGACATCTGGGCCCACATCCTGCGCCTGCGGGAGACGTACGGGACCACGATCTTCCTGACCACCCACTACCTCGACGAGGCCGACAGCATGGCCGAGCGGGTGATCGTCATCGACGGCGGCCGCGTCATCGCCGACGGCACCCCGGAACGGCTCAAGAACGACCTGGCCGGCGACCGGCTCACGATCACCACCCGCACCGGGCGCGACGCCGCCGAGGCGGCCCGGATCGGCGGCGGCGAGGCCGACGGGCTGACCGTGCGGGTGCGCGTCGCCAACGCCGCCGCCGCGCTGCCCGGTTACCTGCGCGCCCTGGAGGCGGCCGGGATCGAGGTCGCCACCGCCGAGACCGCCCGCCCCACCCTCGACGACGTGTTCCTCAGCCTGACCGGGAGAAAGCTCGATGACGACCTTCCTGCGTGACACCGCCACCGTCTTCCGCCGCGAGTTCGCGCCCGTGCTGCGCGAGCCGGTCGGGCTGCTGTTCGAGATGGGGCAGCCGCTGCTGTTCCTGTTCCTGTTCGGGTCGCTGCTGGACGGAGCCGTGGGGTCGTCCTGGCAGTGGTTCGTGCCGGGCATCCTGGTCATGATGTGCCTGTCGGGGCCGATGGCGTCCGGCTACCACCTGCTGGTCGAGCTGATCGGCGGCTCGATGGAGCGCATGATGGTCACCCCGCTCAACCGCACCGCCATGCTCGTCGGCCGCACGCTCAAGGAGATGGCGATCCTGACCGCGCAGGCGGTGCTGATCATCGTGCTGGCGCTGCCGCTGGGCTTCGAGCTCCACCCGGCGGGCGTGCTGGCGGGGATGGCGCTGCTGATCGTGTTCGGGATCGGGCTGGGCGCGCTGTCGTTCGTGCTCGCGCTGAAGTCCGCGCCCAGCGGGACCCTGTTCTACGTGGTCACGCAGGCGCTGCTGTTCCCGATGCTGCTGCTGTCGGGCGTGCTGCTGCCGATGGACTCCGGCCCGGCCTGGCTGCGGGCGCTCGGCGACGTCAACCCGGTCACGCACGTCGTCGACGCCCAGCGCGCCCTGTTCGCGGGCGACCTCGCCCACCCGTCGGTCCTGTACGGCGCGGCGGCGGCTGTGGTGATCGCGGCGGCCGGGCTGGTGCTGGGCAACCGGGCGATGCGCCGGGGCGTCTGAGACGCTGGACCGGATGAGTCACATCGTGGAGACCCGGACGGTGCCGTGGATCGCCGTCCCGCACCGCCTGGACGTGGTGCTCGCCGGCGACCTGCCCGGCGCCGGCACGGTCACGTCCGCGTTCGCGTTCGTCCTGGACGAGGCGGACCGGACGCTGCTGACGCACGTGGACCGGCCGGGGCGCGGCTGGGAGATCCCCGGCGGCCACCTCGACCCCGGCGAGACGCCCGTCCAGGCGGCGGCCCGCGAGCTGGCCGAGGAGACCGGCCTGCAGCTGGATCCCGGGCTGCTGTCGGTCTTCGCCTGGCACCGCATCGAACTGCTCGCCCCGCCGCCGCCCGGTCACCCCTACCCGGCGCTGACGTACATGGTGATGTTCACCGCCCGGCTGGCCGGGCTCGGCGGGTCGACGCGGCCGCCGGCGGGGTCGGAGAGCACGCGGGCGCGGTGGCTGCCGCGCGCGGACGTCGAACGGCTCGGCGCCGGCCGCACCTGGCTCAGCCTGCACCGCAGGCTGCTCGGCTAGCGGGCGCGCTCGATGTCCGGGCCCCGGTACATCGACTCGGGGATGGTCGCCAGCGTCGAGCGGTGCACCTGCGGGCCGAGACCGTACAGCTTCTGGAAGCTCATGATCAGCGGACGCCAGGCGTCGGGGTCGATGTGGTCGTCCGTCCCTTCCGTACGGATGTCGTCGTGCACCCAGACGCGCTGGACGCGTACCTCGAAGGCGGTCACGCCGTCGTCGGGGCCCACCGGGTGCGTCCGCTCCACGACGGCCTCCATGCTCACCGGGCACTCGGCCACGCGGGGCGGCGCGACCGTCTCGCTCGGCACCGGCGTCAGCCCCGCCCTGGCGAACTTGTCGGCGACGTGGCGGTAGCCGCGCGCGTGCTTGCCCGGCGGAACGGGGTCGCTGCCCGTGGTCAGGGCCAGCCTGTCGACGGCGGCGGCGAGCGCGTCCGAGGGCAGGTTCAGCACGCACTCGCCGGTCCTGAGCAGGTTCTGGGCCGTACGTGAGCGGGTGCCCCAGCCGAGCATGGCCCGCCAGCCCAGCCAGAAGGCCGACGACATGGGCGCCAGGTTGGGGGTGCCGTCCGGGTTCGTGGAGGAGACCAGGACCACAGGGGTGCCGAAGTAGAGGATGCCCGGCTCGATGCGGGTGTGCTTGTCGATCACTGTGCTCACCGCAACACTGTGACCGATCGGGCGGCGCGGGCGCTGGCGGCATTCGGACAGCGCGTCACGGCTCCGGCCGCCACGAGGCGCACGCGCGGTGTAGCGTCACAAGCAACCCCAATGGAGGCCTGCTGGATGCAATCACCGTTCGCCCTCACAATTGAACACTTCGGCGACACGGCGGTCATCACACTGGTCGGTGAGTTCGACACCACCCGGTGTTCCGAAGTGACGGAGAAGATCGCGGCCGGCATGGCCGAAGGCTGCGTCCACCTCGTCGTCAACGTGACCGAACTGTCCTTCTGCGACTCGATGGGCCTGCGGACGATCCTCGAATTCTCCAACCGGGCCAGGGCGGCGGGCGGCTGGCTCAGGCTCGCCGGGGTCCAGGGCGTGCTGCGGCGGCTCCTTGAGGTGACGGGGGTGTCGAGCGTCATCCCCGTCGACCCGGACGTGCCG
This sequence comes from Nonomuraea sp. NPDC023979, assembly GCF_040639085.1. NCBI lineage: Bacteria > Bacillati > Actinomycetota > Actinomycetes > Streptosporangiales > Streptosporangiaceae > Nonomuraea > Nonomuraea sp. NPDC023979. The sequence goes on from NZ_JBEZZG010000003.1 coordinate 169,885, forward strand.
ACGGCCCTGCAGTCACGCATCTCCTGACCCTGGATCCTCCGAACAAATCAGCCCGAACGTCACTATTGTGATCGAAGCATCTTCAGGGGGAGGGCGGGCGGATGGCGACGGACGGGGCCCTGGGCAGCCGTTACATCCTCGTGGAGCAGATCGGCGCCGGCGGGATGGGGACCGTCTGGCGGGCCAGGCACCGCGACACCGGCGAGATCGTCGCCGCCAAGCTCCTGCGTGAAGGACTCGCCGCCGACCGCGACCTGGTGCTCCGGTTCGTCCAGGAACGCAATGTGATGCTCAACCTGCGTCACCCCAACATCGCCACCGTGCGCGACTTCGTCGTCGAGGGCGACCGGCTGGCGCTGGTGATGGACTTCGTCGAAGGCGGCGACCTGCGCACGCTCCTCCACGAGCGCGGCACGCTGTCGGCCGCCGAGGCCGCCCGCATGGTGGCCCGGATCGCCGGAGCGCTCGCCGCCGCGCACGACATGGGCGTGATCCACCGCGACGTCAAACCCGGCAACATCCTGATCGACGCCGCCACCGGGCAGCCCAGGCTCACCGACTTCGGCGTCGCCCGCATCGTCCACGGGCCCGGCCTCACCCAGACCTCGTCGATCATCGGCACCCCCACGTACCTGTCGCCCGAGGTGGCCGACGGCACCACGCCCACCCCCGCCGTGGACGTGTACGCGACCGGGCTGATCCTGTACGAGCTGCTCGCCGGACGGCCTCCGTTCGTCGGCGAGCATCCGATGGCGCTGCTCAGGCAGCACGCCACCGCCGCGCCCCGGCGGCTGCCCGGCATGCCCGACGTCCTGTGGACGCTCATCACCGCAGCCACGGCCAAGGACCCCGCCGCCCGCCCCACGGCGGCCGGCCTGGCCGAGGCGCTGACCTCTGCCGCACCGTCGCTGGCCGGCCTGCCCGCCCTGCCGCCGGTCGGCCTGGAACACCCGCCGCTGGCCACCTCCCAGCCCCTGCCCGGCCCGTACGAGCCGCCCGTGACAGCCGATCCGCAGGACGCGCGCACCCGCCCGCCCGCGCCCACCGGAACGCCGGGCACAGGTGGGACGCCGGTCGCCGCCGGGACGGGCGCCGTGGAGACGTCGCCCGGGCGTGGGGACGGCGGGCGGCGCGAGGCCGGGAAGGGGGCGGGGCGGTCGCGGCAGCGCGTCCTGGTCGGCCTGGCCACCGCGGCGGCCCTGGTCGTGAGCGCGGGCGCGCTCGTCGTCGTCGCGCCGTGGCGGGCCCAGACCGTCGGCGCCGTGAGCGAGGCCACCGTCGAGGCTCCCGTCGAGGCCCAGGCCCCCGCCACCGCCTCCACGGAGCCCGAGGTCCCGGACACCCCCACGTCGAAGGTGCTGCCGATCCGCAGCCACCCCCCGAAGACCCCCACCGCCGAGCCCGCCACCACGCGCCCCGCGCCGGAACGCACGACCCGCTCCCCCAAGCCCAAGCCCAAGACCTCGCCGCCCACCTCCGCCGACCCGGAGGACCCGACGACCGCCGAGCCCGAGACCCCGCCCCCGGCCGCCGCCGTGAACTGGCGGTGCCGCGACTGGTTCTCCCCCACGCCCGGGCTGCAGATGTCGCCCTGCATGGCGCAGGTCGGGGACGAGTTCCGCCTGATGGGCCGGATCAGGGGCTCCGCCTCGCTGCGCTCCGACATCCACGTGCAGCTCTACAACACCGACGCCGAGACGAACCTGTCGCAGCCGTTCCTCTGCGCGGGCGTCGCCCCGGCCCGCGACGGCGCCGTGGTCACCTGCGGCCCGTTCACCGCCACGGCGTCCCGTACCGGAGCCAAGGTCGACGTGCGCCAGCGGTGGCGCAAGTCGGGCACGGGGGCGTTCAGCGGCGGCGTGGAGAGCCCGTGGGTCGTGTGGTAGGAAGCGTTTCCTGACACCCCGCCGGGCGATGCCTCATGCTGGAGCTGGATCAGCTCCCTGAGCAGAGGAGAGGCCAGATGCGGGTGGAAGTCCGGGTGGTCCCCACAGGCGAGCTGGTCTCGCTGACGCGCTGGCTGCGCAGCCAGCGCCCGCTGCAGGGCCGGGTCGACCCGGTCGGCCGCCCGCCGGGCCGCGAGGAGCTCGGCGGCGCCGTCGAGCTGCTCAGCATCGCCGTCGGGTCGGGCGGCGCGGGCATGGTGCTGGCCAGGGCGCTGACGACGTGGCTGACCAACCGGCACGCCGACGTGTCCATCACGCTCACCACTCCCGAACGCACCGTGACGGTCGAGGCCAAGCGGGTCGGCGACGCGCTGCCCCTGCTCCAGGAGGTGCTGGACCAGGCCGACCGGGCGAGCGCGGGCGATGCCGGCTGACCGGCGCCGGAGCGGCGTCTCCCATGCCGTCCTCGTCGCGACCTCCGTGCACCGCGACGAGAGCCTGCCCGACCTGCCCGCCGCCGCCAACAGCGTCCTGGGGATGCGCGCGGCGCTGACCGACCCCGCCCTGTGCGGCTGGCCCGCCGGGGACGTCACCGTCCTGCACAACGAGGGCGACAGCCGCGTCGCGGCGCAGCGCATCCGGCAAGTCGCCCGGGAGACGACCGGGGTGCTGCTGCTGTACTTCGTCGGGCACGGCATGCTCACCGCCGAGGGCGAGCTGTGCCTGGCCCTGGCCGACACCACCGCGGCCGACCCCGACCTGACCGGCCTGGAGTACTCCCGCATCCGCACCGCGCTGCGCGACAGCCCGGCTGCGGTGAAGATCGCCGTGCTCGACTGCTGCTACGCCGGATCGGTCATCCAGACCGAGACCCTGTCCGCCGGGCTGTCCGCCGGGCTGATCGCCGACCAGAGCGACGTCCGCGGCGTCTACACGCTGACCGCCAGCGACCTGGCGGCGCACGTCGTGCCGTTCGGGGAGCAGGTCGACGCCTGCACGTCCTTCACCGGGGAGCTGCTGCGCCTGATCAGGGGCGGCCTCCCGGGCGAGCCCGACCCGCTCACGCTCGGCGTGCTGTACGGGCACCTGCGCCACCGGTTGCGGGCCCGGGGGCTGCCCGACCCCAACCAGCGCGGCACCGACAACGCCCACGACTTCCCCTTCACGCGCAACGCCGCCCGCACCGGCGCCCGTACACCGCCATCCCTCGATCTTCCGATCGTCCAGGCCGGGCAGGGGCGGACGTTCGCGCCGAGCCGGGGGCTGGGCTGGATGTGGTGGCTGGCCTCGCTCCTGCCGCTCGCCCTGGCCGGCGCCTTCATCTGGCTGATCGCGGGCTCGTTGAGGGCGCCCGGCCTCCTCCTGGCCATCCTGACGGTGATCGGCATCGTCGGCTGCGCCTACTCGTTAGGGCTGTTCGTGAACATGGTCCAGCGGGGCAACCAGCGCATGCGCCGCCGCCTGGCCCGGCTGCTCATCGTGAACACCGCCGGGATCGAGGTACGGGTGCGCGACCAGCGATGGCACTACCGGTGGGCGGACGTGTCCCGGATCGCCGAGCGGCGGCGCAACTTCCGCCGCTGCATCTGCATCGACCTCAAGCCCACGATCATGCTGCCGTCGGCGCAGCGCAACGGCGACTTCAGCCCCCGGTACGACCCGGGCCGCGGCGAGGTCCTGTTCACCACGCTCAGCGGCTATCGGGCCCGCCCGGAGGAGATCGTCCGCGAGATCGCCCAGTGCGCCGGCCCCAAATGGGTGGACTGACCGCCGCCCTGCCGGGGTTCAGCCGGTGTAGTTCTTGCCCAGCGGCCTGCCGGGGATCGGCCTGGCGATGAGCGCGACGGGGATGAAGAAGCAGATCTGGCCGATCGCCAGGGTCAACGTCCACAACGCCTTGTCGTCGTAGTGCGCCGCCACCCTGGCGTACAGCTCGTCGGGCACCCGCTCCCCCGACGGGCTCGGCGTGAGCACGGCCTCAACCAGCTCCAGCGCGACCCGTTCCGCGTCGGTGAAACAGGGGGCGTCACGCCACGTCGCCACGGCGGTGATGCGCTCCTCGCTCTCCCCCGCCTTGCGGAGCTGGCCACTCTGCCGGACCGCGTGGTAGGTGCTGCCCACGATCTGCCCGGCACGCAGCTGCATCAGGTGGACGGTCGCGTCGGGGACGGCGCCGTTCCGCACGGCCTTGGTCATGCCTCCGGCGATCGGCCCCACCTCGGGAAAGAAGCGGGAGGGATCGGGCAGCCGGGACTGGAGGGCGTCGGTCATCAGGAGTCTTCCTCTCGGTGGCGGGCTTTCCGGCTCCGACGAGACAGCCGCCGCCGATGTGAGCCCGAACGGCGTCAGGCGAGGAAGCCGCCGATCAGCGCGGCCACGGCCGCGGGCTGTTCGGCGAGCATGTCGTGGCTCGCCTCCAGCTCCCTGACCTGGAGGTGGGGCGGCAGGCCGGCGAGATCGCGGCGCACACCCCGCCGGAACGCCGCCATCAGCTCGCCGCCCGGCATCCCCGGCGGGTCCTGGGTCGGGATCACGACCAGGGCGTCGCAGGTGACCTGGCGCAGCAGCGGGATCGTGTCGCGGAACTCCGGCGAACAGCGCACCGCCGCCAGGAGCTCGGCGCCGGGCCTGGCATAGACCTCGCCGTCGCGTTCGACGCGCGCCCTGGCCGGGAACAGCGGCCCGAGCCCGTCGGGCAGCGGCCCGGCCAGGGCCGCCGCCTGCGCGTCGAAGGCGGCCTTGAGCGCCGCCAGCTCCCGGTCCCGCGTCGCGGCGTCCAGGCCCGGGTAGTTGTCCGGGGCGCTCTCGGCCGATCGCAGCCCGTCGAGGTTGACGATGGCCGGGCACTCGGGGTGACGCCTGGCCCACAGCACGGCCAGCATGCCGCCCAGCGAGTGGCCGACGACCGCCGGGTTGCCCAGGTCCAGGTGTTTCACCACCGCTTCGAGGTCGTCGAGCACCCGGTCCCACTCCCACGGGCCGTCGCCGGACAGGCCGTGGCCGCGCAGGTCGAGCGCCACGGCGCGGTGGCCGGGCAGGGCGACGGCGTCCCACGCCTCCAGCGTGCCGCCGAGGCCGTGCAGGAGGAGCACGGGGTCGCCGGGGCCGCCGTGGTCGCGTACGGCCAGGGGGATGTCGTGGTCAGTGATCGTGACGTCGTACGCCATGTCGCTCCAGAGATCGGTTCAGCCGGGCGCGGATGGAGCGCGTGGTCACGCCGCCGTCGGGGTGCCGGTCGAGCTTGCCGCGTTTGACGAGGTCGTGCACGCCCTGCCGGGTGATGCCGAGCATCGCCCCCGCCGTGGCGTACGGCACCGCCTCCTTGCCGGGGTGGCCCGCCCGCCTGGCCACGGCCCGGCCGAACGCCGTGCCCCACCAGGCGTCGGCCGGGTCGAACGGGCCGTCACCGGGGAAGACGGCCGCGACCAGCCGCGCCGCCGCCCGGACCGCGAGGGCGTCGTCGGGGCCGAGCAACTGGGCGGCCCACACCTCCGCCTCGATCCGCAGCCGTGCCCGTACGGGCTCCACCTGCTCGCCGGAGCCGAACAGGATCTCCAGCGGGTCGACGATCCGCCTTTCGACCAGCTCGACCAGCTCACGCACCAGCGCCACGTGCTCACGCGTACTCACTTGACACACGATAGCAAGTACTTGCGCCCAAACGTCAAGTAGTGGCGGAGGCAGCAAACCGGGGCGCCGGGCGTCTCTGGAGTATGGAAGTCGAGCTGCTCTCCAGCGGAGAGCCGACGGCGCCCGGCCGCGCCCTGGCGTACGTACGGTCGGCGGTGCTCAACGGGTGCCGGTCGACGCTGCGCCGCCGGGCCGTCAGACTGCGGCGGGCACTGCCGTACCAACCGCCCGTCTGGTCGGCCGAAAGCGCCGCGCTGGTGGGCCGCCGTCACCGCCGGCGACCTGCCCGAATCGTTCCGCCTGAAGCTGCGGGAGGGCGCGTCCTGGCGCACGATGGCCGACACGGTACGTGACCTGCGCGGCGTCGCCACCGTGGTCAACCAGCAGTGCGTCCGGGAGCAACGCGGCTCCACCCTCACCCACTGCGCCACAAGCTGACGCCCGCCTCAGGTCAGCGGTCGAACCAGTGGGCCGCCGGGGGCGTCAACAGCGCGACGACGATCGCCAGGGGCAGAATGGTGCCCGGGTGGATCGGGGTCAGCCAGCTGAATTCTCCGTCGATGGCGGTCAGGATGAGATTGCTGGCGAGCAAGACCGTTTCGAACGCGATGCCGCCCCAGCGCACCCATTTCCGCCGGGACGACCAGCGAGAGATCAGCACGCCCATGAGAACCACGGTCGCGAAGGAAACGAGCAGCAGCGCTGCCACCCTCGGCTCGCTGAACATCACCGTGATCACCGGTGAGATGAGCACAAGGCCGAAAAGGCTGAAGGCCATTTGCACGATCAGGATGACCCTGGCAGCCCGTACGAGGCCGGGCATCTGCTCGGTTTTCACGATCGCCGTCACACGATCATTCTGCCCAAGTATTCATGCACATGCACGACATATCGGGACAACAAAACAGATAAAAAGCGAGAAGGGGAGAGGGGATGGCCACGCCTCTCCACTCTTAACGTATAGCGGAGCGGGGGGCTTGCCGCAAGGCCCCGGTCATGCCGCACAATGGCACGCCGAAGCCACAGCCGGCCTGGGGAAACGGCGGACGACGCGCGTCCGCGAGCCAGGCCCCAGATCGGAGCGTTTGCCTGTGACCCCGCTGACCACCAGCGTGTTCGACCTTCCCGCCCGCCTCGCCGCCAAGGCCGACCCGAAGCTGATCGCCGGGGACGAGCGGCACTTCGCGGCCATCGCGGAGAGCCTGGACCGGTCGATCGCCGACCTGTCCGCCCGGCTCGACGCCGCGCGCAGGGCGCCGGGCGGCAAGGGGCGGCAGGCCCTCGACCGGGACCTGGAGGTGCACCGGCTGGCGGCCAGGCTGCGGGCGCTGCGCCGGTTCGGGCTGGACCTGTGCCTGGGGCACATGGTGAGCGAGGACGATCCGGAGCCGGTGTACATCGGGCGGCTCGGCCTGACGGACAGCGAGGGCCGCCGGCTGCTGCTGGACTGGCGTTCGGCGGCGGCGGAGCCGTTCTTCGGGGCGACGCACGGCAACCCGATGGGGTTGGCGAGCCGCCGCCGCTACCGGTGGACCCGGGGCCGGATCAGCGATTACTGGGACGAGGTGTTCACCGCCGACGGGTTCGACGGGCATGCCGCGCTCGACGACCAGTCGGCCTTCATCGCCAGCCTGGGGAGCAACCGGTCGCCCCGGATGCGGGACGTGCTGGGCACCATCCAGGCCGACCAGGACGCCATCATCCGCGCCGGTTCGAGCGGCGCCCTGGTGGTCGACGGCGGGCCGGGCACGGGCAAGACGGTGGTGGCGCTGCACCGCTCGGCCTATCTGCTCTATTCGGACCCGCGTCTCGGTCACCGCCGGGGCGGCGTGCTGTTCGTCGGCCCGCACCAGCCGTACCTGGCGTACGTCGCGGACGTGCTGCCCAGTCTCGGGGAGGAGGGCGTGCAAACGTGCACGCTGCGCGACCTGGTCGCGGAGGGGGCCGAGGCCGGGGTGGAGGCGGACCCGGAGGTGGCCCGGTTGAAGGCGTCGGCGGAGCTGGTGCGGGCGATCGAGCCGGCCGTCAGGTTCTACGAGAACCCGCCCACGACGGGCATGACGATCACGACGCCCTGGTCGGACGTGTGGGTGAGCGCGGAGGACTGGGCGGACGCGTTCGACGCGCCGGAGCCGGGCACCCCGCACAACGAGGCGCGTGACCGCATCTGGGAGGAGCTGGTCACGATCGTCCAGGACAAGCACGAGCAGGAGGTCTCGCCGGATCTGCTCCGCAGGTCGCTGTTGCGCAACCGGGAGCTGCTGACGACGTTCAACCGCGCCTGGCCGGTGATCGAGGCGGCCGACCTGGTCGGCGACCTGTGGACGGTGCCCGCGTACCTGCGCAGGTGCGCGCCTTCGCTCAGCGTCGAGGAGATCAGGAAGCTGCAGCGCGCGGAGCCGCAGGCGTGGACGGTGTCGGACCTGCCGCTGCTGGACGCGGCGCGGCAGCGGCTGGGCGACCCGGAGGCGTCCCGGCACAGGCGCCGCCGGGAGGCGGCCGTCGCCGCCGAGCGCGCCCGCGTGTCCACGGTCGTCGACGCCCTGGTCGAGGCGGACGACGACGGCGAGGGCGCGGTGACGATGCTGCACGGCCAGGATCTCAAGGACGCGCTGGTCGACGAGAACGCGGTGCCGTCGGTCGAGCCGGACCGGCTCGCGGGCCCGTTCGCGCACGTGGTCGTGGACGAGGCCCAGGAGCTGACCGACGCCGAATGGCAGATGCTGCTGCTCCGCTGCCCGTCCAGGAGCTTCACCATCGTCGGCGACCGCGCCCAGGCCAGGCACGGGTTCACGGAGTCGTGGCAGGAGCGGCTCGAACGGATCGGGCTCGACCGGATCACCCTGGCCTCCCTGAGCATCAACTACCGTACGCCGGAGGAGATCATGACGGAGGCGGAGCCGGTCATCCGGGCCGCGCTCCCGGACGCCAACGTGCCGACGTCGATCCGCAGCAACGGCCTGCCGGTGGTCCACGGGCAGGTGTCGGAGCTGGACGCGATCCTGGACGACTGGCTGGCCGAGCATGCTGAGGGCACGGCGTGCGTGATCGGCGATCCGGCCTTCCGGGGTACGCCGCGCGTCCGGTCGCTGACTCCGGAGCTGTCGAAGGGGCTGGAGTTCGACCTGGTCGTGCTGGTCCGGCCGGAGGAGTTCGGCGAGGGTGTCGAGGGCGCGGTGGACCGCTACGTGGCGATGACCCGGGCGACGCGGCAGCTCGTGGTCCTGACCTGAGGCGGCGCGCCGAACGGTGCGCCCCGGGGTCGCGAATCCCGACGGTTGGCGGATGATCGGGCATAGGCCGACGCCGAGGATTGTCGGCATGGATCCCGAACTCGAACCATTCGTCCCATTGCTGTCCGCGGCCGAGTACGCCGACCCCGTCAGCGAGCGCAAGGCCCTCACCGAGCTGGTCGCCTCGCTGCCGGAGCCCGACGTCTCGGCCCTGGAGATCACCGACCGCATGGTCCCGGCGGACCCGGACGTTCCCGTACGGATCTACCGGCCGCAGGAGGCGCAGGGCGGCGTCATCGTCTGGATGCACGGCGGCGGGTGCATCGTCGGCGACCTCGACACCGAGCACCGGTGGGCGGCCAAGCTGGCCGCCGAGTCCGGCGCCGTGGTGGTCTCGGTCGGCTACCGGCTCGCCCCGGAACACCCGTTCCCCGCCCCGTTCGACGACGCCTACGCCGCGCTGGTCTGGGTCGCCGCGAACGCCGCCGAGCTGGGCGTCGACCCGGACCGGATCGCGGTCGGCGGCATGAGCGCCGGCGGCGGCCTCGCGGCCGGCGTGGCGCTGCGGGCCCGCGACGAGCAGGGGCCGCCGATCCGCTTCCAGCTCCTCACCCAGCCCAGCCTCGACGACCGGCAGCGGACCTGGTCGGCGCGGAACTTCACCGGCACCCCGAGGGCGAACGCGGCCAGCCTGACGGCCGCCTGGCGGCTCTACCTCGGCGGCGCGCCCGCCACCCCGTACGCCGCCCCGGCGCGGGCCGAGGACCTGTCCGGCCTGCCGCCCGCCTACGTGGCCACCGCCGAGTTCGACCCGGTGCGCGACGAGGGCATCGACTACGCGCTGCGGCTCATGCAGGCCGGCGTCCAGGTCGAGCTGCACCAGTGGCCGGGGACGTTCCACGGCTCGTACGCGATCATGTCGGCCGGGGTGTCGCAGCGACAGAACGGCGAGCTGTTCGCGGCGCTGCGCCGCGCCCTGGCCGGCTGACGGCGCTCATCCGCTGCGCAGCGAGTAGGCGGTCACGTCCGGGCGCAGGTCGGCGACGCGCGACAGCGCGCCGGTGGCGAGGTCCCAGCCGAGCAGCCGGTCACCGCTCTCGACGAGCACGGTGCCGTGGCGGGCCCAGCCGCGCACCGGGCAGCCGCCCTTGCCGCACCGGGCGCCGGGCAGGAGCAGCGTCCTGACCACCCGCCCGGTGGCGGCCTCGGCCACGACGACCGCGTCGGCCCGCCCCGGACGCTCGCCGGGGGCGCGTCCGGGCACCGCGACCAGCCCGTCGCGCTGCCACCCGTGACGGCCCGGAACCGCCGTGGCCGGTCCGCCGTCGACGGCCAGCTCCACCTGCGCCGCGCCCTCCCGCAGGAACGTCCGGCCGCCGATCGGCACGATCCGCAGGTCGCGGTAGCCCGCCACCCCGCCGAAGCCCCGGTTCGGCTGCCGCGTCACCTCCCCGGTGGCCAGGTCGAGCAGGTAGTCCGCCTTCTCCTGCTCGACGAGCAGCCGCTCGCCGCGCCACAGCACCACCGCGTTGCGCCCCGGCACCGGGTAGCGCCTGGTCTGGCCGATGACGAGGTCGACGACCACGATCTCGTCCTGCTGCGGGAAGGCGGCCATCGTCCCGTCGGGCGCGAGCGAGTTGGGCCGCAGCGGCGTCCCGCCATCGCCCGCCCGGCCCAGCTTCACGTCGAGGGGGAAGCGCCCGCCGGACTTCAGCACGTGGACGCGCCCGTCGCCGAACTCGGCCAGCGCCAGGACGGGCCCGGGGGCCGTGCGCACGACGGGGATGGCGGCCCAGCGTTCCGGCAGCGCGGTCGCCGCCGCGGGCAGCGCCGCCTCATCGCCGGCCGGCGGGGCGGTGTCCAGCACGGGGCCGGGCGAGGCGGCAGGCGTCGGCCGGCCCGTGACGCCGCGCTCGGCCTGCTCCGGGCCGGTCACCACGTTCGCCGCGACGACGAGCCCGGTGACGGCCGTCGCCGCCGCGAGCACCGTCCACCGGCGGCGGGCCCGGCTCCGCGTGCCCTGCCGCCACAGCTCCCCCGCCCTGGACGACCCCTCGGGCAAGGTCTCGGCGAGCTCGCCGAAGAGCTCCCGCAGCCTCTGGTCCGTCATACCAGCACCTCTTCCAGCTCGGGAGCGACCTCGCGCAGCCGTTTCAGCGCCGCGTGCGTCTGGCTCTTGACCGTCCCGGGCGAGACGCGGAGGATCGCGGCCACCTCCATGACGGGCAGGTCCTCGTAGAAGCGCAGCACCAGCACCGCGCGCTGCTTCACCGGCAGCCTGGCCAGCGCGCGGGCGAAGAGCACCTTCAGGTCCGTCGCCGATGCGCTGTCGCCGTCGGCCCGGTCGGGCTGCTCCCCGTACGCGAACTCCCGCTGCCGCCGCCACTTGGACGCGACGTCCCGGTACAGGGTGGTGCGCACGTAGCCGACGGGGTCGGTGTGCACCTTCGGCCACCGGCGGGCCAGCTTGATCAGGGCGTCCTGGAGCACGTCCTCGGCCAGGTGCGGATCACCGCTGATGAGGACGGCGGCCCGCAGCAGCCGCTGGTACCACGCGGCGACGAAGGCCTCGAACGCCTCGGAGTCCGTCATACAGACAAGACGCCCGGGAGGGGGTGAAAGGTTGGGACGTCAGCGAAGGTCAGGTGCAGACGCGGGTGGAGCCGGTCAGGCGTCCCAGGTGACGGGCAGGCTCTTGACCCCGTAGATGTCGGCGGCCTCCGGGCGCAGGGGGATCTCGCCGGCGGGCACGGCCAGGCGCAGCGTGGGGAAGCGCTGGAGCAGCGCGGGCAGGGCGACGCGCAGCTCGACGCGGGCGAGCTGCTGGCCGAGGCACTGGTGGATGCCGTGGCTGAAGGCCAGGTGGCCGCCGTCCTGGCGGCGCAGGTCGAGCTTGTGCGGGTCGGGGAAGCGCTCGGGGTCGCGGTTGGCGGTGTTGATGGACACGATGACCGTCGAGCCTGCCTTGATCGTGTGGCCGCCGAGCTCGACGTCCTCCAGAGCGACCCGCATGAACGTCTTGGCGACGCTCAGGTAGCGCAGCAGCTCCTCCACGGCCCCCTCGACGAGGGTAGGGTCGGCGCGCAGCGCGGCGAGCTGATCCGGGTTCTCCAGCAGCGCGAAGGCGCCGAGCGCGATCATGTTGGCGGTGGTGTCGAACCCGGCCGACAGCAGGATCAGGGCCATGCCCTTCAGCTCCTCGTCCGTGAGGTCGCTGTCGGTCAGATCGCTGAGCAGGTCGTCGGTGGGGTTGGCGCGCTTGGCCGCGACCAGCTCGGCGAGGTAGTTCTGGACGCCCAGGTAGGCCGCGATCAGCTCCTCGTCGCCCACCTCGCCGCCGAGGAACTTGTCGATCTGCTCCTGGAAGAAGCCCCGGTCCTCGTACGGGACGCCCAGCAGCTCACAGATCACGATGGCGGGGATGGGCTTGGCGAACGCCGTCACCAGGTCCGCCGCCGGCCCGGCCTGCTCCATCGCGTCCAGGTGCGCGGCGGTGACCTGCTCGACGCGCTCGGTCAGCAGCCGCATCCGCCGCACGGTGAACCGGCCCACCAGCGGCTTGCGGTAGCGGCTGTGCCTCGGCTCGTCCATCAGCAGGAACTCGCCGGGCGGCGCGGGCGGCACCTCGATGTCGCCGTAGTCGATCGTCGGGTGGTGCTTCATGAACTCCTTGCGGGAGCTGAACCGCGCGTCGGCCAGGACGGACCGGACCAGGTCGAAGCCGGTCACCAGCCAGCCCTGGTGCCCGTCGGGGAACGGGTAGCGGCTGATCGGGCTCTGCTCGCGCGCCTCGATGAGCTCCTTGGGCGGGTCGAAGGGGCAGCCGGCCTGACGGGCCGCGGGCATCGTGGTGACGGTGTGTTCCATGCTCTTTCCTCCCTGGCGACAGGACTTCACCTTCGCCTGCCGCGCTGACATCGGGCCGTCGCCGCCCTGACACGACCGCTGACGGCGCCCGTACGCGCTCGCCGTCGCGGCTGGTCTTCGCGATTCGGCACAATTGCTGATGTGCGAGTCGGATTGCTCGGGCCCTTCGAGGTCCGTAACCGTGACGGGGCCGTGGTCGAGGTTCCCGGGGTTCGGCTGCGCGCACTGCTGGCCGCGCTGGCCCTCGAAGCCGGCCGGATCGTCACCCGGTCGAGGCTGGTCGACTGGATCTGGGGCGAGCAGCCGCCCGCCGACGAGGTGAACGCCTTGCAGGCGCTGGTGTCCAGGCTGCGCCGGGTGCTGCCCGACGGGGTGATCGAGGCGGAGTCCGGCGGCTACCGGCTGGCCGTCGACCCGGACGCGGTGGACGTGTGCCGGTTCGAGCGGCTGGTCGCCCAGGCGCGTGGCGCCGAGCCCGCGGCGCGGGCCGAGCTGCTGCGCTCGGCCCTGGAGCTGTGGCGCGGCCAGGCTCTGGCCGACATCGCGCTGCGTGACAGCGAGGCGTTCGACGCCGTGGTCACGCGGCTGGACGAGCTGCACGTGGCCGCGCTCGGCGATCGCGTCGACGCGGACCTCCGGCTGGGGCGGGGTTCGGAGCTGGTCTCCGAGCTGACCGACCTGGTGGCCACGTACCCGCTGCGCGAGGGGTTCGTGGCGGGCCTGATGCGGGCGCTCGCCGAGGCGGGGCGCGCGACCGAGGCGCTGGCCGTCTACCAGCGGACGCGCGAGCGGCTGGCCGACGAGCTGGGCGCCGACCCGTCGGCCGAGCTGTCCGCGCTGCACACCGCGCTGCTCCGCGGCGAGCTGGGTGAGCGGGCGGAGAACCGCAGGACGAACCTGCGGGCCGGGCTGTCGAGCTTCGTCGGCAAGGACGCCGACGTGTCGGCGGTCGCCGGCCTGTCCGTCAGGCACAGGCTGGTCACGCTGACGGGGCCGGGCGGCTCCGGCAAGACCCGGCTGGCCACGGAGACCGCGCGGACGATGCTCGCCGAGCTGCCGGACGGCGCGTGGCTGGTGGAGCTGGCCTCGGTGCAGGCGGGCGGCGAGCTGGCGCAGGCCGCGCTCACCGCGGTCGGCCTGCGCGACCAGGCGGTGGTCGGCGACGCGCGGGGCGGCGAGCCGATGGACCGGCTCATCACGGCGCTGCGCGAGCGCACGGTCCTGCTGGTCCTGGACAACTGCGAGCACGTGATCGAGGCGGCGGCGGCGTTCGCCGAGCGGCTGCTGGGCGAGTGCCGCAGGCTGCGCATCCTGGCCACGAGCCGGGAGCCGCTCGGCATCACCGGCGAGGTGCTGTGGCAGGTCGAGCCGCTCGCGCTGCCGGCCGAGGGCGCGGACGCCGCCGGGATCGAGTCCTCGCCCGCGGTGCGGCTGCTGCGCGACCGCGCCGACCTGGTGCGCAAGGACATCAGCTCCGACGCGGACACGCTGGCGGCCCTGGCGCGGATCTGCCGGGCGCTCGACGGGATCCCGCTGGCGATCGAGCTGGCCGCGGCGCGGCTGCGCACCATGTCCGTCGACCAGCTCGCCCGCCGGCTCGACGACCGCTTCCGCCTGCTGACCGGCGGCAGCCGGACGGCGCTGGCCAGGCACAAGACGCTCCGCGCGGTCGTCGACTGGAGCTGGGACCTGCTGACGGAGGCCGAACGCGCCGTGCTGCGCCGGTTCTCGGTGTTCGCGGGCGGGGCGACCCTGGAGGCGGCCGAGCAGGTGTGCGGTGACGGGGATACGGCCGGGGAGGCGGCCGGGGAGCAGGTCTTCGACGTGCTGACCGCGTTGATCGAGAAGTCGCTGCTGCTCTCCGACGACGACGGCACCCGCTACCGGATGCTCAACACCATCAGGGAGTACGCGGCCGACCGGCTCGACGAGGCCGGGGAGAGCGAACGGGCGCGGCGGGCGCATCTGGCCTACTTCACCGAGCTGGGCCGGAGCGCCGACCCGCACCTGCGCACGGCCGCGCAGCTCGAATGGCTGGCCACGCTGGAAGCCGAGCACGACAACATCGGCGCGGCCGCGCGCGGGGCGATCGCCGAGGGCTGGGCCGAGGAGGCGATGCGGCTGGTCGGGGCGGTGGGCTGGTTCTGGTTCCTGGCCGGGCACCGGGCCGAGGGCACCGAGCTGGCCGTCGCGGCGGCCTCGCTGCCCGGTGAGGTGGCCGACGAGACGCGGGCGGTCGCGTACACGATCGTGACCGTGTTCCTGACGTCCGGGGTCGGCGGCGACCAGTATCAGGCGCGGGAGTGGATCCAGGAGGCGCACCGGATCACCGAGCGCCATGGCCTGCGCCATTCCATCCTGGGGTTCGTCCGGCTGTGGGAGCGGATGCTGCGGGACCCGACGGGGTTCCTGCCTGCGCTGGAGCCGCTGATCAGCGACGAGGACGCCTGGGTGCGGGCGCAGGCGCGGCTCGCGCGCGGCCGGCTGCGGCTGACGCTCAGCGGCGACGAGACCGGCGTCGACGACGACGCCGAGATCGCGCTCGCCGAGTTCCGTTCGCTGGGTGAGCGGATGGGGATCTCGCTGTCGCTGACCCTGCTGGCCGACCGGCTCGCGATGCGCGGCGAGCTGGCCCGCGCGTGCGAGCTCTACGAGGAGGCGAGCACCGCGCTGACCGAGCTGGGCGTGAACGAGGAGGTCACCAGCCTGCGCTCGCGGCTGGCCCACCTCTACTGGCTGCTCGGCGACGAGCGGGCCAGCGCGTCCGCCATGGCCGAGGCCGAGCGCTACACGGGCGAGATCGCCTGGCCGGAGACGTCCGCCGAGCTGGAGCTGGCCAAGGCGCAGCTCGCCCACTGGCGCGGCGAGGCGGACGAGGCGCGCCGGCACCTGTCCACCGTGCGGGCGATGCCGGGCGTCCACGAGCTGAGCGTCATGGTGCACGCCAAGGTCAGCGACCTGTACGGCTATCTGACCGAGGACCTGGAGCAGGCCCGCGCGCACCGGGCGGAGGCGTTCCGCCTGGCAGCCGAGACCTCCTACCCGCCGCTGATCGCCCTGGTGCTGGTCGGGGTCGCGGACCAGGCGTTGCGCCAGGGCGAGGACGAGCAGGCCGTACGGCTGCTCGCGGCGAGCGACGCCGTGCGCGGCACGCCGGACCTGTCGCAGCCCGACGCCGCCAGGATCGCCGCGGACGCGCGGGGACGCCTCGGCGAGACCGCGTTCGCCGAGGCGTCAGGCGCCGGCCGGGAGGCCGACTGGCGCGAGCTGGCGGGCGTCATCCTCGCTTCGTGAAGGACGCCCGCGCCCACACGTAGCCGACCAGCATGGTGCCCGCGCACCAGGCGATCGCCGTGATGGCCGAGCTCGCCGACGGCGCGCCGGTCAGGAACCCGCGCAGGGCCTCGATGATCGAGGTGAACGGCTGGTACTCGGCGAACTGCCGCGCCCCCGCGCCCATCTTCTCGGCGGGCACGAACGCGCTGCTCAGGAAGGGCAGGAGCATGAGCGGGACGCCGATCAGGCCCGCGCTGGCCGGTGACTTCGCCGCGAGGCCGAACGCGATGGTCAGCCAGCCGATGGCCAGCACCGTCAGCACGACGATGCCGATCGCGCCGAGCCAGTGGAGGAAGCTCGCCGAGGGCCGGAACCCCATGAGGAACGAGACCCCGACGATGAGCGCGATGGCCACCAGGCTGCGCAGCATGGTCCCGATCACGTGCGCGTTGAGCACGGCGGCCCGTGACACGTGCATGACGCGGAGCCGGTTGATGAACCCGGTCGTCATGTCGGAGTTGACGGCGATCGCGGTGGGGCTGATGCCGTAGCAGATGGTGGTCATGATCAGCCCGGGGGTCGCGTAGTCCGCGTAGTCGACGCCGACGCTGAACGCCCCGCCGAGGATGTGGACCATCAGGAACATCAGCACGATCGGCATGATCACGGCGTTGAACAGCGCCAGCGGGTTCCGCAGCGTGTGCCGGAAGTTGCGCCGCAGCATGGTCGCCGAGTCCGTCAGGGTGGCCGAGAAGCCGGTCATGCCTTGATCTCCTTGTCGGTGTGGCCGGTGAGGGCCAGGAAGACGTCGTCCAGGTCGGGGGTGTGCACCGAGAGCTCCTCGGCCTCGACGGCGTGGGAGTCGAGGCGGTCGAGGAGGGCGCGCAGCGACCGGACGCCGCCGTCGCCGGGCACGCGCAGGGTCAGCTCCTCCTCGTCCGTGGCGGATCCGGCCAGGACGCGGGCCGCGGTGTCGAGCGCGCGCCGGTCGGCGAACCGCAGCCGGACGTGGCCGCCCGGGACCCGGCGCTTGAGCTGGGCGGCGGTGCCTTCGGCGACCAGCCGGCCCCGGTCGAGCACGGCGATGCGGTCGGCGAGCTGGTCGGCCTCCTCCAGGTACTGCGTGGTGAGGAAGATGGTGGTGCCGTCGGCGACCAGCTCGCGGATGATCTCCCACATGGTGCGGCGGCTGCGCGGGTCGAGTCCGGTCGTGGGCTCGTCCAGGAAGATGATCTGCGGCCCGCCGACCAGCGTCATCGCCAGGTCCAGCTTGCGGCGCATGCCGCCGGAGTAGGACGACGCCGGCTTGCCCGCCGCCTCCGCCAGGTCGAACCGGCCGAGCAGCCGCCGGGTGATCCGCTTGCCCTCCGCCTTGGGCAGGTGCAGGAGGTCCGCCATCATCAGCAGGTTCTCCTCGCCGGTGAGCAGGTCGTCCACCGAGGCGAACTGCCCGGTCACGCCGATCGCCGCCCGCACCGCCCGGGTCTGCGTGGTGACGTCGTGCCCGGCGACGAGCACCTGGCCGGCGTCGGGGCGCAGCAGGGTGGTGAGCACGTTCACCGTCGTGGTCTTGCCCGCGCCGTTGGGCCCGAGCAGCGCGAAGATCGTGCCGGCCTGGACGCGCAGGTCGACGCCGTCCAGGACGATCTTGTCCTTGTAGGCCTTCCGCAGCCCCGTGGCCGCGATCGCTGTGCCGTTCATGGGGATGACGATGGCCGGCCGGCCTGACACCCGGCCGCCGCCGGGCTGACGCGCGTCCCGTGGGTGGCGTCAGGGCGCGTTCACCAGGCGATCGGCAGCGCGGTCAGCCCGCCGGTGAGCACGTGCGGGTTGAAGGTCAGCTCGTCGACCGCGCAGCCCAGCCGCAGGGTCGGGAAGCGGGCGGCGAGCTGGGAGAAGACGGCCTTCAGCTCGATCCGGGCGAGCGGCGCGCCGATGCAGTAGCGGGCGCCGTGGCCGAACGTCAGGTGCGGCGCGGCGGGCCGGTCGAGGTCGAAGCGGTCCGGGTCGGCGAACACCGACGCGTCGTGGTTGGCGGCCCCGAGGTCCAGCAGCACCAGGTCGCCCTCCCGCACGCGCACGCCGGCGATCTCCAGGTCGGTGCGGGCGTAGCGGGGGATGCCGCCGCCGCCCAGGCCGGGCGCGCGCAGGATCTCCTCCACCGCGGCGTCGATCCGCGCCGGGTCGTCGACCAGGGCCTGCCACTGGCCGGGGGTGGCCAGCAGCCACAGCACGCCCAGGCCGATCGCCGTCACCGTCGTCTCGTGGCCGGCGAACAGCAGCGTCATGCCCATCGCCGCCGCCTCGTCGTCGCTCACCCCGTCGGTGGCGGCCAGCCGGGAGATCACGTCGCCGTCCGGGTCGCCGGCGGCGCGCTTGCGGGCCACCAGGTGCCGCCCGTAGCCGAACAGCTCGGCCAGCCCCTGCTCGGAGCGGGCCCGGTCGGTGACGTCCCCGGCGGCCTGCGTCCAGGCGCGGAAGCGGGCCCGGTCCTCGTACGGCACGCCGAGCAGCTCGCAGATGACCGCGATCGGCAGCGGCAGCGCCAGCGCGGCGTGCAGGTCGGCGGGCGGCCCGGCGGCGGCCAGCTCGTCGAGGAGCTGGGTGGTGAGGGTCTCGACCCGGCCGGTCAGGGCGCGCATCCGCTTGGGCGAGAAGTGCGGCTGCAGCAGCGAGCGCATCCTGCGGTGGTCGGCCTGCTCGGTGTCGAAGTCGCCCATCGGGCCGCCGAACAGCGCCGACTCGCCGGTGCGGGAGGCGCGTGCGGGCTCGCGGTGGGCGCGGCCGAGCCGGTCGTCGTCCAGCAGCAGGCGTACGTGCTCGTACGCGGTGACGTGCCAGCCGGGGTCGCCGACGGCGGTGCGGATGGCGTGGATCGGGCCGCGGGCCTGCAGCTCGCGCAGCAGCGGCGCGGGCCGCATCGGGTCGGGCTGCTCGTACGGGAGCCGAACGGGCGTGGACGGCATGACCCCTCCAGGAGGTAGACGCAGCTTTGTATACTCCAGCGTCTAAAAAGCTACATGTATACTTTGCCTTCTACAAGTGGAGGGTCGATGAGCAAGCCCGACGCCGGGCCGGCCGAGCCGGTGCGCAGGATGCGCCGCGCGGAGCGGCGTGAGCAGATCCTGGACGCGGCCACCCGCGCCTTCGCCCGCGCCGGCTATGCCGCGACGGGCCTGGACGACATCGCCGCCGAGGCCGAGCTGACCCGGGCGATGCTCTATCGGCACTTCGACTCGAAGGCCGCCCTCTACCGGGCCGTGCTCGACCGCGCCTGCGCGCGGCTGGCCGAGGCCACGGGCGGCGACGACTACGACGACGACGCCATTCCCGCGCTGCTGCGGGCCGCCGGCGCCGACCCCGACGGGTTCCGGCTGCTGTTCCGCCACGCGGCCCGCGAGCCCGACTTCCGCGAGCTGATCGACACCATCACCGACGCCTCGCGCGAGGTCGCCCGCCGCAACCTCGCGCGCCGCATCCCGGCCGGGCCGTGGCTGGACTGGGCGGCCAACCTCGTCCCCGCCTTCACCCTGGAGGCCGTCATCGCCTGGCTGGACGCCGACCGGCCCGACCCCGAGCAGGCCGCCGCCCGCATCGCGGCGGCCGTGCACGGCGTCATCGCCGCCGCCCAGCCCGCCGCCCAATCCGCCGTGCTGTCCGCCGGGCTCAGCGCGCGGGAAGCCTCGTGACCCAGTCCGTGAGGCGGCTCAGGAAGGCGGCGGCCGTGGGCAGGTGCGCGTCCTCGGCGAAGAGCACGGCCGCGTGGAAGGCGTGCGGCATGCCCTCGTAGACGTCCACCTCCACCGGGACGCCCGCCCGGGCGGCGGCCTCGGCGAACCGCCGGGCGTCGTCGAGGACGATCTCGTCCCCGCCGACCGGGAGCAGCATGGGCGGCAGCCCGCGCGGATCCCCGTAGACCGGCGACTGGGGCGCCTGGTCCGGCCGGGCCTCGCCGAGATATTGCGTGGCGATCGGCCCCAGGATGGCCGGGTCGATCGAGTCACGGCCGTTGCCCGCCGGCTTCGCCGCCAGGTCGGTGATCGGGGAGACCGGGACGGCCCCCACCGGCATCGGCTCCCCCGCCGCGGCGAGCCGCAGCAGCGCCGAGAGGATCAGGGTGCCGCCGGCCGACTCCCCGACGAGCAGGATCTTCCCGGCGGGCACCCCCTGCGCCAGCAGGCTGCGGTGGACGGCCAGCACGTCCTCGACCGCCGCCGGGTACGGGTGCGCCGGGGCCAGACGGTAGTCCACGGCCAGGGCCGGGCGGCCGGTGGCCTTCGACAGGCGGCAGGCCATGATCCGCTCCATCGCCGGGTTGCTGAAGGAGAAGCCGCCGCCGTGGACGTAGACGGTCACGCCGTCCTCGATCGTCGCCCCGCCCGAGGTGACCCAGGTGGCGGGCACCCCGCCGGTCTCCGGCAGGAGCGGGCGCAGCTCGGCGTCGCCATCGAGGACGGGCGGGTCGGAGAAGACCTGCTGCATCCTCGCCCGTACGGCGTCCGATTCGTGCTGGGAGGCGGGAACATGGGTGATGGTCAACAAAAAGAAAGCCCTTTCGGCCAGGTGAGAAAGACCGCGCGCAGGCGGTGAAGAATGTGGGACGAGCAGTGCGGAAACCGGCGCGCGTCAGCGACCCGTTCGCGAACGGGAAGGGACGGGAAAGGGCTCGGCGATGACGCGCGGGCGCGACGAGATCAGGCGCGACCTGTGGTGAACGAGTCCACGGCGATCATCTCCCTGTATACGGTGCCGCCCACCCGCGGCCGTCTTCCCGGCGGCGTCACGCGACACGCCGAACATTAGAAACGCGCGCCGATCGGTTGTCAAGCCGCGGGTGGGGGTCGTCTCGTTCCGTCAGAAGTCGTCGGCGGTGCGGATCCGGTCGCGGACCCAGACGCCGGCCTCCTTGAGGTTGGCCGTCCCGGCGAACGGGCCGCCCGGGCAGGTCCCGGTCTTGAAGACGGCGCCGGTGCGGAACTCGTCGGAGAAGTTCCAGTTCACCCAGCTGATCTTCTTCTGGGCCATCAGGTCGAGATACTGCTGCGACCTGGTGAAGTTGTTGCCGCCGTCGCCCGAGGCCGTCTGGGTGCCGAACTCGGTCACGAAGATCGGCAGCCGGTCGGCGGCCCGGGACAGCGTGCTCAGGTACTCCGACCCGTGCGAGGCCGCGTAGAAGTGGAACGTGTACATGATGTTGGCGGCGTTGACCGGGTTCGCGATGATGTCGCTCTCGTCGCCGCCGCCGGAGACGCCGAGCGACGACCAGGCGCGGGTGCCGACCAGGATCGGGGCGTCGGCGTCGTGCTGGCGGATCACCGGGATGAGCTGGTGGGCGTAGTTGCGGATGACGGACCAGGTCACGGCGTCACCGTTCGGCTCGTTGGCGATCTCGTACAGGACGTTGTCCTTGCCGTCGTGCCGCTGGGCGATCTCGGTGAAGAACGTCTTGGCCCGGCTGAGGTTGTACATCGGGTCGCCGGGGGTGAGCATGTGCCAGTCCACGATCGCGTACATGCCGCGCGCGGTGGCCATCTCGATCAGGTTGTGCACCCGGTCGGTGAACAGCCGGGGGTTGGTCTCGTAGCCGCCCTCCTGGACGTACATGGAGATGCGCAGGACGTCGGCCTTCCAGTCGGCGGCCAGCGCGTCGAGCGAGGCGCTGTTGAGGCACTGGTTGTACCACTGGATGCCGTGGCTGCTCATGCCGCGCAGCTGGATCTGCTTGCCGTTCTCGTTGCAGAGCTTGATGCCGCACACGCGTAGCTGCCCGTTGGCCTCGACAGGGGTGTCCCCGCCGCCGCCCGTGACGGGAGCGCCGTAGACCTCCAGCTCCCACAGCGAGTAGCCGTACGGGGTGCCGCGCTGGGTGCCGTGGACCCGGACGTACCGGCCGGTTCCGGTGACCGTGAGGTCGTCGGTCGCCCCGTCGCCGGAGGCCGTGGTGTAGAAGTCGCTCCAGGTGGAGCCGTCGGCCGAGGTCTGCACCCGGTAGGACTTGGCGTAGGCGACCTCCCAGGTCAGCCGTACGCGGGAGATCGTGTGCGCGGAGCCGAGGTCGACGCGGATCCACTGCGGGTCCACGCCCTCGGCGCTGGCCCAGCGGGTGGCCGGGTCGCCGTCCACCGCCTTGCCCGGCTCCAGGCCGGCGGCCTCGACCGAGGAGGCCGTCACGCTCTTGCCCTGCGACACCAGCGGGTCCGCCGCCGCCGCGCTCGCGCCTGACGGCGCGAGCAGCGCGGCCACGACGGCCAGGACTGTGATCACTGCACTTCGCCTCACGAACAGCTCCGATCCTTGGGGGAGGGGTCCGATTAGGAAGGTTTACTAACTTGACGCGGAGCCTAAATTGACACCGGACCTTACACAAGACCCAAAGTTCCAAAGAGGCTGTATCCCGACATCGAGCACAGCCGTCAGCAGCGAGTTGGTAAGGAATGCTTACTCAGGTGCCCGGCGAGTCCGGACAGAAATCCTGAGGCAACAGATCGTCATGCTTCGTCAGGACCAGATCCGGCGATCATCACTCCGGGTAATCACCCAGATGCCTGGCCGCGGCTTGTCGGCCTGGACGGTGCTCCGGGGACGGCCGGCCCCTTGGCGAGCGTGCACCGACCTGACCCGGCCGAGGAGTGCCATGTCGCCCACCACCGTTGAGGTGCCCACCGTCCACGGCCCCGTCCTGGGCCTCACCGAGAACGGCATCGCCGCCTTCCGCGGCATCCCGTACGCCGCCGCGCCCGTCGGCCAGAACCGGTTCGCCGCGCCCGTGCCGCCCAGGCCGTGGAGCGCGCCACTGCCCGCCCAGGCGTTCGGCCCCACCCCGCCGCAGCCGCCGCTCAAGGGCCGCCTCGGCGAGCTGTTCCGCAACCCGGTCGTCCCCGGCGACGACTACCTCAACCTGAACGTGTGGACCAGCGCGCCCAACTCCGACGCCGCCCTGCCGGTGCTCGTGTGGATCCACGGCGGCGCGTTCACCACCGGCTCCTCCGCGGTGACCACCTACGACGGCGCCACCTTCGCCCGCGACGGCGTCGTCTGCGTCACCGTCAACTACCGCCTCGGCGTGGACGGCTTCGCCTACATCGAGGACGCGCCCGCCCCGGCCAACCGCGGCCTGCTCGACCAGATCTTCGCCCTGGAATGGGTGCGCGACAACATCGCCCGCTTCGGCGGCGACCCCGGCAACGTCACCGTGGCGGGCGAGTCCGCCGGCGCCATGAGCGTGCTGACCCTGCTCTCCCTCGACCGCAACCTGTTCCAGCAGGCCATCGTCGAGAGCGGCAGCGCGCACATCGGCCAGACCGTCCAGGACGCCGCCCTGATCACCGCCGCCGTCGCCACCCGGCTGAACGTGCAGCCCACCGCCCAGGCGCTCGCCGCAGTGGACACCGCCGCCCTGATCGCGGCCCAGGCCGAGGTCAGCGACGACGTCACCTCCAGCGCCGACCCCGAGCGCTACGGGGCCAGCACCATCGCCTCGTGCGGCATGTCGTTCATGCCGGTCATCGACGGCCACGTCGTGCCGCGCCTGCCGATCGACGCCATCGCCGACGGCCGCGGCGCCGACGTGACCCTGCTCATCGGCACCACCGTCGAGGAGTTCAGGACCTTCGTCGTCCCCACGCCGATGGTGGGCTGGCCCGGCGACGCGGCGTTCCGGACCAGGACCGAGGTGTACGGGGCTCCGGCCGGCTTCTACGACCGCTACGCCGAGACCGACGTCGCGCCGTACCCGCGCAACGCCCCGTCCGGCATCGCCTGCGCGACGCTCACCGACCGCATGTTCCGCATCCCGACCTACCGCATCGCCGAGGCCCGCATCGACGCGCCCGCCGACACGTACGTCTTCGAGTTCGGCTGGCGCTCACCCGTCACGCCCAACGTCCTCAGCGTCAAGCTGGGCGCCTGCCACAGCCTGCCGCTGCCCTTCGCCTGGGACACGCTCGCCAACCCGGACAGCACCGCCTTCACCGGCCCGAACCCGCCCCAGGCCCTCGCCGACGCCCTGCACGGCCGCTGGGTCGAGTTCGCCACCACCGGCCGGCTCGGCGAGTGGGCCACCTACAACACCACCGAACGCCCGGTGATGACCTTCCACCACGACAACAAGCCGGACAACGTCATCGTCTACGACCCGCGCCGCGACGAGCGCGAGATCTGGAAGAACGACCTCAACCCGAGCTGACCCGCCCGGCCTCGCCTGCGGCCTCTGACCGACAGCGGGTCAGAGGCCGTAGGCGGTGAGGGCGCCGCCGGCGTAGGCGGCGACGGGGGCGGCGACGTGGTCGGCGTCGCGGTGGACGCCGCGCAGGGTGTTGGAGGCGAACGAGCGCTGGAACTCCAGCCCCACGTAGGCCAGCCCCGGGGTGGTGGTGGAGATGCCGCCGTCGTGCAGCGGGAGCCCGCGCTCGTCGAGGGCGCCCAGGGGCCGCAGGTAGTCCAGGTGGGGCAGGTAGCCGGTGGCGTAGATGACGGTGTCGACGGGTTCGCGGCTGCCGTCGGCCCAGACGACCCGGTCGCCGTCGAAGGCGGTGAACATGGGGCGCCGGTCCCAGCGACCGGCCTCCAGTGAGGCGGCGTAGTCGCCGGTGTCCATGACGAGGGTGCCGGTCGCGATGCGGGCCAGCCAGGGCGGCGGCAGGGTGTCGAAGCCCGTGGTGGTGTGCCAGTGGTGCGCGTCCCGGCCGGCGATGATCTGGGGGAAGAACCGGATGGGCGCCCGGGTGGCGAGGGTGACGGTGGCCGTCCTGGCGAGCTCGTAGCCGATCTGCACGGCGGAGTTGCCCGCGCCGACCACGACGACGCGCTGGCCGGCGTGCTGTCCGGGGTCACGGTAGGCGGCGGCGTGGAGCGCCCGGCCGGTGAAGCCGTCCTGCCCGGGCAGGATCGGGACGTACGGGTTGCCGAACGAGCCTGACGCGGCCACGACGCCCTTGGTGCGGATGGGGTCACCGGTCGCGGGGTGGACCAGGAAGCCGCCTGCCCCGTCGGGGCGCACGGCGGTGACGCGGACGCCGGTGCGGATCTCCACGTCGAGGCTGTCGGCGTAGCGCCGCAGGTAGGCGGCGGCCTCGTCGCGGGTCGGGTAGTGGTCGGGATCACCGGGGAACTCGTGACCCGGCATGGCGCTGTAGCGGGCGGGCGAGAACAGCGTGAGGCTGTCGTAGTAGTGCGGCCAGGAGCCTGCCGGTTCTGGGCCGGCTTCCAGGATGACGGGGGTGCGGCCACGCAGGCGCAGGGCGCGGGCCGCGGCGAGGCCCGACTGGCCGCCGCCGATGACGATGGTGTCCATGACGCCGCATCGTATCGTCAAATCGGGAAATCACAATATGATGAGCCCGGGGTGATGCTATGACCATGACGACCGACGGGATGGGGCTCAGCGCCGAGGCGCGCGGCTTCCTCAAGGCGATGGCCAGCGAGACCCGCCAGCAGATCATGGGGCTGTTCGCCGGCGGTGCGGAGCTGACCGTGGGCGAGGTCGCCGAGCGGATGTCGCTGGCCCAGTCGGCCACCTCCACCCACCTGGCGACGCTGCGCGACGGCGGCGTGCTCACCTCGCGCCGGGAGTGGAAGACGGTCTACTACCGCGCCGACGCGGCACGCATCGGCAAGGCGCTGGCCGATCTGCAGGCCGCCCTGAGCACCTGCTGCCCGCCCGCTCCTTGATTTGACAATCTTCTAATCAGCGTTGCATGCTGCTGCTGGTTACTTCGACAGATTTCTAATCAACCGATCGGAGACGACGATGAGCGACAGCTGCTGCGGCACCACCACCTCACTCGAACTGGAGCGCCCCCTGAGCGCGGGCGACACCGGCGCCCTGCCCGTCGTGGTCATCGGGGCCGGCCCCGTCGGCCTCGCCGCCGCCGCGCACCTGGCCGAGCGCGGCATCGACTTCCTGGTCCTGGAGGCCGGCGACCGGGCCGGGGCCTCCGTCGCCCGCTGGGGGCACGTCCGGGTCTTCAGCCCGTGGCGCTACGACGTCGACGCCGCCGCCCGCCGCCTGCTCACCGCCTCCGGCTGGACCGAGCCCGACCCCGACTGGCTCCCCACTGGCGCCGAGCTGATCAGCGACTACCTGGCCCCGCTCGCCGCCCTGTTCGGCGACAAGCTACGGCTGGGCGCCCGCGTGTCGGCGATCAGCCGCCTGGGCTACGACCGGGTGCGGACGAGCGGCCGGGAGGACGTCCCGTTCCTGATCCGCCTCGGCGACGGCGAGGAGATCCGGGCGCGCGCGATCATCGACGCGTCCGGCACGTACGCGACCCCCAACGTCCTGGGCGCGAGCGGCCTGCCCGCTCACGGCGAGGCGGAAGTGGCCGTCGACCACGCCCTGCCCGACGTTCTCGGCGCCGACCGCGACACGTACGAGGGCAGGCACACCCTGGTCGTCGGCGCGGGACACTCGGCCGCCACCACCCTCCTGGCCCTGGCCGAGCTGCCGGACACGCCGATCACCTGGGCCATCCGCGCCGGGAGCGCCGCCCGCGCCTACGGCGGCGGCGACGCCGACGCGCTGCCGGCACGCGGCGCGCTCGGCACCCGGCTGCGCGCGCACGTCGACTCCGGCCGCATCCGCCTGCTGACCGGCTTCTTCACCCACCGCGTACGGGAGGGCGCCGGCGGCGTCGAGGTGATCAGCCGCGACCCGTCGGGCGCCGAGCAGTCCGTCACCGTGGACCGGATCGTCAGCGCCACCGGCTACCGCCCCGACCACGCCATCGCCGCCGAGCTGCGCCTGGACCTCGACCCGGTCCTCGGCTCCACCCGGCAGCTCGCGCCGCTGATCGACCCGAACCGGCATTCGTGCGGCACCGTCCCGCCGCACGGCGTCGACGAGCTCGCGCATCCGGAGGATGGCTACTACGCGGTCGGCGTCAAGAGTTACGGGCGCGCGCCCACGTTCCTGATGGCGACCGGCTACGAGCAGGTCCGCTCGGTGGTCGCGGCGCTGGCCGGCGACTGGGAGGCCGCCCGGGACGTACGGCTGGACCTGCCCGAGACCGGCGTGTGCTCCTCCGGTCTCGCCGAGGCCCAGGAGCAGCGGGTCGGCCTGGCCACCGGCGTCGGCGGCGGCCTGCTGCCGCTGGCGACCGTGGGCGCCTCCGCCGGGTCCGGCGGCTGCTGCGGCTGAGCGCCGGGCCTCGCCGTCCTGGCATCGCCTATCATTTAGACAGGTTTCAAAGCAGGAGGTGCCGTCATGACCGCCAACACGACAGCGGCGTGCTGCGCGCCGATCGCGCGGGAGCCGCTGGCCGAGAGCGACGCCGCCGAGTTGGCGGGCCTCCTCAAGGCCGTTGCCGACCCCGTACGGCTGCGGCTGCTGTCGATGATCGGCTCCCACGCGGGCGGTGAGGCGTGCGTGTGCGACCTGACCGACGCCTTCGACCTGACCGCCCCCACGATCAGCCACCACCTGAAGGTGCTGCGCACCGCCGGGCTCATCGACGGCGAGCGGCGCGGCACCTGGGTCTACTACCGGATCGTCCCCGAGGCGGTGAACAAGCTGGGCGCGCTGTTCGCCCCGCTGGCCGAGCCCGAGCTCGTCACCGTATGACCGCACTCTCATGACAGCACCGTCGGCCGTGGCTGAGGTCGTCGTCATCGGGGGCGGGCAGGCGGGGCTCGCGGCGGGCTACTACCTGCGGCGGGCGGGCGCCGACTTCGTCATCCTGGACGCCCAGGAGGCGGCGGGCGGCGCCTGGCGGCACGCCTGGCCGTCGCTGCGTCTGTTCTCGCCCGCGCAGTACAGCTCGCTGCCCGGCCGCATGATGCCGATCCCGGCCGACGGCGGCTATCCGGACGCCGCGCATGTCGTCGCCTATCTCACCGACTACGAGCGGCGCTATCGGCTGCCCGTGGTCCGTCCCGCCGCCGTCCGGGCCGTTCGCCGTGCCGCGGACGGCCTCGTGGTGGAGAGCAGCGCGGGCACCTGGCGGGCGCGCGTCGTGGTCAGCGCGACGGGGACCTGGTGGCGGCCGTACATCCCGCACTGTCGCGGCATGCGCGACTTTCGCGGCGAGCACCTGCACACCGCCGGATACCGGGGGCCGGAGCCGTTCCGGGGCAGGCGCGTGGTGATCGTGGGCGGCGGCAACTCGGCCGCGCAGATCCTCGCGGAGGTCTCGCAGGTCGCCCACACCACCTGGGTCGCGTCGCGCCCGCCCCGGCTGCTGCCCGACGAGGTCGACGGGCGCGCGCTGTTCGCGCTCGCCACGCGCCGCCATCAGGCGATCGCGCGCGGGGAGAGCCCCGTGAGCATTGGCGAGCTGGGCGACATCGTCGCCGTCCCGCCGGTACGCGAGGCGCGCGACCGCGGCGTGCTGAAGGCCGAGCCGATGTTCTCGGCGATCACCCCCGAGGGGGTCGTCTGGGCCGACGGAAGCACGGCGCCGTGCGACGTCATCGTGTGGTGCACCGGGTTCCGGCCCGCGCTCGGCCATCTGGCGCCGCTGCGGCTGCGCGGCTCCGACGGGCTGATCGCCACCGACGGCACCCGCGCGCGGGGCGAGCCTCGGCTGCACCTGCTCGGGTACGGCGACTGGACCGGCCCGGCGTCGGCCACGCTCATCGGCGCCGGCCGGACCGCGCGGCACCTGGTGGCCGAGATCACCGGCTGATTCGATCCTCGTCTATCTTGACGTTCTTCTAATCAGTGTGAGAGTGTGGCCGCTGTTTAGATATCCATCTAACTAGGAGATCATCATGACCACTCAGCTCAGCGGCGGTTTCATCGGCGACCTGAACGACGCCTTCGCCCCGGCCGCCGCCGGAGGCTGTTGCGGCAGTACGGCCGCCGCGACCGAGACGGCCACGACCTGCTGCGGCAACGCCCCCGCCGACGCGCAGGACGGCCCCAGCGACAGCTCGACCGGCTGCTGCGGATGACCTCCACAGCCAGGCGCGCCGTCGACCGGGTGTCGGCGGCGCGCATGCGGGCCACCGTGCACGAGCTGGCCGCCGACCGGTACGCCGGGCGGCGCGTCGGCACCCCCGGCGGCCGGGCCGCCGCCGCCTGGCTGGCCGCCCGGCTGCGCGAGCTGGGCGGCGACGTCCGGCTCGACGGCTTTCCCGTCGCGGACGTGCGTGACCTGTACGCCACGCCGGTCCTCGAATGGCACGACGGCGGGACGACCCGGCTGCGGCATCGCCGGGACTTCGCCGAACACCTCGCCTCCGCCGATCTGCCCACCCCGCGCACCGCGCCCCTGGCGCCCTCCGCCGACGGTGACCTGCGCGGCCGGTGGGTGCCGGCCGAGCCCGGCGACTGGGCCCGCGCCTGCGACCTCGCCGAGGCGCAGGGGGCCGCCGGGGTGCTGATTGCGCGCGGCGTCGACGCCGAGGGCTGGATGCCCAAGATGATCGCCGGGCCGCCCACGCGCGGCGTGCCGATCCTCGCCGTGCGCGCC
Source organism: Nonomuraea sp. NPDC023979 (assembly GCF_040639085.1). NCBI lineage: Bacteria > Bacillati > Actinomycetota > Actinomycetes > Streptosporangiales > Streptosporangiaceae > Nonomuraea > Nonomuraea sp. NPDC023979. The sequence continues at coordinate 199,189 of NZ_JBEZZG010000003.1, forward strand.
GACCTCCACCGGCGGCTGGCCGACACCGCGGCCGAGCGTCCCGTCCAGGTGACGGCATCGGCCCCACTCCGCCGCCTCGACACCCACGGCCTGAACGTCCACGCCCACTTCCCCCGGGACGGCAAGCCGGGGACACACGCCGGCTCCCCGTGGACCACGGACGACGAGCCGGGAGCGTACGCCGGCTCCCCGCGCACCACCGGCGGCGAGTCGGGAGCGCACGTTCTCGGTCCGGGCGGCGGGGTGGGGGTTCGGGTGCTGTTGACGGCGCACTATGACGGCGTCGGCGATGACCCCGCCGTCCGGCTGCCCGCCGCCGCCGACAACGCCTCGGGCGTGGCCGCGGTCCTGGAGGCCGCCCGCGTCCTCTCGACGAGCCCGGCCGCCTCCCGCGTCGAGCTGTCGGTGGCGTTCCTGGACGGCGAGGAGGCCGGCGCCTGGGGCTCGGCGCACCACGCCGCCACGCTGCCGGAGGACACGCTGGTGATCAACCTGGACGGGGCGGCCGAGCTGCACCAGGCCGCCTCCGTCGAGGCGGGCGGCCCCGCCCACGCCCTGCTCGCCACCCTCGACCAGGCGGGCCGGCTGACTGGGGTGCCGCTGCGCGCCGGCGCCATGGCCTCCGACAACCGCCGCTACGCCGCCGCCGGGCTGCCCGCCGTCGGCATCGGCATGGGCATGCCCGGCTACCAGACCCCCGCCGAGACGCCCGATCGCGTCCGGAACGACACTCTGCTGGCCGCCGCCCGGCTCCTGGTGGCCACCGTGGAGCTGCTGGCCCGGCGTGGGTGACGCTCAGTCGGGCAGCAGCTCGCCGACGAGCTTCTCGACCCGGGTACGGATCTCGTCGCGGATGGCGCGTACGGCCTCGATGCCCTGACCGGCGGGATCGTCGAGCTGCCAGTCCTCGTAACGCTTGCCGGGGAAGACGGGGCAGGCGTCGCCGCAGCCCATCGTGATCACCACGTCGGAGGCCCGCACCGTGTCGGCGGTGAGGATGCGCGGCCGGGCGGCGCGGATGTCGATGCCGGCCTCGGCCATGGCTTCGACGGCGACCGGGTTGAGCTGCTCGGCCGGCGCGGACCCGGCGGAGCGGACCTCGATCCGGTCACCGGCCAGGTGGGTGAGCCAGCCGGCGGCCATCTGGGACCGCCCGGCGTTGTGCACGCAGACGAACAGGACACTAGGCATGGACGATCTCCTCGCTGCGGAACAGGCGGCGCCCGGCCAGGCTGACGTAGACCAGGGCGACCAGGACGGGCACCTCGATGAGCGGGCCGACGACTCCGGCCAGCGCCTGGCCGGAGGTGACGCCGAAGACGCCGACCGCGACCGCGATGGCCAGCTCGAAGTTGTTGCCCGCCGCGGTGAAGGCCAGCGTGGTGGCGCGCTCGTACCCCAGGCCGATCGCCTTCCCGGCCAGGAACGAGCCGCCCCACATGAGCGCGAAGTACGCCAGCAGCGGCAGCGCGATGCGGGCCACGTCGCCGGGCCGCGCGGTGATCGTGCCGCCTTGCAGGGCGAACAGGATGACGACGGTGAACAGCAGGCCGTACAGCGCCATCGGGCCCACCCGGGGCAGGAAGCGGCTCTCGTACCAGTCGCGGCCCTTGACGCGCTCGCCGAGCCGGCGGGACAGGTAGCCCGCGACGAGCGGGACGCCGAGGAAGACGAGCACGTACTGGGCGATGTCCCAGGTCGACACGTCGAGCCCGGTCTGCGCCAGGCCGAGCCAGCCAGGCAGCACGTCCAGGTAGAACCAGCCGAGCGCGCCGAACGCGACGACCTGGAAGAGCGAGTTGAGCGCGACCAGGACGGCGGCGGCCTCGCGGTCGCCGCAGGCGAGGTCGTTCCAGATGAGCACCATCGCGATGCATCGGGCCAGGCCGACGATGACGAGCCCGGTGCGGTATTCGGGCAGGTCGGGAAGGAAGGTCCAGGCCAGCGCGAACATCAACGCCGGGCCGAGCACCCAGTTGAGCACGAGCGAGGCCACGAGCATGCGCCGGTCGCCGGTGACGGCCCCGACGCGGTCGTAGCGGACCTTGGCCAGCACCGGGTACATCATCAGCAGCAGGCCGAGCGCGATCGGCAGCGAGATCCCGCCGATCCGCACCGCCTCCAGGGCGGCGTCCAGCCCCGGGACCAGCCTGCCGAGCAGCAGTCCGGCCGCCATCGCCGCGATGATCCACACGGGCAGGAGCCGGTCGAGGACCGGCAGCGCGCCGATCACGCCCGGCGGGGACGAGGCGGGCCTCATGCGACGACCGGCACGTCGAGCAGGGCCGACAGCTCGCCGAGCGCCTCGGGGACCAGCCGGTAGTAGACCCAGGAGGCGCGCCGTTCGCTGGTGAGCAGGCCGACCTCCTTGAGCACCTTCAGGTGGTGGCTGATGGTCGGCTGCGACAGCTCGAACGCGCCGGTGATGTCGCACACGCACACCTCGCCGCCATCGTGACTGGCCACGATCGACACGATCCGCAGCCGTACGGGATCGCCCAGCGCCTTGAACACCTGGGCCAGCGCTGCCGCCCGTTCGGCGTCCAGCGGCTCACGGGCCAGCTGCGGGCTGCACCTCACCGGCACCCCTTTCGTATCGATGGTTATCGAAGTCGACTGAGGTCTATATTGACACACATCTATCCATGCTGGACAGGGGGGTCGGCGCTGCTGCGGCGTTCCAGCATCAGCACGTCCCGCCACACGCCGCGATGGCAGCCGAGGCGTTCGCGGGTGCCGACCACGCGGAAGCCGAGCGCCTGGTGCAGCGACAGGCTCGCCGCGTTCTCCGGGAAGATCGCCGACTGGATCGTCCACACGCCCGCGTCCTCGGTCGCGGCCACGAACGCCGACAGCAGCGCCCGGCCGATGCCGTGCGCCTGGCAGCCCGGATGGACGTAGACGCTGTGCTCCACGACGCCCGAATAGACCTGCCGTGAGGAGACCGGCGAAGCGGCCACCCAGCCCACGGCCTCCCCGGAGTCGACGTCCACCGCCACGTAGCGCAGGTGCCGCAACCTGCCGGCGTTGAAGCCCTCCCAGCTCGGCGCGACCGTCTCGAAGCTGGCCTCCCCGGTGTCGAGGCCCATCTGGTAGATCGCCAGCACCTGTGGGGCATCGGAGTCCCGCATCGGCCGGATCTCCAGACCGGGGCCCACGGGCGGCTTGACCGCCTGGATGATCGGGCTGGACACGTCCTGACCGTGATCGGTCGCGGGTGCGATCCGGATGCTGACGAACCCGGCCGCCGCCAGGAGGGTGACCGCGTCGGTGACCGCATCGGCGGTCATGGCGGCGGTCGTGGCGGTCATCCCGAAGCGGCCGCCCGGCCGCAGCACCCGGAACGCCTCAGCCACCGCCTTCTCCCCGCCGTCGGGCAGGCCGCCGCAGACGACGACGTCGACCGACTGGCCGGGAAGCGGGATCCCTTCGACGCCGCCCCGCAGGAACCGCACGTTGCCGAGCCCTGCCCGCGCCGCCTCCCGCCGCGCCCGCTCCATCCCGTCCGCGCCGCCGTCCAGCCCGTACGGGAGGCCGTCCGCCATCACGTACGCCGTCCCGTACGGACCGACCCGCTGGGCCGCCGGCAGCACGTCGAAGCCGCCACCGGAACCGAGAACGCCGCCGCCGGAGCCGAGAACGAGCACGCTCTCCCCCGTCCGCGGCAGCACGCCTCCCTGCCCGTCCGCGCTCTCCTCACCCATGACCGGCGTCCCTTCACTCACAGGCGGGCGCGGCGGGCACGGGATTGCCCATGACCACGTCGGCCGCCGTAGGGAAACAGCTCACGCAGGCTTCGTTGATCCGGTAGAGGCTGGACGTGCCCTGCTTGTCGACCAGCACGAACCGCACGTCGGCCAGAATCTTCAGGTGGTGCGAGACGGTGGACTGGCCCACTCCGGAGGCCAGCACGATCTCGCCCACGCTCATCGGCGCCCGCCTGCGGGCCAGCAGGGAGACGAGCTGGATGCGCGTCGCGTCCGCGAGCGCCTTGAACCAGCTCGCGTACTCCTCGGCCTCGGCGCGCGGCAGGGACTCATCGTTCGTGTTCATCGAACATCGACGATAGACGATGAAGCACGGGAAGGGAAGACCGGCTCAGTGCTTCTTGCGGCGCAGTTCTTCGACCAGTTCGGCGTACTCCGCTTCGGAGGAGGCGAACTTCGTGATTCCGTTCTTCGGGTCGGTGGTCACGTAGTAGAGCCAGGGTCCGGAAGCCGGCTTCAGCGCGGCTCGGATGGCCTTCTCCCCCGGGTTGCCGATGGGACCGGGCGGCAGTCCGGCACGCCTGTAGGTGTTGTACGGCGACCGGCTCCTGAGATCCTCGCGCCCGGCGCGGGCGCCGTACTTGCCCAGGCCGTACAGGACCGTGCTGTCCATCTGCAGAAACATCTTCCGGTTCAGCCGGTTGTGGATGACCCGGGCGATCTTGGGCATGTCCTCGTCCCGGCCCGCCTCGGCCTGGACGATGCTGGCGATGGTCACGATCTCCAGCGGCGTCCTGCCGGCACGCCTGGCCCCCTCGACCAGGCCGGCGCCGTCGGCGGCCACCCCGAACCCGGCCACCATCGCCCCGAGGATCTCACCCGCGCTCGCGGTGGGCGCGAACGCGTAGCGCCCGGGGAAGGCGAACCCTTCGAGCCTCCCCCGCGCGTAGGACGGCAGCCCGAGCGCGCTGCCGTCCTTGGCAGCCTTCTCGAACTCCGCCACCGGCCTGCCCGTGCGCGACGACAGCATCTCGAAAAGCCGCGCGACCCGTACCCCCTCCACCACCGTCACGGTGACAGCCCGCGGGGCCTCGGACGCCGCGTTCAGCGGCCCGGCGACGGCCTCACCGGGGGCCCGCGACGACATCCCCTGCACCACGACCACCGATCCGACGGCCAGCGCGGCGACGGCTGACGCCGCCACCAGGGCGACGCCGCGGCGACGAGGCCGGGAGCGGTCGTGGGCCACCAGGAACCGACCGGGCGTGGGCGGCCGCTCCTCGTCGGCCATGTCGGAGAGCGTTTCACGCAGCAGGTTCTCGAGGTTCATCGGAACTCCCTCACAGTGGTCAGTTCAGGCGCCGTCTTCTTCAGGCGTTCCAGCGAGCGGTAGATCTGGCTGCGTACCGACCCCACCCTGACGCCGAGCAACCGCGCGATCTCGGTCTCGGAGAGGTCCTCGAAGTAGCGCAGCACGAGCATGGTCCGCTGCCGGGGCGTGAGCCGGGACAGGGCCGCGCGCATCACCAGGCGAAGATCCACGACGTCGGCGTGCCCGTCGCCGCCCTGGTCAGGCAGCCGGCCGGTGGACACCTCCGCGACACGTGAGCGCCGCCGCCACCAGCTCACCTGCTCGTGGTACATGGCCCGGCGCACGTATCCCTCGATGGCGCCCGGATCACGCAGACTGCGCCACTTCGCGGCCGTCTTGACCAGGGCCGACTGCACCAGGTCCTCGGCGGCGTGCCGGTCACCGGTCAGCAGGTACGCCGTACGGAACAGCGCCCCCGACCGGTCGACCACCAACTGCCGGAAATCCGCCTCAAAGCCTGGATCCACCCGTCCTCCTCGCGACATTCACCGGCAAGGACGCGAGCGGCGCCTCGATCTATGCCTGAACCGCCCAGATCGCCGCCAACCGGGCCCTCACCCTTCCCGGCTCCTGTACGTGGCCCGCAGCTCGACCAGCTTCTCCCTGGCCACCTCGTCCAGGGCCCGGCGCTGCTCCGGGTCCTCCTCCCAGGTGGCCTCCGCGCACAGGACCCTCGCCGCCTCGTGCGGCTCGGCGTCACGCACCACGTACCAGACGGTGTCGCCGGTGCCGCGCCTGTCGTGATCGCGGCGCAGGACCGTGACGATGCCGGAGACGAGGATCTGCCTGGTCCACGGGTTCCTGGCCAGAACCTGCCGGTCCACGGTCAGCCCGCCGTCCATGAGCTCGCCACCGAGCAGGTCGTCCTCCCACCGCCACACGCGACGGCTCACACCCGGTGACACGTACGGGGCGCCACGACCTTCGACGGGCACCGAGAACGTACGGGCGCCGCTGCGGCACAGCTCCTTGGCGATGCGCTCGCCGTCGGCGTACTCACGCAGCCGATCCTCGCCCGGGTCCTGTCCGGACAGCGGGCCGAGCCGCGCCTGCTCGGCGTAGTAGCGGTCGACCAGCGGATCCGTGAACCGCCCCGCACGCGCCCGCGGCGGGGTGCAGGAGGCCACGGTGAGATCCGCGCCGTCCTCGATGTCGAGCCCGCCCCCGCGCAGCAGCTCGTGAACGGTGACGCCCGCCTCCTCGGCCTTACGGCTCACCCTGCGCAGCCATCCGTCGAACGTGTCCAGATCCGGGTCCGGGCGCAGCGACGCCCAGTCCGCCACCGCCGAGACCGGCACCGGCGCCTCCCGCCGCGCCGGCGGCTGCACGAGCTGCTCGGGTTCGAGGTCGATCGAGTAGTACAGCACTCCCCGCGCGATATAGGAGAACGGCGCCGCATGCGTGATCGGGTCGAAGACATCCCGGATCGGCCAGATCCTGAGCAGCCACGCCTCCTCACACTCCCCCGTGCCATGCCCGTCGCCCGGCCGCGGCTCCCGCAGGTACATGCGCACGCCGTACTCGAAATGCGGCGGCCCGATCAGGAAGTCATGCCCCCTGCCGTCCATCATCGTGACGATCGAGACCACGCCGCTCTCCGCGACGAACGTCGCCGAACTGACCGGCGTCCACGAGTCGTCCGCGGGCTCCGGCTCGGCGTCCCACGACTCCAGCCGCACCCCGGCGATGAAGTGGTGCATCTCATCGGTGGGCGAACCCCACGACGGCAGGTCGGTGCCGTCCAGCCCGAACGTGTCGTACTCGACGTAGACCTCGTCGTCGAGCGCCCGCAGCAACTGTGCCATGCCCACGCCTTCGCGTTGTCGGTGATCACCCTGGCTCGGCGGAGTATGGCTCACCGCACCGACAATCCCCGCCCGCGCTGCGCCGTTGCATACACTCGGCCTCTTCCGCCGGGCACCCGAGGAGCGTGACCGCATGAGGCATTACAGGAACGGCCGTGCTGCGTCGGTCGTCGCCGGTGCGTACGCCGGCCTGGTGCTGCTTCTCGGCGTGGCTTCCGCGGTGATCCCGCTGACCGTCCAGGACCCGATCCTGCTGTCCGGCGTCGCGCTCATGCTCGTCACCTTCCCTCTCGGGCCGATCGTCTGGTGGGGATGGGACCTCGTCCCGCCGCAGATGGCGAACCCCGTACTGCTCATAGCGATCCTCACCGGAGCAGGCCTGCTGCAGGCCTACCTGATCCGGCGCCTCATGCGCGGTCCCGCCCGCCCCCGCCCGCCGGGGCTTCGGAACGGGTCGGGCCGGCCATGAAACGCAGGCCCTTGCCAGCCAGACGCTCAGGCAGCTCCTCCGGACCTCGCGGCGCGGTGTCAGGCAGCAGGTAGTACTCCTCCAGGATGGCGCGGGCGGTGTCGTCGTCGCTCACCGCGCAGTCCCACACCACCTGCTCGCCGTCGAGCGTGACGTCGAAGGCGAAGAACCCGCAGCACGCCTTCTCCAGCGCCGCCAGATCCGGCCAAGCCGAGTTCCTGGATGGCGTGCAGGCGGCCCAGCCATTCCGACAGCTCGCTGAGCTTGTTGAAGTTCAGCTTGAGGTGCGTGAGAGTGGTGTACGCGGCCAATTCTGCCGGCAGGCCGCGGAGCTCCAGGGTGGAGAGGTCCAGGACGGGAGCGCCGTCGAAGCCGGGCGTCCAAGATCTCTAAGTTCACAAGAGGCTCACAATCAGGGAGCTCCGATCGCCGCGGGCGCCGGGTGGGGTCGGCGGGAAGCTCGTGGCACGAAGCGGGCGCGACCGGTCGGCCTGGTAGTGCGTCATGGGCGAGCTCCCTGTTCCTGGGCAGCGGGCGCGGCGGCAGGGCGGCGGCGGTCGTGCCGCAGCGCGTAGAGGGCGATGAGCAGGCCCGTGACCGTGAGGGCCGCGGCCACCGGATAGAGGGAACGCGGCCCCGGCCCGTCGATGAGCCGCCCGCCGAGCCATCCGGCGATCGCGGCGGCGAGCTGGAAACCGGAGGCGTTGACGGCGACCGCCAGGGTGGGCGCAGCCTGCGCGGTGGCCACCACCCGGGTCTGCATGCCCGGGATGATGGCGAACGCCAGAACGCCGAGCAGGAACCACAGCACGGCGGCCGCCCCCTGATGCCCGCTGACCAGCCAGCCCAGGGCCAGGGCGCCCGCCAGGACGGCCAGCAGAGCGGCGAGCGAGGGCAGGAGCGCCCGGTCGGCCAGCCATCCGCCCAGGAAGTTGCCCAGGACGGCGCCGGCCCCGTACACCAGCAGCAGCGCGGGCAGCGCCGTGCCGGGGAAGCCGCTGACGTCGGTTGCCAGGGGCGCCATGAAGGTGAAGACGGTGACGACGCCCAGGTTTCCGGCGGCGGTCAGCGCGATGGCCAGGATCACCTCCCGGCTGGTGAAGACACGCAGCTCGCCGAGGAGCGAGCCGACCTGCGGCGCGGGCCCGTCGGGGAAGGACCGCAGGACCATCATCAGGGTAGTGGCGCTGAAGACGGCGATCGCGGCGAAGGTCGCCCGCCAGCCGAGGCTCTGACCGATGAAGGTGCCCAGCGGAGTCCCGGCGATCATGCCCAGGTTCATGCCGAACGTCAGCCGGGCCACGGTCGAGGCCTGCCTGCCCGCCGGAGCGGTGGACACGGCGGTGGCGACCGCGACGGCGAAGAAGGTGGCCACCACCAGTCCGGCGACGAAACGCCCGGCCAGCAGGATCGGATAGCTCGGGGCGACGGCTGACATGGCGTTGCCGGCGATGGAGGTGACGATGAGCCCGACGACGAGCGGCCGGCGGGGCAGCCGTGCGGTCAGCGTCGTGATCACCGGTCCGCCCAGGATCATGCCGATGGCGTAGGCGCTGACCAGCAGCCCGGCGGCCGGAACGGAAACCGACAGGTCGCGTGCCACGTCGGGCAGGATCCCGGCGATGACGAACTCCCCGGTGGTCAGGCTGAAGACCACGAGCATGAGTGAGAAGACCAGAAGCGACATGGAGTTCATCCCTGTACAGGCAGGAGCGCATCAGCGTTTCCGCGCCGCCTCATCGCCGTGATCCGCCCCGCAGGTCGGTTCGACGCGTGCCGGCCAGAAGGGGCTCGTCGGCGAGGTAGGGCGGGGCGGGCTCGTACTGGATCTCGCGGCGGACAGCACGCGCGTGGTCTCGGCCATGGAGGCGGCCGACGAGCCAGAGCGCGGCGTCGATGCCGGCGGAGACGCCCTGGGTGGTGAGCAGGTTGCCGTCCACGACGTAGCGGGCGTCGCGGACGACGGTGACGTCCCCGCGCGCCTGGAGGGTGTCCTCGTAGTTCCAGTGGGTGGCCACCCGGCGCCCGCGGGCGGGACCGGCGGCGTGGAGCAGGAAGGCGCCGGTGCAGACGCTCATGACCCAGGAGGCCTGCTCGGCAGTCTTGGCGATCCAGCCGGTGACGGCCGGGTTGTGCGGCTGGATTTCCCGGGCGCCGCGCCCGCCCGGGACGAGCAGCACGTCCAGCGGCGGGTGGTCGCCCAGGGTGCGATCGGGCCCCACATGCATGCCCTTGCTGCACCGGACCGGGTCGGGGTGCTCGGCGATGAGCAGCGCGGTGTCGATGCCGCCGCGCAGGATGGCCGAGGTGGTGAAGACCTCCCAGGGGCCGGCGAAGTCGAGCTCTTCGACGACGTCGAAGATCAGCAGTCCGTACGTGGTCACAGGTGTTCTCCCGTCGTGGTTCGGAATCGGTCGCGGTGGTCGGAGGGCGTGACGCCCCGGCAGCGGTGCAAGCCGCGCCGCAGGGTCTCGACGGTGCCGAAGCCGTAGCGGCGGGCGACGACACCGAGGGGTTCGCCGCCGTACTTCAGCGCCCGCTTGGTCCTCCTCCACCCAGGCCGGCGCGAGGTCCATGCCCGTGGTCGCCCCCGCTGCGGATCACGGGTGACCGTGGCGGACGAAGGCGGCGGGGTACTCCCGCGCGAGCCGTAATCACGAAGGCGATGCGGTGTGGGTGCACGGCACCACGTTCCGGCCCAAGGATCGATGGCGTCAACGACACATACCCCACAAATCACGTCATCCGCCTCCCCCGCCGGTGCCCACCAAGGCCGAATTACCTGGGCAAACGCCGACACGGCGGCTGCGATCCTCGGCTTTCAGAAAGACTGAAGGCCCTCTGAGCTTCAGGCTGCCTGATGGTTGGAGGAATTCATGATCTGTACTCGATCAGCTTTGCGGCCGGGAGCGTGACGGCGTGCGCATCCTGCGGATGGCGGCCACCGCCGAGGCCGTCTCGCTCACGATCCTGCTCATCAACCTGCTCACGCTCCACCTCGAAACGATCACGAGCGTGGCGGGGCCCGTGCACGGCCTGGCCTACGTGACCGTCATCGCCGCCGCCTCACTGGCGCGAACCCCGTCCGGCGTGCGCCTGCGCGCCCTCATTCCAGGGGTGGGCGGCCAGCTCGCCCTCCGTCACCTACGCGCCACACAGAATGGATGATCTCCGTGGACGACGGACTTTCTGCCCTTACCCCATACCGGTCCCTTTGCCCTCGAAACAGCCTCAGCGGGCAGCCCTTCGACCGGCGTCGTTCGCGCCGGACAGACCTGTTCGGCTGGCTGCACCGCCATCGCTTCACCGTCACCGGCCCCACCGTGGATGAGCATCCAGTAGACGCCGTCGGCACCCGCGCCGTCATCCTCGAAGTCCCCCTGCCCCCACAACCACCAGGGCCACCCCCACCTGCTGACTCCTGACCGTGACCCCCGCGACGGCGCCGGCCCGCCAGGACCCCGCGCGCCACCGCCGCATAGCCCGTTCGCCCAGGATTCATGCGCTTCGACCTGCAAATCTGCCGCTCAGAGCTGTATCTGCCTGCACACCCCGGAAACGCAGAAGAGGCCCCGAAGGGCCTCTGAACTGCTGTTACTGCTGGCGGCAGATCACTTCGTACGTGACCCAGATCGAACCGGTAAGACTGCTTACATGTGAGCTTGCCTAGGCGATGACGCCGGTCCACATGCTCGCGGCGTTCCTGTAGACCACGTACAGCTCACTGTCGAAGTACGGCGATATGCCACTGTCATACCGGTTGTCGCCATCGGTGTCGGAGACGCTGACAGTGATGCCGTTGAGATGGCCGGTGCGGCTGCCGCTCGCATAACCGGTCAGCCACGAGGACCCGAGGGAGCCTTCCGCGGTGAACGGGGAGTTCGCGCCGATGGGACGGTCGGCCCGGAAGAGCCTGGTATTCATCGCGAAGGTCGAGCCTGTTGACCGTTCGAGCGTCTCACCCGTGTAAGGCAGGCTCCCGTCGGGATGGGGACCGGCGGGGTAGCCGAAGACGTCGACCGTCGGTGCGAGCGGCTGGTTGATCGTCATCCCCTGGGCGCCGACGTTTTCGGCCAGCCTGCCGACGTTGCTCAGCACGCCTGGAGAGGCGAGGACGACACCGCTGTACACGTTGGCGAAGGCGTAATCGCGGTCGAAATCCCGAAGGCCCTCGAAGTCATGGTGAACAGAGGCCCGCTTCCCGACATACAGACCGAAGGGGATTTGACCATCGGAGTAGCCGGGCACGAAGACCCACTTGCCGAGCGAGCCCATGGGAGCCTCGATGTCCAGCAGGCAGTGACCTGCGGTCGCGACGAGGTTCCGATACAGAGAGTTCACCACTGTGCCGGTGCACCAGTGCGGCTTGCCGTCGCTGCCGATGAAGAACACCCGACCGGAGGCAGCAGGCGCCGACCCGTCAGGCAAGGTCGGCCCTTCCAATGGCGGGATGGAAGCCGGAGGACCGCCCGGAACGATGTCCGTGGTCAGGCGTTCCCCGCCGGCCGTGGTCTGCACGGCGTACGGCGTGGCGTTCCTCAGGTTGGCGCCCCCGTCGTTGAGCCAGAACTTCGCGACGTCCTGAGCTTCCGCCGTCGTCTGAGCCAGCGGTTCCGCCCACACACTTGCTGCCTGTGCCGGCCCAGGAGCGACTGCGGAGCCCAGCACGCCCAAGCCAATGCCTAACGCGACCAGTGCACGCCGCAATGTGAATCTCCGTTCGGTCAGGGGCGTCATCGCGCCCCGCCAGGGTGGAGCGCCGACCGATCGACCGGGCCGGCGCGGACACCAAGATCGTAAGGACGATTCTGGCCGCATCCTAGAAGTTTTGGATCACATGTTCGATACAATGGCACTCGTCTTGCAAGACGTCTATCTATAGCCGGGTGCGACGACCTGCCTCGGCCACCTCGACGCCATCCAGGACGACACGGAGACGAAACCCACGCCCACGGAGCCAGAACACCGAACGTCGGAGCCCCAGCGGCAGAGCATGTCAGGCCATGGACAGCCACACGGACGGTCTAGGAGGCTCGCGGGCCAGACGAACCGCGCAGCGCAGAGATCGCCGCCCCAAGCACGGCGAGTACGGCACACGCGTCCGTCTCGGCGGCGACCGTCCCCCACGACATCGGCACTCACGAATCCCGGAATCAGTACCAGGGCGTCCACAGTCCGAGCAGGATGCGTGAACGCGGACACGACGAGAAAGCCCGTCCCCGCGTTTCCGCTGCTACCAGGCCCCTTCCTGCTGTTGTGGCGGGAGCAAGGTTCGAACTTGCGCCCTTCGACCCGCCCGATGGTGTGCTCAGCTTTGCCCGGGTCGTCGGGCGTCAAGATGATCAGGTCCTGCCTCAGCCTCCTACGGCCGATGCGACGGGCAGGGCTTCGCGATCAACCTGGAGCTCCGAGGCACCAGAAAATCTAGCCGGGCCGTCTTCGCACTGGCCGAGAACCTGACGGGGATCAAGCTGACAGCACAGCTGCTGGAGGAGTCGACCTATCTCTGTGCGGTCACGCCGAGCAGGGGCTGAGCAGATCATGGCCTCCGACCAGGAGAAACGCCCCGAGATCCATACTGGACATATTCCGGGACCTTCGACAACAGCCCGCTCACGGCGGCATCCGGCTGCATGACCCCTGAAACGCAGAAAGACCCCGAAGGCCCTCTGACCTGCAGCTACTGCTGGGGGCAGGCGCAAGGTGCGAATTTGCACAGGCTGAGCCGACGGTTTATAGCTCGTGACCTGTCGGGCAGCAAAACGGTCTTCCACCAGTGATGCGAGCGTGCATCTCGGTCGTGTAGCCCGTGATCATTGCACGTGTATGGCACGGCGGTCCGGGTGATGATCCCTAACAGGCCCGCCTCCGAGGAGCAGCTACTCAGGGGGTTCGGGCTTACTGTTCTTCGAACCCTACGCACAGTTCAGACGCCGCCCAGACTTCGGAGCATCCTGTGCCTGACGACGTGACAAGTCATGAGACGCCATACCTGCGACTTCAGGTCGACTACGTCGGTCGTTTGGGGGTCGAGGTCGGCATCTTCGTCGCCGTCGACCACCTGCGACGCAAGAACTTGCTCACACCGGAGGAAGAAGAACTCTACTTCGACATCGACGACTGGTTCCGCGAGCACCTGCCCGAGCCGCCGTTCTATGCCGATGGGAACTCCATCGGCGCGATCACGTGGTTCAAGAGCGCCCCCACGGGCGCGATGCTCGCCCGTCTGGAGCCGTTGCGAGATCTATTGACGGTGCACGGAGTGCGATGCGACCTCGTACGCGCGAGCGACCCCGGCAAACTGATCTACGAGGACGAGTACCAGGTCGGCGTGATTCCCAGGATTAGAAAGCCGGTATCACCACTGCCAGCTGGTGTCACGCTTGGACCGACCACCTCGGGTTCCAAGCGGCACCTTGCCCGCCAGGCACCGGAAACCAGCTGACCCGATGGACTTGCCTCGGTTCGGAAGCGGACCGTAACCACGTTGTCCGGTGAGCCGTGCCGAGGAACGAAGCACGGATAGACGATCGCCCCCAGCTTTGTGCGGTGGCCCGCCATGCAGAGGCGGTCGTGAGGGCTGTATCTGCGCGGCGGCGTGGCAACCACGGCCGAGGCGTTCGGTCAGTACGGTGAGGCCGTGCGGCGCCCGGCCCGCAGACCCGCGCCGTCCGGAACCGGCCTCCAGGCCGCACTCCCGGACGGCGGGCGGGCGAAGGGCCGGGGGTACGGCGGCGCGCCGCGCCGCCGCTTGACGCACTTGGCGGCATCTCGCGCCGGACGTTCTACCGCTGGCGTGAGATCGGCAAGGCACCTCAGGGCTTCAAGCTGCCCAACGGAGAGATCCGTATCTATCGCAGGGAACTCACAGCTTGGCTGGAAGACCTCCGGGAGGCGGCGTGAACACCTGCTACGACGTGAAGTTCTGGCCGATCACCCGGAACGAGTCCAGCAAGACGCCGTCCTTCGTCGCCCGGGCCTTTCGACGTTGAGAGGCGGCAGCATCCCACATACAGCCCCGATCATGGGCGCCCATCTGAGGAAACGCCCCAGATCCATCCCGCGTATATCCCGTGACCACCGACAAACGGCCGCTCAGGGCTGCATCTGGTTGCACACCCCTGAAACGCAGAAGAGGCCCCGAAGGGCCTCTGACCTGCAGCTACTGCTGGTGGCAGGTGCAAGGTTCGAACTTGCGTAGGCTGAGCCGACGGTTTTACAGACCGCTCCCTTTGGCCACTCGGGCAACCTGCCGTGCCATCCGCTCTCGCGGCGACAGAAAGAAGGATAGCGGACTTCGGAGGTGTACGTGACACCGGTTTGTCCCGCGCCGGATCTTGGCCTGGCGCACCGCCGAAACCCGGTCGGCCGGGCGACCCGGGGACGGGGGCCGGGGTCGGATCCTGCACGGCGGGCAGATGCTGGCTAGGCTCATCCGCTGGGCCCGTGTTCACCGGGCACGGAGGCAGATGTCCCAGATGACACCCAGCAGCTGAGAGGATGTGCGCTTTGGCCGATTCATCTTTCGACATCGTCAGCAAGATCGACCGGCAGGAGGTCGACAACGCGCTGAACCAGACGGTCAAGGAGATCGGGCACCGCTTCGACTTCAAGGGGACCGGGGCGGCCATCAGCTGGTCCGGGCAGAACAACATCGAGATCAAGGCGAACAGCGAGGAGCGGGCGAACGCCGCGCTCGACGTGTTCAAGGAGAAGGTGGTCAAGCGCGGCCTGTCTCTGAAGATTCTCGATGCGGGCGAGCCGAAGCTGTCCGGCAAGGAGTACCGGATGCTGGTCAGCCTCAAGGAGGGCATCGACCAGGAGCAGGCGAAGAAGATCTCCAAGCTGATCCGCGACGAGGGGCCCAAGGGGGTCAAGGCGCAGATCCAGGGTGAGGAGCTTCGGGTCAGCTCGAAGAAGAAGGACGATCTTCAGGACGTCATTACCCTGCTCAAGGGTAAGGACCTGGACATCGCCCTTCAGTTCGTGAACTACCGCTAGCGAGGGTGGCAGAACGCGCTGCCCGGTGGGGAGGCGCGTTCCGCCCAGCGAGGTCTTTCCGCCAGCGAGGTCTTCCCGCCCAGCGCCCTGGCGGCCCCTTCCCGCCTACTGGCCTGTCGATGCCGTCCCCGCCTCACATCATGGCCGCCGCATCATGGCCGCCGCCCGCCGTACCGCCTAGGCAGGCTGCTTGGGGGCTGCTCGCATGCCGATGTACGCGCACTCGGTGCCGTCCGGGAGGGTCGCGAAGATCACCGGCATCCAATCGTCGCTGAACGACGCGCCGGCCGCCTCGGCGGCGAAGACCGTGTCCGTCACGGGGACCAGGTCCGCCTCCAGCGGCGGGGAGAAGTTCTTCATCCCACCGACGAACTCATACACAAGGTGCCCATCAGCATCAACGGTGATATCCACCCCCTCACGCTGATATTTCCCAGCAAACCGTGAAAAATCCACCGCGACCGGCTCCACCGGCGGCCCGAACGGCTCCGGCATCCGCACCCCCGCCAACTCCCCCAGCAGCTCCGCGAACAGATCCGCGTAGAGCCGCCGCGCACCCCCGCCGTTCGTCAGCAGCGCCACGGCCACCCCGGCCCCCGGAACCACCCGAAGGTACGCGTACTGCCCGATGGACGCCCCATCGTGGCCGAACCCCGGCACGCCGGACCAGTCGTACAGCGTCCACCCGAGCCCCCACGCGTCGGCGCTGACGGTCCACTTGTCCGGCACCTCGACCTCGCGCCGCTGCATGGCCGCGACCGTCGCGGGCGCCAGCACGCCGGCGCCGCCCGCGACGTGCATGCCGGCCAGCCTGACGACGTCGCCCGCGGTGGCGATGACCCTGCCGTACGGGCCCGCTGACCTGGGCATGAGATCCCAGGCGGGGGCGGGCTCCGGGTCGGCGCCGAGGTGGCCCATGGCGGCGCGGAACCGCAGCGCCTCCTCGGGCAGCGTCATCGTCCTCGTGAGCCCGAGCGGGGTGAGGAGCCGGTCCTTCAGCGCGTCGTCCCAGGTCTGGCCGGTGAGCACCTCGACGATGCGGCCGAGCACGTTGTAGCCGACGCTGCTGTACGAGACCGCGATCCCGGGCGGGCAGTCGAGCGCGACGCCCCGGGCGGCTCGGACGTAGCGGGCCAGGCAGTCGTCACCCCGGCCGCCGTCGTAGGTGAAGTCGCAGGTCAGGCCGGAAGTGTGGCTCAGCAGCCGCCGAGGGGTGATCAGCGGGGTGGCCGCCGGGTCGGCGGTGGCGAAGTCGGGCAGGACGTCCAGTACGGGCGCGTCGAGGTCGAGCGTGCCGGATTCGGCCAGTTGCATGATGAGCGTGGCGGTGTAGACCTTGGCGATCGAGCCGAGCTGGAACACCGAGTCGGTGGTCGCCTCCACGCCGGTGCCCAGGTGGAGCAGGCCGCTGGCCAGTTCGTGCACCTGGCCGCCGGTGAGCACGGCCAGGGTCGCGCCGGGCACGCGGTGGGCGGCACGCAACTCGTCGAGACGAGCCTGCCAGCGCGCGTGGTCGAACTGCTGGGCGTTGTCGAAATGCTGGGTGCGGTCGAAACGCTGCGCAATCATGAAATATCCCCCCAAGGGCGTCAGTGAGTGGCGGTCAGTTCTTCCGTGGAACCAGCGGAGGCCGCCGCCGCGCCCCGGCGGTCCCGTAGCAGGGCGAAGGCCAGGACGGCGGCCGCCAGCGCGCCACAGGCTCCCGCGACGAAGCTCAGCGACATGGCCCCGGTGAACGCCTCGCGAGCGGTGTCCACCAGCCCGCCGTCGCCGGTGCGGGCGGCCACGACGAGCGCGTCGCCGATCGACCGGCGCGCCTGCTCCGGCGCCGATTCGGGCATGGTCGCGGTGAACGTCCCGGCCAGGACGCTGCCCAGCGCCGCCACGCCGAGCGCCGCACCCGCCTGCTGGACGGTGTCGTTGAGCGCCGAGCCGACCCCGGCGTGCTCCGGCGGGACGGCGCCCATGAGCGCCGCGATGGCCGCCGGCTGGGCCAGGCCGCCGCCGATCCCGAACAGCACCAGCGCGACCGCCACCATCCCGAACCCGTCGTCGGCCGACAACGTCGCCAGCACCGCGAACCCGGCGACCAGCACGAGCAGTCCGGCCACGGTCAGCGGCCGGTTGCCCAGCCGCTGGCCCAGGGTGGCCGCGACGGCGTTGACGAGGATCACGGCGAGCGCCATCGGCGCCATGGCGAGCCCGGCCTGGGTGGGCGTGAAGCCGAGCACGAACTGCAGGTACTGGGCCATGGCCAGCAGCAGCCCGCCGTTGCCGATCTGAACGAGCACGAGCGAGAGGCTGCCGCCGCTGAAGTTGCGGTCGCGGAACAGGTGCAGCGGCACCATCGGGTACGGGGTCCGCAGCTCCCAGATCACGAACGCGGCCAGGCCCAGCACGGCCGCGGCCAGCCCGGCCAGGGTGCCGGGGTCGCCGAGGCCGCGGTGCGGCAGCTCGATGATGAACCAGACGAGCGCGGTCAGCCCGGTCACGGACAGGATCGCGCCGATCGGGTCGGGCTTGCGCCACGGCCCCTTGGACTCCGGCATCCAGGCCAGGGCGGCGGCGATGGCGATGACCACGACGGGGACGTTGATGAGGAACACCGATCCCCACCAGAACTCGGCGATCAGCGCGCCGCCCACGACCGGGCCGCCGACCAGGCCGACCATCAGCACGGAGCTCCAGATCGACATGGCCCTGCGCCGTTCGCCGTCGTCGAAGACGGTGATGAGGATCGACAGCGTGCTCGGCATGACGAGGGCGCCGCCGATGCCCATCAGCACGCGTCCGGCGATGAGCTGTCCGGGGCTGGCGGCGTACGTGGCCAGCAGGGACGCCACGCCGAAGAGCACCAGGCCGATGATCATGACGCGGCGCCTGCCGTAGCGGTCGGAGAGGCTGCCGGCGGTGAGCAGGAGCCCGGCGAAGACCAGGATGTAGCCGTCGATGATCCACTGGATGTCCTGGGCGCCGGCGCCCAGGTCCTCGGTCAGCGGCGGGATCGCCACGGTGAGCACGCCGTTGTCGACGACCAGGACGAGCGTGCTCAGGCAGAGCACCAGCAGGATCAGCCAACGCCGTGGATGACGCTCCATCAGGAGCACCCCCTTCTGATTGAACGGTGTGCAGTTAGCATTGCACAGTGTTCAATTCTTGCACAACGTCCAATGACTCGCACAGTGTGCAAACGCTCGCTAAGCTGGGCGGGAGAAGAGGAGGACGCCTTGTCCGAACAGCAGCCGTACCCCTCGGTGTGGACCCGGCCGCGCCGCGCGCGACGCGAGCAGCCATCACTGAGCAGGGAGCAGATCGTGGCCGAGGCGCTGCGGCTGCTGGACTCCGAGGGCATCAGCGCTCTCAGCATGCGGCGGCTCGGGGGGCAGCTCGGCTCCGTCGCCACCGCGATCTACTGGCACGTGGCCAACAAGGACGAGCTGATCGAGCTGGTCGTCGACGAGGTGTTCGGCGAGATCGAGGTGCCCGTAGCCGACGATCCGGCCGGCTGGCGGGAGGCCGCCGCCACGCTAGCGCGCGGCTGGCGCGACATGATCCTGCGGCACCCGTGGACCGTGCACGTGCTGGACGAGGTGGTCTCGTCCTTCCACGGGCCCAACAGCCTGCGACTGTCCGATGAAATGCTCGGACTGTTCGAGAAGGCGGGGTTCGACCTGTTCGAGGCCGATCGCGCCGGGAAGACCCTCATCTCGTACGTGCTGGGCATCGCGATGAGTGAGGCAGCGGCCCTGTCCAGGATGGCGCGCGACAACCGGAGCGAGCACGAGTGGATCAAGGCGCTGTGGCCGTCCGCCGACGAGGCCGCGCGCGACCATCCACGGATCCGCGCCCTCTACACCGCCTACCGTGACACCGATCCGGCCAAGAACCGCGAAGACAGCTTCACGTACGGGCTCGACCGGGTTCTCGACGGCATCGAGGCGCGGCTGCCGCGGTCGTAAGCTTGGCGGACGTGACGATGATCCCGTTGCGCCGCTTCACGGCGCGCGTCCTGCCTCTCGACGATCAGGGCAGGGTGCTCCTGCTCCACGGGTTCGATCCGGCGCGGCCGGACGAGCTGTTCTGGTTCACCATCGGCGGGGCCGTCGAGGAGGGGGAGACGCTGCCGGAGGCGGCCTCGCGCGAGCTGTTCGAGGAGGCGGGGCTGCGGGTGCCGGCCGACCGGTTCACCGGGCCCTACCGGACCGAGACCCGCGAGTTCACGTTCGGCCGCTACGCGATCACCCAGGACGAGACGCTCTACGCGGTCCGCGTCGAGGCGGTCGAGGTGTCGTTCCAGCACATGGAGCCGATCGAGAAGGACACCACGGTCGGCCACCGCTGGTGGAGCGCCGGCGAGCTCGACGCGACGCGGGAGACGTTCTACCCGGAGGACCTGGCCGCGCTGCTGCGCAAGATCACGACGGCCGGAGCACCCGCGTAGCGCCCGCGATCAGCGCCGTCGCCAGGATCCAGCCCGAGATGATCAGCCCGTACGCGAGCCCCTGCGTCCACCCCGCCGGGTCGAACTGGTCCCGCTGCCCGAACGTCGACAGCGGCAACAGCAGGTCGAAGGTGTAGGCGAACGAGTCGAACACCGGGCTCTCGCCGGGCTTGACGGCACGCGGCGGGTTCAGCCCGAACACCACCGTGCCCAGCACGAGCAGCGCCCCGAACCACACCGCCGCCAGCCAGGGCCGGTAGCCGTAGCCGACCGTGGCGTCGAGCAGCCGTCCCCAGAACCGGGTACGCGGCCCGCTGATCCCCCGCAGCCCGCGCATCTTGGCGAGCTGGGTGCGGCGGGCCAGCGCGTCGTTGCCGCCGCGCATGTACCAGTCGGCCAGTTGCTCGTACGGTTGCGTCCGGAAGCCCTCCGGATCGCGGCTCACCCACTCGATCCGGCGCGCGAAGCCGTGGCCGCGCAGGCGGTCGTACGTGAGCCCGTTCAGCCGGAGCTTGTCCGGCCAGGTGGCGACGTCGTCGTGCAGGGTGCCCACGGTGGAGTGGGCCAGCGTCACCACGCCGTCGATCCGCTCGGCCGGCTTGATGAGGAACTCGCGCGCCTCGATGTGGCTGGCGTGCAGCGCGTACGTGGTGTCGGGGCTGCGGACGACGCCGCGGAGCGAGAACCGGCCGTTGATCCGCGAGCCCCGCAGCCGCAGGCAGCCCAGGGCCAGGAAGTCGCCGGTGCAGCTCATCGAGTCCTCGACGACCAGGCCGTCGGCGACGAGCGCCTCTTCGCCCGGATTGCGGAGCTTGGCGTGGTCCAGTTGGAAGCCGCCGTTGAGCCGCGCGCCGACCAGGCGTACGGCGCCGGAGAAGTCGGCGTTGCGCATGTGCGTCACCGAATCCACCACCATGGCGTCGGCGTAGAACGCCGGATCCCCCTCGGCGGCGACCACCTTCGTCCCGGCCAGCCACAGCCCGGTCTCGAACTGCGCGCGAGCCACCCGGACCGTGCCCTGGACGTACGAGCCCGACAGGCTCAGATGGCCGGCCACCCGCATGCCGCCGCCGCTGAAGCCGGGTAAGCGGCAGTCGGTCAGGCGGATGATCCGCGTCGTCGTGCCGCCCATGAGGACGGGATCGTCCAGGTAGCAGCCGTGCAGCACCAGCTCGTGGTCGACCGTGCCGCCGACGATCTCCAGCGGGCCGGTGATCCGCGCGCCCGTCAGCCGCACCGCCGGGACCGTCCCCGTGCCCGTCTCGCGGGCGCCCAGCAGCAGCTTCGCGATCACCTCGGCGCGTACCGTGCGCTCGGGACCCCAGGTGTGGCCGTCCAGGGGCGCGTTGGCTCCGGCTGAACAGTCAGGGCCCGGCTCGAAAGGGGCGAACGTCACCATGCGGCCGGTCGGGAAGGCGTCCCAGAGCTTCCGTTCGGCCTCGGTCAGCCGTGAAGATCGTCGCATGGCCCCGATTCTCGCGTCAGCGGCGGTAGCCCGCCATGCGCTCCAGCCGGGCCACGCGCTCGGAGGTGGGCGGGTGGGTCGAGAACAGGCGGCCCAGGCCGGCGCCGCTGAACGGGTTCGCGATCATCAGGTGGGAGGCCGAGGTCAGGCGGCTGTTCTCGGGCAGCGGCAGCCTGCGCGCGCCCATCTCGATCTTGCGCAGCGCGGAGGCCAGCGCGAGCGGGTCACCCGTGAGCCGCGCCCCCGCCTCGTCGGCCTGGAACTCGCGGCTGCGGGAGATCGCCATCTGGATCATCCCGGCGGCCACCGGGCCGAGCAGCATCATGAGCAGCGCCCCGACGAACCCCGGGCCCTCGTCGTCATCCGACCCGCCGAAGAACACCGCCACATAGCTCACCCAGGTGATCATCGTGGCCAGGGCGCCGGCGACGGACGAGATCAGGATGTCGCGGTTGTACACATGGGACAGCTCATGCCCGATCACGCCCCGCAGCTCGGCTTCGTCGAGCAGCTGGGTCAGGCCGTACGTCACGCACACGGCGGCCCGGCGCGGGCTGCGGCCGGTGGCGAACGCGTTCGGCTGCACGGTCGGCGACACGTACAGGCGGGGCATCGGCTGGCGGGCCTCGGTGGAGAGCTCTCGGACGATCCGGTAGAGGGTGGGCTGCTCGACCTCGCTGACCGGCCGGGCGCGCATCGCCGACAGGGCGATCCGGTCCGAGAAGAAGTAGGCGAAGCCGTTGGTCACCAGGGCGAGCACGAACGCGATCTGCAGACCGGTGCCGCCGCCCAGCCACGCGCCCGCGGCGAGGATCAGCGCAGACAGGCCGCCGAGCAGGATCGCGGTGCGCAGACCGTTGTGGTGCAAGGTTCCCCCCTTCGTGGTCCGGGTTCACCTGGTACAACGACGATGCCCTGCTCCAGCGTTCCCCGCCGCCCCCACCGGTCACGCACGAGACGAAACCCTGCGTAAGGGCCGCCCCTCGGGCGAGCGTGAGACGAATCGGCGGCTTCAGGTCACCGTCGTCAGGTCGAGCACCAGTTGCGGCGCGGCCGAGAACAGGACCGCCACCGCCACCGCCACGCCGATCGCCGCCCACACCGCCGGAGCCGACCGGGGCGCGACCACCGCCTGAGCCGCCCCCTCCCGAACGGCTCCCCCTATCGCAGTCACAGGGACGAACAGCCGTGCCGTCCAGGCGACGTAGTAGTACAGCCCGATCACCGTGTTGACGGCCATCACCACCGCCAGCCACCCGGCCCCGCCGTCGACGATCTCCCGGAACACCACGATCTTGGCGAACAGCCCCGCCAGCCCCGGCGGCAACCCCGCCAGGCACAGCAGGCAGAACGCCAGCGCCAACGCCGCCACCGGACTGCGGAACGCCAGCCCCCGGTAGTCGTCGAGCTCGTTGCGCCGGGCCACCCGGGAGACGAGCATGACCACGGCGAACGCCCCCAGGTTCATGGCGGCGTACATGACCAGGTACGCCACCGAGGCCCCGGCCCCGGTCCCGGCGGGCGCCACCGCGAGCGGGGCCAGGATGTAGCCCGACTGGGCGACCGACGACCAGGCCAGCAGGCGTACGGCGGAGCGCTGGCGCATGGCCAGCAGGTTGCCCGCCGTCATGGTGAGCGCCGAGAGGATCGCCACGATCGGCACCCAGGCGCCCGCCTGGCCGGGCAGGGCGGTGACCAGGACGAGGATGAGCCCGGCGAACCCGGCGGCCTTCGAGATCACCGACAGCAGCGCGGCCACCGGGATCGGCGCGCCCTGGTAGACGTCCGCCGCCCAGGCGTGGAACGGCACCGCCGCGATCTTGAACGCGAACCCCGCCACGACCAGGACGACCCCGACGGTGACCACTCCCGGCAGGCCGTGCTCGGCCCCCAGCACGGACGCCCCCAGGACGGACGCCCCCGCGCCGGGCCGGCCTGGCGCCGCCGCTTCACCGCCGAGCACCGCGCCGAGCCGGTCCAGGAAGACGCTCCCCCCGATCCCGTACAGCAGCGACACCCCGAACAGCATGACGGCGGTCGACACCACGGACACCAGGAAGAGCTTGACCGCGGCCTCCGAGGAGCGGCCGTCGTAGCGTTTCAGCGCCGTGAGGGCGAAGACCGGGAGCGAGACCAGTTCGAGCGCCACGACGAGCATGATCAGGTCACGCGAGGCGGGCAGTATGACCGCGCCCACGAGGGTGCAGAGCAGGAGGAAGTGCCACTCCCCCACCGGGATGTCGCCCCTGGCCAGCTCGGTCATCGACATCAGCACGACCACCACGGCCGCCACCAGCACCAGCCCGGCGAGGATCAGCGTGAACCGGTCGACCACGTACGAGCAGCCCCCGCCCGGGGCGTTCAGGCCGGGCGGGACGCAGAACGTCGACAGCGCCGAGCCGCCCCTGACCGCCTGCGCCACCACGAACCCCAGCGCGACCAGCACCCCCGCCAGCGTGACCAGCCCCAACGCCGGCCTGACCCGCGGCCGGGCGGGCAGGAAGGCGTCGAGCACCAGCACCAGCCCGGCGAAGAGGGCCAGCGTGAGGGGCGGCGCGATGGCGAAGTAGTCGATCTCCTGGATCATGACAGGGCCCCCAGCAGGTTCTGCACGGCGGGCGTGGTGAGCGAGAGCAGCAGCTTGGGCCAGAGCCCGAACAGCAAGGTCAGCACGATCAGCGGCACCCACGCGACCAGCTCGTACCGCTGCACGTCGAGCATCCCCGCGGCGGGCGAGCCGTCGTCGCGTCCAGGTGACCGGGCCTGCTCCGGCTGCGCTTCCAGCGGTTGTACGGGGCGTTCGTCCGGCGTCTCCCACCCGGCCGCGTCCCCGGTCACCTCGGCAGTCGCCGAAACCGCGGCGGCCCGCTCGTCAAGCCCCGCACCGGCACCCGCGCCCGATACCACCGCGCCGGCACCCGCGCCCGTCGCCCCCGCGTCGCTGCCCACGCCCGATTCCACCGCGTCGCTGCCCGGCCCCGTCACCACCGGGGCGGAGCCTGGACCTGCGGGAACGGCGGGAACTGCGGGGCCGGCGGGGACTGAGGGGACGCCGTGGGTGAGGCGGGACAGCATCACCAGGAAGTACGCCGCCGTCAGCACCGCCCCCAGCCCACCGATGACCATGAACGTGAGGAACAGCCCCCGAGGCAGCCCCCCGCCCGGCTGGAAGGCGCCCAGGAGCGCCAGCATCTCTCCCCAGAACCCCGCCAGCCCCGGCAGCCCGAGCGACGCGATCGCGGCGAACGTGAGAACGGCCCCGAGGTGCGGCAGCGTCGCCAGCATGCCGCCACCGAGCGACGGCATGTCGCCCGTGTGATAGCGGTCCTTGATCCCCCCGGCCACGAAGAACAGCAGCCCGGTGATCAGCCCGTGCGCCACGTTGGCGAACAGCGCGCCGTTGATCCCCACCGTGGTCAGCGTCGCGAACCCCAGCAGTACGAACCCCATGTGCCCGACCGACGAATAGGCGATCATGCGTTTGAGGTCGCGCTGGGCGAGGCAGGCAAGCGCCCCGTAGACGATGCCGACCACCGCCAGCGCCCCCAGCCAGGGCGCCACAGCCACCGCGCCCTCGGGCAGGATCGGGATCGCGATCCTGGCGAACCCGTAGGTGCCCATCTTCAGCAGCACCCCCGCCAGCAGCACCGAGCCGACCGTGGGCGCCTCGGTGTGCGCGTCGGGCAGCCAGGTGTGCAGCGGCCACATGGGCGTCTTGACCGCCAGCCCGATCCCGATCGCGGCGAACGCCAGCACCTGCACCGCCCTCGGCATGCCCGCGCCGTGCGCGTCGCCGAGCGCCACGATGTCGAGCGTGCCGGTCTGCGCCCAGACGAGCAGCAGCCCGAGCAGCATGACGACCGAGCCGAGCAGCGTGTAGAGGATGAACTTGACCGCCGCGCGCCGCCGCCCTTCGCCGCCCCAGACGGCGATCAGGAAGTACATGGGCACGAGCACGATCTCGAAGAACACGAAGAACAGGAGCAGGTCGAGCGCCAGGAAGGTGCCGATCATGCCGACTTCGAGCACGAGCAGCGTGAACACCAGCGCCCTCGGCCGCGCTCCTCCCGGCCGCGCGCTCAGGAGCTGCCCTGGCCGCCTGCCGCCGCCCCAGCCCAGGTAGGCGAAGCAGAGGAACGTCAGCAGCGCCGTCAGCACCACCAACGGCAGCGAGATCCCGTCGACGCCCAGGTGGAACCGCAGTCCGAGCCCCGGGATCCACGGCTGGTCCACCGCGAACTGGGGCCGCGCCGCCTGACCATGGTCGAACGCGGCCAGCATGACCACGGCCAGCACCAGCGTCACCCCGGACACGATCGGCCCGTAGATCCGCAGCACCGGCCGGAGCGCGCCCGGCGCCACCAGCAGCGCCACGGCCCCGGCCAGCGGCACCGCGATCAGCGCGACCGACACCCAGCCCATCATGCGACCACCGCCCCGCCGGGCGGGACGGCCAGGTCAGGAGTCATGTGAACACCACCGCCCCCACCGCGATCAGCAGGACACCGGCCAGCAGGCCGCTCACGTAGAGCTGCACGTTGCCGTTCTGGGCGAGCTTCAGCATCCCCGACAGCCCGTACGCCGACCGGCCCGAGCCGCGCACCGCGCCGTCGACGACCGTGTCGTCCGTCCTGACGACGAGCCTGGACAGCCACACGACAGGGCGTACGAAGATCGCGGCGTACAGGCTGTCGACGTAGAATGCCCGCTCGCACGGCACCCGGAGCGGCCCGAGCAGGCGCGCCGGGTCGGCCACGGGGTCGGCGCGCCAGGCGGCGTACACCACCCCGGCGCCGAGCAGCGCGAGGGCGACGCTGGTGGCGGCCACCGGCACGTCGAGGTGCACCCCGCCGGCGAACCCGAGCAGCAGGGCCGGCACCGCGAGGATCACGACGGGCACGAGCATCGTGCGCGGCGCTTCGCGGGTGTCGATGACGTGGGCGGTGCCGGGTTCGGGCTCGGGGAGCGCGACGGTGCGCGTCGGGCCGAAGAAGGTACGCAGCCAGGCCCGGGTGGCGTAGGCGCCGGTGACGGCGACGGTCGCGAGCGCGCAACCGTACAGGAGCAGCGCGGCGGCGTCGGCGAGGCCGCCCGCGAGCGCGCCCTCCATCGTGACCAGCAGCGCGTCCTTGCTGAAGAAGCCACTGGCCGGAGGCAGGCCCATGAGCGCGGCGAACCCGACCGTCGTCGCCGCGAACGTGACCGGCAGCTCGCGTCGCAGCCCGCCCATCCGCGTCATCAGGTTGGAGCCGACGTGGTGGATGACGACGCCCGCGCACAGGAACAGCAGCGCCTTGAACGCTCCGTGCGCGATCAGGTGGAAGATCGCGGCGGTGTCGGAGCCGGCCGCGAGCCCGCCGGCCATGTAGGCGAGCTGGCTGACGGTCGAGTAGGCGAGAACGCGTTTCAGGTCGTCCTGGGCGAACGCGGCCAGCGCCGCGCCGAGCATGCCGAGCGCGGCCAGCACCGCGAGCACGTCGAGCGTCGGGCGGGCGGCGGCGAAGGCCGGGAACAGCCTGGCCACGAGGAAGATGCCCGCGGCGACCATGGTGGCGGCGTGGATCAGCGCGCTGATCGGCGTCGGTCCCGCCATCGCGTCGGGCAGCCAGGTGTGCAGCGGCACCTGCGCGCTCTTGCCGGCGACGCCCGCGAGCAGCAGCATCGTCGCGGTGACCAGCGTCGCGGCGGACATCTCGGGCACCCGCGCGAGCACGTCGCCGATCCGGAAGCTTCCCGCGCCCATCCCGAGCACGAAGATCCCGAACAGGAACCCGACGTCACCCAGCCGCGTCACCAGGAACGCCTTGACCGCTGCGCGCGAATTGCCGCGATCTTCCCACCAGTGCCCGATGAGCAGGTACGAGCACAGGCCCATGACCTCCCACCCGACATAGAGGACAAGAAGGTCACCCGCGTAGACCACCAGCAGCATGGCGGCGGTGAACAGGCTGATGAACGCGCTGTAGGACGGGTAGCGGGGATCGTCGCGCAGGTAGCCGATCGAGTAGACCTGCACGGCCAGCGCCACGACCGTCACCAGCACCCCGAGCAGGCCGGACAGGGCGTCCGCCTGCAGGGTGAGCGAGATGGGCACGCCGCCGGTCTCGATGGTCCCGTACGTCTCGCCCACGGCAGCCGACGTTCCCGTGCCCGTCAGGAACCCGAACCCGTGCCCCCAGGCCACCCACGCGGCCAGCACCGCCGAGGCGGCTGTCGGCACGACCGCGATCCACCCGGCCCGCTGGTTGGCTCGCCGATCGGCCGGCACCGATGAGCCCGCCGCGTCGTTGCCGCTCCGGCCGTCATGGCCATGCCCTGGGCTTGGCGCCCCGGCTGGGGATACGCGGCCGTGGGGCCATCGGGACAGCAGGAGGCCTGCGGCGGCGGCCAGGAAGGGCAGTAGTACGGCCAGCAACGGGAAGGTCGTCACGGCGTATCCCCTCCTCGATCGACCCGACGCCCATCGCCCCGCACAGCCGAGCCCCCCTCGGGGCCGCCCGGAGCCGGTTGATCGTTCGTGCGCCGCGGGATGTTGTCCGGACGTGGGGCATCCGCGCCGGTCAGGCCATCACCCGGCACCCCTGGACCGGCCGGCCCGCCCTCCCGGGAGCCCGTACCAGGCGAACCACCTGCCGGAAGGTTCGCGCCAGGCGGGCTGCCGGCACGGGCGCTGGCGCTGGTCAGGCCGCCGCTGTGGGCGGCCGAGCGGACGAGGCGGTCGTCGGCGGGGGCTTCTTCGTACGTCTCGGCGGGCGGGTCGGCAGGCTCCGCGAGGTCGCGCAGGTGGTCGATGTCGACGGTCCGCCGGTTGCGGTAGAGGGCGAGCACGATCGCCAGCCCGACCCCCACCTCGGCGGCGGCGATCACGATGACGAACAGCGTCAGCACCTGCCCGCTGTGCAGCAGATCGCCGAGCCACACGTCGAACGCGACCAGGTTGAGGTTGACGGCGTTGAGCATCAGCTCGACCGACATCAGCACCAGGATCGTGTTGCGCCGGGCCAGCACACCGTAGACGCCGATGGAGAACAGCAGCGCCGACACGACAGCGGGGTAGACGATGTGCATCAAAGCCCCCCGTCCATGCGGTGCGGCCCGTCGGCTGCCTCTCCTCCGGGCGGAGCCGCGGAGGCGTCGGGGCGTCTCAAGGTGCCGGGCTCGGAGGGGTCCGAAGGGGCGGACGGGTCATCCGTACGGGATCCGCCGGAGTTGCCGGAGATGTCGGTGCGGGACAGGACGATGGCGCCGATGAGAGCCGCCAGCAACAGCACGGAAAGCGCCTCGAACGGCAGCACCCACGTGCTGAAGATGCTCCCGCCCAGCTCACTGGCCGCGCCCGCACCGGGGGTGAGCGGCGAGTAGGCCATCCGGAACCCGTCGATCACCACCGTGACCAGGACCGCCGCCGTCGCCACGGCCACCACGGCCGCCGTGACCTTGTTGCGGCTGTCGAGGTCGGTCGAGGGGCCGATCGGCGCACGGGTCAGCATGATGCCGAACAGCAACAGCACCACCACGGCGCCCACATAGATGAGCACCTGCACCCAGGCCACGAACTCGGCCGTGAGAACGAGGTAGCAGCCCGCCAGGGCGCCGAAGGTCAGCACCAGCCAGAGGGCGGCATGGACGAGTTGCCGCGTCGTGACGACGAGCAGCGCCGATCCGACTGCCACAGCGCCCAGGAGCAAGAAGATGATCTCCTGCCCGGTGGGCGACAGGTAGGAGGGCACCGCTTCGGTCACTACTCCTCCTCGGTCTCCCTCGACTGGTCAGGGTCGAGCCGCCCAGGTGGACGGATGGAGCGTGGATCGGCCATCCTGCGCCTGCGTGGGCTCGCGCCAGAAGTTTGCCCCGGTGGACCGGACGCCGGGCCCGATTCCTCCGCGCCTGTGGAAAACTCTCCCTCGGCGGGCGCGCCTGTGGATGACGCCTCGCCGGTGGCGTCCCTGTCAGGGGACGAGCCCGTGCCGGCTCCCGGCGTAGCGGGCGCTTCCCCTTCCGCAGCCCCAGCCGCAGGGGCTTCCCCTTCCGGCGAGCCGGGCGTGGGGCTCTCGGGGCGGGACGGCAGCGCGCCAGGGGGGCGGATGCCGCGTACGTTCGCCATGGAACGGCGCGGACGGCCACGGGCGGGCTGGTCCTGGCCGGGCGGGGTTCCGGTGCCCGGAGTGGGCTGTTCGGGCGCTTCCTGCGGAGCCGCAGTGGTGTCCTGGCGAGGTGCGCCCGCCTCGGCGCGTGGGGCGTCACCGGCGTCTCGCGCGGGTGCGGCATCGCCGGTGACCTGGGAGGACTCCGCGTCGCCGGGCTGGGGACGGCCGCTCGGACCGGCGGCTTCTCCCGACGCATCGCCGCGCCCGGCAGGGCGTCCGGGGCCTGCGTCCGGCGCCCCGGGCGTGCCACGTCGAGCGGCGCCCGAGGTTCGGGCCGTTCCCGATGGGCCGTCCGAGGCTTCGGGCGCTGCCGGGAAGGCGCCCGGGGTTCCGGTCGCGCCTGACTTGTCCGCGGTTCCGGCCGTTCCCGGGCGGGTGGCCTCGGCGCCGCCCGTACGAGCGCGGGGGGCGGCGGGTTCGCGTACGGGGCGGCGGGGGGCGGCCGTGAGCTCCTTGGGGGGCTCGGCGCCTGGATCGTGGGCGGGAGGCGGCGGGACGGTTTCGACCCAGGTGGCGAGCCTGTCCTTCTCGTGAAGAAGGTTGCGGATGTCCCCCTCGGCGTACTCGAACTCCGGCGACCAGAACAGGGCGTCGAACGGGCACACCTCGATGCAGATGCCGCAATACATGCACAGGGCGAAATCGATGGCGAACCGGTCGAGAACGTTGCGCTGGCGGGCACGGCCGCCTTCAGGGGCCGGGATGGTCTCCTTGTGGGAGTCGATGTAAATGCACCAGTCGGGGCACTCCCTCGCACACAGCATGCAGGAGGTGCAATTCTCCTCAACGAGGGCGATAACTCCTCGGCTGCGCGGCGGCAGGGCGGGCTTGACCTCGGGATACTGCTGAGTGACGGATTTGCGCAGCATGTGGCGAAGGGTGATGGTCAACCCCTTTGCCAGCCCTACGCCGGGAATCCGCGCCATGGTTCAACATCATGGCGCACTTGGCCGCGCACGTGAATGAGCAAGCGCGTTGTCCCCAGGTTTTCCACAGCTATCCACAGGCTGGCGGACAGTTATCCACAGGAAGGCGTCACGCCGGATTTGTGCAAGTAGGGAGCGATAGTCTCTCGCCATGTCGTACGGCCATCCGATCCGTCCCAGCGCAGGCGCCTGGACCGCTTCCGTGGTGTGGGCCGTTCTGTCGCTGATCTCGTGTGGTCTGGCGACTCCGTTCACGATCGGGTTCGCGGCGTTCTGGCTGCGGAGCGTGTGGCAGTTCGTCGCCGCGTGCGCCTACGGCGTCTGCATCGGCGCGTTCGTGGTGTCGCTGATGACGTACGACCAGGTCGAGGACATGCCCGAGCCGCTGGGCACGATCATCTCGCTGATGTTCGTGGGGGCGTGGGTGAGCGGGGTGATCCACTCGGGCATCCTCGTGCCCGCGATGGCCAAGGCCCGCCACTACCGGCCCGTCCAGCCCCACCCTCCGTCCTACGCGCAGCGCGGCCCCGCCCATCACCCGCACGGGCCCACCCTCCAGCAGCACGGCCCTGCTCACCGGCAACACGGGCCGTCCATCCACCAGCGCACCACCTCGCCCTCCTACCAGCACCGCCCCGGCGAGCCCGAGTGGATCGGGCACTATCGGGTGGTGCGTTCGCTCGGGCGCGGCGGACAGGGCGCCGTCTACCTGGCGACCGCGCCCAACGGGGTACGGGTGGCCGTCAAGGTGTTGCACGACCTGGTCGACGAGACGGCCAGGGCCCGGTTCGCCAGGGAGGTGGACTCGGCCCGCCGGGTGGCGACGTTCTCCACGGCCCGGGTGCTGGATGTGAGCATTTCGGGGCAGTTCGCGTACATCGTGAGTGAGTACGTGGACGGCCCGTCCCTGGAGCAGCTCGTACGCAACCACGGCCCCAGGGATGAGGACAGCCTGACGCGGCTGGCGTTGTCCACAGCCGGTGCGCTGGCGGCTATCCACAAGGCGGGGGTCGTCCATCGTGACTTCAAGCCGAGCAACGTGCTGATCGGCAACGACGGGCCGCGGGTGATCGACTTCGGCATCGCGCGGGCGCTCGACCAGGTGACGATGACGTCCGGGAAGATGGTCGGCACGCCGCCGTACATGTCGCCCGAGCAGCTGTCCGGTGAGCAGGTGGGGCCCGCGTCGGACGTGTTCAGCTGGGGCGTGACGATGATGTTCGCGGCGACGGGGCGACCGGCGTTCGGGGAGGACAGCGTGCCGGCGGTCTTCAACCGGGTGCTCACGCATCATCCGGACTTGTCGCCGTTACCGCCGTCCATTCGCGGGGTCGTGGGCTCCTGCCTGGCCAAACGCCCCGACGACCGGCCCAGCGCCTCGGACGTGATGCTGGCCATCGTGCACTGACCCAACCGGGAGGTCAGGGCCGGGGTGCCGTGGGGCCAGGGGCTCGGGGCTGGAGCTCGGGGCTGGGGACCGGGCCGGGGTTTGGGCATGGGGGCGTAAGTTTCGGGGTTGGTGTCGTGTGTGGGGGCGGGCCGTTCGTCTCTTGGGTGAGGGAACGACGGCAGGCGGAGCTGGGGCGGGACGTTCGGGCAGCGCTTGCCGCAGTCACGACCTGGGGAGGACAAATGCGACCCGCGCTCAACACCATCGACATCATCGTCTCGGACATGGAGGCGTCGATCGCCTTCTATGCCAGGCTCGGGCTGGAGTTCAAGCTCGACGCCGCCTCGCCCGAGCATGCCGGGTGCGACCTGCCCGGCGGGCTGCACGTGATGCTCGACACGGAAGGGTTCCGTACGCCGTTCCTGCCGGGCTGGAGGGCTCCGGAGGGCGGGCCGCGTACGCTGCTGTGCTTCGAGTTCGATTCGCCCGCCGAGGTCGACGCCAAGTACGCCGAGCTGGTCGGGGCCGGTTACCAGGGGATCGCCGAGCCGTTCGACGCGTTCTGGGGGATGCGGTACGCCACGGTGGCCGACCCGGACGGGGGCGGGGTCGACCTGTACGCCTCGCTTGCGGCGCAGGCCGACTGACCTCGTGCCGGCCGATGGGCCGGTCAGGAGGGGGTCGGTCAGGAGGGGGTCGAGTGCCAGGGGGCCTGCGGGTCGGTGCGGCGGGCGTCGGCCTGGACGCTGACGGCGTACGTGGGGCGGTCGTTGCCGGGGACGGGGCCGAGGTAGTGGTGGCCGGTCAGGTGGCACCAGGCGGGCAGGTCGATCGGCGCGGCCGGGTCCGTGGCGATCAGGTGGACGACGGTGCCGGACGGCAGGTCCGTCACCAGGCGGCGCAGCTCGATCAACAGTTGAACGCAGCGGCGGTCACCGCCGTCCAGCACCACCGGTCCGGGCTGGGACTCACCGCCGCCGCTCACCCTGGCGTCGTCGCCGCCGGCCGGGGCGTCGTCGTTCATGGGGGTGTCGTTCATGCCGCTTTCGGTCATGGGGTCCCTTTTCGTGCCGGCACCGATTCTGCCCTGCTGGGTTCCATCCTGCCGCCGCCCGTCAAGCCGTCACCGCCCGGGCCCACCGCCGTCCGTCCCCGCGTAGCGCAGGCGCGTACTGGGCCATTGTGATCACGTACCCGGTCCCGGTGGCCCCACGTGGCTGGCGGGGGTGCGTCGCGGCGTGCGGGTGCGGATGCGGGGGTGCGGATGCGGGGGTGCGGATGCGGGGGTGCGGATGCGTCGCGGCGCGGGTGCTGGACTGCGGGTGTGAGTGCGGGCGGTGCGGTGACCGACGCGTGAGCGGTGGGCGGGGCGTGAGCGGTGGGCGGGGCGTGAGCGGTGGGCGGGGCGTGAGCGGTGGGCGGGGCGTGAGCGGTGGGCGGGGCGTCAGGGGTGCCAGGTGTACGGGGTGGTGGTGGCCAGGTGGTGGAAGCCGAGGCGTTGCAGGATGGGGCGGCTGTCGTCGGAGGCGTCCACCTGGAGGTACTCGTAGCCGCGTTCGGCCGCGATGGCGGCGCGGTAGGCGATGAGCGACCGGTAGATGCCGCGCCCGCGCCAGGCTTCGACCGTGCCCCCGCCCCAGAGGCCGGCGAAGTGGGTGCCGGGGTTCAGTTCGAGGCGGGCGGCGCTGACCGGGGTGTCGCCGGCCATGGCGAGGACGGCGAAGACCCGGTCCGGCTCGTCGGCGAGCTGCGCGGTCAGGCTCGCCATGAGGCGCGCCGAGTCGGTGCCGAACGCCTGGTCGTGCACGGTGGCCATCAGAGCAACGTCGTCCGGGCGGGTCACGGGACGCAGGTGGATGCCGTCGGGGACGGTGGCATCCGGCAGGTCCGCGACGCGGGCGACCATGAGCGCCTCCGGCGGCTCGGCGGTCAGCCCGGCTTCCAGGAGCCGGTCCGCGAGGTCGGCGGGACGGTCGTAGTCGTAGAGCTTCCACTCGAACGGACGGCCCAGCTCGGCGAAGTACCGGAGCTGGGCCGCGATCGTGGCATCCGCGGTGGAGGTGTCCAAGTCTGACCAGATGATGCCGTTCCAGGCGTCTCCGGTCGTCCGGATCACGCCGCCGATCCGCTCCACGCGGCTGCCGGGGCCGTCCGGTTGCGCGCCCTGCCGGAGTTCGCGGTCGAACAGGGCGAGCGTTTCGTCACGATCCATCCGCTCACTTCAGCAGGAGGGCGTCGGCGGCGGCAACCTGATTTCCAGCGGCCACGGCGGCCTCGGCCTCGTCGAGGATCCGGCTCACGTGGGCGTCGTCGGCGGCGGCGTCCGGGACGGTGGCGTAGACGAGGTGTACGGACGCGTCCGGGATGCCGCAGAAGGCGGAGATGCCCTGGGCCAGCTGCTGGGTGAGCAGCTTGTCCCAGCCTGCCGAGGTGAAGTGCTCCTCGGAGTAGCCGGCCAGGCCGATCCAGGTCATCCGTTTGCCGGCCAGGCGGCCCGGGGGACGGACGCCGTACGCGAAGCCGTAGTTCCACACCCGGTCGATCCAGCCCTTGAGCATCGCCGGCAGGCTGAACCACCAGACGGGGAACACCACCACGATGGTGTCGGCCGCCTCGATCCGGCGCATGTGCGCCTCGGTGTCCGGGGTGTACGTCTTGCCGCGGTCGTTCCAGTCGGGCTCGTCCTCGACGGGCATGCGGGGGTCGAAGCCCTCCGCGTACAGGTCGAGCAGGTCGACCTCGTACCCGTCCCGTTCCAGGCGGGCCCGCGCCCGCCCGGCGGCGCGCGCGGTGAGCGAGGTGGCGCGCGGGTGCGCCACCACGAGCAGCGCACGCGGCGCACCGGCGGGCCGGGCCTCCGGCACCTCCGACGAGATCGGCGCAGCAGTCACGGAAGGAGTCGGCGCAGCTTCCGACGAGGTCGGCGCAGCTTCCGGAGGAGTCGGCACCGAAGAGGCCGGCGCGGTTGGGGCGGGCATCAGAGCTTCACCAGCATCTTTCCGGTGTTGGCGCCGCGCATCATCGCCAGGAACGCCTCCGGCGCCTCCGCCAGCCCCTCGACCACGGTCTCTTCGGTGTGGAGCGAGCCGTCGGCCAGCCAGCCGGCCGCCTTGCCGATCCACTCGGGGAACAGGTGCAGGTAGGAGCTGATGAGGATGCCGCGCAACGTCGCGTTCTTGGCCGCCAGGCTGAACAGGTTGCGCGGCCCGGGGACGGGCTCGGTGGCGTTGTAGGCGCTGATCGCGCCGACCATGGCGATCCGGCCGCCCTCGCGGAGCGCGTCGATGGCCGCCACCAGGTGGTCGCCGCCCACGTTGTCCACGTACACGTCGATGCCGTCAGGCGCGGCCTCGGCGAGCTGGGCGGCCACGGACCCGGCCCGGTAGTCGATCGCGGCGTCGTACCCGAAGGACGACACGAGCTTGGCCGTCTTCTCCGGCCCGCCCGCCGAGCCGATCACGCGAGAGGCGCCGAGCTTGCGGGCGAGCTGCCCGGCGACGGTGCCGACGGCCCCCGCAGCGGCGGAGACGAACACCACGTCGCCCTCCCGGACGGGGGCGATCTCGGTCAGGGCGGCGTACGCGGTCAGCCCGGTCGTGCCGAGCGCCCCCAGGTACGCCTGCGCCGGGGCGAGCGTCGTGTCGGCGACGGTCGCGGCGGCGGCGTCCATGATCGCGTACTCGCGCCAGCCGAGGAAGTGCACGACGGTCGCGCCGATCGGGACGTCCGCGGAGCGGGAGGCGACGACCTCGCCGACGGCCGCCCCGTCCATGGGCGCGCCGAGCTCGAACGGCGGGATGTACGACTCGGCGTCGTCCATCCGGCCACGCATGTACGGGTCGACGGACATCCAGGTGTTGCGCACCAGGATCTGCCCGTCGGCCAGGTCGGGCACCTCGGTACGGGCCAGCTCGAAGTCGGAGAGGACGGGCTCGCCGACGGGACGGGCGGCCAGGCGGATCTCACGGTTGACGAGGGACATGGTGATATCTCCAGTTCATGGGAAGGGTGTCGCGGGCGGCCCGCAGCGCGCGGGCCCACCAGAGGAGCCGGTCGAGCAGGTGTTCGGCGGCTGCGACGGGAGGCGGCCTGCCGTGGCGGAAGGCGAGCCCGCCGCTGACGGTGACCGCGTCGAGCGCGGCGAACACCGGGCGGAGCTGCTCCACAGCCGCAGTCCCACCGCCGTCGTCCCCGTACGAGACGAACGCGACGGGCTTGGCCCGCCACTCGTCCCGGTACCAGTCGACGGCGTTCTTGAGCGAGGCCGGGAAGCTGTGGTTGTGCTCCGGGGTGACGATCACGAACGCGTCCGCCGACGCCAGCCACGGCGCCAGGTCCCGCACGGCGGGCGGCGCCACGGAGGGCCGCTCGCACGGGACCGGCGGCAGCCACGCCTCGGCGAGGTCGAGGACGTCCACGTCGACGTCGACGTCCACGCCCATAACTACGGCCGGGGCGGCTGCCTGGTCCCCGGGCGGGTGCTTGCGCAGGCCCGCCCGGCAGGTCAGCCAGTCGGCCGCGGCCGGGCCGAACCGGTCGGGCCCGACGCCGCCGATGACGATCGCCATCCGGATGTTCATGGCCCTACTGTGCGAGCCGGCGCGCACGGTTCACTGCGGGTCCGCTGGGGGTCCGCTGGGGGCTCACCGGGATCGGGGCCCTGCCTGCTGTAATAGCGTGGTCTGATGGAGTTCGGGGTGCTTGGTCCGCTTGCGGTGTGGGCGGCGGACGGACGGCAGGTCCGGGTGCCGGAGCTGAAGGTACGCGCGCTCCTCGCCGACCTGCTGGTCCACGAGGGGCGCCCGGTGCCGGCCGACCGGCTGGCCGACGACCTGTGGGGCGAGAACCCGCCGGGCAATCCCGGCAACACGTTGCAGACCAAGGTCTCGCAGCTCAGGCGGGCGCTGGAGCAGGCCGAGCCGGGAGGCCGCGAGCTGGTCACCTACCAGCCCGCCGGGTACGCGCTCGGCACCCGGTCGGTGGACGCGTTGCGGTTCGCCGAGCTGGTGAGCCGGGCGCGGGCCGCCGGTGACGCGCGGACCAGGGCCGACCTGCTGTCCGACGCGCTGGCGCTGTGGCGGGGACCGGCGTACGCGGACTTCCGGGACGAGGAGTTCGCCAGGGTGGCGGCCGGGCGGCTGGACGAGCAGCGGCTTACGGCCGTCGAGGAGCAGGCCGAGGCCCGGCTTGAGCTCGGCGAGCACAGCCTGCTCGCGGACGAGCTGGCCGGGCTGGTGGCGGAGCATCCGCTGCGCGAGCGGCTGCGGGCGGCGCACCTGCGGGCGCTGTACCGGGCGGGGCGGCAGGGCGAGGCGCTGGCGGGGTTCGGGGAGCTGCGCCGGGTGCTGGACGAGGAGCTGGGGCTGGACCCGAGCCCGGAGCTGGCGGCGCTGCACCAGGCGATGCTGCGGCAGGATCCGGCGCTGGCCGCCGCCCCGGCGCCCGCGACCTCGGCGGCGCGGCCCCGCTCGAACCTGCCCGTCCCGCTGACGGAGCTGGTGGGACGTGACGACGAGGTGAACGCGGCGGCGGGGCTGCTGCGCGAGGCCCGGCTGGTCACGCTGACCGGGCCGGGCGGGGTCGGCAAGACGCGCCTCGCGCTGGCCACCGCCGCGACGGTGACAGGCGCGTTCCCCGACGGGGTGTGGCTGGTCGAGCTCGCCGGGGTCTCCGGCGGGACGGAGGCCGTGGCCGAGGTGCTGGCGACCACCCTGAGCATCCACGACGAGCCCCCGATCAACCCCAGCCCCACCGCACGGGACGAGGCCACGGCCGACCCGCGCCCCGCCGCACCGGGCGAGGCCCGCGGGGGGCTGGTGCGGCGGGTTGCCGGGGCGTTGCGGGGGATGCGGACGCTGCTGGTGCTGGACAACTGCGAGCACCTGGTGGATCAGGTCGCCGAGCTGGCCGGGCTGCTGCTCGGCGCGGCGTCGGAGGTGCGGGTGCTGGCCACGAGCCAGGAGCCGCTGGCCGTGCCCGGCGAGGTGGTGCAGGCGGTGGCCCCGCTCGACCTGCCGCCGGACGGCGGTGCGGTGCGGGAGTCGGCCGCGGTCCGGCTGTTCGTGGCGCGGGCCGCGGCGGCGGCGCCGGGGTTCACGCTCGACGCGGGGAACGAGAAGTGGGTGGCGGCGATCTGCAGGCGGCTCGACGGGCTGCCGCTGGCGCTGGAGCTGGCCGCGACCCGGGTGCGGGCGCTCGGCGTGCGCGGGCTGGCCGAGCGGCTGGAGGAACGGCTGGACGACCGGTTCCGGGTGCTGGCCGCCACCGGGCGCGGGCTGCCGGCCCGGCAGCGGACGCTCCGCGCGGTGATCGACTGGAGCTGGGAGCAGCTCGGCGAGAGGCAGCGGCTCGCGCTGTGCCGGCTGGCGGCGCACCCGGGCGGCTGCCTGCTGGAGGCGGCCGAGGCCGTGTGCGCGGGGCCGGGGCTGGACGTCGAGGACGTGCCGGACGTGCTGGTGCAGCTCGTCAACCGGTCGATGGTCGTGGCCGAGGAGCGGCCGTCGGGCGAGACGCGCTACCGGCTGCTGGAGTCGGTCGCCGCCTACTGCCTGGAACGGCTCGCCGCCGACGATCCCGTGTGGGCGCGGCGTGACGGCTACTACGTGGAGCTGGCCGAGCGGGCGGCGCCGCAGCTGTACGGGCACGGGCAGCGCAGGTGGCTGCGGCGGCTGGACGACGAGGTCGTCAACCTGCGGGCCGTACTGGACTCTCAGGTCGAGGGCGGGGGCGGCGGCGATGGCGCGGGCGGGGCGCGGCTGGCCGACGCGCTGGCCTGGTACTGGTACCTGCGCGGGCGGCACACGGAGGCGCATCGGGCGCTGTCCAGGGTGGCGGACGAGCGGACGGCGGCGTGGGAAGCCGGGTTCGCCCTGCTGACCGGCGACGGCGCCGGGCTGGCGGCGCGCAGCCGGGCCGCGCTGGCGCGGACCCGCGACCCCAGGAAGCGGTGGTTCCTGGCGCTGGCGCACCTGAACTTCGGCGACGTGGCGGCGGCCGGGCCGCTGCTGGGCGAGGTGCTGACGGAGTTCCGGGCCCTGGACGACCGGTGGGGCGAGGCGGCGGCGCTGGCGTTGCGCGCCAAGCAGGCGGTGTTCCAGGGGGACTTCGCCGCCGCCGGGCGGGACGGGAGCCGGAGCCTGGAGCTGTTCACCGAGCTGGGCGACGGCTGGGGGCGGCTGCAGGCGGCCGACATGCTGGGGTATGTGGCGGAGATCGCCGGTGACTACGCGGAGGCGGGCCGCCTGCACCGGGAGGGGCTGCGGGTGGCGGAGGACCTGCGGCTGTGGACGGACGTGTCGTACCGGCTGTCCAGTCTGGGCCGGGTCGCGCTGCTGACCGGTGACCTCGCGCGGTCCCGGGAGTTCCACGAGCGGGGGATGCGGCTGGCGGGCGAGCAGTCGAACCGGTTCGCCGAGGAGTTCGCCCGGGTGGGGCTGGGGCTGGTGGCGCGGCGGGCCGGTGATCTGGACGGCGCGCAGCGGCTCTTCGAGGAGTCGCTGGCCTGGAACCTGCGGCTGGAGGCCGACTACGGGGTGCCGTTCTACGGGCTGACGCTGCTGATGGCGGAGCTGGGGTTCGTGGCCGAGCTGCGGGGCGACGCGGAGGCGGCCGGGGCGTACCACCGCCGGGGGCTCGCGGCGGCGCGGGAGGGCGGCGATCCGAGGGCGATCGCGCTGGCCCAGGAGGGGCTGGCCGGGGTGGCGGCGCTGGAGGGCGCGTACGAGGAGGCGGCGCGGCTGCTGGCGGAGGCGGCCGCGCTGAGGGAGTCGGTGGGCGCGCCGCTCCCGGCGGCCGAGCGCGGCGACGTCGACAGGATCGCCGCCCGCGTCCAGGAGCGTGCGCGGACCGTCAGCGGTCCGTGAGGGCCGGGCGAGAGGCTCGTCGCGTCGATGAAACCCGGCCGAGAGAACGCGGCCGACGCGGCACGGCCGGCGAAGCACGGCCGACGCGGCACGTGAGAAGGAGCGACGATGCGAGCCCTCGTCTACGACCCGGCGGCGCCCCACCGGCTTTCCCTGGGGCAGGCGCCCGATCCCGAGCCGACGCCCCGGCAGGCGCTGGTGGAGGTCGCGGCGGTCTCGTTCAACTACGGCGAGATCGCCTTCCGGCCGGCCGACGGGCGGCCAGGGCACGTCTCCGGGTGGGACGCCGCCGGGGTGGTGGTGCGGCCGGCCGCCGACGGGTCGGGGCCGCCCGCCGGCACGCCCGTGGTCACGTTCGGCTGGTCGGGCGCCTGGGCGGAGTTGCGGGCGGTGGACACCGATGAGCTGGCCGTGGTGCCGGACGGCGTCGACCTGGGGACGGCGGCCGCGCTCCCGGTGGCCGGGGTGACCGCGCTGCAGGCGGTGCGGCTGCTCGGGTCGCTGGTCGGGCGGCGGGTGCTCGTCACGGGCGCCTCCGGCGGCGTGGGCCGGTACGCGGTGCAGCTCGCCGCGCGGGCGGGCGCGAGCGTGGTGGCGTCGGTGGGCAGCCCGGCCCGCGGGGAGGGGCTGCGCGAGCTCGGGGCGGCCGAGATCGTCGTGGGGCCGGCGGCGATGGCCGGACGGGTGCACGGCGTGGTGGACAACGTCGGCGGGCAGCAGCTCGCCGAGGCGTTCAACCGGCTGGCGGACGGCGGCGTCGTCCAGGCCGTCGGGATGGCCTCGCGGGAGCCGACGCTGATCGACTTCGAGGAGGCGCGGACCCGGGTGGACCGGGGCCGGTTGGAGACGTTCAACCTGGCCACGCCGCTGGGGGACGACCTGGCGTACCTGGTCGGGCTGCTGGCGCGGGGCGAGCTGGACGCGCAGGTCGGCTGGCGGGGGCCGTGGGAGCGGGCGCTGGAGGCGGCGGACGCGCTGGTCGGCCGGCGCGTCGCGGGCAAGGCAGTGCTGGACCTGCGGGGTTGACGCATCCCCAAGAGGTTGACGCACCCTGCCGGATTGACTCACCCCTGCTAGGTTGACGCATCCTTGACGGCCTGGCGCGTCCGGGCCGGTCGGGCTGCGGGTATGCGATCAGGTGATGTCCACGAAGATGCCCCGCGACCCGCGAGGGGTGCGGGAGCTGTGGTCGGCGTTCGTCAACTCGCCGTTCCTGCCCGCGACCGTGCTGGTGTTCATCCTGGCCGCCGCGGCGGGCCTGTTCGCGGGCTCGTACACGTACGCGATGGCCAGGCCGGCGCCGCACCGGATCCCGGTCGCGGTCGTCGGCACGGGTGACGCGGTGAAGCGGGCGGCGTTCGTGGCGGGGATGGACGGGGCTCTGGACGCGGCGCTCGACCTGCGGGAGTTCTCCACGTACGCGGGGGCGGCGCGGGCCGTGGAGGAGCAGCGGGTGTTCGGCGTCGTGCGCGTGTACGGGGGCCGGGCGTGGCTGGACGTGGCCGGGGCGGCGGGCGCGTCGGTGGCGCAGTTGCTCGCGGAGGCGGCGCCAAGGGTGGGGGCGCGGATCGGCGTGGCGGTGACGGTGCGGGACGTCAAGCCGCTCCAGCGGGGCGATCCGCGCGGGCTGGCGCTGTTCTACATCTCGCTGGCGGCGGTGATCATCGGGTTCGTGGGGGCGATCCAGCTCAGCGTGCACGCGCGGGGGCTCAAGCCGCTGGAGCGGATCGGCTTCACCGCGGCCTACGCGGTGGCGGGCGGGTTCGCGATCGCGGCCGTCGTGGACTGGCTGCTGGGGGCGCTGTCGCTGCCGTTCGTGGAGTCGTGGCTGATCCTGGCGTTGACGATGTTCACCTCCGGGATGGTGTTCACCATGTTCAACACGCTCATGGGCCGGTGGGCGATGGTGCCCACGTGGGGCGTGATGGTACTGATCGGGAACCCGTCGTCGGGCGGCGCGGTGTCGTGGCCGCTGCTGCCGTCGCCGTTCGGCGCGATCGGGCGCTGGCTGCCGCCGGGCGCGTCGGTGAACGCCCAGCACACGGCGGTCTACTTCGGCGGGCACCAGCACCCGCTGCCGTTCCTGGTGCTGGCCGGGTGGGCGGCGGTGTCGTGCGCGGTGTTCTGGACGTGGCGGCACCGGCACCCGGGCGGGCGGTGATCACGGCAGCGCCGGGCTGAGCGCCATCCCCAGCCATTTCACCTCGAAGTGGTCCACCACCGCCCTGAAGACCGTCGCCGCGGCCCGCCAGGCGACGTAGCCGCCGACCGAGACGAGGTATTCCGTCCCAGGTCAGCTCCGTGAGCGGACGCTGCCGCCGCCCGTGCAGGGTCAACCGCACGCTTGATCACCCCCACCCTCACGACGTACGGGAGGAGCCGGAAGTTTCAGATCAGGACCTTGACCACGCCGGTGAGGGCGAGCTGGAGCAGCGCCAGGGGCACCAGCACGGCCCAGGCGAGCTTCTGCAACTGGTCCTCGCGCAGGCGGGGGAACGTCACCCGCAGCCAGATCACCACGAACGCCAGCAGGAACATCTTGACCAGCGTCCACGCCCAGCCGGGCAGCAGCGGCCCGTGCCAGCCGCCGAGGAACAGCACGGCCGTCAGGAACGACAGCACCACGATCCCGGCGTACTCGGCCAGCATGAACAGCGCGAACCGCATGCCGGTGTATTCGGTCATCGGCCCCATGATGATCTCGGACTCGGCGATCGGCATGTCGAACGGCGGCCTGCGCAGCTCGGCCAGCCCCGCCAGGAAGAACACCACGCCGCCGACGGCCTGCCACGGCAGCCACCACCACTGCCACGCCTCGACGATGCCCGGCAGCGACAGCGTGCCCGCCGCCATCGCCACGGAGGAGGCGGCCAGCACCAGCGGCAGCTCGTAC
The DNA here is from genome assembly GCF_040639085.1 of Nonomuraea sp. NPDC023979. NCBI lineage: Bacteria > Bacillati > Actinomycetota > Actinomycetes > Streptosporangiales > Streptosporangiaceae > Nonomuraea > Nonomuraea sp. NPDC023979. The sequence continues at coordinate 241,667 of NZ_JBEZZG010000003.1, forward strand.
GCGACGAGCTGGGCGGCGGCGCGCATGCCGCCGAGCACCGAGTACTTGTTGGCCGACGCCCAGCCCGCCATGATCGCGCCGAGCACGCCGACGCCCATGACCGCGAGCACGAAGAACAGCCCAAGGTCCAGGTCGACGCCCACGAACCCGTCGTCGAACGGGATCGCGATCAGCACCAGCAGGTAGGGCACCAGCGCCACCCCGGGCGCGATCATGAACACCCGCCGGTCGGCGGCGGCCGGGATGACGTCCTCCTTCTGCATGAACTTGACGCCGTCGGCGATGAGCTGCGCCCAGCCGTGGAAGCCGCCCGCGTACATGGGGCCGAGCCGCGACTGCATGTGCGCCATGACCTTGTGCTCGGTCTGCCCGACGATCAGCGGCAGCGCGAGGAAGGCGATGAGGATGACGGCGAAGTGCAGCACCACGTCAAGCATCGGGCGTCGCCCCCCAGTCGGCCGGGACTCCCGGCGGCAGCGTCTTGCGGCGGCTCGGGGCGCCGTGGCCGGACTCGCCCGGCTCCTTCGCGCCGGGCCACTGCTTGGCGACCCGGGCGGCCAGGATGAAGTCCTTGCGCAGCGGATGCCCTTCGAACCCGTCGGGCAGCAGCAGCGGCACCAGGTGGGGGTGCCCTTCGAAGATCACCCCGAACATCTCGTACGTCTCGCGCTCGTGCCAGTCGGCGCCCCGGTAGACGCCGACGGCCGTCGGCAGGCGCGGGTCGGCGCGCGGCACCCGGGTGCGCAGCAGCAGCCGTTCGCGGGTGGCGGGGTTGTAGACGTGGGCCACGACGTGGAACTCGTCGGGCGGCTCGTCGACGCCGGTCAGCCAGTCGAAGAAGGAGAACCCCAGCTCGTCGCGGACCCGGGTGAGCAGGGCGATCCAGTCGCCGGGCGCGACGTCGACGACGGTGTCGCCGAAGGAGTCGGTGACCTGGGCGTGCTCGCCGAAACGGGTCACCTCGCCTCCCCGGAGGGCAGGTAGCGGTCGCCGAGCCGTTCGCCCGCGATCTTCTCCTGGAGCTTCATGATGCCGTAGAGCAGCGCCTCGGGCCGGGGCGGGCAGCCGGGCACGTAGACGTCGACGGGGACGATCTGGTCGACGCCGTTGGTGACGCAGTAGGAGTCCCAGTAGGGGCCGCCGGTGTTGGAGCAGGCGCCGAACGAGATCACGTACTTGGGGTCGGGCATCTGCTCGTAGAGCCGTTTGACGGCCGGGGCCATCTTGTCGGTGACGGTGCCGGAGACGATCATCAGGTCGGCCTGGCGCGGCCCGTTGGCGAACGGGATCACTCCGAACCGGATGAAGTCGTGCCTGCTCATCGAGGTGGCGATGAACTCGATGGCGCAGCACGCCAGCCCGAAGTTGAACACCCACAGCGAATAGCGCCGTCCCCAGTTGAGCACGAACCGCATCGGCTTGGGCGCCAGCCGGGAGATCGGCCCCACCGTGGGCATCGGAAGATCCGTCGCTGCCATGTCTGCCATTGTTGCGCGGATCGGGGGCGAGAGCTATGTCCAGGTCAGGACGCGCTTGCGCCAGGCGTAGAGGATGCCGAGGGCGATGAAGCCGAGGAAGACGAACATCTCGGCCAGCGTGGTCAGGCCGTAGCCGGGCGCGTCGAAGATCGTCGCCCAGGGGAAGAGGAAGACCGCGTCGACGGCGAAGACGACGTACAGGTAGGTGAAGACGTAGTAGCGGACCTGCGACTGGGCCCAGCCGTCACCGACGGGGTCGACGCCGCACTCGTAGGAGGTGAGCTTGTCGGCGGTGGGCCGGGCGGGGCGGAGCAGGCGGTTGATCAGCATGGCTCCGGCCACGATCGCGACCCCGATCGCGAGCAGCGCCGCGACCAGCAGGTAGGACCCGTAGTAGCCGTCCATTCCGCGATGGTAACCCAGTCAAAGCTAACGCCCCATCCCCCCAAAATAGGGCAAACAGTATGATCCGCCGCATAGTGTGCATGCATGCCCAGATTGCGATTGCTCGGTGGGATCGCGCTGCTGGCCGTCTCCGCCACTGGATGCGGGATGGCCGCGGCCGCCCCCGACCGGGAGGCCACGGTCCCCGCGGAGCCCACCAGGATCGACTTCGTCGACCCCGCGACCGTGGCCGGGCTGGCCCCGCGCACGCTCACGGAGGGCGAGAGCGCAGGACGCCACGTGCACATCAGCTACCCGGAGCTCCCGGGCGCGGCGCGGCTCAACGCGCTGTTGCGCCAGGAGGCCGAGCGCGAGCTGCGCGACTTCCACGACACGACCTCCGCCGTCGACAGCCTGCCCCGCCCGGAGCTGAACGTGGACTGGCAGCTCGCCGCCGCCGGCGACGTGGTGGGCGTGCGGCTGCGCACCGGCGAGTACCGGGGCGCCGACTGGGGCAACGCCACCCGCACCTTCTGGTACGACCGCCACACCGGCCGCGCCACCGGCTCGGCCGGGCTGCTGGCCGGGACCGACGCGCTGCGCGAGGTCTCCCGCCTGGTCAGGAACGGCCTCAAGGAACGCGGCCCGGACGTGGACCGTGACCAGGTCTCGGCCGAGCGCGGGAAGCTCGACTCGATGGCCTTCAACGCCGACGGCGACCTGGTGGTGGAGTTCGACGACTGCCAGATCGGCCCCTGCTCGCTCGGCCGCCTCGCCGTCGCCGTCCCGGCCGCGAAGGTCACGCCGCTGCTGTCGCCGACGGGCCTGCGCGCCCAGCAGTCCGTACGGGAGTCCGCGCGGCAGGTGGCGCGGGCCGCCTACACGCCCAAGCGGTCGGTGCCCGCCGCTGCCAGCGGCCGCGCCGGCACCGTGGACTGCGCGGCGGTCAAGTGCGTGGCGCTGACCTTCGACGACGGGCCGGGGCCGTACACCGCCGAGCTGCTCGACGTGCTGCGCGAGGCCGGCGCCAGGGCCACGTTCTTCCCCGTCGGCAGCGGCGTCGCCGCCGAGCCCGAGCTGCTGCGGCGCATGCGCGACGAGGGGCACCTGGTCGGCAACCACACGTGGGACCATCGCGACCTGTCCAGGCTACCCACCAGCAAGATCGCCGACCAGCTCGGCCGGGCGGGGGACGCCGTCGCCGCGGCCATCGGCCAGCGCCCCACGCTGGTGCGGGCGCCGTACGGGGAAGTGAGCCTGGACGTCAGGAACGTGGCGCGCGAGCGGAAGCTGTCGCTGGTCGGCTGGGACGTCGACAGCCGCGACCGGCAGGGCGGCGACCCCGCGGAGATCGCCGCGCGGACGGTCCGCCAGGCGCATCCGGGGGCGATCGTGCTCATGCACGACCTCGACCGCACCGCCGTCGACGCCGTACCGGGCATCCTGGAAGAACTTCAGGGGAAGGGATACGCGTTCGTCACCGTTCCAGAGTTGTACGGAACGGCCGGCATGCAAGCTGGACGCGTCTACACGTCGGGAATCGGGCCCTCACGCAAGGAACCCCTGACGTAGGAGAACCGACGGGGGGACGTATAGTTGGCGGCTGTGACCCGAACCGTCCTCTTCGAACGTCTGCATGTGGATCTCTGCAGGCTCGCGTCAGGGCTGTGTCGTCGTTCTCCCACCTCTCCCTGAATTCCCATCGCGTCTACCCGCTTCGCGCGGGTGGCAAACGCGTGACCTCCCGAGGATCTAGCATGGAACAGAGAACGCGCCAGAAGCGACCGCGCCCCGGCGCGTCGAGGAGGACTGAGCTGTGACGAAGCAGGTCCAGCAACTCGATCGCGTGATCATCAGGTTCGCCGGAGACTCCGGCGACGGCATGCAGCTCACGGGCGACCGGTTCACCGCCGGCACCGCCGAGTTCGGCAACGACCTGTCGACGCTGCCCAACTTCCCGGCGGAGATCCGCGCCCCCGCCGGCACCCTGCCGGGCGTGTCGAGCTTCCAGCTCCACTTCGCCGACCACGACATCCTCACGCCGGGCGACGCGCCGAACGTGCTCGTGGCGATGAACCCGGCGGCGCTCAAGGCCAACCTCGGCGACCTGCCGAGGGGCGCCGACATCATCGCCAACACCGACGAGTTCACCAAGCGCAACCTGCAGAAGGTCGGCTACGCGGCCAACCCGCTGGAGGACGACTCGCTCGGCGAGTGGCGGCTGCACGCGGTGCCGCTGACGTCGCTCACGGTCAAGGCGCTCGAGGGCTTCGACCTGTCCAAGAAGGACGCCGAGCGCTCCAAGAACATGTTCGCCCTCGGCCTGCTGTCGTGGCTCTACCACCGGCCGACCGAGCAGACGATCAAGTTCCTGGAGCAGAAGTTCGCCAAGAAGCCGGAGCTGGCCAAGGCCAACATCGCGGCCTTCCAGGCGGGCTGGAACTACGGCGAGACCACCGAGTCGTTCTCCGTCTCCTACGAGGTCAAGCCGGCCAGGCTGGCGCCGGGCGTCTATCGCAACATCTCCGGCAACCAGGCCCTGGCCTACGGGCTGATCGCGGCGAGCGTGCAGTCCAAGCTGCCGCTGTTCCTCGGCTCCTACCCGATCACCCCGGCCAGCGACATCCTGCACGAGCTGTCCAAGCACAAGCGGTTCGGCATCCGCACCTTCCAGGCGGAGGACGAGATCGCGGGCGTCGGCGCGGCGCTGGGCGCGGCGTTCGGCGGCGCGCTGGGCGTCACCACGACGTCCGGGCCTGGCGTGGCGCTCAAGGCCGAGACGGTCGGCCTGGCGGTCACCACCGAGCTGCCGCTGATCATCGTCGACGTGCAGCGGGCCGGGCCGAGCACCGGCATGCCGACCAAGACCGAGCAGACCGACCTGCTGATGGCCATGTTCGGCCGCAACGGCGAGTCGCCGCTGCCGATCGTGGCGCCGATGTCGCCGAGCGACTGCTTCGACGCGGCCGTCGAGGCCGCCCGGATCGCGGTCAAGTACCGGACCCCGGTGATGCTGCTGTCGGACGGCTACCTGGCCAACGGCTCCGAGCCGTGGCGGCTGCCCGAGGTGTCCGAGCTGCCCGACATCTCGCAGGAGTTCACGACCGAGCCCAACGGCGAGGACGGCGCCTTCCTGCCGTTCAAGCGCGACCCGGAGACCCTGGCCCGCCCCTGGGCCATCCCCGGCACCGCCGGCCTGGAGCACCGGATCGGCGGCATCGAGAAGGCCGACGGCACCGGCAACATCTCCTACGACCCCAACAACCACGACCTGATGGTCCGCACCCGGGCCGCCAAGATCGACGGCATCGACGTGCCCGAGCTCGCGGTCGACGACCCCGACGGCGACGCCAAGGTGCTCGTCATCGGCTGGGGCTCGACCTACGGCCCGATCGCCGCCGCCGTGCGGCGCATCAGGAAGAGCGGCGGCAAGGTCGCCCAGGCGCACCTGCGCCACCTCAACCCGCTGCCCGCCAACACCGGCGAGGTGCTCAAGAGCTACGACAAGGTGCTGCTGCCCGAGATCAACCTCGGCCAGCTCGCGCTGCTGCTCCGGGCCCGCTTCCTCGTCGACGTCATCAGCTATAACCGCGTGCGCGGGCTCCCGTTCAAGGCGGAAGAGCTGGCCGGAGTCATCCAGGACGTGATCGACAGTGACTGAGCTTGTCAACGGGAAGGGCCTGTCGCTCGTCCCCAAGACCGACGCCAAGCAGGGCCTGAAGGACTTCAAGTCCGACCAGGAGGTGCGCTGGTGCCCGGGCTGCGGCGACTACGCGATCCTGGCGGCCGTGCAGAGCTTCCTGCCGGAGCTGGGGCTCAGGCGCGAGAACATCGTGTTCGTCTCCGGCATCGGCTGCTCGTCGCGCTTCCCGTACTACCTCAACACCTACGGCGTCCACTCGATCCACGGCCGCGCGCCGGCGATCGCGACCGGGCTGGCGGCCAGCCGGCCCGACCTGAGCGTGTGGGTGATCACGGGTGACGGCGACGCGCTGTCGATCGGCGGCAACCACCTGATCCACGCCCTGCGGCGCAACGTCAACCTCAACATCCTGCTGTTCAACAACAGGATCTACGGCCTGACGAAGGGCCAGTACTCCCCCACGTCCGAGGTCGGCAAGATCACCAAGTCGACGCCGATGGGGTCGCTGGACAAGCCGTTCAACCCGATCTCGCTGGCGCTGGGCGCCGAGGCGAGCTTCGTGGCGCGCACCATCGACTCCGACCGCAAGCACCTGCAGTCGGTGCTGCGCGAGGCCACCGCCCACCGGGGCGCCTCGCTGGTGGAGATTTACCAGAACTGCAACATCTTCAACGACAACGCCTTCGAGCAGCTCAAGGATCCGGAGATCCGCGACGACATCACGCTGCGGCTGGAGCACGGGCAGCCGATCGTGTCGGCCTCCAAGGCCGTCGTCAGGAGCGCCAACGGCGGCATCGAGGTGGTCGCGCGCGACACCGTGACCGAGGACCAGATCCTCGTGCACGACGCGCACCACCCCAACCCGTCGGTGGCGTTCGCGCTGTCGCGGCTGGACGAGCCGGCCTTCGAGCACGTGCCGGTGGGCATCTTCCGTCAGGTCGACCGCCCCGCCTACGACGTGCTGATGTCCGAGCAGCTCGACGAGGCGGTGGCCCAGCAGGGTCAGGGCGATCTGGGCGAGCTGCTCATGGGCGGCGACACCTGGCGCATCGGCTGATTCCTGGGCGACGATGCCGGGGTGGCGAAGACGTGGTCGTATGTCATAGCCGCGGTCGCCGCCCTGGCCCTCGCCGTGACGATCGCGCAGGGGCTCGGCGAGCTCTCGGGTGAGGCCACCCCGAGCCCAGCGCCCGTGAGCCCCACGTCCCTGCATCCCGTGCGCACCGTCCCGGCGGGGTTCCCCGACGCGGCCTCCACCGGCGTCCGGCCCGGCACGAAGCTCACCGTCGTCACCGGCGACCAGGTCTTCGCCACGGACGGCGAGGTCGTCCAGGGCCGGGAGTTCCGCGGTTTCGTCGAGGTGACGGCGCGCGGCGTGACCTTCCGCGACTGCGTCTTCCTCGGCGGCGTCGCCGACCGCACCCGCCCGCTGCTCGACACCGAGCACGCCGCCGACACGGTGATCGAGGACTCGGAGTTCCGCGCGGCGCATCCGTCACCGTCGATCGACGGCGTCTGGGCGGCCCGCACGAAGATCTACCGGTCGGAGTTCTCCGGCACCGTCGACGGCGTCAAGGCCCACACCGGCACCCTCGTCCAGGACTCCTACATCCACGACCTGAGCTGGTTCGGCAGCGACCCCGACCAGGACGGCGGCCCCACGCACAACGACGGCGTCCAGGCGTTCGCCGAGCAGACCGGCGTGAGGCTGGTGCGCAACACCATCGACCTGTCCACCACCACCGACCCGAACGCGGCCGTCCAGTCGTCGGCCGACGACCTGCGGGTGGAGGGCAACTATCTCGACGGCGGCGCGTGCGTGGTCAACATCGACCACACGCCGCTCGGCCGCCCGCTCAAGGGGCAGCGCGTCACCGGCAACCGGTTCGGCCGCGGCTCCGCGCACGACTGCCCGGTCCTGCTGAGCACCCGCGCGGAGCTGGTCAGCGGCTCGGGCAACGTCTGGCACGACACCGGCGAGCCGATCCCGGAGCCGGAACGACACGACTAGCGGGAGAGCGACATGTGGCAGGACACGCGGGTGCTCGTCACGGGGGCGACCGGGTTCATCGGCGCCCATCTGGTCAGGCGGCTGGACGGGCTCGGCGCGCGGGTGCACACGGTCAGCCGCCGCCCGCAGGACGGGCCCCGCGCCCACCGGGCCGACCTGAGCGACGCCGCCGCCACCGCCGCGCTGGTCGCCGAGGTCGCGCCCGAGGTCGTCTTCCACCTGGCGAGCGAGGTCACCGGCGTGCGCGACCCGGCCGTGGTGGCGCCCACGCTGGCGGGCAACCTCACCGCCGCCGTGAACCTGATGACCGCGCTCACCGGCACGCCGGTGCGCAGCGTGGTGCTCGCCGGCTCGGTGGAGGAGCCGCGCGACGGCCTGCCGCCCGGCTCGCCGTACGCCGCGGCCAAGGCCGCCGCGACCGGCTACGCCCGCATGTTCCACGCGCTGTGGCAGTTGCCGGTCTCGGTGCTGCGGGTGGCGATGGTGTACGGCCCCGGGCAGCCCGACACGGCGCGGCTGGTGCCGTACGTGACGCTGTCGCTGCTGCGCGGCGAGGAGCCCCGGCTGACGTCCGGGACCAGGATGGTGACCTGGGTGTACGTGGACGACGTGGTGGACGCGTTCGTGCTGGCCGGGGAGGGCGGGAAGGCGGCCGGGGAGGTGCTCGACATCGGCACGGCCGAGCCCGTCTCCGTCCGCGAGACCGTGGAGCTGCTGGCCGGGGTGGTGGGCGGGCCGGCCCGGCTCGCGTTCGGGGCGGTGGACGCGCGCCCGCTGGACCGCACGCAGCGCTCCGACATCGGGCCCGCCGAGCGGGTGCTCGGCTGGCGGCCGTCGACCGGGCTGGAGGAGGGGCTGCGCCGCACGGTCGCGTGGTACGCCGAGCACCTGTAGTGGCACGCCGGCGCCTGTAACGGTCTAATCAGGGCCGCGATATCACTCCTGGCGGCTTTCTCACCAGGGGGCGGGATGCGGGCGGTAACCAACCTGACCGTGCACGGGATCGGGGAGGCGCCCCGCGAACTCGATCCGGGCGAGGACCTGACCTGGGTGAGCGTGGCGCAGTTCGAGCAGGTCATGGACGCGGTCGCCGGGCGGCCCGACGTGCGCGTCACGTTCGACGACGGCAACGCCTCCGACGTGGAGATCGCGCTGCCCCGGCTGGTGGAGCGCGGGCTGAAGGCCGAGTTCTTCGTGCTGGCCGGGATGCTCGGCGAGCCGGGCAGGCTCGACTCCGAAGGGGTGCGCGAGCTGCTGGGGGCGGGCATGCGGATCGGCTCGCACGGGTGGGCGCACCGCGACTGGCGCACGCTCGACGCGCGGCAGGCGGCCGAGGAGCTGTCGGCGGCGCACCGGCTGCTCGGGCAGCTCACCGGGGAGCCGGTGTCGCGGGTGGCGATCCCGTTCGGCTCCTACGACCGCGACGTGCTGCGGCGGCTGCGGCAGGCGGGCGTCACCCGGGCCTACACCAGCGACGGCGGCCGGGCCCGCGCCGACTCCTGGCTGCAGGCGCGCAACAGCCTGCGCAGCGACCTCGACGGCGGCTGGATCTCCCGGGTGCTCGGCGGCGGGCCCTCGCTGCCGCGCCGGGCGGCCAAGCTGGCCATGCGGCTGTACAAGCGGGTGCGCTGATGCCCAGGGTCGCCGTGGTGATCGTCACCTACAACAGCGCGGACGTGCTCGAAGGCTGCCTGGCGTCACTGCCCGCCGGGGCCGAGGGCGTGGAGCTGGCCGACGTGGTCGTGGCGGACAACGCCTCCAAGGACGGCTCCACGGCCATCGCCGACCGCGCCGACCTTCCGGTCAAGGTGGTGCAGCTCGGGCGCAACGCCGGTTACGCGGCGGGGATCAACGCCGGGATCGCGGCGCTCGACCTGGACGGGCTCGACGCCGTGTACGTGCTCAACCCGGACTGCCGGCTGCGCCCCGGGGCGATCGCGCCGCTGGTGGCGTGCCTGGCCGAGCATCAGGCGGGGCCCCGGACCGGCATCGTGGCGCCGTACATGGTCAATCCGGACGGGTCGCTGCAGCCGTCGCTGCGGCGGGCGCCGACGGTGGCGCGGGCGCTCGTCGAGGCGGTGATCGGCGGCGACCGGGCCGGGCGGCTGGGCTCGCTGGGCGAGCTGGTGACGGACCCGCGCGACTACGCGCGCCCGGGGGCGTTCGCCTGGGTGACGGGGGCGGCGATGCTGCTCTCGGCCCGGATGGTGCGCGAGGTGGGGCCGTGGGACGAGTCGTTCCTGCTCTACAGCGAGGAGACGGACTACTGCCTGCGGGCCGCCGACCTGGGCTGGCGCACCTGGTACGAGCCCGCGTCGGTGATCGAGCACATCGGCGGCGACTCCGGCGTCAACCCGATGCTGGCGGCGATGCTGGTGGTCAACAAGGTGCGGCTGTATCGCCGGCGCAACGGCGTGGTGGCCGGGGCGGCGTACTTCGCGGCGGTGCTGGCGGGCGAGGCGGTCCGGGCGCTGGCGGGCCGCCGCACGGCGCGGGCGGCCGTGATGGCGCTGCTGCGCCCGTCGCGCCGGACGAAGGCGCTGCCCCAGTGATGCGGATGGTGGCGTTCGACCGGCTCGGCACGGCCGAGCTGGACGCCTGGCACGCCCTGCACGCCGGCAACCCGGCGCTGGACAGCCCCTACTTCCACCCCGGTTTCGCCGCCGCCGTGCACGCGAGCGGGCGGGAGGTGCGGGTCGCCGTCGGTGACGGCGTGCTGGTGCCGCACCACCGGGAGGGCCGGACGCTGCGGCCGGTCGGCTGGCCGGGCGCGGACTTCCAGGGCCCGGTGCTGGCGGCCGGGGCCGCGTTCCGGCCGCTGGACCTGCTCGGGGGCGGGGCGGCGGCGTACGCGTTCGACCACCTCGTGGACGGGGCGCCCGGCTTCGAGCCGTGGGTGATCTCGCGCAGGCCGTCGCCGTATCTGGACGTGACCGGCGGGCTCGACGGCTACCTGGGCCGGGCCTCGCGCAGCGGCAGGGACAACATGGCTCAGGCCCGGCGCCGGGCCGGCAAGGCGGCGCGCGAGCACGGCGAGGTCCGCTTCGAGGCCGAGTCGGCCGACGCCGACGCGCTGGCCCGGGTGATCGCGCTGAAGCGGGCCCAGTACGCGGCCACCGGGGCCAAGGACCACTTCGCAGAGCCGGACCGGGTGCGCCTGCTGGAGAGCCTGCTGCGCACCCGCGACCGGTCGTTCGGCGGCGTGCTGTCGACGCTGCACGCGGGGCCGCGGCTGCTGGCCGCGCACTTCGGGCTGCGCGCGGGCGGGGTGCTGCACTGGTGGTTCCCGGTGTACGACCCGGAGTTCGCCCGGCTGGCTCCCGGCTGGATGCTGCTGCGCGAGCTGGTGTCGGCCGCGCCGGCGCTCGGCGTGACGCGCATCGACCTGGGCCGGGGCGAGGACGAGTACAAGCGGCGGGCCAAGACCGGCGAGACGCAGGTGTGCCAGGGCGTGGTGACGCGCAACCCGGTGCGCCGGGCGGCAGCGTCGGCGGAGACGCGGGCGCGGGCGTTCGTGAGAAGTGTCCGGTCCCGGACAGGTCAGTAACGTTCCAATCGGCATGCCCGACATATCCGTTGGAGGCGGGGGGAAATGATCGCTGCCCTCCACGGTCCAATCGGCGGAGGGCAGCTATGCGGATCAGCGTCTTCGGGCTCGGCTACGTGGGGTGCGTCTCGGCGGCCTGCCTGGCCTCGATGGGCCACGAGGTCGTCGGCGTCGACGTCAACCCGGTCAAGGTGGACCTCATCAACGACGGCCGCGCCCCCATCGTGGAGGAGCGGATCGGCGAGCTGGTGGCGAAGGCCGTGGCGGACGGCAACCTGCGGGCCACCACCGACGCGGCCGAGGCGGTGGGGGCCGGCGACGTGTCGCTGGTGTGCGTCGGCACCCCGTCCGCGCCGAACGGGAGCCTGTCCACGACGTTCCTGGAGCGGGTCGCCGAGCAGATCGGGCGGGCGCTGCGGCAGCGGCACGTGGTGGTGTTCCGCTCCACGATGCTGCCGGGCACCTGCGCGGACCTGCTGGTGCCGATCCTGGAGCTGGCCTCCGGGATGCGGGCCGGGGTGGACTTCGGCGTGGCGGTCAACCCGGAGTTCCTGCGCGAGGGCAGCAGCGTGCGCGACTTCTTCGCACCGCCCAAGACCGTCATCGGCGAGTCCGACCCGGCGGCCGGGGACGTGGTGGCCGCGCTGTACGAGGGGCTGCCGGGCGAGGTGTTCAGGGTGCCGATCCCGATCGCCGAGATGACGAAATATGCGGATAACGCGTTTCATGCGGTGAAGATCGGGTTCGCCAACGAGTTAGGCGCGGTCTGCCAGGCCCTGGGGCTCGACTCGCACCAGGTCATGGACGTGTTCCTGGCGGACCGCAAGCTCAACGTCAGCCCCGCCTACCTGCGGCCGGGGTTCGCCTTCGGCGGCTCGTGCCTGCCGAAGGACCTGCGCGGCCTCGTCTACGCCGCCAGGAAGGCCGACGTGGCCGTGCCGCTGCTGTCGCACGTGCTGCCCGCCAACGACGCGCACCTCCAGCGGGCCTTCGACCTGGTGACCGCGCCCGGCAGGCGGAAGATCGGGCTGTTCGGGCTGTCGTTCAAGCCCGGCACCGACGACCTGCGCGAGAGCCCCCTGGTCGAGCTGGCGGAACGGCTCCTGGGCAAGGGCTACGACCTGCGCATCTACGACGCCAACGTGTCGCTGTCGCGGCTCATGGGCGCCAACCGCGCCTACATCGCCGAACGGCTGCCGCACCTGGGCGACCTGCTCGGCGACTCGGTGGAGGACGTCCTGGCGCACGCGGAGGTGTGCGTGGTCGGCTCCACCGACCCCGCCGTGCTGGAGGCGATGGAACGGGCCGACGGCAAGGCGATCGTCGACCTCGTGCGGATGCCGGGCGCCGCGGCGCGCCGCAACAGAAGGGACTACGCGGGCATTGGCTGGTAGAGCGCTCATCCTCGTCGAGAACCTGTCCGTGCCCCTCGACCGCCGCGTGTGGCAGGAGTGCACCGCCCTGCGCGAGGCCGGCTGGGAGGTGCACGTCATCTGCCCGCAGGGCGCCAAGCAGGACACCGAGCCCGAGGCCGTGATCGACGGCGTCCACATCCACCGCTACCCGCTGCGCGCCGCCACCGGCGGGCCCGCCGGCTACCTGCGGGAGTACGGCTCGGCGCTGTGGCACACCTTCCGCATCGCCCGGCGGCTCGGCCGCTTCGACGTGGTCCACGGCTGCAACCCGCCCGACCTGTTCTTCCTGGTCGCGCTGGCCATGCGGGGCAAGGGCACGCGGTTCGTGTTCGACCAGCACGACCTGGTGCCCGAGCTGTACCTGTCGCGGTTCGGGCGCGGGCGCGACCGGCTCTACCGGGCCGTGTGCTGGCTGGAGCGGCGCACCTACCGGGCGGCGCACGTGGTGATCGCCACCAACGAGAGCTACCGGCAGGTCGCGATGACGCGCGGCGGCAAGAAGCCCGGCGAGGTGTTCGTGGTGCGCAGCGCCCCGGTCGTCGAGCGCTTCCACCAGGTGCCGCCCGACCCGTCGGCCCGGCGCGGCAAGCCGTACCTGCTGTGCTACCTGGGCGTCATGGGGCCGCAGGACGGCGTCGACTACGCGCTGCGCAGCCTGGCCAGACTGCGCGACGAGCACGGGCGCGACGACTGGCACGCGGTGTTCGTGGGCGGGGGCGACACCTTCGACGCGATGGTGGCGCTCTCCCGCGAGCTGGGGCTGGGCGAGCAGGTGGAGTTCACCGGCCGCATCCCGGACGAGGACCTGATGCGCTACCTGTCCACGGCCGACGTGTGTCTGTCACCGGACCCGCTCAACCCGCTCAACGACGTCTCCACGATGAACAAGGTCATGGAGTACATGGCGATGGCCCGGCCGATCGTCTCCTTCGAGCTGCGCGAGGCGCGGGTGTCGGCGGGCGAGGCGGCCGTGTACGCACCGGCCAACGACGAGTCGGAGTTCGCCAAGCTGATCGCCCGGCTGCTGGACGACCCGGCCGAGCGGGAGCGGATGGGCGAGATCGGCAGGCAGCGGGTGGCGGGGCCGCTGTCGTGGGAGCACTCGAAGGCGGCGCTGCTCCGGGCCTACGACGCGGCCGTCGGTTCGTTGTGACGGCTGCTCGCGTCCGTGCCCCAGTCCTGCCGGTCGCCGCGCAGCCGGGTGAGGAGGCGGTCGACGGCCAGGACGGCGAGGTAGCAGGCGACGTTCAGCGGGCCGGCGGCCCCGGAGCGGATCACGCGGCGCAGGCTGCCCGCCTCCAGCGGGCGCAGGGGGCGGCCCAGCGCGGCGAGCTGCCGGTTGCCCTGCCGGACCCGGACCCGCCTGGCCAGGTGGGCGCGGACCGTGCGGGCCGGGCGGACGACCGAGCGGGCCCCGGTGACCACGACCCGCTCGTCCCCGGTGAAGAAGCTGTCCACGTAGCCGTCGTCGGAGATCACGTCCGGCAGCGGGAAGACCCGGCTGTGCCCCTCGGCGGTGAGCGCGTACACGCCCACACCGGCCAGCGCGCGGCCCGGCCGGATCAGCGCCTCGTGCACGGCGAGCACCCGGCGGACCAGCGGGCCGACGCCGGTCAGGTCCCACGAGACCTGCGGCGCGCACGCCAGCACGCCCGGCGAGCCGGCCGCCGCGACCAGGGCGCGCAGGGACCCGGCGTCGAGTCGCACGTCGGCGTCCAGGTAGACGCGCGGGAACGTGCGGCAGGCGGCGTCGCCCAGGCGCAACGCGTGCGCCTTGCCCGGCGTCGCCGTCTCCAGCACCCGCACCCCCGGCCGGGCGGCGGCCCGCGCGGTGCCGTCGGAGCAGCCGTTGGCCACCACGACCACGTCGAACTCGCCGGGTTCGGCGCCGGCCAGCAGCGTGTCGAGGCCGGCGGCGATGACCGCCTCCTCGTTGTGCGCCGGGACGACGACACTGACCGTCGGCTTCATCAGACCGCCTTGAGTAAGGACGACACATGCGAGTGGATCGGGGCGAGATCGAGGGCGTGCTGCTGTTCAAGCCCGCGCCGCACCGGGACGGGCGCGGCCTGTTCACCCGGACGTTCGACGCGGCGGTGGCCGCCGGGGCGGGGCTGAGGCCGGAGGCGTTCATCCAGGACAGCCAGTCCAGGTCGCGCCGGGGCGTGATCCGGGGCCTGCACGGCCGGGCCGGGAGCGGCGAGGCCAAGCTGGTGCGCTGCGCCCGGGGCGCGATCCACGACGTGCTGGTGGACGCCAGGCCGGGCTCGCCGACGTTCGGGCGGCAGATGGCGGTACGGCTGGACGACGAGGAGTTCGTCACCCTGTACGTGCCTCCGGGGCTGCTGCACGGCTTTCAGGCGCTGACCGAGCAGGCCGACACCTGCTACCGCATCGACCGCGAGCACGATCCGGCCGAGGATCTCGCGGTCCGCTACGACGACCCGGATCTGAAGGTAGCGTGGCCCCTGCCGCCCACCGAGGTCAGCGGGCGCGACCTGAGCGCGGGCTCGTGGGCCGAGCTGCTGCGCCGGCTCGGCGGCTGAGAGGTGACGGCGATGCGCGTGCTGTTCGCGGCTGTTGCGGTGCTCGTGCTGACGGCGTGCCAGGCCACCCCGGCCGTGCGGCCGTCGGACCCGCCGGTGGCCGCCCCCACCCCGTCGCCGGGCATCGTCCGGCCCGACGGCAGCTCCTGCCCCGACCACCCCACCCCGGCCTGCACCGGCGCGCCCAAGGCGGTCAAGCTGACGCCGGTCGCGCCCAACCTCGACGGCGTCGCCTACCGCGTCAAGACGCCCGGAGCCGTGCTCGACGGCGTGCACGTCCCCGGCCCGCTGGTGATCCACGCCGACGACGTGACGGTCCGCAACAGCGTGATCGACGGCCACGTCACCAACGCCGACGGGGCCAAGACCTTCCGCTTCTCCATCTCCGACACCACGGTCGGCACCACGAAGACGTGCGGCCCGCTGCCCGCGATTGGCCAGGACAAGTACACGGCCAGCCGGGTGCTCGTCCAGGGCCACAGCGACGGCTTCCGCGTCTCCGGCGACGACGTGCGCATCAGCGACTCGTTCGTGAAGCTCTGCTCCAACCCCGGCGACCACTCCGACGGCATCCAGGCGTACGTGGGCGGCACCGGGCTGCTCTTCCACCACAACACCGTCGACCAGCGCGCGGCCAAGGACATCACCGCGCCGATCTTCCTGGTGGACGAGAAGTCGCGCGACGTCGTCGTCACCGACAACCTGGTGATGGGCGGCACGTTCAGCATCCAGGTGCGCAACGCGAGCGGCAAGCAGGTGGTGCGCGGCAACAAGCTCGTCGACAAGTCGTGGGTGTACGGGCCCGTCGACTCCGAGTGCGGCCGGACCGAGTGGGCGGGCAACGAGCTGGTCACCATCGACGCCGATTATCGGGTCACCTCGATCGTCGGCCCGCTGCGCTGCGAGGGCGCGAGCTGATCCTCCTTGACCGCGCGCAGCAACGCCCCGGCGGCCCCGACCAGCACGAACGACAGCCCGGTGACGGTGGCGAACGACAGCAGGTCGAAGGTGAACGACCCGACGAGCGGCACCACCAGGCAGGCGGCGACGGTCAGCCCGAGATCCCGGGTGCCGGGGTCGGCGCTCAGGTGGCGGGCCCGCAGCGCGGTGCAGAACGCCACCACGAACAGCGCGGCGAACGCGAGCGTGCCGACCAGCCCGGTCTCCACCATCGACAGGATGTACTGGTTGTCGAAGATCTGGTGCTTGGGCGCGTACCAGGTGCCGAGGCCGCGGCCCAGCCAGAAGTGCCTGCCGATCTCCTGGGCGGCCACCGCGTAGTCGTGCGTCCGGTACTGGATGCTCTCGTCGTTGGACAGGTTGGAGAACAGCCCGAAGATGGCGCCGAGCAGCTCCGGCACGGTGACCCAGATGACGACGAGGAACCCGCCGGCCACCGCCGCGGCCCCCAGGCGCCGCCGCGCCTGCCAGCCGAGGAACAGCACCAGCCCGACGGCCCCCAGGCTGAGCATGGCCGAGCGCGACACCGAGAACATCAGCCCCAGCCCGATCAGCAGCGCGCACGCCCACCAGCGCAGCGACGGCTCGGCCCGCATCCGCGCCTTGGTCGCCAGGTGCACGGCCAGCGGGAGCAGCATCGCCGTCGTCACGCCGAACTCGATCGGGTGGCCGGTGGTCGCGGCCACCCGGCGCAGGTCGGCCCGTTCCAGCACGAACGAGTCGCCCTCCGAGGTGTAGCGCAGGATCGGCAGCTCCAGGAACCGGGTCAGGTCCCAGTGCAGGACGAACTGGAAGGCCCCGATCACCGAGATGATCGCGCCGCCGACGACCAGCGTCTTGATGACGAAGTCCAGCCGCCGGAACCCGCGTACGCCGTCGCACATGGTCAGCCCGATGCCGACGGACGCGATCGCCAGCACGAACGCGTGGTCGGTCAGGTTGAGCTCGTCGGAGTCCATGTAGCCCCAGGTCGAGAACCCGTAGGTGGCCAGCATGGCGGTGAAGTAGGCGAACAGCGCGGTGCGCACCGGGTTGCGGCCCTTGGCGACGCCGAGCGTGAGCGTGAACTGCGCGCACAGCCAGAGCAGCGCCGCCGCCAGGCTGACGACGTTGGCCGGGGTCAGCGACAGCGGCAGGTACTTGAGCACGAGCCGCGCGGGCACGACGAGCAGCGCCAGGGCGAAGACCGCCGCCACGGTCGCCCCGTCGGCCCTCCCGGCGAGCGGCGACCGCGCGCCCAGCGGGCCGATGCCCGCGACGGAGCCGGTGGCCACGCCTCAGGCTCCCTTGCCGGCCGTGGCCGGCTCCCGTGCCTCGCCGGCGGCCTCGGGCGCGGGCCGTCGCCGTCGCAGGCGGCCGGAGACGCTCTCCGCCGCGAACGACGCGCACAGGGCGGCGATCAGGCCCAGGCCGAGCGCCGCCGCGGCCGAGCGGAGCTTCCTGCCCTGCTGCGGCACCGGCGTGGTCGGCGGCACCGCCTCGCTCGTCGTGATGTACGTCTCCTCGGGCGCCTGCACCTGGCGCTGGCGCTTGTCCAGCTCGCGTCTGGTCCGGTCCAGCACCTTCAGCGTGATCGCGGTCGCCGCCTCCGGCGTGAGGCTCTCCCCCTCGACGAACACCAGCGGCCCGGTGGCCAGCGACTCCAGGTTGTTGGTGCCGTTCGTGACCGCGTACTTGGTGTCGCCCTCCGCCGTGCCCATCTCGGCGACCATGTCGGGCGTGCTCATCGCGCTGATCAGCATCGAGGCGGCGACGCTGAGCCCGTGGTCGAAGTTGAGCAGCGGGTTCACCCGGGGAATCGGCTGGTCGGGGTGCGGCGGGAGCACGCCGCCGCTGGTCGGCGCGGTCAGCACCAGCACCGCCGTCGTCGTGTAGGTGGTCGGGACCGTCGAGTACGCGTAGAACGCCCCGCCCACAGCCAGCGCGAACGCCGGTAAGGCGACGAACCACCGCCGCAACAGGACGAGGATGGTCCCCCAGAAATCCACGCGCCCTCCCCTGCGAGTCTCGCCTCATGCATGTCGCGCGAACCGGGGTGGAGCGTTACACGGCGGGCTGTAACGCCGCCATCCGCAGCCCGATATGGCTTACAGGGCGTTTTCACCCGCGCCGGGGGACTGGAGATCAACCTTCATGAGCGAACTGGCCGTCGTCACGCCCACCTATGGCCCCGACGCCGAGCTCTTCGCCCACCTGCACCGCTCGGTCCTGGAGCACACCTCGGACGACACGGTGCACCACGTGATCGTGCCGCCGGCCGACCGGTCGCTGTTCGCCCGCTACGCGGGTCCGCGCTGCCGGCTGTGGACGTACCCGGAGATCCTTCCCCGGCACGTCGTGCACGTGCCGGGCACGAACCTGTGGGTGAACGCGCGGCGGCCGTGGCCGCCGCTGCGCGGCTGGGTGGTGCAGCAGGCCGTCAAGATCGCCGTCACGGCGCTGCTGGACGCGCGCGTCGTGCTGGTCGCCGACTCCGACGTGGTCCTCGTCCGGCGGGCGCTGCCCGAGCACTTCGTCCGCGACGGCCGGGTGACGTTCTTCCGCGCCGACGACGGCGTGCACGACGGCATGGCCGACCACGTCGTCTGGCACCGGGCCGCCCGCGCGCTGCTCGGGCTGCCCTCCGGCTTCACGCTGCCGCAGCCCGACTACATCAGCTCGCTGGCGATCTGGGAGCCGGCCGTCGCGCGGGCCATGCAGGAGCGCGTCGCCGAGGCCACCGGGCGCGACTGGCTGGCCGCCTTCACCTCCCACCTCCAGGTGTCGGAGTTCATCGTGTACGGCGTGTTCGTCGACGAGGTGCTGAAGGCGTCGCCGCCGGTCGACACCATGATCTGCCACAACCGATGGGAACGCACCCCGCTGGACCCGGCCGGGGCCGTCGCCTTCGCCGACCTGCTGGACCCCCGCGCGATCGGCATGATGATCTCCGCCAAGTCGCGCACGCCGATGGCGGCCCGGCTCGCGGCCATCCAGCGGTGCGCCCAGGTCACCGGACCCGATGGGAGCCATCCTTGAGCAAGCTGGCGGTCATCACCCCGTCCTACGCCCCCGACGCCGAGCTGTTCGCCCTGTTGCACCGATCCGTTCTGGAACACACCTCCGACGACACCATCCACCACGTCTTCGTGCCGCCCGGCGACCGGGAGGCGTTCGCGCGCTTCCAGGGGCCGCGCTGCCACGTGTGGGTGCGCTCGGAGCTGCTGCCCCGCCGCTACGTGCGGGTCCCGGCGACCGACCTGTACGTCAACTGCCGGCGGCCGTGGCCGCCGCTGCGCGGCTGGGTCATGCAGCAGACCGTCAAGATCGCCGCCGCCGGGCTGATCGACGCCGACGCGCTGCTCATCGTCGACTCCGACGCGGTCCTGGTACGGCCGGCCGGCGTCGAGTCGTTCAGCGTGGACGGGCGGCTGTGCCTGTACCGGCTGGAGAACGGCGTCACCGCCGGGATGGAGCGGCACGTGCTGTGGCACCAGGTGGCGCGCAAGCTGCTCGGCCTGCCGCCCGCGCCGCCGCCTCCGCTGCCCGACTACGTGACCGCGCTGACGTACTGGGACCCGGTGATCGTGCGGGCCATGCAGCGGCGCATCTCCGAGGTCACCGGGCGCGACTGGATCGACGCGTTCAACTCGCAGCTGCACATCTCGGAGTTCATCCTGTACGGGGTGTTCGTGGACGAGGTGCTGAAGGCGTCGCCGCCGGTCAACACCTCGATCTGTCACCTGAGCTACAACCACGAGCCGTGGGACGAGGCCACCGCCGTGGCGTTCGCCGACCGGCTCGGGCCGCAGGCGGTCGGCATGATGATCTCCGCCAAGTCGCACACGCCGATGGAGTCACGGCTGGCGGCGATCCGGCGGTGCGCTCAGGTGGTGGAGTCGAGCTGATCGTCGCGGGGCACGACGACCTCGATCGGGCCCGTGTCGTCGTCCGACCCCAGCTCCGCCACGGTCATCGGGAACACCGGCGCGGCGGGGGCGTGCGTCCCGTTGCGCACCCGGAACTCGACGGTCCCCTTGACGTCCTCGGCCGGAACCGGGGCGGGCCGGGGCTGGGGAGCGGGCTCCGGCGCGGGTTCGGGGGCCGGCTCCGGCGCGGGTGCCGGGGCGGCCTCGGGCTCGGGGGCGGGCAGGGGCTCGCGGCGGGCGGCCGGGCGCAGGCGCGGGATCGCGTAGGCGACCGCGAACCCCGCCAGCACGCCCAGCAGGCCGCCGCCCGCCGCCGCCATGAGCCGGTCGGAGACCACGGCCCTGGGGCTGGAGGCGGGCATCACGTCGAGGATGCCGATGTGCGTGCTGACCGGCGCTTCGAGGTCCACCTGGCGTTTGGCCAGCTCCAGCCGGACCCGCTGCTGGGCCTTGCGCATCACGTCGCGGACGACCTGCGGCGAGGTGGACTCCACCTCGACGTACACGAACGGGCCGTTGGTGCTGATGCCGAGCAGGTCGGGGTTGGTGCGCCCGTCGTTGACGGTGACCGAGGTCGGCCCGTCCTCGGTGACGCCGATCTCGGCGGCCACCTCGGGCGTGTTGGTGGCCAGGATGAGGATGCCGGCCGTGGTCCGCAGCGCGTCGTTGAAGTGCAGCAACGGGTTGGTCAGGCTCGGCTTCTCGCGCCGTTCGGTCTCCAGCGTGCCGCCGGTGGCGGGCACGGTGAGCACCATGGACGCGGTCGAGACGTACCTGCTCGGCATGAGGAAGTACCCGGCCAGTGCCAGGATGATCGCCGCCACCGCGATGGGCGGTCCAACGAACTTCTTCCGGGCCAGACCAAAGATGGTCGTCCAGAAGCCCACTATTTCCGCCCCCGTCAGATTTTTCGATACAAACAGGAAATCGCGCTGTTCATCTGCCGCGTTACACCAACCGGGCCATGGCCAGCAGCTTCCGGCTCCGGTGCGCCACAGTGCGCCGCTGCCGTCTCACGTACATCTTGAGCACCGCCGCGCGGGCCCGCCGGCGCTGGTCGGCGGTGAGGTCGCAGTCCCGCACCCACGCCAGCAGCTCGCGGCACTGGAGGGTGTTGGCCAGCCGCGACTGCCACGACGGCACGTCCAGCCGCCGCGCCACGCCGGAGATGCGCTCCTGCCGCCAGTTGCGGTGCGCCAGCACCTCGTTGACGTGCGCCCACGGCCCGGCCAGCGCCAGCTTGGCGGCGAACACCTCGTCCTCGCGCAGCATGTTGCGCCGCGGGATGCCGGTCGCCGGCCCGCGCCTGAGCATGCCGTAGAGCGGGTCGATGAGCAGGTGGCTCTCGTTGAGCAGCCGCAGCATCTCGGTGAATCGTTCCACCGGGTCGCCGGAGGCCAGCGCGGTCCCGTCGTACGCGGCGGTCCTGACGACGCCGTCGGGCCCGGTGTAGGCGACCTGCGTGGTGACCAGGATCGTCCGCTCGTCCTTGGCGAACTCGGCCAGCCCGCGCGAGACGCAGCCCGGGTCGAGCCGGTCGTCGTCGCCGATCCATCGCACGAACGCGCCCCGGGAGATCCGGGCGGCGTGGACGAAGTTGTTGAGCAGCCCGACGTTCTCCGGGTGCCGGTGGTAGACGACCCGCGGGTCGCCCGCCGCCAGGTCGCGGCAGAGCTCCTCGGTGCCGTCGGTGGAGGCGTTGTCGGAGATGACCAGCTCCACGTCGGGGTGGTCCTGCGCCAGCACCGACCGGACGACGCCTTCCAGACGGTCCGCCCCGTTGCGCACCGGCAACGCGATCGAGACCAGCTCAGAGCCGGGCATGTGCCCTCCTTTGACGCACCAGTTGCATGAGTACGGCCCGCGGCACGGCGACCAGCGCGAACGCCAGCACGCCCGCGCCACCGGCCACGCAGAGCTGCGCGAACGGCCCCTCGACGACCAGCGACAGCCCGGCCATGACGGCCGCCGCGACGCCCGCGCCCAGCATCGGCCTGGCCAGCCCGTACACGACCAGGCGCAGCGGCACCCGCGAGCGCCGCAGCGTGATGCCGAGCAGCGGCAGCGCCACCGTGACGGCGATGACGGCGTGCGCGACGGCGGCGCCCTGGATGCCGCCCGCGCGGGCGCCGACCAGCAGCGCGGGCACCAGCGCGAGCGCCCAGCCCAGGTTGACCCACATCATCGACCGGGTGGCGCCGAGCCCGGCCAGGATGTCGGTGATCAGCAGCGTCAGCATCCGCACGGCCATGACCACGGCCAGGAACTGCAGCACGCCGGCCGCGGGCAGCCAGCGCGGCTCGTACAGGAGCCCGACCAGGGCGGGCGCGAGCGTGCCCATGAGCACCGCGATGGGTAGCACGATCGCGCCCAGCAGCGGCACGGCCTGCCGCACCCCGGCCTCCATCGACTCGCGCCCCTCCTCGGCCAGCCGCGAGAAGCTGGGCAGGGCCACGTAGCGGACGGCGGTGCCGATCAGCCCGGGCACCCAGCTCGCGATGTTGAAGGCGAGCAGGTAGAGGCCGAGCTGGTGCGGCCCCAGCACGTCGCCGACGATGACGATGTCGACGTTGAGCAGCAGCCCCTCGACGCCGAGCCCGACGCAGAGCGGCAGCCCGAACTTCAGCAGCCGCCTGGCGATCTCCCGGTCGAACCCGGCGGTGAAGCGGACCCGGGCCAGCACGAGCACCAACACGCCGGTGACCGTGGCCCCGGTGAGCTGCCCCCAGGCGAAGCTGTAGGCACCGGCCCCGTTGGCGGCCAGCGTGATCGACACCGACGCGTTGGCGGCGAACCCGGCCAGGTTGGCCCAGGCCAGCTTGTCCTGCTCGAACCGGCGCATCAGCGCGGCGCTGCGCACGGCGGTGAGCCCGTAGACGAGGTTGGTCGCCATGAGGATGCGGATCACCCAGGTGGCGTCCTCGCTCCCGGCGAGCTGGGCGTAGAACGGCGCGATCACGAAGAAGAGCGCGTACAGGGAGACGCTGGAGGCGAGCGCGACCACCGTGGCGGTGGGCGCGACCTCCTCCAGCTCGCCGCGCCACTGCACGACGGCGGAGATGACCCCGGCGTCGTTGATGAAGATGACGAACTGGCTGACCGCGAGCGCGATCGCGAACACCCCGAAATCGGTCGGCAGGAGCAACCACGCCAGCACCAGGCTCATGCCGAACGAGCCGGCCTTCATCACCACGTTGCCCAGCAGGCTCCAGCGCAGCCCGCGTCCTGCCTTGCGGCCGATCTCGCCGATGTCGCTCACGTACCGTCCTCGACCCTTTCCAGCCAGATCTCCCGCCAGAACGGCACGAACTCGCGGGGACAGTTGGCGTTGTAGACGCCCTCGCACACCAGGTCGTCGAGGATGATGCTGGGCGTCTTCATGATCAGCATCTCCCCGGTCCGCTCGTCGAGGCAGCGCTCGACCCTGGCCCGCACCCGCGCGGTCCTGCCGCAGTAGCGGGCCATCTCCTCCTCGAAGCCCAGGCCCCGGTTGAGCAGGTCGCCGTTGAGCGTGTCGAGGATCTGGTCCTTCGTCTTGATCCTGACCAGCTCGCCCGGCCTGAGGTCGAGCTTGGCCGTCGGCGTGCTGGCACCGGCCCGGCCCTCGACGAACCCCCACCGCAGCCCGCGCCGGAACCACAGCCGCCTCGGCAGCACCTTCTTGCTGACCTCCTGGAGGCGGTTGAACAGCCCGACCAGGAACGTGCGCGCCACCCGCGAGGGCGAGGCGTTGCCGCTGCGCACGTCGGCGACGTACTGGCCGGCGTCGCGGAACGGCAGGCAGGCGGGCGCCGCCCGCAGCAGCTCCGTGGCCTGGCAGGAGTAGGCGCCGCCGCCCTTGCGCGTGTTGAGCCGCAGCAGCGGCAGCAGCTCGGGCGACGGCTCGGCGATCGGCTGCGGCTCGTCCGGATCGACCTTCCGCAGCCACGCCTCCTTCCAGTAGAGGGAGCAGGCGGTCTGGCAGCCGCCGTGCTCGCCGCCGTCACAGCGGGCCGCCTTGAGGTGCACGGCGCGCTCCATCCGCCGCATGCCGCTGCGGCTGATCGTGTCGCACAGCTTGTGCGCGACCTTTTGCACCGTCATCCGCTGCCCGCAGAAGCGCAGCATCTCCGGCATGAACGGCAGGCTTTCCAGCTCGCCCCGCTCGTCGAGCGTGGCCAGGATCTCCGCCTGACCGCGCACCTCGACGAGGTCCCCCACTCGGAGGTTCATCCGCTTTCCCCCACCCGCTTCAGCAAACCGGCACCTTCCAGCGCGTCGGCCGCCTCGGCGACCGCCTGGAAGGGCAAACCCGACCTTTCCGCGACGTCCAGCAGGCTGTGGCCGCCGTCTGACTGGTTCAACACCCATAACATCGCCAGCTGGGCTTGTTTCGTGTCACTCCGGCCGCCGAGAGAGCCGTAGAGCCCGCGCCTGCCGAGTTGCGGCTCGCCGTAGGGGCTCAGGTTCTCGTAGCGGCCGTCGCGCTCCAGCACCTGTACGGCCTGCCAGAGGGTTTCCAGGGTGTCGGCCAGGGCTTCGGGGGTGACGAAGCCCGGGTCGTCGGCCGAGGTGTGATATTCCGGGTAACCGGCGTACGGGGTCCTGGTCAGGCTGCCGACCGGCAGGTCGAAGCCCGGTGAGCAGAACTGCCGCTCGTCGTACCCGTACGGGGAGAAGTCCACGACCGTGTGCGGTCTGCCGCGCAGGACGTGCGTCATCACCCGGTCGATGCGGGTGTCGCCGCGTCTGCTCCGCTTGTACGTGAGCGCGCCGCGGTCGCCGGCGCAGGCGAGCGTGAGCCCGGCCGCGATCCGGCCGACGCGGTCGCGGTTGCGGGCCAGCCAGGTGATGGCCCCGATCGTGCCCGGCGCGAACAGGAACCGGTACGTCAGCCGGGGCCGGTCCAGCCGGGCGGCGAGCGCGGCGGCGACCGCGATCCCGGCCAGGTTGTCGTTGGCCAGCGACGGATGGCACACGTGGCAGGAGATGAGCACCTCGTCAGCGCTGCGCCCCGGCACGACGTGCTCGGCGTAGGTGAGGGAGCCGTCGGCCAGCGTCGAGTCGATCACGACCTCGTACGGCCCCTCCCCCAGGCCGTCGAGCACCCGCTGAGCCAGGCAGAAGCCCCACGTCTCGGCGTAGTAGCTGGTCCGGTACGGCACCAGGTCCGGCTGGCCGGGCAGCGTGTGCAGGTGCGGGCGCAGCTCGTCGAGCGTCATCGTGGCCGACACGGGCACGCTGTAGCCCACCACGTGCAGGTTGGAGCGCCGGAAGTCGACGATCCGGTTCCCCTCGGGGTCCTTGATCCAGGCGTCGCGGATGTTCCACTCCCTGGGCACCGTCCAGTCGAGCACCTGGGTCCCGGTCGGCACCTCGTGGACGGTCAGCGGCAGCCGCTCGCCGACGATCTCCAGCGTGCGCCGCACTCCGTCGCCCGTGATGGAGCGGCACACCGGGAAGAGCCGCTCCACCAGGGCATGCATGTCCTCCCCGGTCACGTCCTGAGCTCCGGCGAGACCGTACCCGCCTCGCGGCGGTCGGCCAGCCGGGCCAGCCGGATGAACCGGCGCCGGAAGTCCTGCTCGGTCAGCCCGTGGTCGCGGTAGGCGTCGGCCAGCTCGACCGCGCCCGCCTTGACCGTCCAGCGGGCGTGGTAGCCGGGCAGCGCGGCCTCGATGCGGGAGAAGTCCACCCGGTACGAGCGCGGGTCGGCCCCCGTCTCCCCGGTGATGACCAGCTCGGAGCCGGGCACCGCCTCGACCACGTGCTCGGCGATCTCGGCGACGGTCAGGTTGTTCTGCTCGCCGCCCACGTTGAACGCCCGGCCGTGCACCGCCTCGCGCGGCGCGGTCAGCACGGCGGCGAACGCGTCGGCGATGTCGGCGGCGTGCACCAGCGGCCGCCACGGCGTGCCGTCCGACAGCACCAGCACCTTCCCGGTCAGATGGGCGTGGCCGACCAGGTTGTTGAGCACGATGTCGGCCCGCAGCCGCGGCGAGAACCCGAACGCGGTGGCGTTGCGCAGGTAGACGGGCGAGAAGTCGGCGTCGGCCAGCTCGTCCAGCTCGTCCTCCACGCGCACCTTCGACTCGGCGTACGGGGTGACCGGGCGCAGCGGCGCGTCCTCGTCCAGCAGCTCGTCGCCGCCGGACGCGCCGTACACCGAGCACGTGGAGGCGTACAGGAAGCGGCGCACGCCCGCCTCGCGCGCCAGCCTGGCCAGGCGGACGGAGGCGTGGTGGTTGATGGCGTAGGTGAGCTCCGGCGCGAGCGCGCCGAGCGGGTCGTTCGACAGGGCGCCCAGGTGGATCACCGCGTCGATCCCGTCGAGGTGCGCCTCGGTGACGTCGCGCAGGTCCACCCGGTGGCCGGGCGGGTCGTCGGGGGCCGGGCCGAGGACGCAGTCGGCGAACAGCCCGGAATCGAGTCCGGTCACCTCGTGCCCGGCTCTGGTGAGCACCGGCGCCATCACGGTGCCCAGGTAGCCCTGGTGCCCGGTGAGCAGAACGCGCATGTCGATCAGCCTCCTGCGAGGTCGAGAGTGAGTTTGCGCACGTAGAAGGCCTCGGCATAACGTGCGTGGCATTCGATGCCGCGGACCCGGGCGAGTCCGAGGAAGGCCTCCCTGTCGAACCAGTGGCGGCGGCGCTGGGAGGGGTAGTGCTCCCACAGCAGCGCGACCTTGCGCTCGGCGAGCGCCAGTTCGAGCGGCTGGTAGGCGTTGGGCCGGCCGAGGTCGCCGTCCCATTTGACGATCTCGTAGCCGAGCGTGAGATGGTCGCGGAAGGCCGTCGGCACCAGCTCGGCCAGCCCCCGGTGGTCCTGGTGGGCGTCGCCGGGCTGGGGGGCCAGGATCAGGTCCGGCACCGTGCGCAGGCGCAGCTCCTCCACCGCGCGCTTGGCCTCCTCCCAGTGCGCGGGCAGCCGGCCGTCGGGCAGCTTGCCCACGGTGACCCGCAGGTCGGCGCCTGGGCAGAAGGCGGCCAGCGCGGCCCGCTCCTCCCGCTCCCGCTCGGTGCCGCCGCCCGACAGGATCAGCGCGTCCACCCTGATCCCCGGGTGGGCCGTGCACATGGCCAGCAGCGTGCCCCCGGCGCCGATCGCGAGGTCGTCGCAGTGCGCGGCGACGGCGGCGACCCTGCGCAGGCTGCCGGGCAGGAGGTCGATCATGCCGCGGGCTCCCACACGGCCCACGGCCGCTCGCCCCTGGCGTAGGCTCGGTCCAGCTCCAGCCGCTGGTTGACGGTGTCGGTCGGCCGCCAGTAGCCGCGGTACGGGTAGGCCAGCAGCCTGCCGCGCTTGGCCAGCTCCCGGCAGCCGTCGACGAGCAGGTCGCCGCCCGCCGGGATGTGCTCGAAGATCTCCTGGCGCAGCACGAAGTAGCCGCCGTTCACCCAGAGCGGCATCTCCGTGACAGCCGTGATCTGGCCGACGAGCCCGCCCTCGGCGACCTCGACGCAGTGGAAGGTGCCCGGCGGCGGCACCACCATGAGCGAGGCGCCCGCGTCGGAGGCCGCGAACCGGTCGATCATCTCGGGCAGCGGCGCGTCGCTGAGCACGTCGGCGTAGTTGGCCAGGAACACCTCCTCACCGTCCAGGTGCTCGCGCACCCGGCGCAGCCGCTCGCCGATCGACGACTCGATGCCGGTGTGCACGAACGAGATCGTCCAGTCGGAGATGTCGCTGGCCAGCAGCTCCACCCGGCCGCCGCGCAGCACGAAGTCGTTGGAGGCGGTCTCCTCGTACCGCAGGAAGAAGTCCTTGATCTGGTCGGCGCCGTAGCCGAGGCAGAGCACGAACTCCTTGTGCCCGAAGTGCGCGTAATAGCGCATCACATGCCAGATCAGCGGTCTGGGGCCGACGAGCTGCATCGGCTTGGGCGCGTCCCCGGGAGCGCCGCTGCGCATCCGCGTGCCGTACCCGCCGCAGAAGAGGACGACCTTCACACGACCTCCAGGGAAGGGATGGGGAAGACCAGCCGGCCGCCCCACTCGTGGACGTAGGAGAGCTGCTCGGCCAGCTCCTCGCGCAGGTTCCAGGGCAGCACGAGCACGTAGTCGGGCCGGTCCGCGGCGATCCGCTCCGGCTCGAACACCGGAATGCGCGCCCCCGGCGTGAACCTGCCGTGCTTGTACGGGTTGCGGTCCACGGTGTAGGCGAGCAGGTCCGGCCGCACCCCGCAGTGGTTGAGCAGCGTGTTGCCCTTGCCCGGGGCGCCGTAGCCGACGACGGTCCGGCCCTCCTCGGCCGCGCCCACCAGGAAGCCGAGCAGGTCACGCCGGACCTTGGCGACCCGCGCGGCGAAGTCGATGTAGCCGGAGATCTCGTGCAGCCCGGCCGCCTTCTCCAGCGCCAGCACGTCGGCCACCCGCGCCGACGGCTCGCCCGACGGCCTGGCCCACAGCCGGATCGAGCCGCCGTGCGTCGGCAGCAGCTCCACGTCCACCAGCGTGAGCCCGCCGGAGGCCAGCGCCCGCTGCGCCGAGGCGACCGTGTAGTACTGGAAGTGCTCGTGGTAGATCGTGTCGTACTGGTTGCCCTCGATGAGCGTGAGCAGGTGCTGCACCTCGATCGACACCCAGCCGTCGTCCGCCACCAGCGTGCGCAGCCCCCGGGTGAACCCGATCACGTCGGGGATGTGCGCGTAGACGTTGTTGGCCACCACGTAGTCGGCCGGGCCGTGCTCGGCGACGACCTGCCTGGCCGTCTCCGGCGTCAGGAACGCGGTGACCGTCGGCACCCCGCGCTTCCTGGCCGCCTCGCCCACGTTCACCGACGGCTCGACGCCCAGGCAGCGCACGCCCCGGTCCACGACGTGCCGCAGCAGGTAGCCGTCGTTGCTGGCCACCTCCACCACGAACGTGTCCGGCTTCAGCTCCAGCCCGGCCACGAACGCGCGGGCGTGCTCCACCCACGACGTCGAATAGGACGAGAAGTACGCGTAATCGGTGAAAGTATCCTCAGGCGTGATCAGCGGCGGGATCTGCGCCAGCCAGCACGCCGTGCACACCCGCAGGTGCAACGGGTAGGTCGTCTCAGACTCGTCGAGCTGGGCGGCGGTCAGAAACCGCTCGCAGGGCGGGGTGGCGCCCAGGTCGACCACCGAGGCGAGGTCGCCCGATCCGCATAACCGGCAAACAATCATTCGCACGCTCCAAGGCCGTGGGATATTTCGCTCGGACTGCCGCACTCGTTACTGTGCGCGTCATGGATCCCCTCGGCATCGACGGCGCCTGGTGCCACACGCCTCGCGTCCACACCGACCCGCGTGGCGCGTTCCTGGAGGCGTACCGGGCCGCCGACCTGCCACGCCCGTTCGACGTGGCCCAGGTGAACTGCTCGGTCTCCGCCCGGGGGGTGCTGCGCGGCGTGCACTTCGCCGACGTGCCGCCCGGCCAGGCCAAGTACGTCATGTGCGTGCAGGGCAGCGTCATGGACGTGGTCGTCGACCTGCGTACGGGCTCGCCGTCGTTCGGCCGGTGGGAGGCCGTGACGCTGGACGACCGGGAGCGCCGGGCGGTGCTCGTCGCCGAAGGGCTGGGCCACGCGTTCCAGGCGACGAGCGAGCAGGCCACGGTCGTCTACCTGTGCTCCCAGCCCTACAACCCGGGCCGCGAGCACGGCGTGCACCCGCTCGACGCGGACCTGGCGATCCCGTGGGGGCCCGAGCCGCTGCTGTCGGACAAGGACGCGGCGGCGCCCACGCTCAAGGAGGCGATGACCGCCGGCCTCCTGCCCGACTTCGAGGCGTGCCGGCGGTTCTACGCGACGACGCACTGACGGCCCGCCTTCCCCGCCAGCACCGGCCAGGCGGCGTGCAACGCCTCGCGCCAGGGGCGCATCAGCTCGCACCGGGTGCCGGCCAGCACGCTGTAGGCGGGCCGGGGCGCCGGGCGCGGGAAGGCCGCCGCCGGCACCGGGCGCACCCGGGCCGGGTCGGCGCCGAGCAGCGTGAAGACCTCCGTGGCCAGGCCGTGCCAGGTCGTCTCGCCCGAGCTGGTGCCGTGGTAGACGCCCGGCGGCAGGTCCGACTGGGCCAGCCGGACCAGGAAGTCGGCCAGGTCGGCCGACCAGGTGGGCTGGCCGCGCTGGTCGGCGACCACGTCCACGAACGGGCGGCTCCCGGCCAGCTCGATCATCGTGCGGACGAAGTTGCGCCCCGTGGCGCCGTACAGCCACGCCGTCCGCACCACGTAGTGGCCGTGCCCCAGCGCCGCCAGTTCGCCCGCGAGCTTGGTGCGCCCGTAGGCGTTGAGCGGCGCCGTCGGCGCGTCCTCCGCGTACGGGAGCACCCCGGCGCCGTCGAAGACGTAGTCGGTCGACACGTGCACCAGCCGCGCCCCCACGCGCTCGCACGCCTCGGCCAGCGTGCGCACCGCGTGACCGTTGACCGCCAGCGCCTCGGCCTCGCGCGTCTCCGCCTCGTCCACGGCGGTCCAGGCGGCGCAGTTGACCACCACCCTCGGCCGGTAGGCGGAGACGAAGTCGCGCACCGCCCTGGCGTCCCGCAGGTCCAGCTCCGACCGGCCGAGCGCGAGCACCGGCTCACCGGTCAGCCCGATCCTGTCGAGCACGTCGGCGGCCAGCATCCCGCCGCCGCCCGTGATCAGCCACCTCATAACCCGTCCCACCAGTCACGGTTGTCGGCGTACCACCGCACGGTCTCGCGCAGCCCCTGGTCGAACGGGATGCGCGGCGCGTAGCCGAGCGCCCGCAGCTTGCGGTCGTCCAGCGAGTAGCGGCGGTCGTGGCCCTTGCGGTCCTCGACGGGCGTGACCATGGCCCAGCTGTGCCCGGTCGCGTCCAGCAGGCGGCCGGTCAGCTCCTTGTTGGTCAGCTCGGCGGTGCCCGCGATGTGGTAGACCTCGCCCGGCTTGCCCACCTCGGCGACCAGGCGGATGCCCGCGCAGTGGTCCTCGACGTGGATCCAGTCGCGCACGTTGCCGCCGTCGCCGTACAGCGGGACCTTCCGGCCGCGCAGCAGGTTCGTGACGAACAGCGGGATCACCTTCTCCGGGTACTGCCGCGGCCCGTAGTTGTTGCCGCACCGGGTGATCGACACGTCCAGCCCGTACGTGACCGCGTACGAGCGGGCGATGAGGTCGCCGCCCGCCTTCGCCGCCGCGTACGGCGACCTCGGCTGGAGCGGGGCGGACTCGTCCCAGGAGCCGATGTCGATGGACCCGTACACCTCGTCCGTCGACACCTGCACCACCTTGGGCACGCCCGCGTCCAGGCACGCCTGCAGCAGCGTCTGGGTGCCCAGCACGTTGGTGCGGACGAACTCGCCGGCGCCCGCGATCGAGCGGTCGACGTGCGACTCGGCGGCGAAGTTCACCACCAGGTCGTGGCCCGGCACCACCTCGGCCAGCAGCGCGCCGTCGCAGATGTCGCCGTGCACGAACGTGTGCGGCGCGCCTTCGAGGTTGGCCCGGTTGCCCGCGTAGGTGAGCTTGTCCAGCACGGTCACGTCCGCGCCGGACAGCCCGTGGACGAAGTGCGAGCCGATGAAGCCCGCGCCGCCCGTCACCAGGATTCTCTTCATGAACTGATCTGTACCTTGCTGTGATCGCCCAGCACGAGACGGTGGGCTCTGGGCGTGTTGGGAGCCGGGGTGACCTCGACGTCGTGGCCGATGAGCGACGACTCGATCCGGCCCACGCCCTCGATCGACGCCCTGGGCAGCACGATCGAGTACTCGATCTCGCTGCGGGTGACCGCGCACCCGGCCCCGATCGAGGTGAACGGGCCGACGTAGCTGTCACGGACGACCGCGCCGGACCCGACGATCACCGGGCCGACCAGGCGCGAGCGTTCGACGACCGCGCCCGGCTCGACCAGGACCCGGCCGACCAGCTCGCTGGCGTCGTCGACCGAGCCGAGCACTCCGGCCTCGAGCGATTCGAGCACCAGCCGGTTGACCTCCAGCATGTCGGTGACGTTGCCGGTGTCCTTCCAGTAGCCGGTGATCACCGACGACTCGACGGGCAGACCGGCTTCGAGCAGCCACTGGATGGCGTCGGTGATCTCCAGCTCGCCCCGGCCCGACGGCTTCAGCTCGGCCACCGCCTCGTGCACCGCCGGGCTGAACAGGTAGACGCCGACCAGCGCCAGATCGCTCTTCGGGCGGGCCGGCTTCTCCTCCAGGCCGACGACCCGGCCCCGGTCGTCGAGCTCGGCCACCCCGAACTGGCGGGGATCGCCCACCCGGGTGAGCATGATCTGCGCGGCGGGCCGCTCCCGGGCGAAGCGGTCCACCAGGCCGGTGATGCCGCCGACGATGAAGTTGTCGCCCAGGTACATGACGAAGTCGTCGTCGCCGAGGAAGTCCCGGGCGATCAGCACGCCGTGGGCCAGCCCGAGCGGCGCCTCCTGGCGCAGGTACGTGACCTCCAGCCCGAACGCGGAGCCGTCGCCGACCGCCGCCTCGATCTCCGCCTGGGTGTCGCCCACGACCAGGCCGAGCTCGCGGATGCCGGCCGCCGCGATGGCCTCCAGCCCGTAGAACAGCACGGGCTTGTTGGCGACGGGCACGAGCTGCTTGGCCGAGGTGTGGGTGATGGGCCGGAGCCGTGTGCCCGACCCTCCGGCGAGCACGAGTGCTTTCACGGTCAGTAGGCCCCTTCTCCACGGGTGACGACGGACCAGGTCTTCCAGAGAATCTGCAGGTCCAGGATGAGCGACCAGTTCTCCACGTACCGCAGGTCGAGCCGGACCGACTCCTCCCAGGACAGGTCGGAGCGCCCGCTGACCTGCCAGAGGCCGGTCATGCCCGGCTTGACGACCAGGCGGCGGCGCACGTCGGTGCCGTACTGGGCGACCTCCTCCGGCAGCGGCGGGCGCGGGCCGACGAGCGACATCTCGCCGCGGACCACGTTGAGGAGCTGCGGGAGCTCGTCGAGCGAGTAGCGGCGCAGGAACGCTCCCACGCGGGTGATCCTTGGATCGTTCCGAATCTTGAACAGCACCCCGTCGAACTCGTTCGAATTGATCAAGGAGCCTTTCAGGCGTTCCGCGTCCACCACCATCGTGCGAAATTTCACGACCTGGAATTCCTTGCCCCGCCTGCCCACTCTTGTCTGGTGGAACAGCGCCGGGCCCTGGCTGGTCATCCGGATGAGCAGCGCGATCGCCAGCAGCGGCAGCGCGAGCAGCAGCACCGCGGCCCCCGCCACCACCCGGTCGAACACGCTCTTGACGAACTGCCGACCGCCGTCGAACTCGGGATGCTCCACGTGAAGCAGCGGCATCCCGGCGACCGGCCTGATGCTGATGCGCGGCCCCGCCACGTCCATGAGCGCGGGCGCCACGAACAGGTCGGTGCGCGTGGCCTCCAGGCTCCAGGCGAGCCGGCGCAGCGCCGACCCGTCGAGCTCCGGGCAGGCCAGCACGGCGACCGCGTCGGCCCGGGTGTGCGCCACCACGTCCGCCACCTCGGCGAAGTCACCGAGGACCGGGATCCCGTCCAGGTCGGCGTCCATCCGGTCCTGCGGCAGGCAGGCCCCCACGACCCGCATCCCGTGATACGGCTGACGGCGGAACTGCATCACCAGGTCGAGAATCGACTCCCGATGCCCGACGGCGATGACCTGGCGCATGTAGTCGCCGACCGCCCGGCGGCGATGCAGGCGCTTGCGCATCCGATATCTGAAGAAAAGCGTGGAAAGCAGCGCCAGCGGCAGCATCGCCATCACGAAGCTCCGCGCGATCGCGGTCTGCGTGGCATATGCGCCGATGGCGACGGCGGCCATCAGTCCCACCCCGCCGTTGAACACCGCCTTGAACTCGTCCGTTCCCTCGCCGTTCGCGCGCTGGCGATACGCGCCGCCGACCCTGAGCGCCACCGGCCAGGCCGCCACCAGGGCGAATCCCAGCAGGAACTCCTCCGGCGGAATGTAGGCCCCGTAGATCAGCCGGACGCTCAGCACGCAGACGCATGCCAGTAATGCGCAGATCGTGTCCCCGGATAACAGAAGCCGTAGATACGCCCGTGTCCAGATGCTGGACGCATGGCGTGGCACGGCCTCGAGGAGCACGACAGCGGACTCCTCAGTCCCCACCCTCATAGCACCACCCAGAACTCATGTGCACCGCGTTAACGTGACGTTCCTTGAACCCCATGGGTTGACAACACCCCATGCACAATCAAGGGCGGCGGCCCCCACTAAAGAGTAAAGATCCAACTTGTAATGGGGAATATCGACTTTTGGCCACAATCGGACGGCCGGCGATCCGGCTCCAGGGCTTGACGGAACGGTCCACCAGTGATGCGGCACAGTTCGGGAAAATGCGAGGTTTATGCCGGTATTTCGGCAGGTGACAGGCTAGTCATACTCAAGATCGGGCAATGCGGACGGCGGATCGGGGCTCCGCCACACGACCACAACGCCGTCATGCGCCGAATCCGACGCCGTGGTCAACCTGTCGAGGTCGAAATCAGGAAGATAGCGGAGGCGCGCCAGAAAAGTGGCGTCGGTTGCCGAACGCGGCACCACGCACCCTTCGCCCTCCCGATCGAGCAAGATGTAGAGGACGTCGGCCTCCGGCTCGGTGGCCACACGGACCTCCACGACGTCCTCCCATGCGAGGGCCTCGACGCTCCCGTCCGCGTAGTGACGGGTGACGCCCTCCTCCGTGACATACACATAGGAGTCCGGCACTGGTTCGCCGTGCATGGCCGCGATTCTTGCGAGTTACGGGGCAGTCCCGCAAGGGTTCGCGCTGCTTTGGGAGTGACCCCACGAATGGCTGAGATGCGCCGCCACTGCCGCCCTGGCCGCCTCGGCGGGCCCTTCGGCGATGGCGTCGAGCAGTTCGCGATGCTCACGCACGAGCACGTCACGCTCCTCGTAGACCTGCCGCAGCCGCACCAGCCCGAGCTGGGTCTCGGCCGCCAGCGCCCCGTAGAGCCGCTCCAGCCGAGGGCTGCCGACCGCCTCGATCAGGGCCTCGTGCAGCGCCATGTGCTCGGCGACCGAATCCGACCAGGGCGCGTCGGCGGGCAGCGCCGCCATCCGCGCCAGCGCCGCGTCGGCCTCCGGCACCCGCCGCCCGGCCACGGCCGTGGCCATCAGGTCCTCCAGCGGCCTGCGCACGAACATCAGGTCGTCCAGGTCCGAAAGCGTCACCTCGGCGACATGCGCGCTGCGGTTGCGCTCGCGCCTGAGCAGCCCCTCGTGCACCAGCACGGCCAGCGCTTCGCGCACCGTCGGCCTGGCCACGCCGTAGGCCGCGGCGATCTCCTGCTCGGGCAGCGGCGTGCCCGGCTCGATCTCGCCGGAGAGCACCCGGCGGCGCAGCGCGTCAGCCAGCGCGCCGACAGCGGACACAGGCCGGATCGGCGACTGGGTCGACTGGACCGGCTGGGTTGGCCGGACTGGATGGCCGGGCTGGGTCGGCGGCTGGGTGGGCGGCGTCACGCGTGCGACTCTAACGCGCCCCGGCGGGCGTTTTCTCCCGTACGTCCACCCGGGCCGGCCTCTCGGGCAGCGCCACGGCCACCAGGCTGACCCCCAGCAGCACCAGCCCGCCGATCGAGACCGGGGCCAGCCGCTCACCGAGCACCACCAGGCCCAGCAGCGCCGCGACAGCCGGCTCGGCCAGCGCCAGCGTGGCGGCCGTGGCCACCGGAGTGGTCCGCAGCCCGCGCCCGTACAGGAAGTAGGACAGCGCGGTGGTGCCCAGGCCCAGGTAGAGGACGGCGAGCAGGACGATCGGCTCGACCGGCCAGGAGGAGCCCGGCCCGAGCAGGCCGGAGCCCCGCCAGATCAGGACCGGCAGCATGATGACCGCCGCGCCGCCGAACAGCACGCCCATCACCGCGTTCGACGAGCTGCCGCCGCTGATGGCGCGGGCCGCGCTGACCGCGTAGAAGGCGTAGAGCAGGCCGCCCAGCAGCGCGAACAGCACACCGGACACCACCTGGCCACCGGCCTGCGCGCCGCCGCCCGCGATCAGCGCCGCGCACCCGGCCACCGCCGCCGCCGTCGCCGCCGCCCACCGGGCGCTCGGCCGCTGCCGGTGCATCAGCCAGGACAGCAGCCCGGTGAACACCGGCCCGCTGCCGATCGCCACCACCGTGCCGATGGCCACGCCGGTGCGGGCGACGGCGGCGTAGAAGCAGAGCTGGTACGCGGCGACGGCCACGGCGGCCAGCAGCAGACCGGGGCGCACCGCCTGCCGCAGCCCGCCCCGGGCGAGCAGGGCCAGCGCCGCGCCGCCGATGACGAGCCGGGCGGCGGCCAGCGCGACGGAGTCGTCCGAGACGAGCATGCCCGCGGTGCCGGCCGTGCCCCACAGCACGGCGGCGGCCACGACGGCGAGCGGTCCGTTCCTCATACAGACATTGTCTGACAACTAGACAATTTCGTCCAGTAGCTGGTCCAGCAGCCGGCCTGTGGGCTGCGCCACGTCCGCCACGTACTCGTCCAGGACCGCCAGGGCGTCGCCCAGCTCCACGGCGGTCCGGCGGGGAAGATCGAGCAGCGGCTCGCCGTCGAGAGTGACCGCGCCGTCGACCTGCAGCACGCCGCCCGATGCGGCGACGGAGACCGCGACGGTGACCTCACGGCCGTCGGGCAGGGTGAACATGACGCCGGTACGGGCCCCGGCGGGCGGGAGGAAGGCGGCGAACGGCGCGCTGCGCACGAACGGGTGATGTAACTCGGCGAGGATTCCCGAGGCCCGGCTCAGGCCCGCCAGGAGCGCGGCCGCGGCCAGGCTGTCGCTGTCCACCACAAAAGCGTAGATCACCCCGCCCCCAAATAACCAGGCGATCCCATTTACCCGCCGGATCCCAGAGATCCCACAGATCCCGCCAACTACCCCGCCCCCGGCGATCCCCTCAGCGCCCCGGATCCCCGAGCCCTGGAGCACCTCAGCTCCGATCCCCGGGAAGCCCGGGACCCCCGAATCCCCCAGCCTCCCCAGATCCCCCCGCCCCCGTGTCCCTCCGTCCCGCCACCCCGGGGCGGGGCGGGCGCATCCGGAAGGCGCCCGCCGGTCGGTGGAGGACGCCGCATCCGGGAGGCGCCGCCACTCAGCGGCGAGGCGCCCGCACCGGAAGGCGGCGTGTTCCGGAGGTGATGTCAGTCGGTGGCGAGGCGGGCGTGGCGTTCGACGTCGTAGCGGATCCCGTCGTAGTGGAGCTTCCCGCGCTCGACGCCCTCCGGGCGGAAGCCCGCCTTGGTGGCCACCCGGCACGAGGCCGGGTTGTCGGTGCGGTGCCCCAGCTCCAGCCGGAACAGCCCGCGCTCCCCGAACGCCCATCGGGCCAGCTCGGCGGTGGCCGCCGAGGCGACGCCGCGCCCCCGCACCTCGGGCACCGTCCAGTAGGACACCCAGCCGTTGTCGTGCCTGTCGATCCCCGTCACCGCCACGTTGCCGACGACCCGCCCACCGAGCGTGACGGCGAACGCGTGGCCCACGCCGCTCCAGGAGGCGATCCAGCCGACCGCGTCCTGGAGCGTGACGACCGGCCAGGACGCCTGAGTGGCCATGTCCGGCGACCGGAAGGCACGCAGCACCGCCGGAGCGTCGTCCTCACGCCACTCTCTCAGCCCTATCTGTCCCATTACTGACCGATTTTATGGGCCTCCTCGAAAGCGGTGACGAGGTGCTTGGGCGCGGTCAGGCACCACGCCTCGGCGGTCAGCTCGAACAGCTCGTCCATCTCGATCCTGTCGAGGTGGACGACGACCCACCCGAACCGCCCGGCGGTGAACTGGATCTCGAACACCTCGGGCCGCTCGGCCACGAGCGCGAGCTGCTCCTCGATGGTGGACTTGAGCCCGACGGTCTCGGTCTCCTCCCACAGGTAGCCGAAGCCCTTGTCACGCACCTTGAGCGCGACCCAGCTCCCGCCGTCGCTCGTGCGCACCTCCGGCAGGCTGTCCAGCATGGTGAGGAATTCATCGACGGTCACACCCATGTGCTCCTGTGTAGCAAACGCCGCCGACAGTTCCTAAGGGATCAGCAGCCCCCAGTAGAAGGCCCACGGGACGAAGACCAGGCCGCCGGCCAGCAGCACGCCGAGCCGGACCTTCTCCCCTCCGGCCGGCGTCCGCCGCCAGGCGAGCGCGGCGAGCACGGTGGCCGCGACGACCGCCACCGCCAGCACCTGGAGCGCCAGCCAGATCACCGGCCGCCCCGCCAGCAGGGGACCGGGTGAGGCAAGCTTCCCTCCGCTCATGACCACGCTGAACAGGTAGCCGAACCCGCCCAGCACCGCCACCAGCCCGCCCGCGCTGACCAGGCGCGCGGCCCGGCTGGCGGGGACCCGCGACGCCCCGCGCAGCCGCCTGACCAGCGCGACCACCGGGTAGGCGAGGAACGCCACGACGAACAGCACCAGCGCGGCCGTCTGCACCGGGGCCGACTCCCACCAGGCAGGCGGCTCGACGGGCCGGGTGCGTGACGCCTGCTGCGGCTCGGGGCCTGACACGTCGGCCGTGGGCGCCTTGCCGGCGACGACCTGCTCGACCCAGGCGCCGACCGCGTCGGCGTAGCCTGGGGCGAGCTCGGGCAGCCGCGTCACGCCGCCGTCGGGGGTCCGGTGCGCGGCGTGGTCGGCGTCGGCGACGAAGCGGAACGCGTACTGCCGGTTGCCGCCCTTCTCCAGGGCGGCGGCCATCACGGGCGGGCTCTCCTGCGGCGGCGTCAGCAGGTCGTTCGTGCCCCATATCGACAGCACCGGCTGGCGCACCGCCGCGAGGACCGCCTCGGCGTCGTGGTACGGCTCGGGAAACAGGCCGCCGTCGGCGATGGCCCGATACAGGTTGTGCTCGGCCCGGTCCACCAGCGACCCGGACACCCCGGCCTTGCGCAGCCCGGCGGCCACGGCCCAGGTCTGCTGGCGCAGCGGCTGCAGGGAGTTCGCGCCGACGAGCACCACGAACGCGATCTCCGGCGACCGCGACGCCGCGATCGGGGCGACCCAGCCGCCCTCGCTCAGGCCCCAGATGCCGACCTTGCCGACCCCGTCCTGCTCGCCGAGAGTGGCGACGGCGCCGAGCGCGTCCTCGGCCAGTTGCTCGTAGGAGCGCTCGAAGAGCGAGTAGCCCTCGGAGCGCTTGTCGTAGATCAGCACGGCCATGCCGCGGCGGGCGAACTCGACGGCCTCGCCCATCAGCTTGGTCCTGGGCGTGCCCGTACCGGCTCCGTGCACGAGGACCATCCCGGGGCGCTCGCCGGGGGTGCGGGGGGACAGGACGGTGCCGTGCAGGGTGAGCCCGCCGCTGCCGCGGAAGCTCACCTCCGTGGCGGCCAGGTCGGACGGGACGGCCGGCTCCGGCTCGTCGGCGATGGCCGCCGCGGGTGTGGCGACCAGCGCCAGCACGACCGCCAATGCGGCGAAAAGTCGTCTCATATCGCCGAATATAATCTGCAGAGACTTCTCGGCAGAGAATTCTCTGCAAATCTCACTCGCAAGGACTAGACTGATCGTCATGAAGGATGAGGAGCCCGAAGAGCCTTCCCTGCTCGACCCGGAGAGGCTCAAGGCCCTCGCGCATCCCATGCGCCGGCTGATGCTGCGCCACCTCGGCATCCACGGCCCCGCCACCTCCACCACCCTCGGCGAGCTGCTCGGCGCCAAGACCGGCACCACCAGCTATCACCTGCGCCAACTGGAGAAGCACGGCCTCATCGAGGAGATCCCCGAGCGCTCCGCCGGCAGAGAGCGCTGGTGGCGCAAGTCCGACAGCCCCCGCGACCTGCGCCTGCCGACGGCCGACCAGCTCGCGCCCGAGGACCGGCCGGTGCTGGCGGAGTTCCAGCGCATGGGCCTGGAGGAGGACCGCGAGCTGCTGGAGCGCTTCCCGGCCGCCTATTACCGCGACCCCGACTGGGCCAAGGCGTCGCGCGGCATGGGACGCATGACCAAGGAGGAGTTCGCCGAGTTCTTCGACGCCT
This sequence comes from Nonomuraea sp. NPDC023979, assembly GCF_040639085.1. Classification (NCBI taxonomy): domain Bacteria; kingdom Bacillati; phylum Actinomycetota; class Actinomycetes; order Streptosporangiales; family Streptosporangiaceae; genus Nonomuraea; species Nonomuraea sp. NPDC023979. The sequence continues at coordinate 281,452 of NZ_JBEZZG010000003.1, forward strand.
ACATCGCGCTGCTGCTGAAGTACAACCACCGGCCCGAGGACGCCCCGCCCGGCGCCCGGCCCATCCACGTCCGCCTGTTCGCCCTCCCCGCCGACGAGGACTGACCACGACCACGACGGAGCGGATCACCGGCCCCATATGGGGGCCCTCGTCGTCGCCCTGATGTTCGACCGCTGATCAGGGGCGCGGCTGCGGGATCGTCACGACGCCGAGCGTGATCTGCCGCCGCCCCTCGGCCGGCTCCTTCTCCAGCAGCGGGCCGATCAGCTCGCGCAGCCCCGCGTGGATGCGCGCCACGTCGCCGGGGTCGGCCCACAGGTGCACCAGCGTGTACGTGAGCCCGTCGGCGACCGGATCGTCGGGTGGATTGCCCAGGTAGGCGTGCGCCTGCGCCATCAGCCCGGTCACGAACGCGGTCACCGCCCGGTCATGGTCGGCCGGGGTCAGCTCCCCCGGATCGGGCAGCGCGCCCTGGACCGCGCTCTCGTCCAGCTCGTAGGTGTGCTCGACCGCGCCGCGCACCTTGCGTTCGCCGGTGACGTGGACGACGCCCGCGTCGGTGAGCCACCGGATGTGCCGGTAGAGGCTGCTGTAGGGCACCTCGGGCAGCGCCTGGCGGAGCTGCGTGCCGGTGTGGGGGCCGAGCGCCAGGATCTGCACCACCCGGACCCGTACGGGGTGCAGCACACCTACATCGCTCACTGACGTCCTCCCGATCTCCCGACCCCGGAATCGTAGCGCGGCCGTGGCTATTGATTTCATTTGTGGCTATAGTCTCAAAAATGAAGTCAATCGTCCCCGGAAGGACCCCCGCCATGCCCGATCTGCAAGAACGCCTCACCACGCTCGCCGAACGCCACCGCGTCCCCGGAGCCGTGATCGCCGTCCTGCACGACGACGCCGTCACCGAAGCCGCCACCGGCACCCTCAACCTGCGCACCGGCGTCCCGGCCACCACCGGCTCCCTGTTCCAGGTCGGCTCGATCACCAAGACGTGGATGGCCACGCTGGTCATGCAACTCGTGGACGACGGCCTGCTCGACCTCGACCGCCCGATCCGCGACCGGCTGCCCGGCTTCACGCTGCCCGACGAGGACGCGGCCGCCGCCATCACCGCGCGCCACCTGCTGGCCCACACCGCCGGCTTCTCCGGCGAGGACCTCGACGACTACGGCCGCGGCGACGACGCCATCACCCGTCTCGTCGCCAACCTCTCCCGTGCCGCCCAGATCGTCCGCCCCGGCACCCTGTTCTCGTACAACAACGCCGGGTTCGTCGTCCTCGGCCGCCTGATCGAGGTGCTGACCGGCCAGAGCTGGAGCCAGGCCGTGCACCGGCGGCTCATCGCGCCCCTCGGCCTGACGGCCACGGTCACCCTGCCCGAACAGGCGCTCCTCCACCGGGCCGCCGTCGGGCACGTCGAGGCGGGCGGCACGGTCCAGCCCGCGCCCGTGTGGTCGCTCCCCCGGGCGCTCGACCCGGCAGGCGGGCTCTGCATGTCCGCCGCCGACCTGCTGGAGTTCGCGCGCCTGCACCTCACGCTCGGCCTCGCCCGCGACGGCTCCCGCCTGCTCTCCCCGGCCTCCGCCGAGGCGATCCGCACCCACCAGTCGTCCCCGCCGCCGCTGTCGGGGTTCCCGGCCTCGTACGGGCTCGGCATGGAGCTGTACGCGTGGGACGGCCGCGCGGTGATCGGCCACCACGGCGCCACCATCGGCCAGACGGCGTTCCTGCGCATGGTCCCCGACACCGGCACCGCCGTGGTGCTGCTGACCAACGGCGGCGCGCCCGCCGCACTCCACGACGAGCTGCTGCTCCCGCTGCTGGCCGAGCTCACCGGCGTCCGCCCGCCCGCCGCCGTGACGCCGCCCGCCGTCCCGGTCCCCTTCGACCCCGGCCGGTACGTGGGCGCGTACGACATGGGCCTGGCCACGATCCGCATCAGCCACGAGGGCGGCCCGTCGCTCACCATGACGATCGTCCCGCACGGCGCCATCGCCGAGGCCGTGGTCACCAACCCGGTCACCACGCTGGTGGCGCTCGACGACACGCACTTCGTCGAGACCGAGCCGGACGGCGGCCTGCACCGCGGCGTCGCCTTCCTGGACCCCGGCGCCGACGGGCGCTTCCGCATCCTGCACAACAGCCGGGCGCTCCCCCGCACGGCCTGACCGCCTCGGACAGCGCGAGCAGCCGGTACCCTTTCCCGACATTTCATGAAAGGACAGGTTCACCGGCATGCCGCTCACCGCCCGGCAGCTCAACCGGGCCACCCTCGACCGGCAACTGCTCCTGCGCCGCGCCCCGCTCGGCGTCAGCGACGGCATCCGCCGCATCGCCGCCCTGCAGGCCCAGGAAGCGGCCTCGCCCTACCTGGCCCTGTGGAACCGGCTGGCCGGCTTCGACCCGGCCGACCTCGACGCCGCCTTCGCCACCGGGACCGTCGTCAAGGCGACGCTGATGCGCATCACCCTGCACGCCGTGCACGCCGCCGACTACCCGGCCTTCCACGGCGCGATGCGGACCAACCTGCGCGCCGTCCGGCTGTACGACCGCCGCTTCACCTCGACCGGCCTGACCGCCGACGACGCCGACGCCCTGCTTCCCCACCTCGCCGCCTTCACTGCCGTCCCGCGCACCGCCGCCGAGATCGAAGCCCTCCTGGAGTCCCGTCTCGGCGAGCACGGCCGCCGCATGTGGTGGGCGCTGCGCACGTTCGCGCCCCTGCGCCACGCCCCCACCGGCGGCCCCTGGTCGTTCGCCGGCCGCGCCTTCGTCGCCTCGACCACGCCCCCGGCCCCGGCCCCGGAGGACGACTCCCTCCGCCACCTGGCCCTGCGCTACCTGGAGGCGTTCGGCCCCGCCACGGCGCCCGACCTCGCCCAGTTCACCCTGCTCGGCCGCCCGGTCGTCCGCCGCGTCCTCCAGTCACTCACCGGCCAGGTCGTCGAGCTCGACGGCCCCGGCGGTGTCACGCTGTACGACCTGGCCGGCGCCTCCCTGCCCGCCGCCGACACCCCCGCCCCGCCGCGCCTGCTCCCCATGTGGGACAGCATCCTGCTCGCCTACGCCGACCGCAGCCGCGTCATCCCGCCCGCCTACCGCCCCCTGGTCACCCGCCGCAACGGCGACGTCCTGCCCACCCTCCTGGTGGACGGCCACGTCGCCGGCGTCTGGCGCCCGGTCGACGACGGCATCGAGGCCACGGCCTTCCACCCGCTGGACGAGGAGACCTGGCATTCCCTCGCCACCGAGGCCGCCGCCCTGGCGACCTTGCTGGCGGCCCGCGACCCGGCCACCTACCGCCGCTACGCCCACTGGTGGACCAAACCCCTCCCCGCCTCCCAGGTCCGCATCCTCGGATAGGAGACCTTCAGGAGCCCATGTTGTGGTGCATGTAGGACGGAAACGTGGAGCCGGAACACGGCAGGCGCATCCCGGTCGCCGTCAGAGCGTCCACGATGTTGCCGGCGCCCACGTCGTTGAGCTTCCCATCACGGCACGCCCGAGCCAGAATCCAAAGGGAGCCATGCACTTCCAGTCCGTGTGCTCTCCCTACCGCCATCGCCTCACGGTCGTCGGTGATGGCGATCCCGTGATGCAGTTCGGCGGCGGAGAACACGCTGGCCTCTCCCAGGTTCCGCTGCTCGGAACCGATACGCTGCACCCACTTGACGAAGCACTTGATCTCGTCCAGTTCGTCAAGTCTCGCCAGACCGAGCCAGTCGGCGTCGAGCACGGCTTGCAGGAGCGGGTGCGCCCCGCAGCCCGCCCGTATTTCTTCCCGCACCACGTGCGTCGTGAGACACGTGGCCCCGGACAGCAGATCACGTAGGACGTCAAGTCGCTCGGCGCGCGAGAAGTGGCTGAGACACGTCGCGTCGAGCACCAGGACAGGGTCCGGCTCCACGCTGCTCAAAGCTCGGGATCCGCATCGTCACGTAGCGGCAGGTCGGCTGCCACGATCTGACCTCGCATCAACTCGACCGCACGGTGGGCAGTGATGAGCGACTTCTTGTAGGACTCCACCACCGCGTGAGCGTAGCCGGGCGGAACTCGTACGGTCTCCAGGTCAGGTTGCGGAGTCCATCCGACCGCCTCCATCAGCTCCGCACGCGTCGGATTCCGGCGGCGCATCTCCTTCGCCGCGCCCCTGTCGATGGCTTGCGCTTCGACGGCTTGCCGTACGGTCAGCGACCATGAGGTCCTGAAGCGTGCGGCGAGAACCACCAGGTCCTCCCGCGTCGCCCGCCCGTCGCTCCGGGTGACCGTACCGAAGGCCTCCACCGGCAACAGAAGCTCTGCGGAGAAGGCGTCGATGATCGCCTCGCGTTCGTCCCTTGAGGCATGGATGCCCATGTCCGAGGAGTACTCGTCCCCGATGATCATGTGGCCGAGCTCGTGAGCCGCTGTCGACCTCCGGCGGCCCGGTTCGCCCGCCTTGCTGACGACCGCCACGGCGAGATCGCCGTCAATGAGGGAGGCGCCATCGCCTGGCGCCTCCACCACGGCGACCAGTTGCCCCAGCCGTTCGCAAACGCTCATGAGGGAATTGATGGGTCCTGTTTCGAGGGCGAGCCGAGCCCTCACCCAGTGAGCCGCACGGCGAGCACTGCGGACATCCTCGATCGCCTCCGGGTACTTTTCGCCGCGTGGCGGCGCATATTCACCGAGTTCCACAAGCTGGCGAATGTCGCCGAGCCAGGTGGAGAGTGCGATTTCCATGCCAAAGGACTGCCGGGCCGCGTCGGTCGCCGTGTCTTCAGCCAACTCGGTCCGGCGGGACACGACCCGTGGCGGCGGAGCGAGGAAGTAGTTCAGCGGAACCCTGAGCACCGTGGACAGGCGGGACAGCTCAAGCGCGTCGACACGACGAACTCCACGCTCGATCTTGGCAATCATCGTGCGATCGAGCTTCAGGGCCGACGCGAGCTGCTCTTGAGACATGTCCGCTGCTACACGGCATTCCCGGACACGCTCGCCAATATCGGTCCACTCCCCGGGCTCCTTCATAGTGCGATATTCGCACACGCCGATCCGAGGAACGAGGCATCCCCGATTCTTTTCGGCAATCGTTACCTCGAATGAAGCTCCCTGCTGACGGCGAACAAGTGCGGCATTCGGGGCATCCAACCTCGCATGTTGATCACGTTGCTCGCCGCCACGCTGGCCCTGTCGCCTGTCCAGGTGCCCGAGAACTTCCTGCTGACCGAGAAGGAAGCCCGTACCCCGCTGTCCGAAATGGAGAAGTCGGAGGTGTGGTGGAAGATCAGCGACAGGAAGACCGCGCCCCTCACCCTGAACCCGTGCGGCCGCAAGCGCGTCCCGGCGGCGGGCCGGGCGGCGGCGCGTACGATCACGCACGACACCAGCGCGCCCTCGCACTCCGCCGAGCAGCTCGTGATCCACCGGAGCGAGGCCGCCGCCAGGAGCGCCATGCGCGGCCTGCTCGCCGACGCCCGCCGCTGCCGCACGAAGCCGGACGGCAAGCCGTACTCGTGGTCCGGCGACGGGAGGACGCGCTGGGAGGTGGCGCGCACGCGGGTGGGCGACGAGGCGGCGGTGATCCGGCTGATGATGTACGACAAGCTGAACAGGGAGTGGGCGCCCCTGCTGTCGGGCATCGCGGCGCGCAAGGGCCGGGCGCTGATCCTCTACACCGGCGACCTGGACACCCTCGGCCACTCGCGGAAGGGCGCGGTCAAGAAGCTGCGCGCGTCGGCCTCCCGCATGGCGGCCAAGGTGTGCTCGCTGCCCAAGGTGTGCTGACCGACAGGTCGTTGGACAGGTTGATGCGGATCTCCGTGTTGCGGTATCCGGCGCGCCGGAACGCGGCGGCCATCGGCGCGTTGCCCACGTCGGTGGTGGCGGTGACGCGCGGCTCCCCGTTCGCCGCGTGGAAGCGGGTGATCTCGGCCAGCACCTCGTCCACGTAGCCGCGCCCCCGCAGCTCGGGGACCACGCCGAGGTAGCCGACGTTCCGGTGGTACGGCGTCGCCGACGGGATGGCCAGCCCGCGACCTCGCCTTCCGGTGTGTACGCGAGCCGCCACCACGCACGCTCGCCCGGCGCGTCCAGGTAGAAGTCCATCTCCTCGCGGGCGGTCGCCTCGACGCCGTTGGCCGCCACGCTCACCCGGGTGTGCGCGTCCAGGCTGCCTTCGGCGATCCGCGCGAACACGGCCAGGAACTCCTCGTCGGACGCCTCGGCGAACCGCAGCGTGCCTGCCGTCGCGGGCACGCCGTCGGCGGGCGTCCACTCGAACTGCAGCCGTTCGACCTCCCTGGTGAGGCCGGCGGCGTGCGCCGCCGCCCGCCGCCACGCCACGGCGGGGTCGTCACGCCGGTCGCCGGCCACCTTGATCGCGTACTGCACCGGCTGCCGGAACCCGGCCAGCGCGGCCCGGACCAGCTCGGCGGCCACGGCGGCGCGATCACCGGCGGCGGGGTCGTCGGCGCTGATGCTGCGGAAGGAAATCACTTGCGCACCCTAACGGCGGACGCAACCGGGGAGCGGCCATCGGGATAGAGGGATATGTCAGCGTCTCGGACACGAGAGGAATCCATCATGGGGCTACGGCCGGCGTGGTGAGCCGACCCGCGGAGCAGCTCGACGACTCGGCGATCGTCGCCATCTCCTCGCACGACCCCGAAGCGTTCGGCGAGCTGTTCCGCCGCCACGCGCCGCGCCTGCACGCCTACGTCAAGCGCCGCCTCGGGCCCACGCTCGCCGACGACGTCGTGGCGGAGACGTTCGCCACGGCGTTCCGGCAGCGGGAACGGTTCGACGGGCGGGCGGAGTTCGCCGCCTGGCTGTGGGGCATCGCCGCCAACGCGATCGCCAGGCACCACAGGCAGGAGACCCGCATGTACAAGGCGTTCGCCCGCACGGGCGTGGACCCGGCCGAGGACGGCATCGCCGACCTGGTCGGCGACCGCGTGGCCGCCGCCGCGCACGCCCCCCGCCTGGCCAGGGCCCTCGCCACGCTGAACGCCCAGGACCGCAACGCCATCCTGCTGCTGGCCTGGGGCGAGCTGTCGTACGCCGAGATCGCGGCGGTCCTCGGCCTGCCCCTCGGCACCGTCAAGGCCAAGATCCACCGCGCCAGGGCCAAGCTCCGCAAGGCCATCCCGAGGGAGGACCACGATGGATGAACTGAACGCGCTCCGCCGGATGCGCGTCTCCCTGGCCGAGCAGGAGAGCCCGGAGACGCTCGCCCTGCGCGCCGACTGGCGCGCCACCCCGCCGCGCCGCCGCCGGGCGCCCGTGATGAGCATGCTGGCGGCTGCCGCCCTGGTCGCGGCCACGCTGGTCGCCGTCGCCCTGCCATCGTCTCGGGACGAATCGCCGCGGGACGACCGGCCCGCGCCCCGCCCGGAGAACGCCCTGCTGGTGGCCGCGGCCAACGTCCGCGCCGACCCGCCCGGCACGTACTGGCACACCACCCGCGTCAGCGGGAAGATCTACGCGGTCGGCACGAGCGCGGCGAACCACTACAAGGTCGATTCCAGGATGCGCTACGACCAGTGGACCGACCGGACCGGCGCGTCCTGCACCGCGCTCCGGGACCTGCCCGCCCGCCCCTGGACCGCCCGCGACCGGCGCAGATGGCAGCAGGCGGGCTCGCCCGCGAAGGTACGTGAGCCCGGCGGCGGCACCCTGTTCTTCGAGGCGTCCGGCCACGAGCCGGCCTGCCGCCGGATGAGCGACCCGCGCGTCCACGGCATGACGCCCCGCGACCTGGCCGCCCTGCCCACCGACCCGGAGCCGCTGAAAGAAGCCCTGCTCGACCTCGAAGGCAACTGGGAGCCCTACGCCCCGAAGGTGAAGAGGCAACCGATTCGCGCCCTCGACGGCGAGGCCCGCGTCCGAGCGCTCAGCGACGTGGCCGGCACCCTGCTGGCCCAGGCCCCCGCCCCACCGGCCGTCCGCGCCGCCGCGTACCGCATGCTCGCCACCCTGCCCGGCGTCACGATCGAGGGCCGCGCCCCCGACCCCCTGGGCCGCACCGGCGTGGTGATCTCCCTGCCGCTGGAGACGACCATCCCCCTCGGCACCTCGACCGCGCCGCAGCAGCTCGGCACCTACCGACGCCAGTGGATCATCGACCCCGCCGGCGGCACCCTGCTGGCCATGCGCGACCTCGTGGCGACACCCCCACGCGGCTCCCGCGCCCTCCCGCCCGGCGACGACGGCAAACCGCGCCGCCTGACCGCCGCCACCCAGCCCGAACGCTTCCACCAGCCGGGCGAGGTGTCCGCGTACGAGACGTACGAGGTGGAATGGACCGACACGCCACCGGAGAGCGGCCGGCCTGGCTAGCGGGCACCGCGCCGGACCACCCATTCAGCCACCACCACATTGATCACCCACCCGGCTCCGAGAAGCAGCGCCTTGGCCTGCTCTCCCGGAACCCCCACCGCGGAAACCCACAGCGCCTGCGTGAATGCCTGGGTCCCCGCCCCCAGGCCGATGGCGTACCCCCGGATCATCCACGCCCGATGCCGGGCGACCTCCCGCCGCCGGATCGCGGCGAACCCGAGCACGACGCAGACGGCCATCGCCGTCCCGAACCCGACCCTGATGCCCACCAAAAGCCCGCCGTCCTCGGGACGAACGGCCATCCACACCCCCGTGAACGCCGCGACCAGTCCGAACCCGACCAGCCCCCGCCCTACCCGCCGATGCCAGCCGTTCCCCCCACGCCCCCGTAACTTCGGGACGAACTGGAACGCCCCCAGCACGGTGTACGCGGTCACGCAGAGGATGTGCGACACCAGCGGCACCGGCATCCCGGAAGCCGCGCTCTCCGGCATGCCCACCGGCCCCCCGGCCAGCTCGACCATCCGCATGCCCCCCGCGACCAGCGGGACGACACCGAGCCCGATCAGCCCGGCCGGAACCCGCCACCCGCCACGCGTTGCCGCCTTCGCATCCCTCATGCCTCCGATGGTGACGACCGGCGCCCCGAACCACCTCAGCCATAAGATCCCGCCCCGAACCATACTTTCGGCTGATGAGACAGTGACCAAGCATGGACACCACCGGGATGCTGCACCACGTCGAAATCTGGGTCCCCGACCTCCACCGGGCCCGGACCAGCTGGCAATGGCTGCTGGAATCGCTCGGCTACGTCGCGTTCCAGAGCTGGGCCGACGGCCGGAGCTGGCGCCTGGGAGCCACGTACATCGTCCTGGAGCAGTCCCCCGCACTCACCGCCGACCACCACGACCGCTCCCGCCCCGGCCTGAACCACCTCGCCTTCCACGCCGGCCCCCGCCCCCGCCTGGACGCGCTGGTCGAACGAGCCCCCTCCCACGGCTGGACCCTGATGTACGCCGACCGCCACCCGTACGCGGGCGGAAGGCAGCACTACGCCGCCTACCTGGAGAACGAGGACGGCTTCGAGGTCGAACTGGTCGCCACCACCGAGCCCTCTGAGCCCAGGTGACTCCTGCTGCCCGGCGAAATTGTCCTTCCCCTCCGCCATGATTGCTCCGCTCGCATCCGCTCACGTGATCCCGAGGGAGCCGTCATGACCGCCAACGCATCCGCCGGATGGTCCGATCTGGGGTGGCACTCCTGGGACGACCTCGCCCTCGTCCGCGCCAGGCTCGACGCCGGCGCCGACCCGAACGACGGGGCGTACCCGTACACGCGTCCCCTGCACGCCGCGGCGGAACGCGGCTCCCCGGAGGTGATCGCCGAACTGGCCGCCCGGGTCGACGACGTCGACGCGGAGTGTGAGGGCCGCACCGCGCTCTGGGATGCGGTCTTCAACAAGCGGCCCGGGATCGCCCGCGCCCTGGTCGCCGCCGGAGCCGACCCGTGGCGCACCATGATGAACGGCTGGTCGCCCGGCCGCCTCAGCCTGGCCGGCCCCACCCCCGGCCTGTTCTTCCCCTTCCCCCAGGGTCACGCAACCCTGACCGAGGCGGAGGCCGCCGCGGTCGCCGAGGCCGACCGCCTGATCGCCGTGCTGGACGAGCTGGAGGACGAGGACGGCTTCAGCCTGGCCTGCGTCCGCGGCATCACCGCCGCCGAAGCGGCACGCCGCCTGGCCGCCGAACCCGCCGACGAGGCAGAGGTGGACGAGATCCTCGAAGACCCCTTCCACGACGAGGCACTGCGGCTCATCGGCGTAACCGACGTCCCCGGCGGCTGCGTCGTCAGCCAGGCGTCCGGGTACATGGCCGACGCCCCCGGCGTCATGAAGGCCCTTTCCGCCGGCACGGTCGCGTACGGCATGTTCGCCAACCCCAAGAGCGGCAACCAGGGCTGCGTCTTCCGCGACGGCGAGGTCGTCGACTGGGACACCCACCCGGGCGGCGGCAACGTCTCCCCGGGCGCCTCGGCCGCGGAGATCCTGCTCGAGTTCCTGTACGAGGGCCACGCCGAGGCCTACTGCTTCGCCGCCGCCGCCCTCCGCCCCACCGACGCCCGCTCCCTCACCAGCCCCGACACCCACCTACGCCTACCAGAAGCCGACTACTGGCCCTGATCCAACCGCTTCGGCGGGTGCCTCCGTGACCCGGCCTCCGCGTTCGGGGCTCATGGCGCAACCTGTACCGGCCCGAAGTCCCCACTCGTAGGCCGGCGCGCCTCGGCGTATCGCGCAGGGTCAGCCTTGATTCTGGCTGTGGCCCGCCAGCCCGCAATGACCTCCTGGCTGGTGGCGTCGACGTCCGGCTCGGCCTCGTCGGAAAGTGCTCCGCCGAGCTCCAGCATGAAGCACGAAGTTCGTCGGGAGCCAGGTGGCGAACCCACGGATCACCCTCAGGCCGCAGGAGCACGTGGAAGGATCCGTACTTCCAGATCGGCGTCCAGAGCTCGGGCCAGACGCTCGAGGACCGGCAACGTCGGAACGGTGCCTCCAGCCTCGAAACGAGCCACGGCCGACTGCGTCATGTCGGCAGCCCGGGCCAACTCGCTCTGGCTCCAGCCACGGGATTCCCTCATGCGCCGCACTGCCCGACCGAGTTCGAAGGCAAGACGAGTCGCATCGTAAGCCTCGGCCGCACCCGGCTCGGACAGCCGCCGATCCCGGAGATCGGCCCAATCGGTCCGCTCGGTCATCACCACTCCTCGTCCACCGAGTGCGCCTCGTCCCTACAGCGGTACAGCGCCCGCCGCGCCCGGTCAACTTCTCGATCTTCCCTCATTCGCGTTTTGCGGAAACGGTCAGAAGGATGACCCGCCGCTGCGGTGCGATCCAGTAACTGATCCGCATGGTCAGATCATCAAGGTAGAACCGTAGCTCGCGCAGCTTGCCATCAAGCTGTCGCGTGTATGGGTCCCCGAGGAGCGGACCCTCCGCCGCCAACAAGTCGATGTAAAAAGCCGCACGCGCGAACGACTCCGCCGATAGTTTCTCCAGCCACTCCCGACCCTCCGGCTCGAGCTCCACGGCACCCCAGGCCATAGCAACGATGCTATGGCCGCGAGCACAGCGTCCTGCGATTACCAGGATTCGGCTACTAAGAGTCACGTACCCGAGTCGCCCTGCAAACCGCTACGCCTCACCGGGCCTCAAGCCGACCGGTCAGGCCGCGCCCTTGCCAGTGCCGCAGAAGGATGTCCCCCAGGCCCGCACCTCACCCACCAGAGTTCCGGCGCCGCGCGGTCGAGCTCGCACGCCAAGGCGACAAACCACTCGTCCAGCTCGCCAAGACCTGCGCGTCAGCCGGTCGCGCCTGCAGAACTGGCTACGACAGGCCGACGCCGACGACAACCGCGGTGCCGCCGACATCCGTGCGGCCCTCACGCAGCCTAGACAGCGACCACCTGCACTGCTTTCCCGCACAGCTTGCTCATGTCGTCCTCATCAGACGTCAGGACGACGGCAGGGCGCACCGAACGCAGCGCGGTGGCCGCGACCACGGCGTCAATGGCGTACTTGTGCCCATGCAGCCGGGCATCTCGAAGAAGCTCGATCGCTCGCGAGGAGATGTCCTCGGTCACCGGTTCGATCTTCAACCGGGACAGATACCACCTGAGACGATCCCCTTTGACCCGAACATCTTGCGCCTCGATCGGCGTCATGGCGCTGACCACAACCCGAAAATCGTTGTCCTGCGCCTCCCTGACGAACGCCGTCACCCGCTGGTCGGCCTCGCACCACTTCACCAGCCCCTCGCAATCGAGGACGACGGTGCCCGCGCTCAACCGGCTTCGTGCGCGCGCCATGAGTCCTCCTCTTGGAGTTCGGGCGCGGACTTCACGTGGCGGAACAACTCCGCCGCCTCGTCACGCAAGTCCTGCGGGATAGGCCCGGAGGCGGCCTCGTTCACCTGCAGGGCTTCCTCCAGAAGGTCCCGCTCGATCTGACGCTCCACAGCGGCATCAACGTAGGCGGAAAACCCGCGGGCTCCGACCCGCTCTCGGACAGCGCGGATGTTGCCCGTTCTCAGAGACACACTGACCTTGGCAGCCGGACCGTCCCCCGGCCCGAAGTCTCGTTCTGGCATGCTCATGGCCTGAGTTTACTACTCGAAGTAGCAAAACACTGGATCCGCTCTGGTGGCTGGTGAGCCCACCTGGCGTCACGCCTAGCGGAACTTGTCGCCGTATCGGATATCCCCTGCGGTGATCAACGGCTCATGCCGTAAGCGGCGGCCACATCACAGGCCAGTTCCACCTGTCCCCGGAGCACGTCGCCCACCGCGCCGTACACCTCGACCGAGATCACCGAGCCGCCCACCGCCTGTGCCAGCCTGAAATCAAGCCTCGCTGTCTCCCCGACGAGCGGATAGCCGTACCAGCGTTCTTCCTGCTCATCGTCAGTGCTGAGTAACCCCGTCTCAACCGCCTGCCAGTCGAGATCGTCGAATTCGTACCCGATGAGCGACGCGAGGATCTCGCAGAAGACCCTCGCGTTCTCCTCCTTGATCCACCCAGCGTGGATCAAGTCGAGCCGATCAGGCCTCACCGGACGTCAGGCCGACCGGGCAGGCGACGCCCGTTCCGCCGATGCCGCAGTACCCGTCGGGCACCTTGAAGAGGTACTGCCGGTGGTAGCGCGCACAGAACCAGTTTGGGAGGCCTTCAGCCCGCTCGAAGAGCAGCGACCGCTTCGACGAGGCCCGCCGCCTCCAAAGCGTCGAGCACATCATCAACGGGACAGCGGAGTTCATCAGGCAGCGGAGCCTGCCGAGCTTCTCCGCAGGAATGTCGGGCCGGTTGGTCGCAAGGTTGCGCTGCATCTCGTCAAGGATTCTGTTGGTCCACCTGGCTTGCACCCGTCATGGCGAGGCGAATGAGCAGGTCACGCAGCGTGTTGCCGTACAACACGTTCGCATCGTAGACCACCACGAATGTCATGGCTCAGATGCCCAACTCTTGCCCCAGCGCAGCAAGTTCATCGGCCGCGGTCCGGCGCTTGGCGTCATCGCGACGCTTGTACTCCTGAAGATCCTCGTACCTGATTCGGCGGTGCTTGCCAATCAACCGGAAGGGAATTTCTCCCGCCTCCAGAAGTTTGATCACGTACGGGCGTGAGACGTTCAGCATGTCCGCCGCTTGCTGTGTCGTCAGCTCAGCATGCGACGGAATCACCGTGACTCCGCGCCCTTCGGCTGCTTGGGCAAGGATGAAGGCGAGCAGACTCACGGCTTCGCGAGGCAGGATCAACGGATCCTCACCCCCGTGTTCTCCGGCGACCCGGACGGTCGGCTGCTCGGGATACCGCATGAGGTAATCCTTGATCCGGCGTACCGCGCGACCGGCTACCTCGGCATCGATGCTCCCCGGCTGCACTCGCTTGGCCTGCACGTCACCCATGACGTCACCCCCTCTTCGCAGTATCCGCAACAGACGAAATAAACGCAAGCAAAATCGCTAGCGGCTTACGGGCGCACACGGCGGAAGACGGCCCTCAACAGAAGCATGGGCATGCTGCTGCCCCAAGGCCCGGATGGGCGATGAAGGCGTGGATCTCCGCGAGGCCGGCACAGGAAGGGGATGCCGACCGGCCTCCGGGCCGGTTGTCGCTCAGTTAGTCCCCCAGGATCGGGCCTGCGGGCTGGGGCTGCTGCCACACGTTGCGACCGTTGCCCCACAGCTCGGAGGCATGGTAGGCAAACCGATCGAACAGGCCGTCGTCCTGATACCGCCGCAAGTGCAACATGGGCGAGTCGTGACCGACGAGCTTCGCCAAGTGCGGCGTGACGAGCATTTCCGAGTCGAACCGGAACACGCTCATGGCGATGTGCTCGTCACCGAACCGGGCCTCGACACCGGCAACGTCACGTAGCTGCTCGATCTCCGACAGAGTGATCCGGATGCGCGTGGAGACGGTCAGCGGAACGTTCTCCACGTCCTCACGGTGGCGCGTCACCTCACTCTCCGGATCGCCGACGAGGAACCGAATCTTGCAGCCCTGCTGCGCCTTCCGCTTGAGCACCTTCGCGAGATTGGGGTGTTCCAGCCACAGGAAGTAGTTGGTGTAGCCGGCGAACACGATCTCGTTGCGCGCCGAGCTGATGAGATTGCGCCAGATTGATTTCGGACATGCGGAGCGATACGGATAGACGGTCAAGACTTCCTTATCCGGCCCAGTTTTCACCGTATTGCGAATTGCATCCGGCCATAGCACGGCTGTCTCAACTCCTAGTGCCTCGGCGGCGGCCCATTGGTGCCGCATGTGTGGAACGCGCGTTTCGTCTTGCAGCCAGCGTTCCACCGTCTTGACGTCCACGCCACATCGGTCGGCCAAGTTCTGGTTCGTGACCTGGGCGTTCAGCATGGCGCTGCGTAGGGGAACGTTGGCCACGGCACACCTCGAACTGGAGGACGTCAGGGACGTTCGGAGCGTAACGCTGTAACGTCCTGGACGTCTTGATAACGCGGTGGGTTTGTCACGCTCAGGTAAGCACGCTGATCGCATGTCCACTCCGGTGATTCTCGAAGACCTCCAAGCGGCATTTCCCGGTTGGTGCATTTGGCGTAGTTCTGTGGGCCGTCTCTGGGCCACCCGGAACGGTCGTCGCCTGTCCCCGCGCGAAGTAGATCACGGCCTGTCCCAGACGATCGACGCGGACGACATCGTCCATCTCGCCGAGCAGCTGAAGGAACAGGAGACAGCAGAGGAGGCGTTGTGAGCCGCCCTTCGCTCGCACCGGAGACCCACGCCGCCGCTGCCCTGGCCAACGCCCTCGCCGCCCGGGGAGTCTCCGCAGACGTGCACGACGGCTACGGCCTGGCGCTGGTGTCCGTCTGGGTCGGATTGGTCGTCTGGTGTCACGGCGGGCGCTACTGGTGGCGATCGGCATGGGATGCGAGACGACAGCGAGTCATCTACGCCTGGCACCCCTCCACCGAACCCGCTCGGGCCGCTCACCGAGTCGCTCTCCGCTACGCCCAACTACGGGAGTCTCAGCCGATTTGTACGCCGGTCGCCGGAGCCCACCCGTGCCCATGACCTTGGCGAAGCTGATCGCCCAGTACCCGGCATGGAAGGTTCAGGACATGGCCGCAGGCTGGGTGGCCATTCGGAAGCAGCCCGTGCCCTGCGCAAGCGGGCTGTCCAACGTCCGTTGCGGGGCGACGTTGGATGAACTGGCTGCGAATCTGCAGGCGGAGACCAGACAGGGGAGGAGGGAGCAAAGTTCCCTTCGAAGCGTCTGAAACGGCCCCGCAATACGCCAGCCTCCACCACAGGGAGCAACTCGGGTGAATCGATGGCAACCCGACCCGGAGCGCAGGGCCTCCAGGCCCGAGCACCGGAAGCGGGGCGGCAGAAGCTTGAAGCTCATCGTCGGGGCCGCCGGCCCGCGTGCGGTGGCGGGCGCGAACGGCCCCCAGGCCGCACGCGCAAGCCCGCCAGGCCGCTAAGCGGGTCGGCGGTCCCGTGGCGAGCGCAGCGAGCCCTTGACCATGTAGAGAGGATTGTCGCCGCGACTACTTGCGGCGGCCGGAATTTTCCTGGGCATCGCCGACGATCAGTTCGCCGATCCGGACCAGCCGAGCGACGTACGTTCGGCCTTCGCGATGTCGTAGACGCGGAAGGAGCACCCGCAGATCACGAGCGGTCTCCTTCACAGCTCGCAGCTGATCAGCGTCCAACACGCCCCTCTGGCTTCCTACGTAGCTGGTCAGAGGGCCTGCCATGCAGAGGTCCAGGTACGCGACGGGCTGCTCGTAGATGTCGACGCCGCGAAGGTCGTCGGGGAACGGCAGGCCCATGTGCTCCGCCCAGAGCACACAGACCTCGTCGAAGACCGCCTTGTTCACTCGCCGGCAGGCGCGATGCCCACCGGGCAAGCGACCCCGGTCCCGCCAATCCCGCAATACCCGTCGGGCACCTTGAAGAGGTACTGCTGGTGGTAGTCCTCTGCGAAGTAGAACGGTCCCGCCGGTGCCACCTCCGTCGTGATGGCCCCGTAGCCCGCCTCCGTCAGCACCTTCTGGTACGCGTCGCGCGAGGTCTCGGCGGCCTTCTGCTGCTCCGGCGAGTGGTAGTAGACGGCCGACCGATACTGGGTGCCGACGTCGTTGCCCTGGCGCATGCCCTGGGTGGGGTCGTGCGCCTCCCAGAAGACCTTCAGCAGCTCCTCGTACGAGATCACGGCCGGGTCGAAGACGACGCGCACCACCTCGGTGTGTCCGGTGCGGCCGCTACAGACCTCTTCGTACGTCGGGTTGGGGGTGTAGCCGCCCTGGTAGCCGGCGGCCGTGGTGACGACGCCGGGCGTCTGCCAGAACTTGCGCTCCGCGCCCCAGAAGCAGCCCAGGCCGAAGTCCGCGACTTCCACGCCCGGCGGGTAGGGCGGGGCCAGCGGGGCGTCGAGGACGGCGTGGCGGGCGGGGACGGGGATCGGGTCGGGGCGGCCCGGCAGGGCGTCCTCGCGACTGACCATCGATGTCTTGGTTCCGAACAGCCAACCCATAGCGCACCTCCACGGTTCACTCTACAGAGGGCACAACGCTTAACACCTTCTACATAGTCCCGTATAGATGTGCACATTTGTGTTTAAGCATGGTAATGCCCGAAGATAGGGGACATGCCTGACTTGCGACGCGGTGTGCTGTTCGGGGTGGCCGCTTATGCCATGTGGGGACTGTTCCCCCTCTACTGGCCGCTGCTGAAGCCGTCCGGAGCGGTGGAGATCCTCGCGCACCGCATCGTCTGGTCGCTGGCCGCCGTCGTGGCGGTGCTGCTCGTGCGCCGGCACTGGTCGTGGGTCAAGGAGCTGGTACGGCAGCCGCGCAAGCTCGGGCTGCTGACCGTGGCCGCGGTGGTGATCACGGTCAACTGGGGCACGTACATCTACGCGGTCAACACCGGCCACGTGGTCGAGAGCGCGCTGGGCTACTTCATCAACCCGCTGGTCAGCGTGCTGTTCGGGGTGTTGCTGCTGAAGGAGCGGCTGCGGCCGTTGCAGTGGACGGCCGTGGGGTTCGGGGCGCTGGCGGTGCTGGTGCTGACCGTCAACTACGGGCGGCCGCCGTACATGGCGCTGGTGCTGGCGGTGAGCTTCGCGGTGTACGGGCTGGTCAAGAAGCAGGCGAACGTGGGGGCGGCCGAGAGCCTGACCGTGGAGACGCTCGTGCTGCTGGTGCCGGCGCTGGCGTATCTGACGTTCCTGCAGCAGCAGGGGCAGTCGACGTTCGGCACCCTGGGGGCAGGGCACGCCGCGCTGCTCGTGGGGGCGGGGGTGATCACGGCGCTGCCGCTGCTGGCGTTCACCGCCTCGGCGATCCGGGTGCCGCTCAGCACGATCGGGCTGCTTCAGTACATCGCGCCGGTGCTGCAGTTCCTGGTCGGGGTGCTGATCGCCAAGGAGACGATGCCGCCGAGCCGGTGGGCCGGCTTCGCCATCGTGTGGATCGCGCTGGCGATCTTCACGTACGACAGCTTCCGCGCGGCACGGGCGCGGCGGCCGAAGAAGAAGGCGTCAGCCCGACCGCTCGACCACGTAGTCACATAGCGCCAAAAAGGCGGACTTGGCCGGGATGTCAGGCAGGCCGGAGATGTCGTGCCGAGCCCGGTCCACCCACGCGTCCAGCTCGGCCCGCGCCTGAGCCATCGCCGGGTGCGCCCGCAGCAGCGTCAGCGCCTCGTCCAGGTCCGACTCGGCCACCGGCCCCGACAGCAGCTCGGCCAGCCGCGACGACGGGTCGGAGGCCAGCACGTAGAGCACCGGCAGCGTCTTGATGCCCTCGCGCAGGTCGGTGCCGGGCGTCTTGCCCGACTCGGTGGAGGTGGAGGCCACGTCCAGCAGGTCGTCGCCGAGCTGCCAGGCCACGCCGATCGCCTCGCAGGCCCGGCTCAGCCGCTCCTCCACGTCGGCGGGAGCACCGGACAGCAGCGCCCCGAAGCGGCCCGAGGCCGCGATGAGCGAGCCGGTCTTGTCGGCCAGCACGCTGATGTAGTGGGCCACCGGGTCGTCACCGGCCTGAGGGCCGATGGTCTCGCGGATCTGCCCCTGCACGAGGCGGGAGAACGTCTGCGCCTGGACCCGGATCAGCTCGGGGCCGAGGTCGGCGAGCAGGTCGGAAGCCTGGGCGAACAGGTAGTCGCCGGTCAGGATGGCCACGGTGTTGTCCCACCGGGCGTTGGCCGACGGGGAGCCCCGGCGCACCGGGGCCTCGTCCATCACGTCGTCGTGGTAGAGCGACCCGAGATGGGTCAGCTCGATCACCACGGCGCCGGGCACCACGCCCGGCGCCGACGGGTCGCCGAACTGGGCCGCCAGCAGCACCATCAGCGTGCGGAAACGCTTGCCACCGGCCTCGATGAGGTGCTTGGACGCCTCCGTGACGAAGGCGTCCTCGCTCTCCACCGACGAGCGCAGCAGCTTCTCCACCGCGGCCAGCCCGTTGGACACGTCCTGCGCCAACCGCTCGTCCTCGATGGGAAGGTCAACAACGGGAGGCGCGGACATATGGGATCCCCTATCTAACGAAAAGGCCAGATGCAGCCTGCTGGGCAAGGTCGAGCACGGGCTCCGGGTACAGCCCGACTCCTACCGTAACCAGCAGCGAGACCGCGATGACCGCCACGGTCCCCGCACTGGGGATCGCGATGGCCGGGCCGTCGGCCGCGGGCTCGCTGAAGAACATCAGCACGATGACGCGGACGTAGAAGAACGCGGCGATCGCCGAGGCGATGACGCCGACCACGACCAGTCCGGTCATCCAGCCGCCCAGCGAGTCGCCGGCCTCGGAGGCGCTGCCCAGCGCCGCCGTGAAGACCGCGTACTTGCCGAAGAATCCGCTCGTGAGCGGGATTCCGGCGAACGCCAGCAGGAAGAAGGCGAACACCCCGGCGAGGATCGGCGACCGCTTGCCCAGCCCGGCCCAGCGGGAGAGGTGGTTGGCCTCGCCGCCGGGATCGCGCACCAGCGTGACCACGGCGAACGCGCCGACCGTGGTGATGCCGTACACGAGCAGGTAGAACAGGATCGCCTGCAGCGACACCGCGTTGCCCTCGGCGGCCGAGTAGGTGGCCATGACGCCCACCAGCAGGAAGCCGGCGTGCGCGATCGAGGAGTAGGCGAGCATCCGCTTGATGTCGGTCTGCGTGATCGCCAGCACCGCGCCGACGATCATCGTCAGGGCCGCGATGACCCAGATGACCGGACGCCAGTTCCAGTCGAGGTTGCCCAGCGCCACCCAGAAGACGCGCAGCAGCGCGCCCACGGCGGCCACCAGCGTGCCGGAGGCCATGAGGGCGGTGATGGGCGTCGGGGCGCCCTGGTAGACGTCCGGCTTCCACGCCTGGAACGGCGCCGCGCCGATCTTGAACAGCAGGCCCACGCCGGCCAGCGCGAAGCCGATCAGCAGCAGCGGGTCCAGCGCGGCCCCGGTCGTCATGGCCTGGCCGATCCCGGCCAGCGACACGGTCCCGGCGTAGCCGTACAGCATCGCGATGCCGTACAGGAAGAACGCCGAGGAGAACGCGCCCAGCAGGAAGTACTTCAGCGAGGCTTCCTGCGAGAGCAGGCGGCGACGCCGGGCCAGGCCGCACAGCAGGTACAGCGGCAGCGACATGACCTCGAGGCCGACGAACATGGTCAGCAGGTCGTTCGCGGCGGGGAACATGAGCATGCCGCCCACCGCGAACAGCGCCAGCGGGTAGACCTCGGTGTGCGCGCTGCCGGCCCGCTCGGCCTCTTCCTCGTCGGCGCTGCCGGGCACCGACGCCGCCGAGGCGACGAAGTGGCCCTCGTCGTTGATCAGCAGCACGCAGACGATGGACAGGACGAGGATGACGCCCCAGATGAACAGCGCCGGCCCGTCGACCGCGAGCGCCCCCATCGCGACCGGCTCGGTCGGCACGCCGCCGCCGACGACGGTCACGAGCACCAGCGCGAACGCGCCGACCAGGCTGAGCAGCGTCAGCGGCACCTGGATGGACCTGCGCAGGTAGCGGGGCGCGAACGCCTCCACCAGCACGCCGACGACGGCGGCCGCGAACACGAGCAGCAGCGGCGCCAGCGTGCCGTACTCGATCGTCGGCGCCTCGATGACGTTGTTCACTGACCGGCTCCCTTCTCAGCGATAGCCGGGTTGTCGACCTGCACGTTGGACAGCGTGCTGGTCACCGCGGGTGTGATCACGTCGAGCAGCGGCTTGGGGAAGAACCCGAAGCCGATGATCAGGGCGACCAGCGGCGCGAGCACCCACACCTCGCGCGCGTTCAGGTCCTTGAACGCCTTGACCGGCTCGGCGGTCGGCCCGTTGAGCGTCCGCTGCACCATCCACAGGATGTAGACGGCGGCCAGGATGACGGCCAGCGCGGAGACGATCGCCGCGACGGTGAGCGCCCCCGACCCGAACGCCGGGCTGGAGTAGGTGCCGATCATCACCATGAACTCGCTGACGAACGAGGACAGCCCCGGCAGCGAGAGCCCGGCCAGACCGGCGACCAGGAAGAAGCCGGCCAGCAGCGGCGTGACCTTCTGCGCGCCGCCGTAGTCGGCGATGTGCGGGGAGCCGCGCCTGGCGATGAGGAACCCGGCCGCCAGGAACAGCGCGCCGGTCGCGAAGCCGTGGTTGACCATGTAGAGGGCGGCGCCCTCCTGGGCCACCTGCGACATCGCGAACACGCCCATGACGATGAAGCCGAAGTGCGAGATCGACGTGTAGGCGATCAGGCGCTTCATGTCGGTCTGGCCGATGGCCACGATCGCGCCGTAGATGATGCTGATGACCGCCAGCACGATGATCGGCATGGTGAACGCCTTGGCGGCGTCGGGGAACAGCTCCAGGCAGAACCGGAGCATTCCGTACGTGCCGACCTTGTCCAGCACGCCGACCAGCAGCACCGCGGCGCCGGCCGGAGCCTGCGCGGCGGCGTCGGGCAGCCAGGTGTGCACCGGCCAGAGCGGCGCCTTGATGGCGAAGGCGATGAAGAAGCCCGCGAACAGCCACTTCTGCGTCACCGGGTCCTGGATGGCGCCGACGAGCTCGGGGAACATGAACGTCCCCTTGCCCGCGACGACGTACAGGCCGATGACCGCGACCAGCATGAGCAGGCCGCCGAAGAGCGAGTACAGCAGGAACTTGACCGCCGCGTAGGACCGCTGCGCCCCGCCATAGGACCCGATCATGAAGTACATCGGGATCAGCATGGCTTCGAAGAAGACGTAGAACAGGAAGATGTCGGTCGCCGCGAAGACGCCGATCATCATCGCTTCCAGCACGAGCAGCAGCGAGAAGTACGTCTTGACCGACCGCTTGGGCGCGACCACGGTGCCGTCGGCGGCCTTGACGCCGGAGGCGTCGTGCCACGAGGCGAGCACCACGATCGGCACCAGCACGGCCGACAGGGCGATCAGCACCAGCGCGATGCCGTCGACGCCCACCCCGAAGTGCACCCCGAAGCTCGGGATCCAGTCGTACGTGGCCGCGAACTTGAACCGGTCACCGGGGGCGCCGGTGAACTGGAACGCCATGACGAGCGTCAGCGCCAGCACGACCAGCGAGACCAGCAGCGTGACCTGCTTGGCCAGCTTGTCGCTGCCCTTGGGAAGCAGCGCTACCACGATGGCGCCCAGCACGGGCACCGCCATGAGTATCGGGAGCCAGAGTGACGACATCAGATGTTCCCAACGAGGAGCAGGGCGCCGGTCAGCAGGGCGGCGCCGATCAGGATGGACAACGCGTACGTTCTGGCGAAGCCCGTCTGGAGCCGCCGCAGGCGCCCTGAGCTCCCGCCGATGCCCGCGGCCAGGCCGTTGACCAGCCCGTCGATGCCGCGGTTGTCGAAGTACACCGCGATGCGGGTCAGCCACTGGCCGGGGCGCATGAACAGCGATTCGTTGAGCGCGTCGCCGTACAGGTCACGCCGGGCGAAGGTGGTGAGGAACGAGCCGCGCGGCTGCACGGCCGGCACCTGGGCGCGGCCGTACTTCATCCACGCGATCGCCGCGCCGACGGCCACCAGCGCCAGCGTGGACAGACCCACCGTGGTGGTGCTGAACACGTGCGGGACGGGCGCGTGCTCCGGCATGCCCACCGCGGGCGCCAGGAAGTGCATGAGCCTGTTGTCCATGATGAGGAAGTAGCCGAGCACGATCGAGCCGATCGACAGCAGGATCAGCGGCACGGTCATCACCGAGGGCGACTCGTGCGGGTGCGCGTCCTTCTCCCAGCGCTTCTCGCCGAAGAACGTCATGAAGATCATGCGGGACATGTAGAAGCCGGTGATGCCCGCGCCGAGGACGGCCAGCCAGCCCATCCAGGCGCCGTGCTCCATGGCCGTCTCGATGATCCCGTCCTTGGTGTAGAAGCCGGACAGGAACGGGAAGCCGATGATGGCCAGGTAGCCGACCATGAACGTGGCGAAGGTGATCGGCATGTACTTGCGGAGACCGCCGTACTTGCGCATGTCGACCTCGTCGTTCATGCCGTGCATGACCGAGCCGGCGCCGAGGAACATGTCGGCCTTGAAGAAGCCGTGCGCGATCAGGTGCGCGATGGCGAAGGCGTAGCCCGCCGGGCCGAGACCCGCGCCGAGCATCATGTAGCCGATCTGCGACATCGTCGAGCCGGCCAAGCCCTTCTTGATGTCGTCCTTGGCACAACCGATGATCGCACCGGCGAGCAGCGTGGCCACACCGACGATCGTGACGACCAGCGAGGCCACGTCGGACGCCTCGAAGAACGCGCCCGAGCGGACCACCAGGTAGACGCCGGCGGTGACCATGGTCGCGGCGTGGATGAGGGCCGAGACCGGGGTCGGGCCCTCCATCGCGTCCAGGAGCCACGACTGCAGCGGGAGCTGCGCCGACTTGCCGCACGCGCCGAGGAGCAGCAGCAGGCCGATGGCGGTCAGCGTGCCGTCGGAGGCGGTGCCGATCTGCTGCGCGCCCAGGTCCTTGAAGGCCAGCGAGCCGAACGACGTCCAGATGATGAACATGCCGACCAGCAGCCCGAAGTCACCGACGCGGTTGACGACGAACGCCTTCTTCGCCGCGACAGCCGCCGACGGCTTGAACTGCCAGAACCCGATGAGCAGGTACGAGGCCAGGCCGACGCCCTCCCAGCCGATGAACAGCCCGACGTAGTTGTCGGACAGCACCAGCAGGAGCATCGCGGCGACGAACAGGTTCAGGTAGGAGAAGAACCTGCGCCGGTCGGGGTCGTGCGACATGTAGCCGATCGAGTAGATGTGGATCAGCGATCCGACACCGGTGATCAGCAGCGCGAAGCTGACCGACAGGGGGTCGACGAGCAGCCCCATGTCGAGCTTCAGGCTGGGGATGAACTCGTACAGCCGCACGGCCCTGCGGCGCTGATCCTCGCCGAGTCCGAGCAACTCGACGAACGCCAGCACCGCCACGGCGAACGAGGCGAGGGACATGGCCACGCCCAGCAGATGGCCCCACCGGTTGGTGAACCGGTTGAACACCAGCAGGATGAACGCCCCCAGCAACGGGAGGGCGATCATCAGCCAGGACACGCCGATCGCGCCACCAGCGGTGTGCTGGATGATCTCAGCAGGAGATTCCACCAGTCACCTCTTAGTACTTCAGCAGGTTGGCGTCGTCGACCGACGCGGACCTGCGGGTTCGGAAGATCGTCACGATGATTGCCAGGCCGACCACGACCTCGGCCGCGGCCACCACCATCACGAAGAACGCGATGATCTGGCCTTCGAGGTTGCCGACCTGCCTGGCGAACGTGACGAACGCCAGGTTGCAGGCGTTGAGCATGAGCTCCACGCACATGAACACGACGATCGCGTTGCGCCGGATCAGCACGCCCATGGCGCCGATCGCGAACAGCAGGCCCGACAGGATGAGGTAATGCGTCGTCACTTGGACTCCTCCTCGGCCCGGTGCTTGATGGCCTCGGCGAGCTTGGGGTCCTCGGGCAGGTGCCCATGCTCCACGTCGTAGCGGGCGATGTAGCGGTTGACCGAGGACTCGGCCACGGACCCGTCGGGCAGCAGCGCCGGCATGTCGATGGCGTTGCCGGTCGCGTACGTGCCCGGGCCGGGCAGCGGCGACGGGCGGTCGCCGAGGAAGCGGGCCTTGGACAGGTCCTTCTGCGTGGCCTTCTTGGCCAGCCGCTCGCGGTGCGCCAGCACCATCGCGGCGAGCGCGGCGGTGATGAGCAGCGCCGAGGTGACCTCGAACGCGAAGACGTACTTGGTGAACAGCAGCAGCGCGATCGAGCGGATGTAGCCGCCCTGACCGGTGGCCATCGCCAGGCCCGTCTGCGGCGCGAAGATCGCGTTGCCCACGGCCAGGATGATCAGCGCGGCGAATCCGACGCCCGCGATGATCGCCCAGAACCGCTGGCCGCGGAGCGTCTCCACGAGCGAGTCGGAGGAGTCGACGCCGACCAGCATGAGCACGAACAGGAACAGCATCATGACGGCGCCGGTGTAGACGATGATCTGCACCGCGGCCAGGAAGGGCGCGTCCTGCACGGCGTAGAGGACCGCGAGGCAGAGCATCACGGTGCCGAGCATCAGCGCCGAGTAGACGGCCTTCCGGTTGAAGACCACGCCGAGCGCGGCGCCGACGGACACGACGGCGAGCACCCAGAAAGTGATGGTCTCACCCATTGGTCCGTCCCAGCCGGTAGTAGTCCTCTTCGGTCTCGCCGAGCCGCATGGGGTGCGGCGGCTGCTCCATGCCCTGGGTGAGCGGCGCGAGGAGCATCTCCTTGGTGTAGATGAGGCTCTCGCGGTTGCTGTCGGCGAGCTCGTACTCGTTGGTCATGGTGAGCGCCCGGGTCGGGCACGCCTCGATGCACAGGCCGCACAGGATGCACCGCAGATAGTTGATCTGGTAGGTGCGCCCGTAGCGCTCGCCCGGCGAGAAGCGCTCCTCGTCGGTGTTGTCCGCGCCCTCCACGTAGATGGCGTCGGCCGGACACGCCCACGCGCACAGCTCGCAGCCGACGCACTTCTCCAGCCCGTCAGGCCAGCGGTTGAGCTGGTGCCGCCCGTGGAAGCGCGGAGCCGTCGGCTTCTTCTCCTCCGGGTAGTTGGTCGTGACGGGCTTCTTGAACATCGTGTGGAAGGTGACCCCGAAGCCCTTGACGGGGTTCAGCCAATCAGTTAGTCCCACTGGGAATCTCCTTGTGCTGCACCCCGTGGTAGTGCGGCAGATCGAGCGGCGGCACAGGGAAGCCGCCTGCCGTCGGCTCGTTGGACAGCTCCTCGAACTCGGCTTCGACCTCCGCCTTCCTGGCTTCCTTGCGCCGCTGGTTCACGGTGTCGAACCGCATCCAGATGGCCAGCGCCCCGATGACGACGATCGCGCCGAGCCCGGCGGAGACGTAGATGCTCCCCTCGAACGTGCCGTTGTTCACGTAGATGATGTTGCGAACGGCGGCGACGAGAAGGATCCACGCCAGGTTGACCGGGATCAGGACCTTCCAGCCCAGCGACATCAGCTGGTCGTACCGGACACGCGGCAGCGAGGCGCGCACCCAGACGATGAAGCAGAACGTCAGCACGAACTTGATGAAGAACCAGAGCACCGGAACCCAGCCCGTGTGCGCCCACTCCCAGCTCATCGGGAGCGGTGCCCGCCAGCCGCCCATGAACAGCGTCACGGCGATGGCCGAGGCGGTGAAGGTGTGCAGGTATTCGCCCATCATGATCAGGGCGAACTTCAGCGACGAGGAGTATTCCGTCTGGAACCCGCCGACCAGCTCGCCTTCACCCTCGGGCAGGTCGAACGGGATGCGCGCGGCCTCGCCGAACATGCAGACCACGTAGACCAGGAACGACGGCAGCAACAGCACGGCGTACCAGGTCTGCTGCTGCGCGCCGACGATCTCCGAGGTGGACAGCGTCCCGGCGAACAGGAAGATCGCCACGAACGACAGGCCCATCGCGATCTCGTACGAGACCACCTGCGCCGCCGACCGGAGGCCGCCGAGCAGGGCGTACGGCGAGCGTGACGACCAGCCGGCCAGCACCACGCCGTAGACCGAGACGGCGCCCATGGCCAGCATGAACAGCACGGCCACCGGCAGGTCGACGAGCTGGAGCGGCGTCTGCACGCCGAACAGGTTCACCATCGGCCCGAACGGCACGATGGAGAAGGCCAGGAAGGCCGGGATCACCATGATGACCGGGGCCAGCAGGTAGAGCACCTTGTCCACGGTCCGCGGGAAGATGTCCTCCTTCAGGCCCATCTTCAGACCGTCGGCCACCGACTGGAGCAGGCCGAACTTGCCCGCCCGGTTGGGGCCGTAGCGGTTCTGCATCCGGGAGATGAGCTTGCGCTCGAACCAGACGCCGAACAGGATGCCCAGCATCAGGAAGGCGAACAGCATGACCGCCTTGATGATGGTGATCCAGAGCGGGTCCTTGCCGAAGTCTTCGACGGTCGGACTGGCCGCGAGAACGAAGGTCATGAGGCGCTCCCGATGGTGACGATGTCGCCGGCCACCGCGCCGAGGTCGCGCGTGACCGAGCAGCCGCCCGAGTTCGACGGCACCCAGACCACGCGGTCGGGCAGGTCGGCGATGCGGACGGGCAGCGTGACCGCGTTCGGGCCGGGCCCGCCGACGACGACCTTGTCACCGTCGGCGACGCCGATCTCCGCGGCCGTGCTCTCCGACAGCAGCGCCTCCGCGGCCCGCGCGGTGCCGGCCAGGTACGGCTCGCCGTCCTGGAGGCGGCCGTCGTCGAGCAGCAGGTGCCAGGTCGCCAGCACGGCCCCACCGGCGGCGGGGGCGGCGGGCGAGCCGGCGCCGACGCTCGGCGCGGCGACGCGGGTGCCCCGGTAGGAGCCGATGCCCGACAGCTCGCGCCGGGCCGCCTTGGCGTCCGGCAGGCCCAGGTGCACGTCCATGCGGTCGGCCAGGTCGCCGACGACCGCGAGGTCGCTGCGCAGGCCGGGCACCTTGAGCGGGGCCTCGAACGAGCGGCCCCGGCCCTCCCAGTTGACGAACGTGCCGCTCTTCTCCTGCACGGTGGCGACCGGCAGCACCACGTCGGCCCGGTCGGTGACGGCGCTGGCGCGCGTCTCCAGGCTGACGATGAACGGCGTGTTCTCCAGCGCCTCCAGCGCGGCGACCGGGTTGGCCAGGTCGTAGGGGTCGACGCCGGCCACGACCAGCGCGTCGAGCTCCCCGTCACGGGCGGCGGCGAGCATCGCGTCGGTGTCGCGGCCCGGGGTGGCGGGCAGCGAGGACACGTTCCAGGCGCGGGCGATCTCGGCCCTGGCGCTCTCGTCGTCGACCGGGCGGCCGATCGGCAGCAGGTTGGGCAGCGCGCCCGCCTCGACCGCGCCGCGCTCGCCGGCCCTGCGCGGGACCCAGGCGATGCGGGCGTCGGAGGCGGCGCCCAGCCGGACCAGCGCCGACAGCGCGCCGGGGACGGTCGCCAGGCGCTCGCCGGCGAGCACGATCGTGCCCTCGGCCAGCGTGCCGACCAGGTCGCCGATCGCGTCGGCCTCCCCGCCCGGCGCGGTGCGGATGAGCGTGCCGCCCATCTTGGCCAGGCCGTTGGTGGCGAACGGGGCGATCGCGGTGACCTTGAGGCCGCGCTTCTGCCACGCCTTGCGCAGGCGCAGGAAGACGATCGGCGACTCCTCCTCGGGCTCGAACCCGACGAGCAGCACCGCGGGGGCGCTCTCCAGGTCGGCGTAGGAGACCTCGATCCCCTTGCCGGCGACCGCGTGCGCGAGGAAGCGGGCCTCCTCGGCGGAGTGCGGCCGGGCGCGGAAGTCGACGTCGTTCGTGCCGAGCGCGAGCCGGGCGAACTTGGCGTAGGCGTAGGCGTCCTCGACCGTGACCCGGCCGCCGACCAGCACGCCGGCCTTGCCGCGGGCGGCGGCCAGGCCCTGGGCGGCGACGCTCAGCGCCTCCGGCCAGGAGGCGGGCTCCAGCACGCCCTCCTCGTTGCGGACCAGCGGCGTCCTGAGCCGGTCGGGCTGCGTGGCGTAGGTGAACGCCCAGCGGCCCTTGTCGCAGTTCCACTCCTCGTTGACCTGTGGGTCGTTGCCCGCCAGGCGGCGGGTGACGCGGCCGCGCCGGTGGTCGGTGCGCAGGCTGCACCCGGAGGCGCAGTGCTCGCACGCGCTCGGCGTGGACACCAGGTCGAACGGGCGGGCCCGGAACCGGTAGGCGGCGCCGGTCAGCGCGCCCACCGGGCAGATCTGCACCGTGTTGCCCGAGAAGTAGGACTGGAACGGCTCGCCGTCGGCGACGCCCACCTGCTCCTTGGCCCCGCGCTCGAAGAACTCGATGAACGGGTCACCGGCGATCTGGTCGGAGAAGCGGATGCAGCGCGCGCACTGCACGCAGCGCTCGCGGTCGAGCAGCACCTGGGTGGACAGCGGCAGCGGCTTGGCGAACGTCCGCTTCTGCTCCTGGAAGCGCGACTCGCCCTGGCCGTTGGACATGGCCTGGTTCTGCAGCGGGCACTCGCCGCCCTTGTCGCAGACCGGGCAGTCGAGCGGGTGGTTCAGGAGCAGGAACTCCATCGCCGCCCGCTGCGCCTTCTCCGCCACCGGCGAGGTCAGCTGGGTCTGCACGACCATGCCCTCGGCGACCTCGATCGCGCACGACGGCTGCGGCTTGGGGAAGCCGCGGCCGTTGCCGGCGTCGGGGATGTCGACGAGACACTGGCGGCAGTTGGCCGCCGGGTCGAGCAGCGGGTGGTCGCAGAACCTGGGGATCTGGATGCCCAGCAGCTCGGCCGCCCTGATGATCAGCGTGCCCTTGGGGACGCTGACCTGGAACCCGTCGATCGTGAGGGTCACCAGGGTGGTCTCAGTTTCTGTCACGGTCACTGGTCACCCCACAGAGTGGACTTCTTCGCGTCGAACGGGCAGCCGCCGACCTCGAAGTGCTTGAGGTACTCCTCGCGGAAGTACTTCACCGAGGAGTGGATCGGGCTGGTGGCGCCGTCGCCGAGCGCGCAGAACGAGCGGCCCAGGATGTTGTCGGCGACGTCGGTGATCGTCGACAGGTCGTCCTCGGTGCCCTGACCCTTCTCCAGGCGCTTGAGCACCTGCTTGAGCCAGTAGGTGCCCTCACGGCACGGCGTGCACTTGCCACACGACTCGTGGGCGTAGAACTCGGTCCAGCGCAGCACCGTGCGGACCACGCAGGTGGTCTCGTCGAAGATCTGCAGCGCCCGGGTCCCGAGCATGGAGCCCTTCGCGCCGACCGCCTCGAAGTCGAGCGGCACGTCGAGGTGCTCGTCGGTGAAGATCGGCGTGGACGAGCCGCCCGGGGTCCAGAACTTGATCCGGTGCCCGGCGCGGATGCCGCCCGCCATGTCGAGCAGCTCGCGCAGCGTGATGCCGAGCGGAGCCTCGTACTGGCCGGGCCTGGTGACGTGGCCGCTCAGCGAGAAGATGCCGAAGCCCTTGGACTTCTCGGTGCCCATCCCGGCGAACCAGTCGGCCCCGTTGGCGATGATCGAGGGAACACTGGCCACGGACTCGACGTTGTTCACGACAGTAGGCGAGGCGTAAAGGCCCGCCACGGCCGGGAACGGAGGCTTGAGCCGCGGTTGACCCCTGAAGCCCTCCAGCGAGTCCAGCAGCGCCGTCTCCTCGCCGCAGATGTACGCCCCGGCGCCGCTGTGCACGACGAGCTCCAGGTCGTAGCCCGTGCCGAAGATGTCCTTGCCGAGATAGCCCTTCTCGTACGCCTCGCGCACGGCCGCGTGCAGCCGCCGGATGACGTGCAGCACCTCGCCGCGCACGTAGATGAAGGCGTGGTTGGCGCGGATCGCGAACGCCGTGATGATGACGCCCTCGACCAGCGAGTGCGGGTTGGCCATCATGAGCGGGATGTCCTTGCAGGTGCCCGGCTCCGACTCGTCGGCGTTGACGACGAGATAGTGCGGCTTGCCGTCACCCTGCGGGATGAAGCCCCACTTCATGCCGGTGGGGAAGCCGGCGCCGCCGCGGCCGCGCAGGCCCGAGTCCTTGACGGCCTGGATGACGGCGTCCGGGTCCATGCCCAGCGCCTTCTTGGCCGCCTCGTACGGCCCGTAGCCGTCGATGGTGAAGGAGTCGGGGCGGTCCCAGTTGGCGGTCAGGACCGGTGTCAGGGTCGTGCTCATGCCTCGGGGGCCTTCCATCCGTTGGCCTTGGCCAGCTTGAGGCCCTCCAGCGAGGGGCCGGCGGCCGAGGGGCCGTCGCCCGCCAGCTCGTCGGGCAGGCCGGAGAGCACCCGCGACGCCTCCTTGAACGTGCACAGCTTCTTCGGACCGCGGGTGGGCCGCACGTCCTTGCCGTCACGCAGGTCGTCGACGAGCTGCTTGGCCGATTCGGGCGTCTGGTTGTCGAAGAACTCCCAGTTGACCATCATGACCGGGGCGAAGTCGCAGGCCGCGTTGCACTCCAGGCGCTCCAGCGAGATCTTGCCGTCGCCGGTCGTCTCCTCGTGGCCGACGCCGACGTGCTCGGACAGCTCGTCCCAGATCTCGTCGCCGCCCATGACGGCGCAGAGCGCGTTGATGCAGACGCCGACGTGAAACTCGCCGGCGGGCTTGCGCTTGTACATGGTGTAGAAGGTCGAGACGCCGACGACCTCCGCCTTGCTCAGGCCCAGCATCTCCGCACAGAACTCGTGCCCGTCGTCGGAGACGTAGCCGTCCTCCGACTGCACCAGGTGCAGCAGCGGAAGCAGCGCCGACCGCGTCTTCGGGTAACGGCCGATGATCTCCTTGGCGTCGCGTTCGAGACGCTCGCGGACTTCCGGTGAGTAAGTCACCGGTCCACACCTCCCATGACGGGGTCGATAGAAGCCACCGCGGCGATCACGTCGGCGACCTGGCCGCCCTCCGCCATGGCGGGGAAGCTTTGCAGGTTGCAGAACGACGGCTCGCGGAAGTGGACGCGGTAGGGCCGGGTGCCGCCGTCGCTGACGACGTGCGCGCCGAGCTCGCCCTTGGGCGACTCGATCGGCGCGTAGGCCTGGCCGGCCGGCACGCGGAAGCCCTCCGTCACCAGCTTGAAGTGGTGGATCAGGGCTTCCATGGAGCTGCCCATGATGTGCGCGATGTGGTCGGGGGAGTTGCCGAAGCCGTCGGGGCCGAGCGCGAGCTGCGCGGGCCAGCCGATCTTCTTGTCCTCGATCATCACCGGGTCGCCCTTGAGCGGGCCGGCGATCCGGTCCAGGGCCTGCTCGATGATCTTGAGGGACTCCTCCATCTCCTGCATGCGCACGAGGTAGCGGGAGTAGACGTCGCAGCCGCGCTGGGTCGCCACGTCGAACTCGTAGGTCTCGTAACCGCAGTAGGGCTGCGACTTGCGCAGGTCCCACGGCAGGCCGGCGGCCCGCAGGATGGGGCCGGTGATGCCGAGCGCCATGCAGCCGGTCAGGTCGAGGTAGGCGACGTCCTTGGTGCGGCGGACGTACACCGGGTTCTCGTCGAGGAGCTTGCGGATGTCCTTGATCCGCTTGGGCATCTCCTTGAGGAACTCGCCGACCTTGTCCACGGCTCCGGCGGGCAGGTCGACGCTGACGCCGCCCGGCCGCACGTAGGCGTGGTTCATGCGCAGTCCGGTGATGTACTCGAACAGCTCCATGACCATTTCGCGGTCACGGTAGCCGAACAGGAACGGCGTGGTGGCGCCGAGCTCCATGCCGAACGTGCCCATCGCGACCAGGTGCGAGGCGATCCGGTTGAGCTCCATCATCATGACGCGGATGGCCTGCGCCCGGTCCGGGATGCGGTCCTCGATGCCGAGCAGCTTCTCCACGCTCAGGCAGTAGGCCGTCTCGTTGAAGATCGGCGACAGGTAGTCCATGCGAGTGACGAACGTGGTGCCCTGCGTCCACGTCCGGTACTCCATGTTCTTCTCGATGCCGGTGTGCAGGTAGCCGATGACGCCGCGCGCCTCGGTGACCGTCTCACCGTCGAGGGTCAGGACCAGGCGGAGCACGCCGTGCGTGGACGGGTGCTGCGGGCCCATGTTGACGACCAGGCGCTCGTCGTCGGAGTCGCGGACCCCGCTGACGACCTCGTCCCAGTCGGCGCCGGTGACCGAGTAGACCTTGCCCTCGGTCGCCTCGTCATATGCGGTGCTCACGCGTGATCCTCCCTCCGGTCGTCAACGCGCTGCTCGAAGAACTCGCTCACGCGTACGACCTCCTTTGGTCGGGCGAGGGGATGGTCGCCCCGCGGTACTCGACCGGGATGCCGCCCAGCGGGTAGTCCTTGCGCTGGGGGTGCCCGTCCCAATCGTCCGGCATCATGATCCGGGTCAGGCCCGGGTGGCCGTCGTAGATGATCCCGAAGAAGTCGTACGCCTCGCGCTCGTGCCAGTCGTGGCCCGGGTAGACGCCGACGGTCGACGGGATGTGCGGGTCGGCGTCGGGGCAGCTCGTCTCGACGCGGACGCGCCGGTTGTGGGTGATCGAGCACAGGTGGATCACCGAGTGCAGCTCCTCGCCCGCCAGGTGCGGGTAGTGCACTCCGGTGACGCCCAGCGACAGCTCGAAGCGCAGCGCCGCGTCGTCGCGCAGCTTCTGGCAGACCTCGACCAGCCGCTCCCGCTTGACGTGCAGGGTCAGCTCGCCGCGGTCGACGACCACGCGCTCGATGGCGTCGTCGAGGCCGAGGGCGTCGACGAGCTCGTCGAAGTAGCCCCCGTACGGGCGCGGCGTGGAGATCTGCGGCGCGCGGCGGACGACGAGGCCGCCGTAGCCGGAGGTGTCGCCGGAGTCGGCGGCGCCGAACATGCCGCGCCGGGCGACGGGCGCCTCCGGGGTCTTGGCGACCTCGGGCACCTCGGCGCCGGGGACCTCGGGGAGGTTGTCAGGGGAGGTCACTTGGCGGCCCCTTGGTCGATCAGCGGCAGCGTGCGCAGCGCCTTGAGCTCGAGGTCCTCGATCTGCTTGGCCCGGTGCGCGCCGAACTTCATGTTCTGGATCTTGTCGTGCAGCTTGACGATCGCGTCGATGAGCATCTCCGGGCGCGGCGGGCAGCCAGGCAGGTAGATGTCGACGGGCACGATGTGGTCGACGCCCTGCACGATGGCGTAGTTGTTGAACATGCCGCCGCTGGAGGCGCACACGCCCATGGCGATGACCCACTTGGGCTCGGCCATCTGGTCGTAGATCTGCCGCAGGACGGGAGCCATCTTCTGCGACACGCGACCGGCGACGATCATCAGGTCGGCCTGCCGGGGAGACGCCGAAGCGCGCTCCATGCCGAAGCGCGCCAGGTCGTAGTGGGGGCCACCGGTGGCCATCAGCTCGATGGCGCAACAGGCGAGCCCGAAGGTGGCGGGCCATACGGAGTTCTTGCGTGCCCAGCCCGCGGCCTGCTCGACCGTGCTGAGGATGAACCCGCTGGGGAGTTTCTCTTCAAGTCCCATTTTCAGTCCCAGTCCAGACCCTTGCGGCGCCACACGTACGCGTAGGCCACGAGCACGGTGACGATGAACAGCAGCATCTCGACGAGCGCGAACACCCCGAGGCCGGAGGAGATCACGCTGCCCGCGTCGTTGGTGAGCGGAGCGAACGAGACCGCCCACGGGTAGAGGAAGATGATCTCGATGTCGAAGACGATGAAGAGCATCGCCGTGATCATGTATTTGAGCGGGAACCGTCCGCCACCGACAGGCTGGGGCGTCGGCTCGATGCCGCATTCGTAGGCGTCAAGCTTGGCGCGGTTCCAGCGCTTGGGACCGGTGAAGGGGGCGATGGCGACCGAGAAGATCGCGAAGCCCCCCGCGAGAACGGCGAGCACCAGGATGGGCACGTACAGGTCCATCGCTACGCCTCCTCCGGAGTCGCCGCGCGCGCGGGCGCGCAGCCTGATCTATGGATGGGTGTGGGATTCATGCTCGTGGCGCGACCTTCGAGAGTGCGTTGATGATCTTGTCCGACGCATCGCCTCGCCGGTCGGTGAGATTACCAAGGAGTTTGAGCGCGAAGCGCATCAGCCTCGGGTGGGGAAGCCCGTGCCTGGTGCCGAAGCTCATCACACCCGGCTTCCCGATCGCCTGCACGAACAACCTGCCCAGCGTGAAATATCCGCCATAGGCGTCCTTCAACGTCTGAGGATACGTCCGCAGGACACGTTCTCGCTGCGCCGGGGTGGTGCCCTTGAGGGCCTTGGCGACGACCTCGGCGGCGATCTCGCCGGTCTCCATGGCGTAGGCGATGCCCTCGCCGTTGAACGGGTTGATCGAACCGCCGGAGTCGCCGGCGAGCAGGAGGCCGCGCGTATAGTGCGGCTGCCGGTTGAAGGCCATCGGGAGCGCGGCGCCGCGGATGGGGGCCGTCATGTTCTCCTCGGTGAAGCCCCACTCGGCGGGCATGGACCGGCACCACCGGCGCAGCAGGTCGCGGTAGTCGATGTTCTTGAAGTGGGTGCTGGTGTTGAGCAGGCCGAGCCCCACGTTCGCGGTGCCGTCGCCGACGCCGAACACCCAGCCGTAGCCGGGCAGCAGCGTCTGGTCGTCCCACAGCTCCAGCCACGTCTCCAGGTAGTCGTCGTCGTGGCGCGGGCTGGTGAAGTAGGTGCGCACGGCCACGCCCATCGGGCGGTCCTCGCGCCTTTGCAGCCCCATGCCGAGAGCCAGCCGGGTGCTGTTGCCGTCGGCGGCCACGACCAGCCGGCCGCGGTAGACCGTGCCGTCCTTGGTGGTGACGCCGGTGATGTGGCCGCTGCGGTCGTCGAGGACCGGCCCGGTGACGGTCACGCCCTCCATCAGGCGCGCGCCGGCCTTGACCGCGTGGGCGGCCAGGATCTCGTCGAAGTCCTGGCGGGTCCGTACGAGACCGAAGTCGGGGAAGCGCTCCAGCTTGGGCCAGTCGAGCTCGAAGCGCAGGCCGCCGCCGACGACGCGCAGGCCCTTGTTGCGCACCCAGCCGGGGGCGTCGACGTCGACGCCCATGTTGAGGAGCTGCTTGACGGCTCGCGGGGTCAGGCCGTCACCGCAGACCTTCTCCCGGGGGAAGCGGGTCTTCTCCAGGACCAGCACGTCGAGACCCGCCTGGGCCAGGTAGAAGGCGGTCGCGGATCCGGCGGGACCGGCGCCGACGACGATGACGTCAGCGTCAACTGCTGGCACGGTCACTGGACTGTCCTGTCCTACACGCTCGAAGGCCTGGCCTCGGGGTGTCTCGCCTTCGTTCCTTTGTGAACCCCTTCACAAACTTGTCGGCCCGCAGTCTAACCCTTTTCCTGGACAAAGTGGCAGCCGGGGGGCCGTCAGAGCCTAGTAGATCACGCGGCTTTGAACGCGCGGTGCATGGCCACGATCCCCAAGTCGAGGTTGCGCCAGGCGACCCGCCGCCATCCGGCGTCCTGGATGATGCGCGCCAGCGTCGCCTGGTCCGGCCAGTCACGGATCGACTCGGCCAGATATTCGTACGAATCGTCGTTGGAGCCGAAAATCTTGGCCACCTTCGGCAACAGCCGCATCAGATATTCGCGGTAGACCAGATCGAACGGCGCGAACGTCACGTGCGAGAACTCCAGGATCACCAGCCGGCCGCCCGGCTTGGTCACCCGCAGCATCTCGCGCAGCGCCTGACCGGTGTCCTGCACGTTGCGCAGCGCCACCGAGATCGTCACCGCGTCGAAGACGTCGTCGGCGAACGGCAGCCGCATCGCGTCGCCCGCGACGAACGGCACCCCCTCGCCCGTGAGCGCGTTGCGTCCGCGGCGGCGCACGCCGGTGCTCAGCATGCCGAGCGAGAAGTCGGAGGCGATCGCCCGCGCGCCCAGCGTCGTGAACGTGTCGGTCGAGGTGCCGGTGCCGGCTCCGAGGTCGAGCACGACCTCCCCGGGCCCGGCGTCGACGGCCGCGGCGACGGCCTTGCGCCACACCCTGACCTGGCCCATCGAGATCACGTCGTTGACGAGGTCGTAGCGCCGGGCGGTGCGATCGAACATCGCGGCGACCTCGTCCGGCTGCTTGTCCAACTGAGCGCGCGTCATGCGTAACAGCCTAGGGCCATTCCCGACAATCAACGGAAAGTAGCGGCACGACTACATTGCGTCTGCTAAGAATGGGCAAATGCTTGCCCGAGTCGCCCTTGCGGCGATCATCGCAGCGGCTCCCGCCGCGCACCCTCGCGTGGTCTCGGCCGACCCGGTCGACCACACCCCGCACGTTCTCGACGGCATCGTCAACGCCATCACGCTCGTCGGCGACACCGTGGTGGTCGGCGGCTCGTTCTCGGCGGTCGCCGACGCCACCAGGACCACCACCTACCGGCGCGACAACCTGTTCGCCTTCGACCTCACGACCGGGCGGGTGCTGCCCCGCTTCGCCCCCGGCGTGGGCGGGCCCGTGCACAGCCTGGCCGCCGGCGACGACGGCACCGTCTACGTCGGCGGCGACTTCCACGAGGTCGACGGCCACCGCGCCAGGTCGCTGGCGCAGGTGAGCCTGGCGACCGGCCGGCCGGTGCCCTCGTTCCGCCCGGCCGTCTCCGGAGGCGCGGTCGCGACCCTGGCCAGGCGCGGCGCCCACCTCTACGCCGGCGGCGACTTCACCCGCCCGCGCACCGCGCTGGCCCGGCTCGACGCCACGACCGGCCGCGCCGACCCCGCCTTCACCATCACGCCGGGCGATCCGCTGAGCCGGCGGGTCCGGGTGCACGCGATCGCCGCCACGGCCGACCGGCTGGCCGTCGACGGCAGCTTCACCACGCTCGACGGGCAGTCACGGCCGCAGCTCGGCCTCATCGACATCGGCGGCCCGGCGCCCAAGCTCGCCCCGTGGCGGACCGACGCGTACACGGGCAAGTGCATGGACGTCTTCCCGTGGTACGTGCGCGGCCTCGACTTCGCGCCCGACGGCCGCTATTTCGTGGTCGTCACCACCGGCGGGCCCAGGCGCGGGACGTGCGACAGCGCGGCCAGGTTCGAGACGTACGCCACCGGCAGGAACGTCAAGCCCACCTGGGTCAACAAGACGGGCGGCGACTCGCTCTACGCGGTGTCGGTCACGGGCAGCGCGGTCTACGTCGGAGGGCATCAGCGCTGGCTGGACAATCCGCAGGGCCATGACTCGGCCGGCCCGGGGGCGGTGCCGCGCGAGGGCATCGGGGCCATTCATCCACGGACGGGAAAGGCGCTCAGTTGGAATCCCGGCCGCGAGCGCGGGATCGGCGTCAAGGCTTTTCTGGCGAACAGGACAGGACTACTAGTCGGTAGCGACACAACCCGACTCGGGCGGGAGTACCATGCCCGGATTGGCATGTTCCCTCTGCCCTAGTCGTCCTGCGGCTTGGCGCGGTCGATCCTGCCGCTGATGCGCGCGCTCATGGCGTCGCGCTGCTTGGAGAGCAGGACATAGCTGGCGATGCCGCTGATCGCGAACGCGGCCACCAGCAGGACCAGCAGGTTCGGCACGCCGAGGAGCCAGAGCACCAAGAAGGCGATGCCGAACAGGCCGATCCTGGACAACGTGTAAACGAGAACGGGATGCACGGGTTCGAGATTACTCGGCCCATGCCTCCGGTCGCTCTTCGCATCGGGCACGAGCGCTGCTACTGTGCCCAGTAAGGGTGTTTCGTAAAGAAACACCCACGAGAGCCCCAAAGAGGCTCTATCATATAACAATCGGGCAGTCAGCTGATAACAACCCGTGATCTTTGCAGAAAACCACGGATAAATCAGGCTTCGCTCGACACACTGGTTACCTGTCCGCCCGCTGGCAGGAAGCGGGATGCGAGGGGGAGAGATTGGTGGAGAGTAGCAGCGAGCGTCTGCTGACCCCTGGAGAGGTTGCCGCCCTCTTCCGGGTAGACCCAAAGACGGTTACGCGCTGGGCTGCGGCAGGCCGCATCAGCAGTATCCGCACCCCCGGAGGGCACCGGCGCTTCCGTGAATCGGAAGTGCACGCCCTTCTTCGAGGCGAGGACGTTCTGACGGCCGACAGGCCGACAGGGGAGTCCCCGCGTGTTTGACGTACCGCCCAGTCGGTGATCCTGCCAGCCAGGATCACCGAGACGGCGTGCTCGCCGGCCCATCCGTAAGGCGAGCGCGGGAAGGCGCCATCCGCCGACCGTGGCTGGCGCCTTGGCGGAATCCTGCCTCTCAGTCGCCGTCCTGGTCGGCCTTGTACGCCAGGAACTCCCGCTCCAGCTCGTCATTCTCCTCCGCCCAGCGGCGCCGCCGCTCGGCCGCCTCCTCCTCGGTCAACGACTCCTGCAACCACTCGTCGTAACCGGGCTCGCCGGGCTCCACCTCGACATACGCGTTCCCGATCAGGCGCCCGTCTTCGCTGGCCAGGCTCCTCGGCACCCGCAGGGTCCCGTCAGCGAGCCGGATGACGTACATGGCCGATCACCTAGATTCCGTAGCGCCGGTTGAAGAACAACATGACGTCGAGCGCCATCCGCGTGTTGCCGCCGAGCATGTCGACCAGCGCGGGGCGCTGCCGTGAGGCGATGGCGGCGAACGCGTCGGCGAAGAACTCCTTGCGGCCCAGCCCCCCGCCCTGGCGGTGGAACGACGACGCCAGCAGCGGCGTGACCCTCTCGAACAGTGCCACGAACTCCGGCGTGTCCGACACCCATACGCCGAACACCGAATCGATGTCGTCGATCGCGTGCCCGACCTCGTGCATCATCACGTCCGGCGTCGGCGAGGGCCGGTCCCCCACCACGACCTTCCGGTCCCCGTACGCGCCCGCGCACACGTCCCACGTGGCCCGGCCCGACGGCAGCGGCGCGCCGCGCAGATAGCCCATGTCGTCCAGGTCCGGCACGCCGCCCGGCCCGACGTAGATGCCCTCCAGCCCCTCGGCCAGCCGCTCCTTCAGCCGGTCGGGCAGCCTGGCCAGGCTCTCCACGGCCCGGACGAGATCGGGCGGCGGCGGCCCCAGCCGGGCGTCCCACTGGCGGTGCAGGATCGCCTCCAGCTTCCCGCAGTGCCGCAGCCCGTCGCCCAGCGGCGGCACGTCGGGCGGGTGCGGCCGGGCCCGCGCGTGTGAACCGTCGAGCTCGAAGTCCTGCCACGTGTAGCGGGGCCGCTCCGGGGCCGTGGCGGGCGTCCGCTCCGGCCGCCACCTCCCCTGCTCGTCCGGTCCCCCGCCCTCCCAGGGACGGCGGTCGGCGTCGGGCCGGCGCGCCGGCTGGTCACGGCGCTCGGCGTCGGGGCGGCGCGCCGGCTGGTCACGGCGCTCGCGCTCGCGCCGGCGGAAGCCCGGCGTCTCCGTGCCCTCCCCGGCGGCCCGGCCCACCTCACTGTGGCCTCGCCGATAGGCTCCCCGCGCGTTGGCCCAGAAGGACCGGTCCGCGTCGGGCGGAGCCTCGGTGCGGCGCGAAAAGAGGTACGACCCGCGCCGCCACCAGCGACCTCGCCGATGGCGCCCCTTGTCGTTGGAAATGGCCATCGCACCCCTCACCGCCCCGTGGCGCCGAATCGGGTTCCACGGTACGACGCTGATCTTCGCCAGTCATCCGAAATGCGACATCAGGTGGCACGAACACGCTGGAGATGGCTTACAGTTCGGGGCATGGCAGGTGTCATTGTCGGCCTGGCTCTGCTGGCCTTCTGGCTGTTCACGTTGTTCGACGTCATCACCACCCCCGAGGAAGAGGTCAGGCACTCCCCGAAAGCCGTGTGGCTCATCGTCGTCGCCGTGCTTCCCCTCATCGGCGGGCTGTTCTGGATGCTGCGCGGACGTCCCCGACCCATCCAGGAGTCCTGGCCGGTGCAGCCGCGTTCCACCGCGGGCATCCCCAAGGGCCCCGACGACGACCCCGATTTCCTTCGCGAACTCGACCGTCGCATGCGCGGCGAAGAGAAGTAACCGCCCCTCCGAAACGCCTGTCACCCACTCTTTCAGGTAAATCTTTTCCAGCGACCGCCTCCTGGGAGCGCCGCAGACGCCCCCAGCAGGCGGAGCGAGGCTCCGGGCAGAGGGAACCGCCCGGAGCGCCTCCACAGCGCTCTCAGCCTCAGGCGTAGCTGTGCAGGCCCTCGATGAAGATGTTGACGCCGACCAGGTTGAACAGCAGCGCCAGGAACGCCACGAGCTGCACGACGGTCGCCGCCCGGCCACGCCACCCAGCCGTCACGCGGGCGTGCAGGTAGGCCGCGTAGCCGACCCAGGTGATGAACGACCACACCTCCTTGGGGTCCCAGCCCCAGTAGCGGCCCCACGCCCGGTCCGCCCACAGCGCGCCCGCGATGACGGCGAACGTCCACAGCGGGAACGCCAGCACGATCGCCCGGTGCGCCGCCTTCTCCAGCTCGGCCTTGGCGGGCAGCCGCGACAGCCCGTCGCCGCGCACCAGGAAGAGCACCCCCGCCACGCCCGCGAGCACGAACAGCCCGCTGGCGATGATGGCGGCGGTGACGTGGATGGCGATCCAGTAGGAGTTGAGCGCGGGCACGACCGGCCCGGCCGAGGTGTAGAAGACCTTGGACGCGAGCCCCAGCCCCAGCGCCGCCGGCACCATGACGAACCCGCCGAGGAAGCGGATGTTGGTGCGCGTCTGGGTGATGAGGAACGCTGAGACGGCGGCGAAGCAGATGGCGACGATGAACTCGTACATGTTGCCCCA
Source organism: Nonomuraea sp. NPDC023979 (assembly GCF_040639085.1). Taxonomy (NCBI): domain Bacteria; kingdom Bacillati; phylum Actinomycetota; class Actinomycetes; order Streptosporangiales; family Streptosporangiaceae; genus Nonomuraea; species Nonomuraea sp. NPDC023979. The sequence continues at coordinate 322,378 of NZ_JBEZZG010000003.1, forward strand.
CGGCCACCGGTCGACCGCGAGGCCGCGGGTGACGATGGCGCCGAGGTTGGCCGCCCAGCCGAGCCAGGCCAGGACGAGCCCGGCGATCCCGCCGCGCAGGGCGAACGCGGGGACGGGCTGCTGCGGCGCGTCGTCGGAGGGCGCGCCGGCCTCCGCCTCCGAGGAGGAGGCGGCGCCCACCGTCACGGGGGTGCGCGCGCGGCCCTTGACGGGCGCGTCGGCACGGGCGCGGCCGAAGGCCAGCTCTAGCGCGAAGCCCACCATCGCGAACAGATAGAGCAGCACTGCCGCGACCACGAACAGGTCGCTCAGCTCCGCGAGTGGTTCAGCGCTCATCCTTGTCTCCTGCTGCTAGAACCTTGACGATGTCGTCGAACTCCTCCGCGAACCCGGCCGCGGACCCTTCGGTGCGGGTCAGCCCGCCCACGTCGACGGTGCCGTCCTTGACCCGCACCCACACCCGCCGGCGCCGGATGACCAGCGAGAGCACGATGGCGACGGTGGCCGTCGAGGCGGCGAGCAGCGCGGGCAGCCGGCCGGGGTCGTAGGCGATCTGGAGCGTCATCCACTCCTTGACCTCGACGAACTCCAGCTTGCCCGCCCCGTCGGGCAGGTCGAGCGTTTGGCCGGGAGCCAGCGGCGCGGGCACGTCCTTGCCCATGACCAGCGGCTTGAGCTTCTTCATCAGCTCGGGCGGCGCCAGCTCGTAGACCGACCGGGGCTCCCCCGAGCGCATGCCGAGGTCGCCGGAGAACGCCCCCAGGACCTGCACGCCGGGCTGGATGGCTCCGGGGAACGCCGAGGCGTAGCTGCCGTCGGTCAGCGGCACGCTGGTGGGCAGGAAGCGCATCAGGAAGCCGAGCGGCGTCGGCTGCGCGTCGGGGACCTTGACCACGCAGTCGGAGGTGAGCGTGGGCTTGTCGGCGATGATGCACGGCACCGGTCCCTCGAACGCGACGTGCCCCTTGGCGTCGGTGACGCGGAAGACGGGGGCGTAGCCGTGGCCGATGAGGTAGGTCTGGGTGCCGTTGACCTCCAGCGGCTCGTTGACCTTGAGCTCGTAGTCGCGCGGCGCGGCCCCGGGAGCGTCGGTGACCTTGAGGAAGGCGGAGTAGTCGAGCTCCTGCCCGCGCTTCTCCCCCTCGACCTGGTAGGTGGCCTGGAAGTCGGTCATCTCGAAGCTGAACGGCTCCAGCGACTCGGCCGACACCTGGGGGCCGGGGATGAACCGGTCGTAGGCGGCCACGGTGTTGGCGAACCCGTCGCCCTCGGCGACCAGCACGTTGCCCCGGTAGCCGTACAGGGAGCCGAAGCCGACGGCGACCAGCACGCCGAGCAGCGCGATGTGGAAGAGCAGGTTGCCGGTCTCGCGCAGGTAGCCCTTCTCGGCGGCGACCCAGCCGTCGCCGGTCTCGACGCGGAAGCGCAGCTTGCGCAGCCGCCTGGCGGCCTCGGTGACCGTGAGGTCGCCGTCGAAGGAGGCGGAGTGCGGGAGCCTGGTCAGGTTGCGCGGCGCGGCCGGCGGCTTGCGGCGCAGCTCGCGCAGGTAGGTGGCGGTGCGCGGGATGATGCAGCCGATCAGCGAGGTGAACAGCAACAGGTAGATGGCCGCGAACCAGACCGAGGTGAAGACGTCGAAGAGCTGGAAGCGGTCGTACCACTCGGCCAGCGCCGGGCTGTCCTTGTAGACCAGCGCGACCTTGTCGGGCTCGACGCTGCGCTGCGGGATCAGCGAGCCGGGCACGCTGGCCAGCGCGAACAGGAAGAGCAGGATGAGCGCGGTCTTCATCGAGGTGAGCGTGCGCCAGCACCAGCGCAGCCAGCCGGTCAGGCCCATGCCCGCGGGCTTGGCCGCGCGCTCCCTCTCCAGCTCGTCGACGCTCATCAGATCACCGGCCGGAAGTTGCCGATCAGGCCCTGCATGGTGGCGATCATCTCTCCCCAGAGGCCGGTGACCAGCGCGATGCCGACGGCCACCATCATGCCGCCGCCGATCCGGGTGATCAGGCGCGAGTGCTTGCGGATCGCCCGGAACGTGTGCAGCGCCTTGCTGTAGGCCAGGGCGGCGGCCACGAACGGCAGCCCGAGCCCGAGCGCGTAGGCCACGGCGAGCAGGGCGCCCCGCGAGGCGCTGCCCTCGTTGAGTCCGAGGGTGAGGACGACGGCGAGGGTGGGGCCGATGCACGGCGTCCAGCCGAGCCCGAACACCACGCCGAGCAGCGGCGCGCCGGCCAGCCCCGCGGAGGGCATCCTGTGGATGCGCACGTCGCGCATCAGCCCGGGGACCACGCCGAGGAACGCCAGCCCGAGCAGGATGGTGAGCACGCCGAGCACCCGCGTGATGATCTCGGCGTTGCCGAGCAGCGCCGCGCCGAGCCCGCCGAACAGCGCCCCGCTGACGACGAACACGGCGGCGAACCCCGCCACGAACAGCAGCGTGCCCAGCACCAGCCGCCCCCGCTTGGGGTCGGCGCTCATGCCCGTGACGTACGACAGGTAGCCGGGGACGAGCGGGAGCACGCACGGCGACAGGAACGAGACCACGCCGGCCAGCACCGCGATCGGCACCGCCAGCAGCAGCGAGCCGGACGCGACCACGTCACTCATCGCGCACCTTGGTCACCGTGTCCATCAGGTCGGTGTAGCGGACGGCGCCGAGCGCCCGGGCGGCGATCCGGCCCTGCTTGTCGATGATCAGCGTGGACGGGATGGCCGCGGGCGGGACCGTGCCCTGGAAGGCGAGCGCGATCTTGCCGGGCTGGTCGAAGATGCTCGGGTAGCCGGTCTTCTCGGTGCGTTCGAAGGCGAGCGCGTCGGCCTTGCGGTCCTTGAAGTCGATGCCGATGAACTCCACGCCGGTGCCCTTGGTCTTGGCCGCGACCTCCTTGAGCACGGGCGCCTCGGCCCGGCAGGGCCCGCACCAGGAGGCCCAGAAGTTGAGCACGACGACCTTGCCCTTGTGGGCGGCCAGGGAGGCGGTGCCGTCCTCCAGCGTGGGCCCCTCGACGGCGGGCGCCGGCTCGCGCTCGGCCGCCGCGAACACCTGCATCTTCCCGTCGCCGGCGACGAAGCGGGTGTCACCCGCCGCGGGCTGACCGCCCTGGTTGCCCGCGCAGCCCGCGGCCAGGACGGCGATGAGGGCCAGTGAGATTGACGTCGCGCGCACGGGAGGATGATCTCCTTGTACTACAAGCGGTAGAGCTTGCAACTCTACCGGCGCTGTCATGCGCCCGGGACGCTGGGTCCCCGGTCCAGCGACCCCGCCGGCTCGCTGTAGCCGACGCTGACGAGCCGGTTGCCGTCGAAGGTGAACGTGGTGAGGCTGGCCAGCGCGCACTGCCTGCGGCGAGGGTCGTGCCAGAGCCTGCGCCGGCCCTCGGCCGCCATCCGGATCGCCCAGATCGGGAGCTGGTGGCTGACGAGCACCGCCTCGTGCCCGCGCGCCGCCTCCCTGGCATCCTCGACCATCGACTTCATCCGCGCGACGATCACCGGGTAGGGCTCGCCCCACGAGGGCCGCATCGGGTTCCAGAAGTAGCGGTAGTTGCGCGGGCTGCGCAGCAACTGCAGGCCGGGCCCGGAGATCCGGCCCTCCAGCAGGTTGCCGGCCTCCAGCAGCCGGTCGTCGCTGACGATGTCGAGGCCGAGCGTGGCGGCCAGCGGCGCGGCGGTCTCCTGCGCACGCTCCAGCGGCGAGCTGTAGAGGGCGACGATGTCGCGCCCCGCCACGGACTTGGCGACGGTCTTGGCCATCAGCTGGCCGGTCTCGGACAGGTGGTAACCAGGGAGCCTGCCGTAGAGGATGCCGCCAGGGTTGTGCACCTCACCGTGGCGCAAAAGGTGAACGACAGTGGTTTCAGCCATGGTGGGCTTCAGCTTAGCCGCTCGCCGGGCCCGGCTCGCGGGTGGATGGAGTCTGGCCGGTCGGAAGGAGACCACCGGCTGCTGGCCGCGGGGGTCATCCTGGGCGGCCTGGTGGTCATCGCCCTGTCCTAGGTGACCGCCCAGGCGTTCTCGTGGCGGCTGCTGGAGCGTACGAGCGCCTCGACGGTGGCGCGGATCGCGGGGCGGCGGGCCGCGTCGGTGCGCCAGAGCGCGTAGATGCGGCGGCTCTGACCAGGACGGATCGGAATGAAGCGGATGCCGTCGGGCACCGGGTCGCGGCCCATCCTGGGCACGATCGCGCAGCCCAGCCCGGCGGCCACGAGGGCGAGGTGGGTCGGATACTCGTCGGCCATGCAGGCGATCTCCGGCTCGACCTCGGCGCTGCGCAGCGTGAACACCAGCCAGTCGTGGCAGATCGTGCCGGGCGTGGAGCTGATCCAGCGCTCGCCCTGGAGCGCCGACAGCGCGATCTCCTTGTGGCCGGCCAGCGGGTGGTCGGCCGGGACGGCCACGTCGGCCACGTCTTCGAGCAGCGACTTCCGGGACAGTCCTTCGGGGATGGCGATCGGCCGGTTGAGCCAGTCCTGGACGATGACCAGGTCGAGCTCCCCCCTGGCCACCTCGCGGATCACCCGCTCGGGCTCGCGCTCGTACAGCTGGATGAGCAGGTCGGGGTGGCGCTCGCGCAGCTCGGCGAGCGCGGCGGGCATCAGGCCGCGCGCGGCGGTGGGGAACGCGCCCACGTTGAGCCGGCCGACGACCTGGCCGCGCAGCGCCTCGAAGTCGGCCTCGGCGGTCTCGACCAGGGCCAGGATGCGCTCGGCGTGCTCGGCGAGCAGCCCGGCGGCGTCGGTCAGCCGCACGCCGCGCCCGTTGCGCTCGACCAGCCTGGCGCCGGTCTCGCGCTCCAGCTTGGCGATCTGCTGCGAGACGGCCGACGGCGTGACCATGAGCGCGTCGGCGGCGGCGCCGACCGAGCCGTAGACGTGCACGGCATGTAGGGCCTTGAGCCGGTTCAAGTCCAACATGTAAGCCAGTCTAAAGGGTTAAGCATAGAAAGTCTCGCTTGTCGTTAAAGGTGTAGCGTTGGAAAATATATGCATGCGAATCCTTAAGACGAAGAAGCAGACCCACCAGACCACCTCCTACCTGAAGGCCCTCGCCGAGCAGGCCCGCGAGCAGCGCATCCGCTACCGCAAGACGTCCGCCGCGTGAGACCTGGCCACCTGGCCCTCGCCGTCGGCCTCGCGGCCGTCTGGGGAGTGAACTTCGTCGTCATGCAGGTGGGGCTGGAGCACTTCCCGCCCCTGCTGTACGCGGGCCTGCGGTTCGCGCTGGCGGCGTTGCCCGCGCTGCTCCTCGTGGGGCGGCCCGGAGTTCCCTGGCGATGGGTCGGCGCGGTGGCTGCCACTCTCGGAGTCGGCCAGTTCGGGCTGTTGCTCATCGGCATGCGCGCCGGGATGCCGGCCGGGCTGACTTCCCTGGTCCTGCAGGCGCAGGTCCTGTTCACCATCGTGTTCGCGGTGACGCTCCTCGGCGAGCGGCTCACCGCCCGTCGCGTCGCCGGCCTGGCCGTCGCCTTCGGCGGCCTGGCCCTGGTCGCCGTCGACTTCGGCCTGTCCGGCCCGGCCGGCGCCTTCGCCCTCTGCGTGGCCGCGGCCGCCGCCTGGGGTCTCGGCAACGTCGCCCAGCGCAAGGCCGCCCCGCCCGACTCGCTGCGCTTCATGGTCTGGGTGAGCGCCCTGTCGGCGCCCCCGCTCCTGCTGCTGTCGCTGCTGGTCGAGGGCGTCCCGTCACTCGCAGCCCCGGCCGAGGGCTGGCTGTCGCTGGCGTACGTGGCGTTCGTCTCGACGCTCGGCGGCTTCGGCGTGTGGGGCTATCTGCTGCGCCGCTACGACGCCTCCACCGTGGCCCCGTACACGCTGCTCGTGCCGGTCTTCGGCATGTCGTCGGCCGCCCTCTTCACCGGTGAGCCGCTGACCTGGCTCAAGGCGGTGGCGGCCGTGCTCATCGTGGCCGGGGTGCTGTTCGCCAATCAGAGGACCGCGGCGGCCGCCTTGGCGGCGGCGGGCAGCGCGTCGGCGACCCGCTCCAGCGCCTCCTCGTCGTGCGCCGCCGACAGGAACCACGCCTCGTACGCCGACGGCGGCAGGTAGACGCCCCGGTCGAGCATCGCGTGGAAGAACGCCTTGTACGCGGCCGTGCTCTGCGTCTGGGCGTCGGCGAAGTTCGTCACCTGCCGGTCGGTGAAGAAGATCGAGAACAGGCTGCCCGCCGTCTGCAGCCGGTGCGGCACCCCCGCCTCCGACAGCGCCTCGGTGGCCGCTCGCGCCACCGCCGAAGCGGCCGCGCCAACCTTCGCGTAGGCGTCGGCGTCGAGCGTGCGCAGCGTGGTCAGCCCGGCCGCGCAGGCCAGCGGATTGCCCGACAGCGTGCCCGCCTGGTAGACGGGACCCTCAGGCGCCAGATGGGCCATCACCTCGGCCCGGCCGCCGAACGCCGCCGCCGGCAGTCCGCCGCCCATCACCTTGCCGAACGTCATCAGGTCGGCCTCCACCGGGTCCAGCCCGTACCAGCCCGACGGCGAGACGCGGAAGCCGGTCAGCACCTCGTCGACGATGAGCAGCGCCCCGTTGGCCGTGCACAGCTCGCGCAGCCGGGCGTTGAACCCGTCGAGCGGCGGCACGATGCCCATGTTGGCCGGGCACGCCTCGGTGATGACGCAGGCGATCTCGGCCGAGGCGAACGCCTCCTCCACCGCCTTGACGTCGTTGTAGGGCAGCACGATCGTGTCGGCCGCCGACGCCCCCGTCACCCCCGGCGTGTCCGGCAGCCCGAACGTCACGACACCCGACCCCGCCGAGGCCAGCAGCGCGTCGACGTGCCCGTGATAGCACCCGGCGAACTTGATCACCTTGGACCGTCCGGTGAACCCGCGCGCCAGCCGCACCGCGCTCATCGTCGCCTCGGTGCCGGAGCTCACCAGCCGCACCTTCGCCACCGGCGCGACCCGGCGGACGATCTCCTCCGCCAGCTCCACCTCGCCCGGCGTGGCCGTCCCGTACGAGAACCCGTGGGCCACCGCCTGCGACACGGCCTCCACCACGGCCGGATGCCGGTGCCCCAGGATCATCGGGCCCCACGAGCACACCAGGTCGACGTAGCGGTTGCCGTCGACGTCCGTGATGTACGGGCCCTGCCCGGAGGCCATGAAACGCGGAGTGCCGCCCACCGCCCCGAACGCGCGGACCGGCGAGTTGACACCCCCCGGCACGACGGCGCTGGCGCGGGCGAACAGGTCCTCGGAGATGCGTGTACGGCTCACCAGACCAGGTTAGTCCCCTAGTCGGCCAGCCACTCAAGCAGGCGGAGCGGGTCGGGCAGCGGCCGGCCGTCGGGCGGGCGCAGCCACGAGACCGGCTGTCCGGTGGGCAGCGTGGAGGGCGGGGCCAGCACGTAGCTGTCGCGGCAGTGCCAGCGCAGCCCCGGCGTGTCCTCGATCGTGGCCGGGTCGCAGTCGAGCTGGCACGACCACCACTCGTCCTCGTCCTCCGGGTTGCCGCGCGTGGCCACGTAGAACAAGACCCGGTCGCCGTTGGCGGCGACCGGGCCGGAGTCCGCGCCTGCGTTGTCGATCCGGGTGAGGGCCGACAGGCCGAGCGCGAGGGGCACGTCGAAGACGTCGAACACCCGCCCCGTGGGCAGGATGACGTTGGCCTCGGGCTCCCGCTGCCACCAGCGGGTGAGCTGGGTGGCGTCGGTGGTGGCCTGAATGCTCCAGGCGGGGGAGATGGGGTGCGCGCCCGGGTCGGGACAGCCGAGCCGGTCACAGGAACACGCTCGAGTGCCCCGCCGCAGCGGGAAGGCTCCCGGCACGCTCGGCCAGCCCAGTGCGGCGTAGCCCAGCACGGCGTCGATCCGCGTCGGCCGGGACCGTTTCCTGGTACGCCGAGCCAGAGGTACCCCCACCATTGGTGTCTCCCGTCGCTTCGGTGCCTGAGGAGGCCCCGGCTCTCCGGGCTCAATAGCCACGCGGGACACACCAGCACTTGTCATGGCACTCTAACGCACAGGTCCCAGGACCCGACGGGAAACCCCCTGTTAGAGGCGGCGTGCCACCTCGGTCGCCCAGTAGGTGAGGATCAGGTCGGCACCCGCGCGCTTGATCGCCACCAGCGACTCCATGATCGTGCGCTCGCGGTCGATCCAGCCGTTCGCGGCGGCGGCCTCGACCATCGCGTACTCGCCGCTCACCTGATAGGCGGCCACCGGCACGTCCACCTCGTCGCGGAAGGCGCGGATGACGTCGAGGTAGGCCAGCGCGGGCTTGACCATGACGGCGTCGGCGCCCTCGGCCAGGTCGAGCCGCACCTCGCGCAGCGCCTCCTCCAGCGGCCCGGCGGGGTCCTGCTGGTGGGTGCTGCGGTCGCCGAACTGCGGCGCGCACTCGGCGGCGTCGCGGAAGGGCCCGTAGAAGGCGGAGGCGTACTTGGCGGAGTAGGCGAGGATCGGCACCCCGGAGAAGCCCTCCGCGTCGAGCGCCGCCCGGATCACGCCCACCTGGCCGTCCATCATGCCGCTCGGCGCCACGACCTGGGAGCCCGCCCTGGCCTGCGCGACCGCGATCGAGGCGTAGCGCTCCAGCGTGAGGTCGTTGTCGACGTCGCCGGACTCGGTGAGGATCCCGCAGTGCCCGTGGTCGGTGAACTCGTCGAGGCAGGTGTCGGCCATCACCACGATGGCGTCGCCCACCTCGGCGCTCACCTCGCGCAGCGCCACCTGGAGGATGCCGTCGGGGTCGTCGCCCGCCGAGCCGCGCGCGTCCTTGACCGCCGGGATGCCGAACAGGATCAGCCCGCCGACCCCGGCCTCGGCGGCCTCGTGGGCGGCCTTGCGCAGCGAGTCGCGGGTGTGCTGGACGACGCCGGGCATCGACGCGACCGGGCTCGGCTCGTCGATGCCCTCCTTGACGAACATCGGCAGGATCAGGTCGGCGGGGTGCAGGCGGGTGCCGGCGACCATCCGGCGCAGCGCCGGGGAGCGGCGCAGCCGTCGCGGACGGGCGACGGGGAACTCGGCACTCACTTGGCTCTCCTCCTGGCTCCTCTGCGGTTCTGCGACGGCCTGCGCGGCGTGTCACCGGCGGCCAGCGCGGCGCTGCGCTGCTTGGCGCCGTACTCGGCGAGCGCGGCCGCCAGCGCCGACGCGGACGCCTTGTCGGCCATCACGTCGACGCGCAGCCCGAACTCCTCGGCCGTCTTGGCCGTCTGCGGCCCGATGACGGCGATCACGGTGACGTTGTGCGGCTTGCCCGCGATGCCCACCAGGTTGCGGACCGTGGAGGACGAGGTGAACAGCACCGCGTCGAAACCGCCGCCCTTGATGGCCTCGCGGATCGGCGCGGGCGGCGGCGCGGCCCGCACGGTGCGGTAGGCCGTCACGTCGTCGCACTCCCAGCCCAGCTCGGTCAGCCCGGCCACGAGCGTGTCGGTGGAGATGTCGGCGCGCGGCAGCAGCACCCGGTTGATCGGGTCGAGCATCGAGTCGTAGGGCGGCCACTCGGCCACCAGGCCCTCCGACGACTGCTCGCCCGACGGCAGCAGGTCGGGCTTGACGCCGAACTCGACCAGCGCCCGCGCGGTGGCGTCGCCCACGGCGGCCACCTTGAGCCCGGCGAACGCCCGCGCGTCGAGCCCGTACTCCTCGAACTTCTCGCGCACCGCCTTGACCGCGTTGGCGCTGGTGAAGGCCACCCACTCGTAGCGGCCGGTGACCAGGCCCTTGATCGCGCGGTCCATCTGCTGCGGGGTGCGCGGCGGCTCGACCGAGATGGTCGGCACCTCCTCGGGCACCGCGCCGTAGGAGGTGAGCTGCTCCGACAGGCTCTTGGACTGCTCCTTGGTGCGCGGCACCAGCACCCGCCAGCCGAACAGCGGCTTGGTCTCGAACCACGACAGCTTGTCGCGCAGCCCCACGGCCTCGCCGACGACGATCAGCGCCGGCTCGGTGAAGCCCGCGTGCTTGAGGTCGGCCTGCAGCCTGCCGAGCGAGGAGACGACCGTGTACTGCTCGGTGGTGGTGCCGCCGCTGCTGACGGCCACCGGGGTGCTGTCGGGCTTGCCGCCGGCGATCAGCGCCTTGCCGATCGCCACGGCCTCGGTGATGCCGTTGTAGATCACCAGCGTGCCGGGACAGGCCGCGTGCGAGGACCAGTCCTGGTCCTGCGCGGCGTCGACGACCCGGAACTCGGGCACCGACGACGCCGGCGGGATGCCCGCGTAGCCGAGCACGGCCGTCGCGGGCGGCACCCCGGGCACGATCTCGAAGTCCACCTCCGCCGCGGCGAGCGCCGCGGCCTCCTCGGTGATCGAGGAGAACAGCATCGGGTCGCCCTCGCACAGCCGCACCACGAGCCGGCCTGACTTGGCGTGCTTGACGAGGTCGTCGGCGGCGACCTCGACCCCGGGGCGGCAGTGCTTGAGCAGGGGGCCGTGCAGGTCCTCGTCGAGGATCACCACGTCGGCCTTGCCCAGCAGCTCGGCGCCGCGGAGCGTGAGAAGGTTCGGGTCGCCGGGCCCCGCGCCTACGAACGCGACGAAACCGGAGGTCGGACTATCGGAGCTCAATGGGAATGCTCCCCCATCAATCTGTCGGCCCCTTCGTGAAGCATCTCGGCCGCGAGCCGGCGACCCAGATCTTCCGCCTCCGAAGGAGAGCCGGCGGTGGACTTGCGCACCGCGCGGGCGCCGTCGATGGCGACGACCGCTGCGGTCAGGTTCAGAGTGTGCCCGTCATCGAGCGCGAACGCACCCACGGGCGCCGAGCAGCCTGCCTCCAGGGCGGCCAGCACCGACCGCTCGGCGGCCACCGCGGAGCGGGTCCGCGGGTCGTCGAGCTGCCCGAGGAAGGCGACCAGGTCGTCGCGGTCGGCCAGGCACTCCACGGCCAGCGAGCCCTGGCCGGGGGCCGGGAGCAGCTCCTCGACCTCGAAGATCTGGGCGATCTCGGCGGTCCGCCCGATCCGGGTGAGGCCGGCCGAGGCCAGCACGACGGCGTCGAGCTCGCCGGAGGTGACCTTGCCGATCCGGGTGTCGGCGTTGCCGCGGATCGGCACGTACTCCAGATCGGGGCGCATGGCCCGGAGCATGGCGACGCGGCGCGGCGAGCCGGTGCCGACCTTGGCGCCGGCCGGGAGGTCGGCGAAGGAGCAGCGGCCGACCAGCGCGTCGCGGTGGTCGTGGCGGGCGGGCAGCGCGGCCAGCGCGATGCGCGGGTCGGGCTTGGTGGGCAGGTCCTTCAGGGAGTGGACGGCGAAGTCGACCTCGCCCTCGATCAGCTTGTCGCGCAGCGCGCTGACGAACACGCCGGTGCCGCCGAGCTGGGCCAGGTGGGCCTTGCTCACGTCGCCGAACGTGGTGACGCCGACCAGCTCGATCGCCCTGCCGGTGCGCTCGGTGTAGGCGTCGGCGACCATCTGGGACTGCGTCGTCGCCATCAGGCTGCGCCTCGTGCCGAGCCGCAGCGGCCCCGTCTGCGGAGTCACAGCTCCACCTCCCTCACGGCCTCGGGCATCTTCGGATCCAGGTCGAACAGCTCGCGCAGCGCCTCGGCATAATGATCGCCTCCGGGCGAGGTGGCGAGCCGCTTGACACGCACGGTCGGCTCGTGGAGCAGTTTGTCAACGACCCGTTGCACGGTGAGCGTCACCTCGTCCTTGATTTTGCCGTCAAGCTCGGGGACCCGCATCAGCAGGCGCCCCAACTCCGACTCGACCACGCCGGCCGCCTTGCTGCGCAGCGCCACCACGGTGGGGGTCACCCGGGCCGCCCGCTCGGCGTCGAGGTAGGCCGTCAGCTCCTCGGCGACCAGCGCGCGCACGGCCCTGACCGCGTCGCCCTCGCGCGAGCCGATGCCGGACTCCTGGATCGTCTCCAGGTCGACCAGCGTCACGCCGGGGACGGCGCGCACAGCCGGGTCGATGTCGTGCGGCAGCGCCAGGTCCAGCAGGAACGCGCCGCGCGTGACCATGTCGGCGGTGATCACGTGCTTGCCCGCGCCGGTGCAGGTGATCACCAGGTCGGCCTCGGCCAGCTCACCGGCGACCGCGGCGAACTCCACCGCCCGGCCGCCGACGGTCTCGGCCAGCCGCGCGCCGCGCGAGTACGTACGGTTGGCGATCACGATGTCGGTGACGCCGGCGCGCGCCAGCGTGGCGGCGGCCAGCGAGCTCATCGAGCCCGCGCCGACCACCAGGGCGCGCAGGCCGGTCAGGTCGCCCGCCAGCGCCAGCCCGGCGGTCACCAGGGAGGCGCCCGCCTGGTCGATGCCGGTGTCGGTGTGGGCGCGCTTGCCCACGCGCAGCGCCTGCTGCGCCAGCTCGTTGAGGGTCGCGCCGACCGTGCCCTGCTTCTGCGCCAGCTTGAGCGCCCGCCGGACCTGGCCGAGGATCTGGCCCTCGCCCACGACCATCGAGTCGAGGCCGCACACCAGCGAGAACAGGTGCTCGACGGCCCGCTCCTCGTAGTGCACGTAGAGGTGCGGGGTCAGCTCGTCGACCGGCACGCCCGAGTGGAGGCTGAGCATCCCGGTGACGGCGTTGACGGCGGCGTGGAAGCGGTCCACGGCGACGAAGACCTCGACCCGATTGCAGGTCGAGACCACGAAGGCCTCGGCCACGCAGGGGTCCTGCTGCACGTCGTGCAGGAGCTTGACGAGCGCGTCACCCGTTACGGAGACACGCTCCAGCAGGGCCACCGGCGCCGTGCGGTGGCTGAGCCCGATCGCCAGAACACTCATTGACTGTCCACTGCCATGAGTGGCCCCCCAGCTTTGCGTTGCTCGTGGAACGCAAGGATCTGCAGTTCGATGGATAGGTCGACTTTACGGACATCGACGCCGTCCGGAACGGTGAGCACGACCGGGGCGAAGTTGAGGATGCTGGTCACCCCGGCGGCCACCACACGATCGCATACTTCCTGTGCGGCCGCCGCCGGTGTCGCCAGAACCACGATCGAGACTCCACGCCGCTTGATCACGGCTTCCAGTTCGTCGATGTGCTCCACATTCAACCCCGCGATGTCGTCGCCCACGATTTCGGGGTCGGCGTCGAACACGGCGGCGATGCGGAATCCCCGCGACACGAACCCGCCGTAACCGGCGAGCGCGCGGCCCAGGTTGCCGACGCCGACGATGGCGACGGCCCAGTCCTGCGTGAGACCAAGCTCACGGGAGATCTGGTAGACGAGGTACTCGACGTCGTAGCCGACGCCACGGGTGCCGTAGGAGCCCAGGTGTGACAGGTCCTTGCGGAGTTTGGCCGAGTTGACGCCGGCGGCCACGGCGAGGTCCTCCGAACTCACGGTCGCCACCCCGCGCTCGGCCATCCCGTGCAACGCCCGCAGGTAGAGCGGCAGCCGGGCGACCGTTGCCTCGGGAATGCCGCGATCACGGGGGTGGGACGGGCTCTTCACGTGCCGGAGCTCCAGGGGAACGGGCGGCCTCAGGCCGCGTGAGTGGATTAGAACCGTCTTTCAGGTTAATCCTTTTGTGAACCGATGCACAAAGTCACCTTCCAGCGAGCGCTACCGTGGAGGCCATGCACCGCATCACCCTGCTCGGAAAGCCCGGCTGCCACCTGTGTGACGACGCGCGCGAGATCATCGCCCGCGTGGCCGGCGAGCTGGGCGTGCCGTGGGAGGAAGTGAACATCGACTCCTCCGACGAGCTGCGCGAACGCTACTGGGAGATGATCCCGGTCACGTTGATCGACGGGGAGCAGCACGACTTCTGGCGGGTGTCCGAGGAGCGCCTGCGGGCGGCGCTCACCGGCTAGAACATGGCGGTCGGCAGCGGCACGACCTTGGCCGCGTTGACGTTGAGCTCGATGATGTTGGTGGCCAGCACCATCGACTGCCGGTCGGCGATGAAGCGCTCGATGTGCGGCTGCCGCTGGTGGTCGCGGTAGGCCACCTCGTCGCGGTAGAGCTCGTAGACGATGCGCTGCAGCGGCGCCGACTTGACCGAGTGGCAGGCGTAGACGAGCGTGTCGGGCTCGCCCCGGCGCACCGCCTCGACGGTCTGCTCGGCGAGCCGGTCGAAGGCCGCGCCCGAGCCGTCCATGAGCGTGAAGACGGTGAGCATGCCGTAGATGCTCGGCGAGAGCCTGCCCGTCTGCGGGGCGGGCTGCACGACCGGCTGGGGCACCGACTGGGGGCCGGTGCGCGGGGAGAACAGCTCGGCGCCCGAGAAGGCGGCGCCGGCGGCGGGCATCGAGCCGGTGGACGGCATCGTGGGGTCGGGCCGCTCGCTCGGCGCGGGCATGGCGTAGTCGGCGCGCTCGCCGTTCATGATGTAGCCGGTCGACGGGCCAGGGTCGGACGGCGGCGACATGCGGGCGGCGTAGTCGACGTCGTCGGTGGCCCGGTATTCGGCCACCAGGTCGCCCAGCCCCGACTTGCGCGGCCGTACCGGCTCGGCGATCGGCTCGGGCGCCTCACGGCGGCCCACCGGCTCCTGGCGGTGCCCGGCCACCGGCCGGTCGTCGCGGTGCCCGGCCGCCCGCTCGGCGCGCCGGCTCTCCGCCGCCGCGAGCTCGTCGTCCTCGTCGTCGTCCTCGTACGGGGCGAGCGGGCGCAGCACGCAGTACCAGATCGCCGCGGCGGCGACGAGGAGCAGCACGATGATGAAGAACCCGTTGCTCAGGAACTGCATCGCGCCCATCAGCGCGAGCCCCGAGGGGGCGATGATGACGGTGGCGTGGAGGTTGTCGGTGTCGTACTCGTCGCCGTTGCGCCAGCGCAGCGCGGCGACCACCACCGCCGCCAGCATGATCAGCGCGGCGATCGCGTGCACGCCGGTCAGCAGCGACGACGGGATGAGCGCCCAGTGCGCCGACGCGTCGGGCAGCGACTTGCCCATCTCGTCGCTGACGAGCGGGTCGACGACCATGATGACCAAGGCGACGAACGTGTAGGCGATGCCGAACAGCCAGCCGAGGAACTTCGGCGGCGTCTTCTCCGCCAGGAGCTGGATCAGCCCGATCGCCAGCCAGAGCGGCGCCAGCAGCGATCCGGTGATCTGGACGAGCTTGAACGTGACGGTCCCGAACCCCATGAGGTGGCCGAATCCCGCCACGCCCAGCGCGAGGCAGAGCGCCGCCGCTGAAACGGTCCAGGCGATCAGCCAGCCCTCGGGCTCCTCACGCAACCGGCTGACCAGGGCGCCCGAGGCGACTCCTGCCAGGATGGCTCCGGCGAAGGCGATGACAGCAACGAGGATCTCCATGGTGACTCCAATGCTGCCGGACTACGCCTCTCAACCGGTAGCCGAAAAGGGAACGGGTGCGTCCACACCGTATCTGCCGATTGCGGGGAGTCTTACCAAGAGGATGCGGATTGTGGAATTTCCGGTTGATTTCTAGAGTGTTCGAGCACGCCGCACCCCTTCGCCCTAGGGATAACGGATGCCTGACTCGTGGCCGTTCGCCGGGCTGCTCGCGCCAGCAGTCGCTGGCCCCGCTCCGGCGACCGAGCCTGCCGTGCGCGAAGACCTCCCCGACGACCTGCGCACCCTCGTCCTGCACGCCAAGACCGGCGACTCGGACGCCTTTGGCACGCTCTACGACCGCTACGTGGACCTCGTCTACCGCTACATCTACTTCCGGGTCGGCTCCCACCCGCTCGCCGAGGACCTGACCAGCGAGACCTTCCTGCGGGCGCTGCGGCGCATCGCCGACTTCACCTGGCAGGGCCGCGACTTCGGCGCCTGGCTGGTGACCATCGCCAGAAACCTGGTGACCGACCACTTCAAGTCCGGACGCTACCGCCTGGAGGTCCCGACCGGCGAGGTGCTCGACGTCCCCCTGGACGGCTCGCACATCCCCGAGAACGCCGTGGTCACCGCCATCATCAACGACCGGGTGCTGCGCGCCGTCCGGGATCTCAACCCCGAACAGCAGGAGTGCGTCGTCCTGCGATTCCTGCACGGCCTGTCGCTCGCGGAAACCGCGCTGATCATGGGGAAGAAGAGTGGAGCGATCAAAGCGCTGCAGTTCCGTGCCGTCAGGGCGCTGGCCAGGGCGCTCAAACACGACCTTGCGTAACCTTTCGCCACGGAACGTCGTTAGGCAGGTATCACCACAGGACCGAGCCGCGGGGGCATCAGGGGGCCGCCATGAGTAGGGCGCGCAGATCGCAGGAGCGGGTGCTGGAGCATCTCGCCGAGCTCGGCAGGACCCCGCTGGGCGGCGGCCCGGACCCGGCCTTCCGCTCCCGCCTGCGCGACGAGCTCGCCGCCGCCCGCGCCGCGACCACCCCGGCGGCCACCACGGCAGCCACCGCCGGGGCCGCCGGGGTCGCGTCCCGGCCGCGCTCGGCGAGCCGGGCCGGCGGGCGTCACTCCCGCCGCAGGCCGCGCCCTCGGCGGCGCTCGCCCGCCTCCGCGCTGGTCTCGTTCGGGCTGGTGACCGCAATGATGCTGACCGCGGTCGTCACGTACGACTCGGTGCCCGGCGACGCCCTCTACCCGCTCAAGCGCGCCGCCGAGAGCACGCTGGTCCGCCTCAGCACCGACGACGTCGTACGGGGCGAGCGCGAGCTGGTGTCGGCCAAGACGCGCGCCGAGGAGGTCGCCCAGCTCCTCGGCTCGTCGGAGGCCGGCCCGCTCGTCAGCAGGACGCTCAAGGACATGGAGCGCGCGACCCGGGCCGGCATCAGCAGGCTCCGCCGCGCCGAGCCGCGCTCCCCCAAGATCGACAAGTTCGCCGAGGACCAGCGCAACATGGTCGGGCCGATGCTCGAACGCCTCGACGGCCCGCAGCAGGACCAGGCGGTCGGCTACCTGGACTACATCGAGGGGCTCGTCCCGCCTAGGTAAGCTGAGGCCCATGTGGCGCCTAATCCGACGACGACACGAGGTCGAGGCGGAGATCGCCGGTGAGGCCGCCGCGGCGGCCGCCGTCGTGGCGCCTCCCGCCGAGCCCGACCTCCAGGCCGCGGCCTTCTTCGACGTCGACAACACGATGATGCGCGGGGCGTCGATCTACCACTTCGCCAGGGGGCTGGCGACGCGGGGCATGTTCAACACCTCCGACCTGTTCAAGTTCGCCGTCGGGCAGGCCGTCTTCCGCATGCGCGGCAACGAGAACCCCGAGCACATCGCGGTGGCCCGCGAGACGGCGCTGGCGTTCGTCGCCGGGGCCAAGGTCGACGACGTCGTCAGGCTGGGCGAGGAGATCTACGACGAGGTCATGGCCGACCGCATCTGGGGCGGCACCAGGGCGCTCGCGCAGAGCCACCTCGACCAGGGGCAGCGCGTGTGGCTGGTGACGGCCACGCCGGTCGAGCTGGCCCGGGTGATCGCCCAGCGGCTGGGCCTGACCGGCGCGCTCGGCACGGTGGCGGAGACCAGCGAGGGCATCTACACCGGCCGCCTGGTCGGCGACCTGCTGCACGGCCCGGCCAAGGCCGAGGCGGTGCGCGCGCTGGCCCGCCGCGAGGGCCTCGACCTGACCCGGTGCACCGCCTACAGCGACTCCTCCAACGACCTGCCCATGCTGTCGCTGGTCGGGCAGGCGGTGGCCATCAACCCCGACAGCGAGCTGCGCGAGCACGCCAGGAAGCACGACTGGCCGATCAAGGACTTCCGCACCGGCCGCAAGGCCACGATGACGGCGCTGCCGATCGCCGCCGGGGTCGGCGCCGTGGCGGGAGGAGTGGCCGCCGGCCTGGCCCTGCGCCGCCACTACCGCTCCTCCCGCTGACCCCGCGCGCTCGCCGGTCCGTCAGCGGAAGCGGGCGAAGAGCCGGTCGGCGTCCGGCTGCTGCCAGGCCACCCGTCTCGGGTCCTCCGGGTGGGGGCGCCAAGGGACCGTCACGAGGCTGACCTTGCTCCCCCGCACCGCGCCGGCCAGCTCGATCAGCGTGTCCACGTTCAGCCCCGCGTCCGTCCTGACCGTCCGTGACGCCGCCGTCACGAACTCCCGCAGCCGGTCCGGGTCGGCCAGCTCGCTCTTCGCCTTCTTCAGCATGGCCATCACCACCGCGTGCTGGCGCTTGATGCGGGCGATGTCGGAGCCGTCGCCGACGTGACGCAGCCTCATGTAGCCGACGGCCTGCTCACCGTCGAGCTCTTGCCGGCCCGCGGGCAGGCGCAGCTTGGCGGCCCGGTCGTCCACCGCCTGCGGCAGCTTGACCTCGACGCCGCCGAGCGCGTCCACCAGGGCGGCGAACCCGGAGAAGTCCACCTCGACCGTGTGATCGACGCGCACCTCGGTCAGCGACTCGACGGTCTTGAGCGCGCACGCCATCCCGCCGGTGTCGTAGGCGGAGTTGATCAGTCCCTCCCGCGCCGGCTTGCCGCCGCACGACGGGATCTTCACCAGCGAGTCGCGGGGGATGCTGAGGACCGTGACCTTCTCGCGGTCGGCGGTCAGGTGGACGAGCATCATCGCGTCGGTACGCGCGCCGTTGCGGAAGCGTTCGGTGCCCGCCTGGCTGTCGGTGCCGACCAGCAGCACGTTGAGCCCGCCGGTCGCCTTCGCCCCGAGCGGCCCCGTGGCGACGCCCGCCGTGTTGTGGCCGCCGACCAGCAGCGCGGGCACGGCCACGGCGAGCGCGGTGGCGGCCGCGACCAGCCCGGCCGTCATCCAGCCGAGCCTGCGCCGCCCCGGCCCGCGGGTCCCCGACCGCAGCAGGCGGTCACGCTGGCGGACCAGCGTGGGAGGCGGCTCGTGCTCCAGTTGCCGGCCGAAGTCACGCAGCAGCTTCAGATCGTCCATCGTCACTCCTCCCCCAGCAGCGGATTGGTGTCGCCGAGCGCCGCGCGTACCTTCCGCCTGCCCCGGTTGAGGCGGGAGCGCACGGTCCCGATCGGGATGCCGAGCGCCCGCGCGGCCTCCTCGTACGTGAGATCGCCCCAGGCGATGAGCAGCAGGACGTCGCGGTCCTTGGCGGGCAGCGCGGCCAGCGCGCTGGCGAGGCCGGGGCCGGCCGCCTGCGCGCTCACGCCGGCGGCCACCCGGTCGGCGGGCGACTCCACGTCCCGGTCGGCGGCGACGCGCATCAGCGCGCGGTAGCGGGCGGCCTCGGTGCGGCGGTGCCGGGAGATGAGCTTGGTGAGGATGCCGAACAGCCACGGCCTGGCGTCGGGGCAGCTCAGGTCGTAGCTGGTGCGGCGGGAGAAGGCCACCAGGAACGTCTCCCCGACGACGTCCTCGGCGGGCTCGGGGCCCAGACGCCGGGAGGCGTACCGGTAGAGCATGGCGGAGTAGCGGTCGAACAGGTTGGCGAACGCTTCGGGTTCGGTCAGCGAAGCGTTGATCAGTTCGGCGTCCGCACCCCTGGCGACGGCGGGTTGTGTGATCATCTCCGCCCTTCTGCGCGGGAATCGGTCGAAGATATCTCGCCACAACCCGCCGCCGGGGTTCACGCGGGCGGCTTACAGCTCCTTGAGGAAGCCGCCGTCCACGGCGAAGTCGGCGCCCGTGGTGCTGGCCGAGCGCGGCGAGGCGAGCAGCGCCACCGCGTCGGCGATCTCCTGCGGGTGCACCAGGCGGCCGGTGACCAGGCGCATCATCTCGGGAGCCGCCTTGGTGATCACGCTGCCCTTGTCGGCGCCGACGAACCCGGCGATGACGTCGGCGGCTCCGCCGTCCTTGGTCCACCAGTCGGTCAGCACCGGGCCGGGCGAGACGGTGTTGACCCGGATGCCGCGCGGGCCGTACTCCTCGGACAGGGCCTTGCTGATGTGGTTCATGGCGGACTTGGCGGCGCCGTAGTCGACGTTCATCGCGCCGGGCTGCCGGGCCGAGCCGGAGGAGACGTTGACGATGGCGCCGCCACCGCGCTCCAGCATGACGGGCAGCGTGGCGCGGATCAGGCGGACCACGGCGAACAGGTTGAACTCGAACATCGCCTGCCAGTCGCCGTCGTCCGGCGTCAGGAAGCCGACGCGCGGCAGCGTCACGCCGGGGGGCGGCCCGCCCGCGTTGTTGACCAGGATGTCCACGCCGCCGAACGCCTCCACGGCCCGGGCGACGATCTCGGCGGGGGCCGCCGGGTCCATCAGGTCCACGGGCACGTGCAGCGCCTGCTCGGGCAGGTCGTCGCCGCGGGTGCGGGAGACGGCCACGACGTGGACGCCCTCCTCGGCCAGGGTGCGGGTGACGGCCAGGCCGATCCCCTTGGAGGCGCCGGTGACGACCGCGACGCGGCCGGAAAGCTGCAGATCCATGACATGTCCCTTTCGGTGTTCTCTATCGGTCGTAAGAACACCGGCCGGACCGGAGCGGTTGCACTTTCTAGAGGAACGGCGGGAAAGCGTGGCCGCGACGCAGCCTGAGCTGGTCGAGCAGCTGCTGGATGACCTCGCGGACGTGGTCGGTCAGGTTGAAGACGAGCATCGGGTCGTCGGCCGCGCCCGGCTCGTACTCGTCGGTCCGGATCGGCTCGCCGAACTCGATCATCCACTTCGACGGCAGCGGCACCAGCCCGAGCGGCCCGAGCAGCGGGAAGAACGGCGTGATCGGCAGGTAGGGCAGCCCGAGCAGCCGGGCCAGCGAGGGCAGGTCGCCGATCTTCGGGTAGATCTCCTCCGAGCCCACGATCGCGGTCGGCACGATCGGCACCCCGGCGCGGATGGCCGAGGCGACGAAGCCGCCGCGGCCGAACCGCTGCAGCTTGTAGCGCTCGGAGAACGGCTTGCCGACGCCCTTGAAGCCCTCGGGGAACACTCCGACCAGCTCGCCCTTGCGCAGCAGCCGGTCGGCGTCCTCGGGACAGGCCAGCGTGTGGCCGGTCTTGCGTGACAGGTGGCCGAGCACCGGGAGCTGGTAGACCAGGTCGGCGCCGAGCAGGCGCAGCGCCCGGCCCGCCTCGTCGTGCAGCGCCACCTGCATCATGAGCGCGTCGACGGGCAGCGTGCCGGCGTGGTTGGCGACGACGAGCGCGCCGCCCTCGTCGGGGATGTGCTTGAGCTCGGCGGTCTCGACCCGGAACCAGTGGCGATAGAGCGGCCGCAGCAGCTCCAGCAGCACCTTGTCGGTCAGCTCGGCGTCGTAGCCGAACTCGTCGACCTCGTAGTCGCCGGTGAGCCGCCTGCGCAGGAAGGCCAGCAGCTCGGCCGTCCGGTCGGCCGCGGGGTCGGCCGTCACAGGTGCGCACCTCCCACGAGCGGGCGCAGCTCGCGCGAGCGCAGGAAGTCGTCGAACGCCGCCCCGGTGCTGAACTTGGGCTTCCAGCCCAGCTCGGCCTCCAGGTCGGCGGTGTCGACGGCCCGGCCGTGGCTCATCAGCCGCAGCTGCTCGGGCGAGTAGTCGACCAGCCCGGCGCGGCGCACGGCGGTGCCGAGGAGCCGGAAGGCGGGCGAGGGCAGGGGCAGCGACAGCCGCCCGGCCCGGCGCACGCACTGCGACAGCAGCAGCACGCCCGCCCCGGCCACGTTGTACGTGCCGGGGTGATCCTCGGTCGCCATCCGGCGCAGCACCTCGACCGCGTCGTCCTCGTGGACGAACTGCAGCCTCGGGTCGAAGCCGAACACGGTCGGCAGCACCGGCTGGGTGAAGTAACGGGTGAGCGGCGAGTCGACGCCCGGCCCGAGAAAGTTGGCGAAACGCAGCAGCGACACGGTGACGTCGGGCCGGCGGCGCGCGAAACCGCGCACGTAGCCCTCGACCTCCACCGCGTCCTTGGCGTAACCGTGGCTGGGGCCGTCGTGCGGCTCCAGGTCCTCGGTGAAGACCGCCGGGTCCCTGGGCGAGGAACCGTAGACGGCGGTGGTGGAACGGACGACCACGCGGCGCACCGTCGCCGACCGCTGGCAGGCGCCGAGCAACTGCATGGTGCCGATGACGTTGTGCTCTTTCATGGCCGCCCGGCCGGTGCTCCGCGAGGGAGCGCTCACCAGGCTCATGTGCACGACGGTGTCGATGTCGGCGGCCGCGATCACCTGAGCGATGTCAGGGCTGCGCAGATCGACCCGTACGTACTCGATCCGGCCGGCTGTGCCGTCGTCCCGGTTGCCCGGGGGAGGCGACAGCCCATCGGACGCAACATCGGACCCTGCGTCGGACACAGAATCGGGTCCTGCGTCGGACACAGCGTCCACTCCGATGACGCGGCTGATGTCCGGGTCGGCCGCGAGAACACTCGCCACCCGGGCGCCGATGTGGCGCGAGACCCCGGTGACGAGCACGGTGTGGGTCATCAGCGCCTCGCAGCTGCGTCGTCTTACTTCTTGTTACGCCGCTGGATGCGCGTCTTCTTGAGCAGCTTGCGGTGCTTCTTCTTGGCCATCCGCTTGCGGCGCTTCTTGATCACAGAGCCCACGGGACCCCCAGGTACTGATAGCAAGTCTGAATCGATGTGCGAGCGCACACCGGGTGACAGACTACCGGCGATCGGCGGTGGATCGCCCCTCGGGGTGAGGGCCCGGCACCGCAATCGGCGACCGGGCCTCTCCCGCGACCGTATTCACGGCGCGCCCGGCGCGCCGCTACGCCTGTCTCACCCTGCTTCGATGTAGGCTTCGCGAAGATAATCGTGCACCGCCTGCTCGGGCACTCTGAACGAGCGGCCGACCCGGATGGCCGGCAACTCGCCAGAGTGCACCAGCCGGTAGACGGTCATCTTCGACACTCGCATGACCGTGGCCACCTCGGCCACCGTCAGGAACTTCACCTCGCTGAGAGGTCTTTCGCCTGCAGCCATCGGACGCCTCTTCCGCACGTGTTTCCGGGTTATCCCCACTGGTGCCATTGCTCACGCACGTGTACTGCCGTCAGCGTAAGTCGGGACTCCGAGCGCGCAAACCCCCTAGTTTCTCAGTCCCCGCAGCCGCCTGTCAGCCGAACCCGCAAAGCCGCTGGCCAGACATCGCACCGAGCACTCAATCGGACGTTGGAACTGTCCAATTTGTCACCTATAAGAGTCGCCCGGGCTCCATCAAAAGTTGGCAAAGGGACGGCGAGCCTCTGGGAATGCAGGCGCGAAAAGACGGTATGGGGATGACCGATTTCAACTCATAGGGCTCGTGAGACTCGAGTGACGAGTCGTTCGGTCAACGGCGCGTAGTAGCGCGGTAGCACATTGTCGTCAAGCGGCACCACCACATCGATCTTGCCCTCGGCCTCTCCGACGAAGAGTCCAGGATCGTTGCTGTCGGCGAAAGCCACAGTGGGCACTCCCGCCTCTCCCGCTGCCCCTGCCCACCCGTGGTCGGCGATAACCAGGTCGGGCCGGTCCTCGCCCAGCTCGGCCAGCATGTGCTCCATCGGCGCGGCGTCGTGGGTGTGGACGAACGCGCCCTTGTCGTCGAGCATCGCCACGTCGCCGAGATAGCGGATGCGGCGCGGTCGCCCGAACCCGGAGCCGGAGTAGGTCCAGCCCTCGGCGGGCGACAGCAGCACGGCCCCGCGTTCGGCGGCGAGCCTGGCCAGCGGCAGGTGGACGGCGAGCAGGCCGGTCGGGTGCCCGGTGGCGAACAGCACGCGCGGGCTCTCCTGCGACAGCGCCGCGGCGATGCGGTCGGCCATGGCGTCGAGCGCGTCGATGGTCCGCTCGGGGTCGATGGTGTCCTGTCCCCAGCGGTGGCCCGGGTCGGCGACCACGCCCGCGGCCTTGGCCATCAGGGCCAGCACGTCGCGGTAGGTCCACGGCTGGTCGAACGTCAGCCCCAGCATGTAGTAGGGATCACGGTTGGCCAGCGAGCTGTAGTGATCCAGGTTGTTCTCGCGCGGGGTCGCGACGTCGCCGGCGATGCGGCTCATGATCAGGTGCTCGCGGAGTTCGTCGCGGGTCAGCACTGCGTGTCCTTAGGGCATCGGGTCGAGGCCGTGCAGGGGGAACACCGCGTGCCGGGTCGCCATGACCGCACGGTCGATGGGGTCCGCTGGGTCATAACCATGTGAGATGTCCTGAAATTCCGGGTCTCGGCCGTCTGTCATGGTGAGCGGGGCCGTCTCGCCTGTACGTTCCCGTACCAGCCGTTGCCAGGCCTCGCCCGTCGGGGTGGAGGGGGCGAGCGGGTGGCCCGACAGCTCCGCGATCAGGTGGGTCCACGCCCGCGGCACCACCTGGACCAGCTCGTAGCCGCCCCCGCCGGTGGCGATCCAGCGCCCGCCGGCGGTCTCGTGCGCCAGCCGGTGCAGGGCCGCGTAGGCGGTCCGCTGGCCGTCGAGGCTGAGCATCAGGTGGGCGAGCGGGTCGAGCGCGTGGCTGTCGCAGCCGTGCTGGGTCACCAGGACCTCCGGCGCGAACTCGCGCAGCAGCGGCGGCACCACCGCGTGGAAGGCCCGCAGCCAGCCGGAGTCGCCGCACCCGGCGGGCAGCGCCACGTTGACCGCGGTGCCCTCGGCGCCGGTCTCCCCCGGCCTGCCGGTGCCGGGGAACAGCGTCAGCGGGCTCTCGTGCAGGCTGATCGTCAGCACCCGCGGGTCGTCGTAGAAGGCCGCCTGCACCCCGTCACCGTGGTGCACGTCGACGTCCACGTACGCGACCCGCCTGGCGCCCTGGCGCAGCAGCCAGGCGATGGCCAGCGCCGGGTCGTTGTAGACGCAGAAGCCGCTGGCCGAGGCCGCCATCGCGTGGTGCAGCCCGCCCGCGACGTTGACCGCGTGCTCCGCCTCGCCCTCCCAGACGGCCCGGGCGGCGGCCAGCGACGCGCCCGCGATCAGCGCGGACGCCTCGTGCACGCCCGCGAACGCCGGGTTGTCGCTGCTGCCGAGCCCCACCGACAGGTCGGGGGCCCCGGTCGCGGAGACGCGCTTGACCGCCTCGACGTAACCGGGGTCGTGCACCATCGCCAGCTCGGCGTCCGTGGCCGGGTCGCAGCCTGCCAGGTCCACCTTGTCGAGCACCCCGAGCGCCCTGGCCAGCTCCATCGTGAGCGCCACCCGGACGGGAGCCAGCGGATGGCCGGGGCCGAAGTCGTAGGAGGTGAGGGCGTCGTCCCAGATGACCCGTGCCGACTGGCTCATGCATGCTCCCGTTTCCCGCGCCTTGAGGTGACGTTACCGCAGCGTCAACGGCACCGGTCCAGCCGGATCGCCCGGTCGCACGGGAGTTTCGTGACGTAATCTCGATCCCATGCGCATCGTGCGACGCGTCAAGGCCGCATGGCGGTTCTTCCGGCGTCCGCGGGTCTTCGACATCACGCTCGTGATCGCGCTCCTCCTGCCGGGGATCATCGGCGGGCTGGCCGTCCTGTCCCAGGGCCAGCCGATGACCTTCAGCCTGCACTACCTGCTGACCGTGCCGCCGCTGCTGATGCGGCGCAACCGGCCGGTGCTGACGGCGGCGCTGATCACGGCGCTCGACGTCGTCGCCGTCTCCGCCGACATCGTCTCCCCCGGCAGCCCGGTCACCATGATCGCCGCCTACAGCCTGGGCCGCTACACCTCCGGCCGCACGGTCTGGATCGCCGCCGGGCTGATCTCCCTCCTCTACGCGACCGCGAACGAGCTCGCCACCCGCTTCCAGCCCGGCCCGCAGCCTCAGGGCGCGTGGCTGACCGGCCTGACCCTCATCGCCATCCCCGTCGTTCTGGGCCAGTTCAACCGCGTACGGGCCGAGCTGCGCGAGCGCGGCAAGCGGGAGGCCGCCGAGAGCGCGGTGCGGGCCGAGCGGCGGCGGATCGCCCGCGAGCTGCACGACGTGGTCTCCCACCACCTGAGCGTCATCAACGCGCTGGTCGGCGGGGCGCGGGCGACGCTCGCGCCGGGCCAGGAGGTGACCCGCGAGGCGCTGTCCGGGGCCGAGCAGAGCGCCCGCCAGGCGCTGTCGGAGATGCGCGAGCTGCTCGACGTGCTGCGGGCCGACGACGGCGGCGGCTCCGACGCCGCGACCGGGGTGGGCGCGTCCCGGCTGCCCGCGCTGGTCGAGGAGGTCAGGAGCGCCGGGCTGCCCGCGAGCCTGGTCGTGACCGGCGAGCCCGTCCCGCTGCCCACGACCGTCGACCACGCCGTCTACCGGATCGTCCAGGAGGCGCTGACCAACACCCGCAAGCACGCCGAAGGCGCGCGGGCCAGCGTCCGCCTGGTCTACGATCCGGGTGCCATCGAGGTCGAGGTGCTCGACGACGGCGCCCCCAAGCACCCGATGGCGGCGGGGTTCGGGCTGGGCGGGATGGCCGAGCGCGTCGCCCTCTGCGGCGGGCAGTTATGGACCGGTCCCCGGCTGGAAGGCGGTTTCCGCGTGCACGCGCGCATCCCCCTGGAGAAGACGTGATCTCGGTGTTGCTGGTGGACGACCACGCGCTGGTCCGCAAGGGCTTCCGGCTGATGCTCGACGCCCAGCCCGACCTGACGGTGGTCGGCGAGGCCGCCGACGGTGACGAGGCGGTCGACCTCGCCACCCGGCTCAGGCCCGACGTGGTGCTGATGGACCTGCACATGCCCGGCCTCGACGGGGTGCGCGCCACCGAGCGGATCACCGGCGGCGTGCCGGGCGTGCGGGTGCTCGCGCTGAGCACGTTCGACCTGGACGAGAACGTGGTGGCGGCGCTGCGGGCGGGCGCCGACGGGTTCCTGCCCAAGGACGTCTCCCCCGAGGAACTGGTCGAGGGCGTACGGATCGTGCACCGGGGCGAGGCGGCCGTGGCCCCCCGGCTGCTCACCCGCCTGATCGGCGCCTACGTGCGGGCGCCCCGGCCGCAACGGCACACGGCGCCCCTGCACCGGGCCGGGCTGACCGGCCTGACCGACCGCGAACGGCAGATCCTGGTGCTGATCGCGCGCGGCAGGTCCAACGCGGAGATCGCGGCCGAGCTGGGCGTGTCCGCCTCGACGGTGAAGAACCACGTGACGAGCGTGTTCGCCAAGATCGGCGTGAGGGACCGGGCCCAGGCGGTGATCGCCGCCTACGAGGCGGGGCTGATCAACCCAGGAGAGTAGGACCACGCTCCTACCGGCCCGCCCGCAGGACTGTCCCGCAGCAGGAAGATTCGGCCCGCGCCGCCGATCATCCTGAACATATGACCGCGATTCGGGCAACGAACCTGAGCAAGCATTACGGGAAGACCGCGGCCGTGACCGATCTGTCCTTCGACGTCGAGCCCGGCCAGGTGACCGGCTTCCTCGGCCCGAACGGCGCCGGGAAGTCGACCACCATGCGCATGATCCTCGGACTCGACCGCCCCACCGGCGGCGGCGTGCTCGTGGACGGCAAGCCGTACGGGGAGCTCAGGCACCCGCTGCGCAAGGTGGGCGCGCTGCTGGACGCCAAGGCGGTGCACGGCGGGCGCAGCGCCCGCAACCACCTGCTGGCCATCGCGCAGAGCAACGCGATCCCGGCCGCCCGGGTCGAGGAGGTGCTGGAGCTGGTCGGCCTGAGCACGGTGGCCAAGCGGCGCATCGGCGGCTTCTCGCTCGGCATGTCGCAGCGCCTCGGCATCGCCGCCGCGCTGCTCGGCGACCCGGAGATCCTGCTGTTCGACGAGCCGGTCAACGGCCTGGACCCGGACGGCATCCTGTGGATCCGCACGCTGATGCGCAAGCTGGCCGCCGATGGGCGCGCGGTGTTCGTCTCCAGCCACCTGATGAGCGAGATGGCGCAGACCGCCGACCACCTGGTGGTGATCGGCAAGGGCCGGCTGATCGCCGACACGAGCGTGCAGGAGTTCATCGGCCGCAGCTCCCAGGGGTACGTGCGCGTACGGTCGCCGCGCCTGGCCGAGGTCGCCGAGCTGATCAAGGGCGCCGAGCTGCACCCGGACCACCTGCGGGTGACCGGGGTGGAGCCGCTGGAGATCGGCACCGCGACCGCGCGGGCCGGACTGCCGCTGGAGGAGCTGACGTTCGTGCGGCCCTCGCTGGAGGCCGCCTACATGGAGCTGACCAAGGACAGCCTGGAGTTCTCGTCATGATGGACGTCATCCGGTCCGAATGGACCAAGATCCGCTCGGTGCGCTCCACGATGTGGACGCTGGCCTGCGCCGGGCTGCTGCTGATCGGGTTCAGCATCCTGCTGACCGTGTCGATCGCCAACTCGGCGGGCGAGCCGCCCACGGGGATCGAGGCCGCCAGGGTCACCCTGTCGGGCACGCTGTTCGCGCAGCTCGCGCTCGCCACGTTCGGGGTGCTGGTGATCTCGAGCGAGTATCGGACGGGGTCCATCAGGACGACGTTCATGGCCGTGCCGCAGCGGCTGCGGGTGCTGTCGGCCAAGATCGTCGTGTTCACCGTCGTGACGCTGGTGGTCTCGGCGGTCTCCGCCCTGGCGGCGTTCCTGGTGGGCGGACCGCTCATCCTCGGGACGGCGGCGCTCGGAGACCCGGGCGTCGCGCAGGTGGTGGTCGGCACCTCGCTCTACCTGACCGCGAGCGGGCTGTTCGGGCTGGCCCTGGGCGCGCTGATCCGGCACACGCCGGGCGCGGTCGTGTCGGTGATCGCGCTGATCCTGGTGCTGCCGCAGGTCACGTCCATGCTGCCGGGCGACCTGGGCAGGACGGTGCACCACCACTTCACCTCGAACGCCGGCCTGCAGGTGATAGCGCCGAACCCGGACAACCCGCTGGGCCCGTGGTCCGGCTACGGCGTCTATCTCGCCTGGATCGCGGTCACGCTGGTCGTGGCGGCCGTGCTGATGCGGCGGCGCGACGCCTGACCCCATGACTCGCCGGCTGGGGACGACCGTGTCGAGGCGGTCTCCTCAGCCGGCGGCGAGCTCGCGGCCCCGGTCGCGGGCCGCCTCGATCGCGGCCAGGAAGGCGGCGCGCACGCTGTGGCGCTCCAGCTCGGCGATGGCGGCGATCGTGGTGCCGCCCGGCGAGGTGACCGCCTCGCGCAGGATCACCGGGTGCTCGCCCGAGTCGCGCAGCATGACGGCCGCCCCAACGATCGACTGGGTGACCATGTCGAGCGCGGCGGCGCGCGGCATGCCGAGCAGGATGCCCGCGTCGACCATGGCCTCGACCAGGTAGAAGAAGTAGGCGGGCCCGCTGCCCGACAGCGCGGTCGCGGCGTCCTGCTGCGACTCGGGGATGCGCAGCACCTTGCCGACCGGCCTGAGCAGGTCCTCGGTGAGCCTGAGGTGCTCCTCGCCGGCGTGGGACCCGGCCGAGATCACGCTCATCGCCTCGTCGAAGCGGATGGGCGTGTTGGACATGACCCGGACCACCGGCGCGTCGACGCCGAGGCGCTGCTCGACGAAGGCCGTGGTGATGCCGGCGGCGGCGGTGATGACCAGCCGGTCGGCGGGCACGCAGGGGGCGATCTCGGCCAGCAGCGCCGCCATGTCCTGCGGCTTGACCGCGAGGATGAGCGTGTCGGCGGACTTGGCGGCCTCGGTGTTGGACACCGTGCGGACCCCGTAGGTCTCGCGCAGCGCCTGGGCGCGCTCGGCGCGGCGCGCGGTGGCCAGCACGTCGCCGGGCTTGAAGCCCGCCCGCAGCAGCCCGGACAGCAGCGCCTCGCCCATCTTGCCGGTGCCGAGAATCGCAATCATGTGCGCAGCCTACCGGCGGCTATCGGCGTGACAGGAGCGTGCGCGCGAAGAAGGCGGGCCGCTCGGCGAGGCGACGCATCAGGTACGGATACCAGCCGGCGCCGTAGGGGACGTGGACGCGCACCCGCGCGCCCTGCCCGGCCAGGCGCCGCTGCTCGTCGGGGCGGACCCCGTACAGCATCTGGTATTCGAACCCGGCGGGTTCGAGCCCTTCGAGGACGGCCAGGGCTGCCGTGACGCGCAGCAGCCGGGGGTCGTGGGTGGCGATCATCGGGTAGCCGGCGCCGGACATCAGCACCCGCAGGCAGCGCGCGAAGGCGCGGTCGACCTCGGCGGGCGCGGTGCGGGGGCCCTTGACGAGCCGGACGCGGGCGCCGTCGAGGCGGGCGCAGCGCTCGGCGGAGCCGGGCTCGCCGGCGCGCACCACGACGCCCACGGCGGGGTGCTCCTTGCGCAGGGTGGCGTGGATGGAGTGCAGGCCGGTGGCGGCGCCGGGCCCGCTCGCGTCGAGCGTGAGCGTGACGCCGCGCTCGGCGGCGCTCTCGCAGAGGGTGGCCGCGTTGTCGAGCGCGAGCTGCTCCGACAGGCGCAGCCCGAGCGCGGTGAGGTCGACCGACACGTCGGCGTCGGCGGGCAGGCTCTCGACGAGCCGCTGGTGCGCCAGGACGTTGCCCTCGGCCTCGGCCCGGTCGCCGGCCTCGGCGACGAGGCTGCCGACGGTGACGAGCAGGCCCCTGCGGGTCAGCTCCGTCACGGCGGCCCCGACGTCGTCGGCGACGTAACGCCTGACCATGGTGCCGGTGAGCGGCGAGGCGGACACGACGCGCTCGGCGCGGTCGCTCCGGGATGCGGCGAGCAGGGCCTGACGAAGCACGCCACAACCCTAGCTTCGCCGACGCTGAACCGGTGGCCGATCTGATCCGTCGTAGAGGTATGCGCACTGTGACGACGACTCTCGTGGCCGGATGCCTGCTGCTCGCGACCGGGTGCGGCTCGGCCACGCCGCAGGAGCGGCCGCTGTCCAAGGCGCCCGGCGCGCCCGTGACCAGCGCCTCGGTGGCCACGACCACGCCGCCCGACGCCAAGCCCAAGCCGGTCAAGCCGACCGGCGACGCGCTCAACACGCGCAAGGTCCGCTGGACGAAGGCCAAGGCGGTGTCCAAGGGCCACAAGGTGCAGCTCAGGTGGTGGTCGGGCGTGGAGCCCTGCACGGTCCTGGACCGCGTCAAGGTCAAGGAGACGAGGAAGCGGGTCACGATCACGCTGTACGAGGGCACCTCGCCCAAGGCGAAGGGCGTGTCCTGCATCATGATGGCCGTGGAGAAGACGACCACGGTCAAGCTCAAGGCCCCGGTCGGCAAGCGGAAGATCGTGGACGGCGCCAAATCCTGACATGTCCACATGCGGACAACCCCAGTGACATTTGATCGATTTGTTGCGATACATCGATCAAGGCACCTAAGGCGCGGGGGGCGCCCCGGTGATGGTGTGCGTGACTGGGGGAACCCGTGAAGCGGCTCGTTCGTGCCCTGCTGCCCGTCATCCTCATGAGCACCGGACTGATCGGGCTGGCCGCGCCGCCCGCGCAGGCCCTGCCGGAACGCTTCGAGAAACAGACGATCTTCAGCGGGCTGACCAGCCCCACCAACGTCGAGTTCGCCGCTGACGGGCGGGTGTTCGTGGCCGAGAAGGGCGGCTACGTCAAGGTCTTCGACTCGCTCACGGACACCACGCCCACCGTCTACGCCGACCTGCGCACCAAGGTGCACGACTTCTGGGACCGCGGCCTGCTCGGCCTGGCCCTGCACCCGGACTTCCCGCAGGACCCCCGCGTGTACGTGCTCTACTCCTACGACGCCGAGCCCGGGGGCGGCGCGCCGCGCTGGGGGCAGGCGAACGATGACTTCGACGAGTGCCCCTCGCCGCCCGGCCCGACCGGGGACGGCTGCCGCATCACCGGCCGCCTGTCGGTCATCTCCCCCACCGGCGCCGAGACGCCCCTGATCACCGACTGGTGCCAGCAGTACCCCAGCCACTCCATCGGCGACCTGCAGTTCGGCCCCGACGGCATGCTCTACGCCTCGGCGGGCGACGGGGCCAGCTTCCAGTTCGCCGACTACGGGCAGGACAACCTGCCCGGTTCGGACGTCGTACCGGACAACCCGTGCGGCGACCCGCCGACGGCGGTGGGCACCTCGCCCACCCCGCCCGCGGCCGAGGGCGGCGCGCTGCGCTCCCAGGACGTGCGCACCGGCGGCGACCCGGCCACGCTGGCCGGCAGCATCATCCGCATCGACCCCGACACCGGCGCCGCCGCCCCCGGCAACCCGAACGCCGGCGCCGCCGACCCGAACGTGGCCAGGATCGTCGCCCACGGCCTGCGCAACCCGTTCCGCATCACCAACCGGCCGGGCACCGGCGAGATCTGGGCGGGCGAGGTCGGCTGGGGCTCCTTCGAGGAGATCAACCGCGTGGCCGACCCCACGGGCGGCGTGGCCAACTTCGGCTGGCCCTGCTACGAGGGCGCGCCCCGCGAGGACGGCTACGACGCGCTCAACCTGACCCTGTGCGAGAACCTGTACGCCGAGGGCGCGGCGGCCCACACCAAGCCGCACTTCGCCTGGAACCACGGCCAGCGCCTCTACCCGGGCGACCCGTGCGCCCCCGGCGGCCAGTCGTCCTCCAGCGGCGTCGCCTTCTACCCAGGTGGGCCCTACCCGCAGGCGTACGACGGCGCGCTGTTCTTCTCCGACTACAGCCGCAGGTGCGTCTGGGTGATGACCGAGGGCGCGAACGGGCTGCCGGACCCGGCGACGGTGACCGCGTTCGACACCGGGATCGGCACGGTCGAGCTGGAGAGCGGGCCGAACGGCGACCTGTTCGCCGTCGACCACGACGGCGGCGCGGTCGTGCGCTACATCTACGACAACGCCCCGCCCACCGCGGTGATCGACGCGACACCGACCTCCGGCGCGGCCCCGCTGGCCGTGACGTTCTCCGGCACGGGCTCCAGCGACGCCGACGGCGACCCGCTCACCTACGCGTGGGACCTCGACGGCGACGGCGAGCTGGACGACTCGACCTCCGCCACCCCGTCCCGCACCTACGCGCAGAACGGGTCCTACCAGGTCAGGTTACGGGTGAACGACGGCAAGGGCGGGCAGGGCGACGCCACCGTCACCATCAACGTCGGCAACAGCGCGCCCACGGCCGCCATCACCACCCCGGCGGCCACCACGACCTGGGCGGTCGGCGACACGATCGGCTTCTCGGGCACCGGGACCGACGCCGAGGACGGCGCGATCCCCGGCTCCCGCATGACCTGGACGCTGATCATGCACCACTGCCCCGGCGCCTGTCACGAGCACGAGATCACCCGCTACACCGGCGCGTCCGGCTCCTTCCAGGCCCCCGACCACGAGTATCCGTCGCACCTGGAGCTGCGGCTCACCGTCGAGGACGGGCACGGCCTGACCGACACCGCGAGCGTCCTGCTCCAGCCCAGGACCGTCGAGCTGACCTTCAGGACGGACCCGCCGGGGCTGCGGCTCGGGTTCAACCAGGAGCAGACGATCGCGCCGTTCACCCGGACCGTGATCGCCGGGTCGAGCAACTCCGTCACCGCGCCGTCGCCGCAGGGCGACCAGGCGTTCGACGCCTGGTCCGACGGCGGCGCGGCCACGCACAACATCACCGCCCCGGCGTCGGCGGCCACCTACACGGCGACGTTCGAGACCTCGCACTCCCCGGCGGGCCTGGTGGCCGCGTACGCGATGAACGAGGGCTCGGGCACCGCCGTCGGCGACGCCTCCCCGGCCGGCAACCCCGGCACGGCGGCGAACACGACCTGGGCGGCGACCGGCAAGTTCGGCAAGGCGCTGGCCTTCGACGGCTCGTCGAGCTGGGTCACGGTCGCCGACTCGGCCAGCCTGCGCCTCACCACCGGCATGACGCTGGAAGCGTGGATCAGGCCGGAGACGGTGACGAGCTGGCGCACGGTGATCATGAAGCAGTACGGGACCGACCTGGCCTACACGCTGTCGGCCGGGAGCTACACCGACCGGCCGCACGCCGTCATCCACACCACCGGCGAGGTCGGCGCGGGCGGCACGGCCTCGCTCCCGCTGAACACCTGGAGCCATCTGGCCGCCACCTACGACGGCGCCACGCTGCGCCTGTACGTCAACGGCACGCAGGCCGCCGAGCGCGCCGCGGGCGGCCCGATCCGCACCGACGGCGGCGTGCTGCGCATCGGCGGCAACAGCCTGTGGGGCGAGTTCTTCGACGGCCTCATCGACGAGGTCAGGATCTACGACCGGGCGCTCACCCCGGCCCAGATCCAGCTCGACATGACCACCCCGATCGGCGCCGCGCCCGAGCCGGACACCACGCCGCCGAGCACCCCCGGCTCCCTCGCCGCCACCGGCGGACCCGGCCACGCCCAGCTCGCCTGGACCGCGTCCACAGACGACAGGGGCGTCGAGGGCTACACCGTCCATCGTTCCGCCACCTCCGGCTTCACCCCCTCGGGGGCCAACCAGGTCGGCTCGTCGCAGACCACCGCGTTCACCGACCCGGGGCTGGCCGAGGGCACGTACTACTACCGCGTGGTGGCCTTCGACGCGGCGGGCAACACCAGCACGCCGTCCGCCGAGGACCCGGCCGCCGTCACCGCGCCGCCCAGCAGCCAGGGCCTGGTGGCGGCGCTCGGCATGAACGAGGGCGCCGGGACCACCACGGCCGACTCCTCCGGCCTGGGCAACGCCGGCACGCTGAAGGACGCCACCTGGACGGCCTCCGGCAGGTACGGCCAGGCGCTGTCGTTCAACGGCTCGTCGAGCTGGGTCACGGTCGCCGACTCGGCCGGCCTGCGCCTCACCACCGGCATGACGCTGGAAGCCTGGGTCAAGCCGTCGACCGTGACGAGCTGGCGTACGGTGATCATGAAGGAGTACGCGGGCGACCTGGCGTACGTCCTGTCGGCCGGGAGCTACACCGACCGGCCGCACGCCGTCATCCACACCACCGGCGAGGTCGGCGCGGGCGGCACGGCCTCGCTCCCCCTCGGCGTCTGGAGCCACCTGGCCGCCACCTACGACGGCGCCACGCTGCGGCTGTACGTCAACGGCACGCAGGTGAGCCAGCAGGCCGCCGGAGGGCCGATCCGCGCCGACGGAGGAGCCCTGCGCATCGGCGGCAACAGCCTGTGGGGCGAGCACTTCGACGGCCTGATCGACGAGGTCCGCGTCTACAGCGAGCCCCTGACCGCCGCCCGGATCCA
The DNA here is from genome assembly GCF_040639085.1 of Nonomuraea sp. NPDC023979. Taxonomy (NCBI): domain Bacteria; kingdom Bacillati; phylum Actinomycetota; class Actinomycetes; order Streptosporangiales; family Streptosporangiaceae; genus Nonomuraea; species Nonomuraea sp. NPDC023979. The sequence continues at coordinate 356,980 of NZ_JBEZZG010000003.1, forward strand.
GTCGGACATGAACACGCCCGTCTGAGCCCTCGAGCCGTCTCCCGGGAGTCCCCTCCTCGCCCCCTCTCCCGGGAGACTCGGGGGCTTTTTCGCGCACCGGGGGTTGAGCCGAGTAGGCTCAAGTCGTTTGACAAAGACGGCACACATTCGTAGGTTGAGTCCAACCAACTCAACTTTGACCACAAGGACGTACTCATGGCACGTGCGGTAGGTATCGACCTTGGGACGACCAACTCCGTCGTCTCGATCCTCGAGGGCGGTGAGCCCACCGTCATCGCCAACGCGCAGGGCTCGCGGACCACGCCGTCCGTGGTCGCCTTCGCGAAGAACGGCGAGGTCCTGGTCGGCGAGGTCGCCAAGCGGCAGGCCGTCACCAACGTGGACCGGACGATCCGCTCGGTCAAGCGCGAGATCGGCACCAACTGGTCCCAGGAGATCGACGGCAAGAAGTTCTCCCCGCAGCAGATCAGCGCCTTCGTGCTGCAGAAGCTCAAGCAGGACGCCGAGGCCTACCTGGGCGAGAAGATCACCGACGCGGTGGTCACCGTCCCGGCCTACTTCAACGACGCCCAGCGCCAGGCCACCAAGGAGGCCGGCACCGTCGCGGGCCTCAACGTGCTGCGCATCATCAACGAGCCGACCGCGGCCGCCCTGGCCTACGGGCTCGACAAGGAGGAGGACCAGACGATCCTGGTCTTCGACCTCGGCGGCGGCACCTTCGACGTGTCCCTGCTCGACGTCGGTCAGGAGGACGGCCACGGCTTCGTCGAGGTCAAGGCCACCTCGGGCGACAACCACCTCGGTGGTGACGACTGGGACCAGCGCGTCGTCGACGAGCTCGTCAAGCGCTTCCAGAACGCCCACGGCGTCGACCTGGCCAAGGACAAGATGGCGCTCCAGCGTCTGCGCGAGGCGGCCGAGAAGGCCAAGATCGAGCTGTCCAGCCAGTCCGAGACCAACATCAACCTGCCCTACATCACGGCCTCCTCCGAGGGCCCGCTGCACCTGGACGAGAAGCTCACCCGCAGCGAGTTCCAGCGGCTGACGGCCGACCTGCTCGAGCGGACCAAGGGCCCGTTCAACCAGGTCATCAAGGACGCCGGCATCAAGGTCTCCGACATCGCCCACGTGGTGCTCGTCGGCGGCTCGACCCGCATGCCCGCCGTCTCCGAGCTCGTCAAGGAGCTGACCGGCGGCAAGGAGCCCAACAAGGGCGTCAACCCGGACGAGGTCGTCGCCATCGGGGCCGCTCTGCAGGCCGGCGTGCTCAAGGGCGAGGTCAAGGACGTCCTGCTGCTCGACGTGACCCCGCTGTCGCTGGGCATCGAGACCAAGGGCGGGATCTTCACCAAGATCATCGAGCGCAACACCACGATCCCGACCAAGCGCTCCGAGGTCTTCACCACGGCCGAGGACAACCAGCCGTCGGTGCAGATCCAGGTCTACCAGGGCGAGCGCGAGATCGCTTCCTACAACAAGAAGCTGGCCACGTTCGAGCTGACCGGCATCGCCCCGGCGCCGCGCGGCATCCCGCAGATCGAGGTCACCTTCGACATCGACGCCAACGGCATCGTCAACGTCTCCGCCAAGGACCTGGGCACGGGCAAGGAGCAGACGATGACGATCACCGGCGGCTCCGCGCTGCCGAAGGACGACATCGAGCGGATGATGCGCGAGGCCGAGTCCTACGCCGAGGAGGACAAGAAGCGCCGCGAGGAGGCCGAGGTCCGCAACAACGCCGACGGCCTGGCCTACCAGACGGAGAAGTTCCTCCGCGAGAACGACGACAAGGTCCCCGGTGACATCAAGACCGAGGTCAACGACGCGCTCGCCGAGCTGAAGAAGGCTCTGGAGGGCACCGACACCGACGTCATCCGCACCTCGGCCGAGAAGCTCGCCACGGTCAGCCAGAAGATGGGTTCGGCGATCTACGCCCAGGGCCAGCAGGCCGCCGGCGGCGAGGGCGCCCCGCAGGACGCCTCCGCCCCTGGTCAGGAGCAGAAGGCCGACGAAGACGTCGTCGAGGCCGAGATCGTGGACGACGAGCCGAAGAAGGACAAGTGATCAAGTGATGCCGCCGCGTGACAACGGGCACGATGAGCCGGTGATCCGCGACAATCGCAAGATCGACCCGGAGACCGGGGAGGTGCGGACGCAGGCCGAGGAGACCGAGGAGGCCGAGCAGCCGCCCGCGCCGGCCGCCGGAAGCGCCGCGGACGGCGCGGTCGACGGCGAGCTGCAGGCGCAGCTCGCCGAGCGGACCGCCGACCTCCAGCGTCTTCAGGCCGAATACACCAACTACCGCCGCCGGGTGGAGCGCGACCGCGTCGCGGTCCGCGAGCTGGCCGTGGCGGGAGTGCTCACCGAGCTGCTGCCCGTGCTCGACGACATCGGCCGGGCCCGCGATCACGGTGAGCTCACCGGAGGCTTCGCGAAGGTGGCAGAGTCTCTGGAATCGGTGCTCACCAAGCTCGGCCTCAGCCCCTACGGCCAGAAGGGCGACCCCTTCGACCCGACGGTGCACGAGGCCCTGATGCACAGCTACTCGCCGGAGGTGACCGAGCCGACCGCCGTCGAGGTGCTGCAGCTGGGCTACCGCATGGGCGAGCGGGTGCTGCGCCCCGCGCGGGTCGCGGTCGCCGAGCCCGGGGACGCCCCCTCGGCGTCCGATGACGAAGACAACTGACGAGGACGAAGGGCGTTAGATGAGCACCAAGGACTACCTGGAGAAGGACTACTACGCCGTCCTTGGTGTGCCCAAGTCCGCCAGCGCCGAAGACATCAAGAAGGCCTATCGCAAGCTGGCCCGCCAGTATCACCCCGACACCAACCAGGGTGACCCGTCCAAGGAGACCAAGTTCAAGGAGGTCTCCGAGGCGTACGACATCCTGTCCGACAGCAAGCGCCGCAAGGAGTACGACGACGCGCGCACGCTGTTCGGGTCGGGGGTGGGCGGCCAGCGCGCGGGCGGCGGCTTCCCGTTCGACTTCGGCGACCTGTTCGGGGGGACGGCCGGGCAGCAGCAGCCCGGCCAGGGCGCCGGGGAGCGCTTCAGCGACCTGTTCGGCGGCCTGTTCAACCGGGGCGGCGCGGGCACCCGCAGCACCGGCGCGACCAGGCCGCGGCGTGGGCAGGACATCGAGTCCGAGGTCACGCTCTCGTTCACCGAGGCGGTCGAGGGCACCACGGTCTCGCTCCGGCTGACCAGCTCGGCGGCGTGCACCGGGTGCAGCGGCACGGGGGCCAAGGCCGGCACCACCCCGCGGGTCTGCCCGACCTGCGAGGGCACCGGCGCGGCAAGCCGCAACCTGGGCAACTTCGCCTTCTCCGAGCCCTGCCGCGACTGCAAGGGCCGCGGCCTCCTCGTGGACGACCCCTGCCCCGTGTGCGAGGGCAGCGGCCGGGCCAAGAGCACCCGCACGATCCAGGCGCGCATCCCCGCGGGGGTCGCCGACGGGCAGCGGGTCAAGCTCAAGGGCAAGGGCGCACCGGGCGAGAACGGCGGCCCGGCGGGCGACCTGTACATCCAGACGCACGTCAAGCCGCACGCCGTGTTCGGCAGGTCGGGCGACAACCTGACCATCACCGTGCCGGTGACGTTCACCGAGGCCGCTCTGGGCGCCGAGATCAAGGTGCCCATCCTCAAGGGCATGCCCGTCACGCTGCGCATCCCGCCGGGCACGCCCAACGGGCGCACGTTCCGGGTCCGCGGCCGGGGCGCCGCCCGCAAGGACGGCACCAAGGGAGACCTGCTCGCCAGCGTCGAGGTCGTCGTGCCCAAGACGCTGGACGACAAGTCACGCGAACTCCTGACGGAGTTCAACACCGCGACCGCGGCCGAGGACCCGCGGGCTGATCTCATACAGAGAGCCAGAAGCGAGTAGCCGATGGACGCCAACTATTTCGATCTCTCAGACGACACACCCGTCTACGTGATCTCGGTGGCCGCGCAGCTGTCGGGGCTGCACCCGCAGACCCTGCGGCAGTACGACCGGCTCGGGCTCGTGTGCCCGGGCCGCACCGCGGGGCGCGGCCGCCTCTACTCCACACGCGACATCGTCCAGCTGCGCGAGGTCCAGCGGCTCTCCCAGGAGGAGGGCATCAACCTCGCCGGCATCAAGCGGATCCTGGAGCTGGAGAACGAAGCGCTGCGACTGCGCGAGGAGGTTCACCGGCTGCGCGCCGAGATGCAGATGGTCAGGGCGCTGATCCGCTACGAGCTGCCACCGGGGGCCTAGAAAGCAATGGACTACAAGCTCACCCAGAAGAGCCAGGAGGCTCTCGCGGGTGCCATGAGGCGCGCCGCCGCCGAGGGCAACCCCGAGATCGCCCCGGCTCACCTGCTCACCACGCTGCTCGGCCAGACGGGCGGCACCGCCGTGCCGCTGCTCGACGTCGTCGGCGCCGACTGGCGCACACTGCGCGCCAAGGCGGAGGAGCAGCTCGCGACGCTGCCCAAGGCGCAGGGCGCCACCGTCGGCGCCCCGTCGAGCTCCCGTCACCTCCTCAAGGTGATGAACACCGCCGCCCAGCACGCCAACCGTCTCGAAGACCTCTACGTCTCCACCGAGCACCTGCTCGTCGGCCTCGCGGCCGACGGCGGCCCGGTCGCCGACCTGCTCAAGGCGCAGGGCGCGACCCCGCAGGCGCTGCTCGACGCGTTCGAGAAGGTACGGGGCAACGCCCGCGTGACCAGCGAGACCCCCGAGGACACCTACCAGGCGCTGCAGAAGTACGGCGTCGACCTGACCGAGCGCGCCCGCGCGGGCAAGCTCGACCCGGTCATCGGCCGCGACTCCGAGATCCGCCGCGTCGTCCAGGTGCTCAGCCGCCGCACCAAGAACAACCCGGTGCTGATCGGCGAGCCCGGCGTCGGCAAGACCGCCGTCGTCGAGGGCCTGGCCCAGCGCATCGTGGCCGGCGACGTGCCCGAGTCGCTGCGCAACAAGCGGCTCATCTCGCTCGACCTGGGCGCGATGGTGGCCGGCGCCAAATACCGGGGCGAGTTCGAGGAGCGGCTCAAGGCCGTGCTCTCCGAGATCAAGGAGAGCGAGGGGCAGATCGTCACGTTCATCGACGAGCTGCACACCGTCGTCGGCGCGGGGGCCGCCGAGGGCGCCATGGACGCGGGCAACATGCTCAAGCCGATGCTGGCCCGCGGCGAGCTGCGCATGATCGGCGCCACGACGCTCGACGAATACCGCGAGCGCATCGAGAAGGACCCGGCGCTGGAGCGGCGCTTCCAGCAGGTCTACGTGGGCGAGCCCACGGTCGAGGACACGATCGCGATCCTGCGCGGCCTCAAGGGCCGCTACGAGGGCCACCACCAGGTCCAGATCGCCGACGGCGCCCTCGTGGCCGCCGCCGCGCTGTCCGACCGCTACATCACCAACCGCTTCCTGCCCGACAAGGCCATCGACCTGGTCGACGAGGCCGCCTCGCGGCTGCGCATGGAGATCGACTCCCGCCCGGTGGAGATCGACCAGCTCCAGCGCAACGTCGACCGGATGAAGATGGAGGAGCTCGCGCTCTCCAAGGAGACCGACGACGCCTCCGTACAGCGCCTCGAACGGCTCCGCCAGGAGCTCGCCGACCGCCAGGAGGAGCTCAACGCGCTCGTCGGCCGCTGGGAGAACGAGAAGGCCGGCCTCAACAAGGTCGGCGAGCTGAAGAAGCAGCTCGACGAGGCGCGCGGCACCGCCGAGCGGGCCCAGCGCGACGGCGACTTCGAGACCGCGTCCAAGATCATGTACGCCGAGGTGCCCCGGCTGGAGCAGGCCATCAAGGCCGCCTCCGAGGCCGCGCCGCCCGACAACGCCATGGTCAAGGAGGAGGTCGGGGCCGACGACATCGCCGAGGTGATCTCGTCCTGGACCGGCATCCCGGCGGGCCGCCTGCTGGAGGCGGAGACGGCCAAGCTGCTCCGGATGGAGGAAGAGCTGGGCCGGCGCCTGATCGGCCAGCAGCAGGCCGTACAGGCCGTCTCCGACGCCGTCAGGCGCAGCCGGGCCGGCATCGCCGACCCCGACAGGCCGACGGGCTCGTTCCTGTTCCTCGGGCCGACCGGCGTCGGCAAGACCGAGCTGGCCAAGGCGCTGGCCGAGTTCCTGTTCGACGACGAGCGGGCGATGACCCGCATCGACATGAGCGAGTACGCCGAGAAGCACAGCGTCGCCCGGCTCGTCGGCGCGCCTCCCGGCTACGTCGGCTACGAGGAGGGCGGCCAGCTCACCGAGACCGTCCGGCGGCGCCCCTACACGGTCGTGCTGCTCGACGAGGTGGAGAAGGCCCATCCCGAGGTCTTCGACGTGCTGCTCCAGGTGCTCGACGACGGCCGGCTCACCGACGGGCAGGGCCGCACCGTCGACTTCCGCAACACGATCCTGATCCTCACCTCCAACCTGGGCTCGCAGTTCCTCGTCGACCCCCAGCTCGAGAACGGCGCCAAGCGCGAGGCCGTCATGACCGCCGTACGGGCCGCGTTCAAGCCGGAGTTCCTCAACCGGCTCGACGACGTCATCCTGTTCGACGCGCTCGGCTCCGAAGAGCTGACGAGGATCGTCGACCTTCAGGTCGACCGGCTCGCCCGCCGCCTGGCCGACCGCAGGCTCGTCCTGGACGTCACCCCGGCGGCCCGCGAATGGCTGGCGCTCACCGGCTACGACCCGCTGTACGGCGCCCGGCCGCTGCGCCGGCTCGTCCAGTCGGCCATCGGCGACAAGCTCGCCAGGGCCGTGCTCGCCGGTGACGTCGTCGACGGCGACAAGGTCCTCGTCGATCTCGGCGACGACGAGCTCACCGTCCAGCGCGGCTGACCACAGCCCGCACGCAGCGCCCGGAGGCCGGTCGGCCCCCGGGCGCACGCGTTCCACGCCCCGGTCATCGGCGCCCCGCGTGCGTAAGGATCGGCCCAGCCTTCGGGCAAGCCGCCCACCCCGTGCCGCGGGCCTGGCTAGCTTCAGCGTTCGTCAGATCACCGAGCACGATCAGGGGGACGTGAAATGTCATCTCGGAGCATCCGAAGCATCCTTGCCATGGTCACTCTGACCGCGGGGGTCACCTGGCTGGGGGCGGGCGCCGCCGAGGCTGCCGCTCCGTGCCAAGAGCGGTCGGCGACCGTACGCGCCCAGCGAACCGTCACCACGATGTGCGACGGCGTCACCCGGTTCGGGGTGGACGACCCCACCGGCACCGCCGAGCTCGTCGAGTCCGAGACCTCCCGCCTGGCCCACAGCGCCGCCCGGCTCGCCCAGCGCATCGGCCTGACCGGTCTCGGCTCCGTCCGCGCCATGGGCCTCTCCGACCTCGGCGGCTTCGCCGCCTCCTCCGCCATGCCCGCGCTCTCCCAGGGCGTCCCCCTCTCCGGCGCGCTGCCCAGCCTCACCCGGCTGCCCGAAGTGCCGGACCTGCCCAACCTGCCCACCATCCCCGGCATCCGCGACCTGCCCGTCGGCGCCAGCGTCGGCAAGCTGCCCGACCCCGCCAAGGTCGCCGCCGAGGGCTTCAAGGCGCCCCTCAACCTGCCCCAGCCGGTCAACAAGCTCAAGGACGAGCTCGTCAACAAGATGCTGCCGCAGGTCCCGGCGGCCGTCGGCGGCATCAACGACGCCACCCGGCTCCCGGACGCGCACACCTCCCTCACGGGCCTGCTGGACGCCCTCGACCTGAGCTGACCACCGGGCCTGCCTTCCCCGGCCGCCCACCGACCGCACCGGCGCGGCGCCCCGGGAGCACGCCCCCCGCGAACCGTGGCGCGGGCCGCGCCACCCGCCCACGGTCCCCTGAGGGGCCGCGACCCCGCCGTCGCGGCCCCTCAGCACGTACGCGCCCGACAGGGCCCAGCGCAGGACGGCGAGGGCAACGAAGGACGGCGGGGCGTCGGCCCGTCTTACCGGCTCTCGGCGCGTCTTGCGGGGCGCCGGCCCGTCTTGCGGGGCGTCGGCGGGCAGGGGGCAGCGCGGCGCCGCGCAGGTCGCCCCCGGGAGGCCGCTCGCAGATGGCCACGGCCGGGGGCGGCTCCCTCCTCGCGGAGGGCGTCGGCCCCGGGCGGGGTCAGGAGATCAGGGCGTCGAGGTCGTCTTCCGGCAGGCCGAGGTCGACCCGGATGCGGTAGCGGGTGCGGAGCATCGCCTTGTGCTCCGGGTCGTCCTCGTCACAGGCCAGCACCGCCTGGGTCACCCATTCGAGCCCGCCCTGGAGGTCACCGTAGGCGACCAGGGTCTCGGCGACGGTGTGGGCGGTGGCCGCCGAGGCGGCTCCTTCGGCGCGGATCGTCTCGATGACCTCCCTGGCCTCGTCGTGCCGGTCGAGCTCGAACAGCGTGTCGGCGATGCCGGCACGCGGGTCGAAGCTGACCTCGCCGCCGTCTTCGAGCGCGCGCTGGAAGCATTCCAGGGCACGCGCGGGCTGCCCGGCGGCTCTCCACTCCTCGGCGGCTTGAACCAGGATGGACGCCCTGGAAACGTCGCCGGTGGAATAGCTGAGCGCCACGTCGTACAGCCGCCTGGCCAGCGAGCTGTGGTCGTCGGCCAGCAGCGCCTGCTCGAGCAGGCGATCAAGGTGCTCACGGGTCACATGCGCCACAACGCGAGACTACCGAGCGCGCTGCGGTTTCGCCCGGTCAATGCGTATCGCGGATGACGATCGGCTATGGCAACGCGTTGGCCAAGGCTGCCCATGCCGTGCGTATCACCGCACGTCAACGGGCAGGTACGGAGTGTGCCTCCGCGACGGAAGGGGCTGACGATGGGCAGGTCCAGGCAGTTGACCTTCACGTTGGCCTGTGCCGTGGTGCTGTCGGCGCTGGTGCCGGGGGTGTCCGGCTACCTGTCGGCCCGGCTGGAGGCGATCGAGTCGGCGGAGCGCAACCTGCGGGCGCTGGAGGCGAGGCTCGACGCCCGGCAGGCGCGTCACGTCCGTCCGGTGTCGTTCCCGGCGCCGTGCGACCTGCCGGGCCGGCGTCCTGACTGGCTGCCGGAGTTGCTGGAAGCGCTGAAGGGTCAGGGCCGGCCGGCGGTCGCCGATCGTCCGGGGCACGGCTGACGGGTCAGCCGGCCTGCCGGGCCCAGGAGGCGAGCTGGCGGGACAGGAAGCCGCAGACGAGCTGTTTCGCGGCTTCGATGATCTCCGGTGAGCCGTCGGGGTCGCGCCGGAAGGCGAGCTTGAGCACGGCGTCACCGGCCTCGACGGCGACCAGGACGGCCACGTCGAGCTGGTGGCTGTCGGCCAGCCCGAACTCCTTGAGCAGCAGCCCGCGCAGCCGCCCGGCGATCACGGTGTTGTTGTCGGAGTCGGAGTCGAGCAGGTTGAGGTCGACGACGTCGCCGAAGTGGAGGCTCTTGAAGCCGGCGACGGACCGGTGCATGGAGACGTACTCGTCGATGATCGCCTCGACGGCCTCCCACCAGCCCCGGTAGTCCTCCTCCATGAACCTGCGCCCGACCCTCGTGACGAACTGCTCCACGTTGCGCCGGGTGAGCTCCTGGGTGATGGCGCGCTTGTCGGGGAAGAACTGGTAGACGGAGCCGATCGCGACCCCGGCCCGTTCGGCGATGCGGGTCGTCGACAGGGCCTCGTAGCCGATCTCGTCGAGGAGCTCGGCACAGGCGTCGAGCATCCGCTCGACCCGGCGGGCGCTGCGGCGCTGGGTGGGCTGGCGGCGCAGCGGCTTCGGTGACGCACAGTCATCTTCTGCTAGCGGCGAGGACACAGGAAACATCTTCCCCCCATGGGGCCGATCGTTACCTGCGATTCTGCGGATTTCCTGGGGGCCGGTCCCGTCAGCGTTCGGCGGACAGCCCGGCGCAGGAGCGCAGGGCCTTCCAGTCGGCGATGGCGCCGGTCCGCGCGGTGCCGGTCATGGGCACCGGGACGCCGCCCTGGATGGTGGCGGGGGTCCAGGAGTCCTTGAGCACCTTGCGGCCGTTGATCGTCAGCGTGAGCACGCCGGTCCGGCCGGTGGTGGCCGGGTTGGAGTTGTAGAAGACGAAGTTGCCGAGCCCGTAGCTGACGTAGGCGTTGTCCAGGTAGCCGGAGCCGAGCAGGATGTGCGCGTGCCCGCCGACGATCACGTCGGCGCCCGCCTTGATCAGCTTGGGGGCGAGGGAGAGCTGCGCCTGGTTGGGGCACTTCTGCATCTCGGTGCCCCAGTGCAGGTGGACGATCACGGTGTCGGAGTTGCGGCGCGCCTGCCGTACCGCCTTGATCAGGCGGGGCTCGTTCTTCGCGGAGGCCAGCCCGCCCTTGTCCGGCGTGGCCGTCCACGCCTGGATGAACTCGTCGTCGAGCACCTGCGTCGCGCCGATGATCGACACGCGGTTGCCGTTGACGACCTTCCGGTACGGCTTGTACGCCTGGGCCTCGTCGGCGCCGATGCCGACGACGGGGAACCTCGACCGCTTGACGGCGGCCAGCGAGTCCTGGAGGCCGCTGTCCATGTAGTCCATGCCGTGGTTGTTGGCCATCGACGCCACGTCCACGCCGGCGGCCTTGAGCGCGGTGAGCGCGCTGGCCGGGGCGCGGAAGGTGAACTGCTTGCCGGGGGCGGGGGTGCCGCCGGTGGTGATCGCCGTCTCCAGGTTGACCATGGCCAGGTCGGCCTTGCGCAGCACCTTGGCGATGGGGCCGAGGGCGGTGCGGGGGTCGTTCAGCCGCGGCCTGAGGATGCCCTCGAAGTGCACGTCCCCGCCGAAGGCGATGGTATACGGCTTGCGCTGCGGCTTGGGGGGAGCGGTCGGCTCGGCGGACGTCTTGCCCGCGAGCTGCTCACGTCCGGGGGCGGCGGGTTCGGCTGATGAGCAGGCGACGAGGGACGCGACGACGACGGCTAACGCCGGGAGGACGCGGGGGAGGTTCATCGGTCGCCATTTCCGCTCGATTCAGACTTTCAGGGATGAGCATGCCATGTGCGGATGTTCCCCGCGCGGCTCGGCATCCCAGTCGAGAGCAGACCGTGACCAGTCAAACTGGATTCGTTCTCAAAGTTGAATGATTCAGGTTTAGGGCATAGCCTGGGCCGCATGAGGGACGATGACCTGCTGCGTCAGGCCGGACTCCGCGTCACGGCGGCCCGCCTGGCGATCATGCACACCGTGCGCGCCGGCGACCATCTCGACGTGGACGCCGTCTGCCGCGGGGTGCGCGAGCGCGTGGGTCAGGTGTCCCTCCAGGCCGTCTACGACTCGCTGCACGCGATGCACGGGGCCGGTCTTCTGCGGAAGATCGAGCCGATGGGCAGCCCGGCCCGCTACGAGGCCAGGGTGGGCGACAACCACCATCACCTCGTGTGCCGGCAGTGCGGATCGGTCACGGACGTCGACTGCGTCGCGGGGGCCGCCCCCTGCCTCGACCCGGTCGACTCCGCCGGTTACGTCGTGGACGAAGCCGATGTCACGTTCTGGGGCGTGTGCCCGAGCTGTCAATGATGATGATTCCGGAGGATCACGCGATGCCGACCAGGCCTCTCACCACCGACGACGCGGGCGTCCCCGCGCCGAGCGACGACCATTCGCTCTCCGTCGGCGCGAACGGCCCCCTGCTTCTTCAGGACCACTACCTGATCCAGAAGATGGCGCACTTCAACCGTGAGCGCGTGCCCGAGCGCGTGGTCCACGCCAAGGGCGGCGGCGCGCACGGCCGGCTGCGGATCACCGAGGACGTCAGCCAGTTCACCCGCGCCGGGCTCTTCCAGAAGGGCAAGGAGACGCCGCTCTTCCTGCGCTTCTCCACCGTCGCCGGCGAGCTCGGCAGCGCCGACACCGCCCGCGACCCGCGCGGCTTCGCGATCAAGTTCTACACCGACGAGGGCAACTACGACATCGTCGGCAACAACACGCCGATCTTCTTCATTCGCGACCCGCAGAAGTTCTCCGACTTCATCCACAGCCAGAAGCGGCGCGCCGACAACCATCTGCACGACCACAACATGCAGTGGGACTTCTGGACCCTGCACCCCGAGTCGGCCCACCAGGTGTCGTTCCTCATGACCGACCGCGGCACACCCGCCTCCTGGCGGCACATGCACGGCTTCGGCTCGCACACCTTCCTGTGGTACAACGCCGCGGGCGAGAAGTTCTGGGTCAAGTATCACTTCAAGACCGACCAGGGCATCCGAAACTTCACCGCCGCCGAGGCCGACGCGCTCGTCGCGACCGACCCCGACTACCACATCCGCGACCTGTACGACTCGATCAAGCGCGGCGACCACCCGTCGTGGACGGTCAACGTGCAGATCATGCCGTTCGAGGACGCCGCCGACTACCGGTTCAACCCGTTCGACCTGACCAAGGTGTGGCCGCACAGCGACTACCCCGAGATCACGATCGGCAGCTTCACCCTCGACCGCAACCCGGACAACTACTTCGCCGAGGTGGAGCAGGCGGGCTTCGAGCCGGCCAACCTGGTGCCGGGCATCGGCCCGTCGCCGGACAAGATGCTGCAGGGCCGCCTGTTCTCCTACCCCGACGCGCACCGCTACCGCATCGGGCCCAACTACCTGCAGCTTCCGGTCAACCAGCCGAAGTCGCCGGTCAACTCCTACAACTTCGACGGCCCGATGACGTTCCGGAACCCGCAGGACCCGGTCTACGCGCCCAACAGCTACGGCGGCCCGGCGGCCGACCCGTCGCTGTACGAGGGCTCGCACTACAGCGTCACCGGCGAGATCGTCCGCTCGGCCTACACCAAGCACGCCGAGGACGACGACTTCACCCAGCCGCGCGCGCTGTGGGAGAACGTGCTGTCCGACACCGACCGCGCCCACATGGTGTCCAACATCATCGGCCACGCCTCCAAGCCGGAGGTCACGGGCGAGATGAAGAAGCGGGTCGTGGACTACTGGACCAACGTCCACAAGGACCTCGGCCAGGGCGTCGCCCAGGGCCTCGGCCTGCTCTGACCTGACGGATCCGGCGGCGCGTCCCTCCCCGGAGGCACGCGCCGCTCCTGTGCGGGGGAAGTTCGCACTCGGGGAGCGGGGAGGCGCGGCACGAATGGCCGTGTCGCGGGTGATCTTGGGACGGGTGCTGTGCCAGGATGTGGCTCCTGCGAACGGCCCTGCGGGTTGCTGCGACCAACACGCCAGGGCCGTTCGTCACGCTCCGGCCGTCAGGGCCTCCAGGTCGAACTCACCGTCGCGGACGCCGGCGGTGAAGGCCGCCCATTCGGCCGGGGTGAAGACCAGGATGGGGCCGTCCTGCTCCTTGCTGTCCCGCAGCGCGACGTTGCCGTCGGCCAGGGGGGCGACTTCGACGCAGCTGCTCGCGCCGTTGCAGAAGCTGCTCTTCTGCCATGCCGCCATCATGGGTTGGGTGCGCATTTTCTCCCCAAATGGGTAAAGGGGCGCCATTGCCCCTTGATGTTGTTCTTTTCGCTAGCCCCGCCACATCATGGCCTTGCGCTGGATGAGCACGCGTGATTCGTCCTCGTCAAGCGCCTGCGACCTGATGTGCTCGAAGGCGGTCTCGTAACCAGCCACCCGTTCGAGATCTTCGACGAAGTGTGCAGTATAGAGCTGCTCCAGGTAGACCACATCGTCGAACTCCGCGAACTTCAGGTGAATGAACGCCCCGGTGTTGACCGGATGGAGCGCGTCCATCGGCAGCACCTGGACACTCACGTGCGGCAGCAGGGACAGCTCCAGAAGGTGCTCCATCTGCTCCCGCATCACCGAGGGCTCGCCGAATCGGCGCATCAGGGCCGGCTCGTCGAGCACGAAGCGCATCTGGCAGGGATCCGCCCGGTGCATGACCAGCCGCTGACGGTCGAGGCGGGCCTCGACCCGGCTCCGGACACCGCTGTGCGTGATGCGCACGATGCCGCGGACGGCCAGGATGACCTCTCGCGCGTAGTCCTCGGTCTGTAGGAGGCCAGGCACGATCTGGGGTTCCCAGTTGCGCTGAAAAGTGGCCTCCGCCTCCAACCCGAGGAATCTTGTGTATTCCTCGGGCAGAGCGTCTTCGTAATCCTCCCACCACCCACGCTGGTCCGCGTCTCGCAACAAGCCGAAGAGTTCTTCAAGTTTGTCGCCGTCGGCACCGTAGAGCTTGGCCATCGCCTTGACGTCTTCGGTGCTGGGCATGGTCTTGGCCGCTTCGATGCGGCTGATCTTGCTGGGCGACCAGCCGAGCTCGTGGGCGGCCTTGGAGCCGGTCAAACTGCGCCGCTCGCGCAGGAGGCGCAGCTCCTGGCCGAGTCTCAGCCTGCGGACGGTGGGGCTGCCCTGCTTCGATGGCACCGTCGACTCTCCTTGCCGGGAATGAAGGTGTAGCCGGAAGGGATCGTTTCGAGCCCGCCGTTCTGGGCCGTTCTCTTAATCTTACACTGCAACTTGCACGAGTACTGCCGCGAGGCCTTGCCAGAAGGCTGACATGGGTAGAGCGTAGAGGCAAGCAACGCTCCTCAGGGGAAAGGAGCCGGGGGCCGTGTTCGCCGTGTTCGTCAACCCATTCCGCGCCTCTATACGCCCGCGCTTATTGCGTGCAAGTTGCATTGACCTGTGCACCGCAAGTCGTCGCACAATCTGCGAAGAAATTCCAATCTTTCTTGCGAAAGGTATTGCAGCAGGGCAGGGGCGGGAGGACGATCGTCCCAGGAAGGTTCACCTTCTCGCTGAAAGCGGCTCAGGCCGCCACACCGGCAACGTCGCCGTCCCGGATTCGAATCACCGCCCCAGGGAGGCCGCCTGCCGGAGGGATCTCGCACTCGCCTGAAGAATCGCCGCCGTCATCGCTCATCAGAGCACAGCGAATGCCGGACCGAGGCCAACGTACGCGCCCGCCGCATCAAGGGCTGCCACCCTGCGACGCGGCCGTCATCGGCCTGCAGTCCGGCGGAAAGAAGCCACCTCGAGTAATGCCGCGAAAGGGGTCTTCTATGTACTCACAAGGTACCAAGGGACTCGGTCGAATCAAGTCCCGGCTCCTGGAACACATCGCCTGGGCCGACAGGGAGATCTGCTGGGAGCCCGACGAGTTCGCCATGCGCAGGGGCTGGACCGTGACCAGGACCGGCTTCGGCGCCCGTCGCTACCGCGACCCACGCTTCGACCAGCTCAGGATCGCGCTCAAAGTGCCGGAGGAGGTGTCCTGACATGCCGAGGAACCCGCGCAACCAGATCTTCCCGGCCAACGAGGACCTGCCGGCCGCGCGCGGCGCGGGGCCGCTGGTGCGGCTCTGGCGCGCCCGCAGCGAGCTGCTGCTGGCCGCCGCGCTCGCGCTGTTCGCGCTGACCGTGCTGGGAGCCGCGCAGGAGGGCAGCTGGCTGCCGTTCATCCTGCTGACCAGCGCCGTCTCCATGCCGGCTGCCACGAGGGCCGGCCGGAGCTGGCTGACCGCGCACTTCTGGTGCGTGGTTTCCCGGCACCGGCTGCAGCGCACCTGCCTGGAGACCACCATGCACACCAGGGCGGGCCGGATCCCCCTGGTGCTGTGGATCACCCCGACCACCACAGGTGAGAAGGCGCTGATCCTGACCAGGGTCGGCATCAGCGCCGAGGAGTTCGGGGCGTACGCGGAGGAGATCGCCGCCGCCTGCTGGGCCAGGAGCGTCACTGTGCACCGGCACCGGGAGCGGGCCAACCTGGTGATCGTGGAGATCGTCCGGCGGGACGAGCTGCCGGGCGCCGTCTCCCCCGGGCTCGACCGGCTCTTCGGCCGCAGCGCGTGGGAAGCGCTCCGGCCCGGCCTCCGCGGCGACGTGCGCGAGGTGGAGGAGCCGCCCGATCTGAGCCGGCGGCTGGCGCTGCCGCAGCCGGGCTGAGGCTCCGGCGTCCGCCCGGGGCCAAGGGGCGGACGCCGGTACGAGGCCCCGGGGACCGCGGGGGCTCCGGGGCTTCCCAACACCCTCTGCACCGGACGAGCATGCGGAACGGGCCTTCCCCGCGGAGGGCGTACGGGTGAAGATGAGTTCAGATGACGAACTCAGGAGTGGCGATGACCTCGACCGTCCACCGGACCTGCCCGCTGTGCGAAGCCGTCTGCGGGCTCACGCTCACCCTCGACGACGGCGGCCGGGTCACGAGCGTGCGCGGCGACCGCGACGACCCCTTCAGCAAGGGCTTCATCTGCCCCAAGGGCGCCAGTCTCGGCAAGCTGGACGAGGACCCGGACCGGCTGAGCAGGCCGCTGATCCGCGAGGGCGACGTGTGGCGCGAGGCGGGCTGGGACGAGGCGTTCGCCGCCGTGAAGCAGGGTTTCGACCGGGTGGTGGCGGCGCACGGCCGCCAGGCGACGGGCGTCTACCTGGGCAATCCGAACGCGCACACGATGGCCGGGACGCTCTACGGCACGCCGCTGATCAAGGCGCTGGGCACCCGCAACGTGTTCTCCGCCAGCACCGCGGACCAGATGCCCAAGCACGTGGCCAGCGGGCTGATGTTCGGCCATCCGATGACCGTCGCGGTGCCGGACCTGGACCGCACCGGCTACCTGCTCATGCTGGGCGCCAACCCGCTGGAGTCCAACGGCTCGCTCTGCACCGCGCCCGACTTCCCCGGCCGGCTCAAGGCCCTGCGGGCCAGGGGCGGGCGGCTGGTCGTGGTCGATCCGCGCCGCACCAGGACCGCCGCGCTGGCCGACGAGCACGTGTTCGTCCGGCCGGGCTCCGACGCGTATCTGCTGGCCGGCATCGCCCACACGCTGTTCGCCGAGGGCCTGACGGACGTGCGGCAGCGGGTCGCCGGGCTGGCCGAGGCGCGCGACGCGGTCAAGCACTTCCCGCCCGAGGCCGTCTCCCGCCGCACCGGCGTGCCGGCCGAGGTGATCGTACGGCTGGCCAGGGAGCTGGCCTCGGCACCGGCCGCGGCCGTCTACGCCAGGATCGGCACCTGCACGGCCGAGTTCGGCACCCTGGCACAGTGGCTGGTGGACGTGCTGAACGTGCTCACCGGCAACCTCGACAGGCCGGGCGGCGCGATGTTCCCCAAGCCCGCCACGGGTTCGGCGGGCCGGCGCAGGACGTACACGGTGGGCCGGTGGCGGAGCCGGGTGCGGGGGCTGCCTGAGGCGAACGGCGAGCTGCCGGTGGCCACGCTCGCCGACGAGATCGAGACGCCGGGCGAGGGGCAGATCCGGTTCCTGGTCACGGTGGCGGGCAACCCGGTGCTCTCCGCACCGCACGGCTCCCGGCTGGACGAGGCGCTCGCCGGGCTCGACTTCATGGTGAGCGTGGACCCGTACCTGAACGAGACCACCCGGCACTCGCACGTCATCCTGCCGCCGCCGCGCGTGCTGCAGTCGGGGCACTACGACTTCGCGCTGCTGGGGTTCGCGGTGCGCAACTACGCGCGTTACTCGCCGCCGGCGCTGCCGCTGGACGGGCGGCCGTCCGAGGCGGAGATCCTGGCCAGGCTGACCATGATCGCCTCGGGGCTGGAGGGCGATCTGGACGAGTTCGTGATCGGGCAGACGCTGGCCAGGGCGGTCGGCACGCCGGGCTCCGGGGTCGAGGGGCGCGACGTGGCGGAGCTGCGGGCCGCGCTGGACGGCGACACGGGCGCGGAGCTGCGACTGGACCTCATGCTCAGGCTCGGGCCCTACGGCGAGTGGTCGGGCGAGGGGGACCTGTCGCTGCGCAAGCTGCTGGACCATCCGCACGGGCTGGATCTCGGGCCGCTGGAGCCGCGCCTGGACGAGGTGCTCAACACCGTGTCGGGGCTGGTCGAGCTGGCCCCGCCCGAGATTCTCGGGGACGTGGAGCGGCTGCGTGCCGGGCTGGAGTCGGAGCCGCCCGACCTGGTGCTGATCGGGCGGCGGCACCTGCGCTCCAACAACAGCTGGATGCACAACGTGAGCCCGCTGGTGGGCGGCAGCAACACGTGCACGCTGCAGATCAACCCAGCCGACGTGGCCCGGCTCGGGCTGGGCGACGAGGCCGAGGTGCGCTCGGCGACGGGCCGGCTGACGGTGACGCTGGAGCCGACCGACACGATCATGCCGGGGGTGGTGAGCCTGCCGCACGGCTGGGGGCACACGGCGGGCGGCCAGCGCGTGGCGGCCGAGCACGCCGGGGTCAGCGCCAACGTGCTGACCGACCCGTCCACCCTGGATATTCTGTCCGGTAACGCAGTGTTCAACGGAGTTCCGGTAAGTATTTTGCCAACTGGGGTGATCACCGCACATTAGGGTGTCGCGCGTGACTATCGCACCAGAAGAGGACCGCCTGAACACACAGATCGCCTTCGCCGTCGAGATCGACAAGTTGAAGCGGATCATCCGCCGCAACCTGCTCATGGACGGCTCCCGGCGGGAGAACGACGCAGAGCACTCCTGGTACGTGGCCACGCTAGCCATGGTCCTGGGCGAGCACGCCCCGCCCGGGACCGACCTGCAGCGCGTGACGGCGATGCTGCTCGTGCACGACCTGGTCGAGATCGACGCGGGTGACACGTTCATCTACGACCCCGTCGCGGTGGCCGCGCAGGCGGAGGCCGAGCGGCAGGCCGCCGACCGGATCTTCGCGCTGCTGCCCGGCGACCAGGGGGCGCGGCTGCGCGAGCTGTGGGACGAGTTCGAGGCCAGGGAGACGCCCGAGGCGAGGTTCGCCAAGGCGCTCGACAGGTTCGCGCCGATCCTGGCCAACCATCACACCGAGGGCGGCACCTGGCAGCTGTTCAAGGTGACCTCGGCGATGGTGCTGGAGAAGGTCCGGATCATCGAGGAAGGCGCGCCCACGCTGGGCGCGTACGCCCGCGAGCTGGTCGAGCTCTCCGTCGCCCGGGGCCACCTGCCCGAGTGATGCCGGTAAGGCTGGGGTAGGGGAATGTCGTGAAAGAGACAGTTCGGGCGAGACGTCGGCAGTTGCGGCGTTTCGTGGGGCCGATCGACCTGACCGATCGGCTCGAGAGGTCCAAGTCCATGGACAGGCCGATCAGAGGGCTGGCCAAGGCCGTGCGCGCGCGCATCCGCCCGGGGCTGTTGCGTGACCTGCTGCACGGGGTGCCGACGGGCAAACCCGTGCATCCCCCGCTGGCCACGGTCACGCTGGGCTGCTGGATGTCCGCCACCCTGCTCGACGCGGCGAAGGCCGATCCCCGGGCGGTGCGGCTGCTGCTGGCCACCGGGATCGCCACCTCCCTGCCGACGGCGGCGGCGGGCATGACCGACTGGTCGTCGCTGCACATCGAGCAGCAGCGCGTCGGCTTCATCCACATGCTGGCGAACGTGACCACGCTGGGCCTGTTCTCCGCCTCGCTGCTCGCCAGGATGCGCGGACGCGAGCAGGCCGGCCGGGCGCTGTCGTACGCCGGGCTCGGGATGGGGGCGCTGGGCGGCTATCTGGGCGGGCACCTGGCCTACCGGCTCGCCGCCGGGGCCAACCACGCCCCGCAGGTCACCCACCTGGTGCCGCTGGGCTGGCATGATCTGTGCCTGCTGACCGACCTCCCGGAGGGCAGGCCCGTCTCGCGGCGGCTGGGTTACATCGAGCTGTTCGTGCTGCGCCGCAACGACGCCGTCACCGTGCTGGTCGACCGGTGCCCGCATCTGGCCGGGCCGCTGCACCAGGGCAGGATCGTCATGGACGGCGACGAGCCGTGCGTGGTGTGCCCGTGGCACGGCAGCACGTTCCGGCTGGACGACGGCTCGGTGCGGCACGGGCCCGCGACGGCGCCCGCGCCGATGTTCGACAGCCGCGTACGCCGTGACGGCACCGTGCAGGTGCGGCCGAGCTTGACCTGAAGTCCACTTGAGGTTTTATCGTCGGCCGCATGATTCTGGTAACCGGTGCGACCGGCAACGTGGGCAGACATGTGGTGGCGCAACTCGCGGGAGCGGGCCTGCGGGTACGCGCTCTCGTGCGTGATCCCGGCCGGGCGGACCTGCCCGAGGGCGTGGAGGCGGTCAAGGGCGATCTCACCGCCCCGGAGACCCTGGCGCCGGCGCTCACCGGCGTGGAGAGCGTGTTCCTGGTGTGGCCCGGCTTCTCCGGCGAGGCGGCCAGGCCCGTGGTGGACCTCGTCGCCGCGCACGCCCGCCGCGTGGTCTACCTGTCGGCGAACGCCCCCGCCGGCACGCCCACCTTCCACGCCGACGTCGAGCGGCTGATCAGGGGCTCGGGGATCAACTGGACGTTCCTGCGGCCCGGCGGGTTCGCCGCCAACACGCTCGGCTGGGCCGACCAGATCAGGACCGGCGTCGTGCGCTGGCCGTACGGGCAGGCGTCCAGGTCGCTGATCCACGAGAAGGACATCGCGGCGGTCGCCGTGCACGTGCTGACCTCCGCCGGCCACAACGGGGCCGCCTACACGCTGAGCGGGCCGGCCAGGCTGACGCAGGCCGAGCAGGTGGCGGTCATCGGGCGGGCGGTCGGGCGCGAGGTGCGGTGGGAGGACCAGGAGCCGCAGGAGGCCCGCGAGGCGCTGCTGACGGCCTGGGGCGACGCCGCGTTCGTCGACGGCGCGCTGAAGGCGTGGGGGCGGCTGGTGGACGAGCCCGAGGAGGTCACGCCCACCGTGGAGCGGCTGATCGGCCGGCCGGCGCTGCCGTTCGAGCAGTGGGCGGCCGATCACGTGGCGGACTTCCGCTGACGCTACTGCTCGTCGGCGGGGTGCTCCACCAGGGCGAGGATGCGGCTGGACATGAACCGCGCCGTGCGGATGGCCGTGCCGCTGCGGGTGACCTCGCTCACCTCGACGAGCCCCCGCCGCGTGGCCACCTCCACCCGGCGGCCCGCCCGGGTGGCGGCGACCTCGTAGGTACGCGGGGTGCCGCCCGCGTCGATGACGATCTCCACCCGATCACCCTTCATGTACGGATTTATACCCACAAAGCCCGAAATTTATCCGTACACCAGTTTGACAATCGCCACGACTCCCACCACCACGATCACCCCGCGCAGCACCGGGGCCGGGATGCGGCGGCCCACCTTGGCACCCAGGAAGCCGCCCAGCATCGCGCCCAGCGCGACCGCCAGCACCGCCCACCAGTCGACCTCGGCGATCAGCGTGAACAGGACGGCGGCGGTGCCGTTCACGATCAGCGACAGCACGTTCTTGGCCGCGTTCACCCGTTGCAGGCCCTCGTCCAGGAACGCGCCGAGCAGCCCGATCAGCAGCACGCCCTGGGCCGCGCCGAAGTAGCCGCCGTACATGCCCGCGCCCAGCACGCCCAGCCAGAGCGCCATCCCGCCGTGCGGGTGCGCGTGCTCGCGGCGGGCCGCCAGCCAGCCGTTCAGCTTCGGCTGGAGCACCACCAGCACGCACGCCAGGCCGATGAGCACCGGCACGACGACCTTGAACACGTCCGGGTCCAGGTAGAGCAGCAGCACGCCGCCGGCCGCCGCGCCGACGGCCGACGCCACGCCCAGCCGCGCCAGCCTGGCCCGCTGCCCGCGCAGCTCGGCGCGGTAGCCGTAGGCGCCGGTGAACGAGCCGGGGACGAGCCCGACGTTGTTGGACACGTTCGCCACGATCGGGTCGATCCCGACCGCCACCAGCGTGGGGAACGTGATCAGCGACCCGGACCCGACGACCGCGTTGATCGCACCGGCCGCCACCCCGGCCGCCCACACGGCGACCACTTCCCACACTGTCACGCTGACCCTCCAGACCCGGCCGTTGGTGCCACCAGAGCCTAGAGGGGCGCCTTCCTGGGACAACGCCCGAGGGTGGGGCTCAGGCGGGCTTGTCGGGGTCGCGGGGGGAGAACAGGCCGCCCAGGCCCTCCAGCACCTTGCCCATCTCGGAGGGGACGATCCACAGCTTGTTCGCGTCGCCCTTGGCGATCTCCGGCAGGGTCTGCAGGTACTGGTAGGCGAGCAGGTGCTGGTCCGGGTTGCCCTCGTGGATGGCCTTGAACACCATGCCGATCGCGTCCGCCTGCCCCTTGGCCCGCATCGCCTCCGCCTCGGCCTCGGCCTGGGCGCGCAGCACGGCGGCCTCGGCGTCGCCGCGTGCCCGCAGGACGGCCGCCTGCTTGTCGCCCTCGGCGGCGAGGATGGCGGCCTGGCGCTGCCCTTCGGCGGTGAGCACGGCGGCGCGCTTGTCCCGGTCGGCCCGCATCTGCTTCTCCATCGAGTCCTGGATGGAGGCGGGCGGGTCGATGGCCTTGAGCTCGACCCGGTTGACCCGGATGCCCCACTTGCCGGTGGCCTCGTCGAGGGAGCCGCGCAGCTCGGTGTTGATCTCCTCGCGGGAGGTGAGCGTGCGTTCCAGGTCCATCCCGCCGACGACGTTGCGCAGGGTCGTGACGGTCAGCTGCTCGACGCCCACGAGGAAGTTGGCGATCTCGTACGTGGCGGCCCTGGGGTTGGTGACCTGGAAGTAGATGACGGTGTCGATGGAGACGACGAGGTTGTCGGAGGTGATCACCGGCTGCGGCGGGAACGAGACCACCTGCTCGCGCAGGTCGATCAGGTCCTTGATGCGGTCGATGAACGGCACCACCAGGTTGAGCCCCGGGGTCAGCGTGCGGTGGTAGCGGCCCAGGCGCTCGATGACGGCGGCCGTGGCCTGGGGGATGATGCGGATCGTCCGGGCGAGACCGAAGCCCACCACCGCGACCACGACGAGGGCGACGATGAGCTGCTGCGTGGTCATGGCGACGCTCCGAAGCCGATATAGCGCGACTCGGTTGATGATATTTGGTTTCGCCGTTCCGTGACCGTTTTGATCGATTCCGGTTGACCATACTTCGCGAGCCGAAGTATGGTCCTGCGTCATGGCTGAAGGATCACGTGGGCTCAGCGAGCCCGCGTACTTCGTGCTCGCGGCGCTGCTCGACGGCCCCAAGCACGGGCACGCGATCATCAAGACGGTCCTGGCGCTCTCCGAGCACCGGGTCAAGCTCCCCGTGGGCACGCTCTACGGCGCGCTGGACCGGCTGGCGGCCGGCGGCCTGGTCGTCCTGGACCGGGAGGAGACCGTCGACGGCCGCAGGCGCCGCTACTTCCGGCTCACCGAGGAAGGCGGCACGCAGCTCCGTGCCGAGGCCCTGCGCCTGCGCCAGGCGGCCTCGATCGTCATCGGGACGGCCCTGGCATGACGACGCTGGAACGCCAGTACCGGCTGCTGCTGCGCGCCTACCCGCACAACTACCGGTCCGACCACGGCGGCGAGCTGCTGGACGTGCTGCTGGAGAGCACCGAGCCGGGCCGCCGGCTGCCCCCGGCGCGGGAGGCGGTCGCCCTGCTCGTCGCCGGCGCCCGCACCCGGCTCACGCAGGCCGCCCGGGGACGCGCCTGGCCGGACGGGCTGCACCTGGGCGT
The DNA here is from genome assembly GCF_040639085.1 of Nonomuraea sp. NPDC023979. Classification (NCBI taxonomy): domain Bacteria; kingdom Bacillati; phylum Actinomycetota; class Actinomycetes; order Streptosporangiales; family Streptosporangiaceae; genus Nonomuraea; species Nonomuraea sp. NPDC023979. The sequence goes on from NZ_JBEZZG010000003.1 coordinate 380,180, forward strand.
CACCGTGCTCACCCTGATCCAGCTCGCGACGCTCGTCCCGTACGCGGGGCGCGTCCCGCTGTGGGTGGGCATCTCTGCCGCCGCCTTCCTGGCCGTGCTGCGCGGCCGGGTGCTGCTCGCGCTCCCCCTCGTCGCCGCCGCCGGGGTCAAGGTCTGGGGCATCACCCACGGCCGTCCGGTGCTGGACCACACGATCCTGCCCGTCTACGCCGATCCGCTCTGGGACGCCCCCGCGCTGTACGGCACCGGCGGCCCGATCGCCCCGGCCGTCTCGTACCTGGTGGCGGTCGCCGGGCTGGCGGTCCTGGCACTGCGGCGGGAGCCGGTGCGCGCCAGGTCGTGGGCCTGGGTGGCGGCGGCGCCGGTGCTCGCGGGCGCGGACCCCGCCTGGCTCGACGTGGGCGGCGGGCTGGGCGGCGGGTCCATGCCCGTCGTGGCCCGGGTGGCCCTGGAGTCCGCCCTGCTCGCGGGGGCCGCCTGGGCGGGCCGGCTCACGGGCGACCACCGGTGGGCGATCGCCGCCGGCGCCTACCTGCTGCCCGCCCTCGCGATCCTCTTCGAGAACCTGGCCGCGCAGACCCGCCAGGACGCCGTCCACTGGATCGTGCTCCTCACGCTGACCCTGGTCGCCGCCGCGATGCCGCATCGCGGGCGCCGTCACGCCGTGCTCTGACCCCCTCCACTCCCCCCGGCGGCGTCGCTCCCGCGACGCGCGCCCGGTTCGCCATGCCCTCGAACGCAAGGAGCTCACCGTGCACCGACGACTCGCCGCCGCCGCCCTGCTGACCCTGGCGCTCGCCGCCTGCGGAAGCACGCCCGCCGCACAGCCGGAGGCGGCCCAGCCGTCGTCCCAGGACCGTCAGCGTCAGCTCCAGACCGTGCTGGCCGACTGCATGAAGCAGAAGGGCTTCGAGTACGTCCCCTACGTCCCCCCGGCCGCCACGGTGACCGACGAGGAACGCAGGCGGGACTCGGGCGACTACGAGGCCACGAAGGCGCACCGGGCCAAGTACGGCTTCGGCGTCTGGTCGAGCATCGTCTACCCGAACGGCCCCGGCACGATGCCCCGAGACGCGGGCCCCTCGAACCCCAACGACAAGATCGTCAGCTCGCTGTCGGAAACCCAGACCGGCGCCTACTACGCGGCCCTGGACCCCTGCTACTCCAAGGCGGCCAAGCAGGCCCTCGGCAAGGACGTGAAGAGCAAGATGGACCTGTTCAAGCAGGGTGCCCAGACGGTCAAGCGCAACGTGGCCCGCGAGATCGACGGCGACCCCGGCCTGGTGGACCTGGCCGCCGCCATGGGCGACTGCCTCAAGGGCAAGGGCTACGCGGTCGCCTCGGCCAAGCCCTCGGCCCTGGCCCGGCGGGGGCCTGACCGGTTCCAGGACGAGATGACCGAGATCGGCCGCGAGCAGCAGCCGGGCATGGCCGGGTCCAAGAACGAGAACGCGATCATCATCCCGGAGATGACCGCCGACCAGGCCAGGCCGCACCTGGACAAGGAGATCAAGGCGGCACTGGACGACCTGGAGTGCGGCAAGGACTTCTACGCGGCCTACCAGCCGAGGAAGACCGAGATCGACCGCCGCATGCTGGAGGAGTTCGCCCTGGAGCGGTCGTGACCCGGCGTCCCCGGCGGGTGCTGGGCGGCGTCCTGGCCGGCGTGCTCGTCATCGCGGGCGCCGGCTGGGCGGTGGGCTCCCGGCTGCGCTCCCCCGCCGACGAGGCCGCCGCCCGCCAGGCGCCCGCGCCGTCGCTGGTGACCGCGCCGGTGCGGCGGCAGAAGCTGACCAGCACCGTCGCGGTCAGCGGCACCCTGGAGTACGGCTCGCCGCTGCCCGTCACGCTCGCCGGGGCGGTCGGCGGCACGGCGGAGGCGCAGCGCGTCACCCGCGCCCCGCGTCCCGGCCGGCTCGCCGAGGGGTCGGTCCTGATGGAGGTCAACGGCCGGCCGGTGTTCGCGCTCGAAGGCAGGGTGCCGATGCACCGGACGATCGCCCCCGGCACCGAGGGCGCCGACGTCAGGCAGCTCCAGCGGGCGCTGCGGCGCTTCGGCCACGGCACGGCGGCCACCGGGGTGTTCGACGCGGCCACCGCCTCCGCCGTCCGGCGCTGGTACGCCAGGAAGGGCTACCGGGCCCAGGAACCCGACCTGACCGCCCGGCAGACGCTCGACCAGCTCCGCCAGGCCGTACAGACCGCCGAGGAGACGCTGCTGACCGACCGCAAGGCGCTGGAGGCGGGCCGCGAGGTGCGGCCGCTCAAGGTCGCGCTCGACCACGCCCGCCAGGATCTGGCCGAGGCTGAGAGCGCGCTCGCCGAGGCAGAGCAGGCGGAGACGACCCCCGCGGACGAGGGCAGGCTCGACGCCCTGCACCAGGCCGTACGCGCCGCCGAGGAGGAGCTGCTGGCCGCCCGCCAGGCGCTCGCCGCGGCCAAGCCCGAGGACGACAGGCGGCTGCTGGAGCTCAAGGCGGCCAACGCCGAGCGGGACCTGGAGTCGGCGCGGCGGGCCGTGGACCTCTTCCTGGAGGAGGCCGCGACCACCAGGGACGCGCGCCTGGCGGAGCTCCGCAAGGCCGTCAGGACCGCCGAGGAGGCCGTGCTCACCGCCGGCCAGGCGCTGAAGCGCGCCAAGGAGACCTCGCCGCTGCGCCTGAAGATCGCCAACGGGCGCCGGAACGTGGCGAGCGCGCGGGCCACACTGGCCGAGTACCGCAGGACGTACGGGGTCAGCGTCCCGCCCGGCGAGATCGTGTTCCTCCCGAAACTGCCCGCCCGGCTGCACAAGGCCGAGGCGCGGGCCGGCGAACGGGTCGAGGACGAGGTGGCCACCGTCACCAACACCGCGTTCATGGTCACCGGCTCCGTCGGCGAGGCCGAAGGCAGGCTGCTCAAGCCCGGCATGGCCGCGGTGGTCGAGCTGTCCGACGGCCGCACGTACCGGGCGCGGCTGACCGCCAAGGGCCCCGGCGCGCGGGTGGACAGGGCCGCGGACGCCGAGCCCGGGGCCGGCACGGTGCCCGTCCTCATCACGCCCGCCGCCGCGAAGGGCCTGCGCGCCGCCGTGGGCGCGCCGGTGACCGTGAAGATCGCCGTGGGCTCGACCAGGAGCGCGGTGCTGACCGTCCCCGTCACGGCGGTGGTCACCTCGGCCGACGGCCGGGCGCGGGTGCGCGTGGAGAGCGCCCCCGACCGCGCCCAGGACGTCGAGGTGCGCACCGGGCTCACCGCGCACGGAACCGTCCAGATCACCCCGGTACGGACGGCCGCGCTCAAGGAGGGCGACCGGGTGGTGGTCAGCGATGGATGACCCGGTCATCCGGCTCACCGACGTCAGCCGGGAGTTCCCCGCCGACCCGCCCGTGCGGGCGCTGCACCGGGTGTCGCTGAGCGTGGCGAAGGGCGACTACGTGGCCGTCGTGGGCCCGTCGGGCTCCGGCAAGTCCACGCTGCTCAACACGCTGGGCCTGCTCGACCGGCCCACCTCGGGGTCGTACCGGCTGGACGGGATCGAGACGACCACACTGAAGGACGGCGCGCGGACCCGGGTGCGCGGCAGCCGGATCGGCTTCGTGTTCCAGGCGTTCCACCTGCTCCCGCACCGGACCGTGCTGGAGAACGTGGCCCTGGCCGAGGTGTACGGCGGCGACCGGCGCAACCGGTGGCGGCGCGCCGAACGGGCGCTGGAGCGGGTGGGGATGACGCACCGCGCCGGGTTCATGCCCGGACGCCTGTCGGGCGGCGAGAGACAGCGCGCCGCCATCGCCCGCGCGCTGATGGGGCGGCCCTCGCTGCTGCTGTGCGACGAGCCCACCGGCAACCTCGACAGCCGCAACACCGCCCTGGTCCTCGACCTGCTCGACGAGCTGCGCGAGCAGGGGCACACGATCGTGGTCATCACCCACGAGGACGAGGTGAGCGCGCGTGCCGGACGGCGGGTGCGCATCACCGACGGCATCCTGACGGAGGAGTGAACGGGTGGATCCGCGCGATCTCTGGACGGAGGCCCTCGCCGGCGTGCTGGCCCGCCCGCTGCGCTCGGCCCTGACGACGCTCGGCACCGTGATCGGCATCGCCACGCTGGTCGTCACGCTGGGCGTCGCCGGCACGGCGGGCAACCAGATCGTCGGCCGGTTCGACGAGCTGACCGCGACCGCGCTCACCGTCGAGGTGCCGCGGGACGACGACCCGCTGGTCACCTGGGAGGCCGCCGATGAGCTCACCCGGCTGCGCGGCGTCGCCGCCGTCACCGCGATCGCCCAGACGGAGGAGAGCTCCAACCTGACGGTGACCGCCAACGCCCTGGTGGACCCCACCCGGATCACCGGCCAGTCGCTCGCCGTCGTGGCCGCCACGCCGAGCCTGCCGCAGGCCGCCCGGGGCCGGATGGTCCGGGGCCGCTTCTTCGACGCCGGGCACGTGCGGCGCGGCGACCGCGTGGCCGTGCTCGGCGAGCAGGCTGCGCGGATGCTCGGCATCGGCGGCCTGGACGGACAGCCCGCGATCTTCGTCGGCGGCCGCCCCTACAGCGTCATCGGCGTCGTCGGCGACCTGAAGCGGGAGCGCATCCTGACCGGCGCCGTCATCGTGCCGCCCACGGCCGGCGCCGAGTTCGGGCTGCGCGACGTCACCCGCGTGCTGGTCGCCACCGACCTCGGGGCCGCCGACCTGGTCGCCCGCCAGGCCCCGCTCGCGCTCAGCCCCGCCGACCACGCCCTGCTCCAGGTCGTCAAGCCGCCCAGCCCCGAGCGTGCCCGCGACGGCGTCCAGAACGACCTCAACGGCCTGTTCCTCATCCTCGGCCTGGTGTCGCTGGTGGTCGGCGCGGTCGGCATCGCCAACGTCACGCTCGTCACCGTGATGGAACGGGTGCCCGAGATCGGGCTGCGCCGGGCGCTCGGCGCTGCCCGCAGGCACGTCGCCGGCCAGTTCCTGCTGGAGTCGACGCTGGTCGGGCTGGCCGGCGGGGTGATCGGGACCAGCGTGGGCGTCGTCGCCGTCGTCGCCGTGTCGGCCGTCCAGCGCTGGACGCCGCTGCTCGACGTCCGCCTCGCCCTGGCCGCGCCGGTCGCGGGCGCGCTGGTCGGCCTGCTGGCCGGGCTCTACCCGGCGCTGCGGGCGGCCCGGCTGGAGCCGGTCGAGGCGCTGCGCTAGTACGGCCTCACGTACCAGCGGCCCTGGGCGCTGCGGTCGAGGGCGAGCGGCACGCCGAACGTCTGCGACAGGTTGTCGGCCGTCATCACGTGCTCCAGCGGCCCCTGCGCCACCACCGAGCCGTGACGCAGCAGCAGCCCGTGCGTGAACCCGGCCGGGATCTCCTCCACGTGATGCGTCACCAGCACCAGCGCGGGCGAGCGGTAGTCGCCCGCGAGCACCGACAGCCGCCGCACCAGGTCCTCGCGCCCGCCCACGTCGAGCCCGGCCGCCGGCTCGTCGAGCAGCAGCATCTCCGGGTCGGGCATGAGCGCGCGGGCGATCTGCACCCGCTTGCGCTCACCCTCCGACAACGAGGCGAACCGCCGCCGGATCAGGTGGGCGGCGCCCATCATGTCGATCAGCTCGACGGCCCGCGTGACGTCGTTGGAGTCGTACTCCTCCGTCCACCGCCCCAGCAGCGCGTAGGAGGCGGTGAGCACCAGGTCGATGACCTTCTCGTCCGGCGGGATGCGCTCGGCCAGCGCCGAGCTGGCCAGCCCGATGCGCGGGCGCAGGTCGAACACGTCGGCCACGCCGATGCGCTCCCCCAGCACCTCGGCCACCCCGTCGCTGGGATGCAGCAGCGTGGCAGCCACCTGCAGCAACGTCGTCTTCCCCGCCCCGTTCGGCCCGAGCACGACCCAGCGTTCGTCCTCCTCGACCGTCCAGTCGATGCCGCGTAGCAGGGTCGCCCCGTCGCGCCTGTAGGCGACATCCTGGAACCGCAGCACCTGACCACCCATCCCCGTTCCTCCTCCAGGAGTGACCCTTGGGACAAACCTATTGCAGGGCGAGCGCTTATCGTGGATCGGTGCACCCTGAATCGCCTGTCTGTGCCGCGCTCGTCGCCTGGGGGAACGCCTGGCTCGCCGGTCATGTCGGTCTTGACGAGGCCGTCGACCACGTCGAAGCCGTCGGCGGGCCCACCGTCGCCGGCGAGGTGCCGCTGCGCCGCTACCTGGCAAACCTGCGTGCCGACCGGCTCGCCGAGCTCCGCCTGGCGCTCCCGGCGCCCGGCGACCCGCTCGGGCTGTCCGGGCCGCCGTCGTTCAACTCCGCCGCGGTCGACGCCGGGCAGGCCGTCATCGCGGTGCTGCCCGACCGGTGTCTCGGCCTGGTCCCGTCGCTCGATCTGCGCGGGTCGTCCTATGTCGGCGTACGGCTGGACGTACAGGAAACCGGGCCCGCCCGGCAGGACCTGCCGTCGGTGGCCGAGGCGGAGCGGGAGCTGTCGGAGGCCATGCGGTCGGCCACGCAGGCGCTCACGTCCGTCGGCGGGCCCGCGCAGAGCCGCCCCGAACACGTCGGGCAGGGCGGCGAGCTCGCCCCCGGCTATCCGGGGCGCGCCCACCGCGTGTCGGCGCTCGCCACGCGGCTCGGCGCGGTGCTGCGGCTGGCCGAGGAGCGCGGGCTCACCGCGGGCCAGCTCGCCGACGCCGGGGCCGCCCTGCGCGAGCTGGACCGCGCCGTGCGCCGCGCCGTCGTGGCCGCGCACCACGCGATCTTCGAGCCGGTCAGGAACGAGCAGGGACGCTGATCAGGTCAGGCCGTGCCGGACCGCGTAGAGCGCGGCCTGGGTCCGGTCCTGCACCCCCAGCTTCATCAGCACGTTCGACACGTGCGTCTTGACCGTCTTCTCCGCGACCGCCAGGCTGCGGGCGATCTCCCGGTTGGACCGGCCCGCCGCGATCAGCGCCAGCACCTCCCGCTCGCGCTCGGTCAGCGGCACCGACGTGGGCACGCCCGAGCCGCCGCCGTTGAGCATCGCCTCCGCCGCCTCCGGCGCCAGCAGCACCTGGCCCTCGTGCACGGCGCGCACGGCCTGCACGAGCGCGGTCGGGTCGACGTCCTTGTAGAGGAACCCCGACGCGCCCGCGCGCATCGCCGGCCCCACGTCGGACCGGTCGCTCACCGAGGTCAGCACCAGTACCCGGGTCGCCGAGCCGGTCAGCCTGCCGAGCGCGCCGAGGCCGTCGAGCACCGGCATCCTCAGGTCGAGCAGCAGCACGTCGGGCGCGAGCTCGCCGACCAGGGCGACGGCCTGCTCCCCGTCGGCCGCCTCGCCCACCACCGTGATGTCGTCCTGCAGGTCGAGGAAGGTGCGCAGGCCCTGCCGCACCACCGGATGGTCGTCGGCGATCAGCACCCGGATCACACGTCCACCTCCACGCGTACGGTCGTCCCACGGCCAGGGGCGGACTCGACGCTCATCCGCCCGCCCACCGACTCGGCCCTGTCACGCATCGACACCAGGCCGAGCCCCCGGGTCTCGCCGTGCTCGAAACCGCTGCCGTTGTCGTGCACGGTCAGCACCAGCCTGCCGCCCTCGTGCGACAGCTTGGCGGCCACCTCGGAGGCGCCGGAGTGCCTGAGCGCGTTGTGCAGCGCCTCCTGCGCCACCCGCAGCACCACCACCTCCGACTCCGAGCCCAGCGGCGGCACCTCGGCGCACTCGTAGCTGACCGAGGCCGGGTGCAGCCGGTCGAGCATGCGCACGTGCTTGCGCAGCGTCTCCGACAGCCCGTGCCGGTCGAGCTCCGCCGGGCGCAGCTCCACGATCACCGCGCGCAGCTCCGCCAGCGCCTCGCCGGCCAGCCGCTGCACCCGCTCCAGCTCGGCGGCGGCCTTGTCCGGCGCGCTCTCCACCAGCGCGGCGGCGGCCTGCGCGGTGAGCCGGAGCGAGAACAGCTTCTGCGTGACGGCGTCGTGCAGCTCGCGCGCCATCCGGTTGCGCTCCTCCAGCATGGCCAGCTCGCGGCCCCGCTCGTACAGCCGCGCGTTGGTCAGCGCGATGGCGGCGTGCGCGGCGAACAGCGTCAGCAGCTCCTGGTCGGCCTGGGTGAAACCGCCGGGCGTGCGCTTGTTGGCCAGGAAGATGATGCCGAGCGTCTGGCGGCCGTCGAGGATGGGGACCCCGAGGAAGTCCTTCATCACCGGATGCGCCTTCGGCCAGTATTCGAACCGCTCGTCCTCGCGCAGGTCGGGCAGCCGGACCGGGACCCCGTCGCGGAGCATCGCGCCGAGCATGCCATGCTGGCGGGGCAGCGGGCCGATCGCGTCCCACTGCTTGTCGGTGATGCCCTCGGCGACGAACTCGGCGAACGAGCCGTCGTCATCGGGCACGCCGAGAGCCGCGTAGCGGGCGTCCAGCAGCCGCTGCGCCGAGCGCACGATGACCTGCAGCACCTCCCGCACCGACAGGTGCCGGGTGACCGCGAGCACGGCGGAGCTCACCGCCTGCAGGATCTCGTCTCGGTCCGCCGTCACGCGGTCCACTCTAAGGTCCTAGGACGAAGTGCCCAGCCGCGGGCGGGGCCAGCGACCGATGTGCCCGCGTCCGCCGGTTCCTACCGTCGAGTCATGACGAACACCGCACTCATCACCGGCGCCTCCCGCGGTCTCGGCCTCGCCCTGGCCAGGTCCCTGGCGGGCGCCGGCTGGAACCTCGTGCTCACCGCCAGAGGAGCGGCCGACCTCGACCGGGCCGCCGCCGAGCTGGGCGCCACCGCGCTGCCCGGCGACGTGCGCGATCCCGCCCACGTCGCCCGCCTCGCGGCGGCCGTACCCGAGCTGGACCTGCTGGTCAACAACGCCAGCGGACTCGGCGCGACCCCGCTGCCGTCGCTGGCCGCGTATCCGCTGGCCGAGTTCAGGGAGCTGCTGGAGACGAACGTGACCGCGCCCCTGGCGCTCGTCCAGGCCACGCTGCCCGCGCTGCGCGCCCGGCGCGGCGCCGTCGTGAACGTCTCCTCCGACGCCGCCACCGGCGCCTACCCGGGCTGGGGCGGCTACGGCGCCACGAAGGCCGCGCTCGACCAGCTCTCCAACGTGCTCGCCGCCGAGGAGCCCGGCCTGGCCGTCTGGTGGGTCGACCCCGGCGAGATGAACACCCGCATGCTGGCCGACGCCGTGGGCGCCGACGAGGCCGCCGCCGCGGGCGACCCCGCCAAGGTCGCCGCCACGCTGCACGACCTGATCAGGACCCGGCCCGCGAGCGGCAGGGTGAGCCTGCAATGAGCACGGCACTCGACTTCGCGCTCCCGCCCGCGCTGTCCGCCCACGAGCCGCCCGAGGCGCGCGGGCTGACCAGGGACGGGGTGCGGCTGCTGGTCTCCCCCGGCGCGGGCGAGCCCCTGCACCGGCGCTTCACCGACCTGCCCGGCCTGCTCTCTCCCGGCGACCTGATCGTGGTCAACAACTCCGCGACCCTGCCGGCCGCCGTCCGGCTGGACCGGCTCGCGGTGCACTTCTCCACCGCCCGCGACGACGGCACCTGGCTGGTCGAGCTGCGCCGCCGTACGTCCACCGCGTCGGAGCCGTACCTGGGCGGCGAGGCAGGCGAGTGGCTGCCGCTGCCGGGACGCGCCACGCTGCGGCTGCTCGGCCGGGAGACGCCGCGCCTGTGGCGGGCCTCCCTCGACCGCGACGTGCCCGCCTACCTGCGCGAGCACGGCGCCCCCATCCGCTACTCGTACGTGGAGCGCGACTGGCCGCTGGACGCCTACCAGACCGTGTTCGCGACCGTGCCGGGCAGCGCCGAGATGCCCAGCGCCGGGCGGCCGTTCTCCGCCGAGCTGGTGACCGCGCTGGTGGCCGGCGGCATCGGCATCGCGCCCATCACCCTGCACACCGGCGTGGCCTCACCCGAGAAGGACGAGCCCCCGTACGCCGAGCGCTACGAGGTGCCCGAGTCCACCGCCCGGCTGGTCAACCTGGCCAGGCGGAGCGGCGGCCGGGTGGTGGCGGCGGGCACGACCGTGGTGCGCGCGCTGGAGACCGCCGCGGGCGCCGACGGGCGGGTGTCGGCCTCGACCGGCTGGACCACCCGCGTCGTCACGCCCGACGACGGCGTCCGCGCGGTCACCGGGCTGATCACCGGCCTGCACGAGCCGCGCTCCAGCCACCTGCAGATGCTCACCGCCATCGCCGGCGAGGAGCCGCTCAGGCGGGCCTACGAGGCGGCGATACGGGAGCGGTACCTGTGGCACGAGTTCGGCGACACCCACCTGATCCTCTCGGCATAGGAGGGCACCTGGTACGCGAGCACACGAACGGGCGCAGTACCGTGGCTGAATGTGGACCAGCGCACCCTCCTGATCACATTTACCGGCCCTGACCGCCCGGGCGTTACTTCGAGACTTTTCTCCGTCCTGTCTGGTTTTCCGGTGACCGTGGCCGACATCGAGCAGGTCGTCATCCGCGGCAGGCTCACCCTCGGCGTGCTCGTCGCCTACGCCGGCGGCCCCTCCACCGGCACCGGCACCACGCTCGGCGCCATGTGGACCGCCGTCGAGCAGATCGCCGAGGACCTCGGCATGGAGGTCGAGCTCTCCACCGGCTCCACGGCCAAGGAACAGCGCCGCCGCGGCCGGCTGTCGGTCAGCGTCCTCGGCCCCACCCTCCAGCCCGCCGCCATCGCCGGCATCGCCGGGCGCATCGCCGCCGCCGGCGCCAACATCGACCGCATCGAACGCCTTGCCCAGTGGCCCGTCACCTGCATCGAGCTGTCCGTCTCCGGCGCCAACCCCGACGCCCTGCGCATCGAGCTCGCCGCCGAGGCCGCCCTCCAGCAGGTTGACGTCGCCGTGCAGCGCACCGGGCTGTCCCGGCGGGCCAAGCGGCTCATCGTCATGGACGTCGACTCCACCCTCATCCAGGGCGAGGTCATCGAGCTGCTCGCCGCCCACGCCGGCTGCCTCGACGAGGTCGCCCGCGTCACCGAGGAGGCCATGCGCGGCGAACTCGACTTCGCCGAATCGCTGCGCCGCCGCGTCGCCCTCCTCGAAGGGCTGCCCGCCGAGGTGTTCGAGCAGGTGCGCAAGGAAGTCGTGCTCACCCCCGGCGCCCGCACCCTCGTCCGCACCCTCAAGCGGCTCGACTACCGCTTCGCCATCGTCAGCGGCGGCTTCACCCAGATCACCGACGCGCTCGTCGACGACCTCGGCATCGACTACTCCGCCGCCAACGTGCTCGAAGTCGTCGACGGCAAGCTCACCGGCCGCGTCGTCGGCGAGATCGTCGACCGCCCCGGCAAGGCCAGGGCGCTGGAGCGGTTCGCCAAGGAGGCCGGGCTGCCCATCAGCCAGACCGTCGCCATCGGCGACGGCGCCAACGACCTCGACATGATCGCCACCGCCGGGCTCGGCGTCGCCTTCAACGCCAAACCCGTCGTCCGGCAGGCCGCCGACACCGCTGTCAACACGCCCTACCTCGACTCCATCCTCTACCTGCTCGGCATCTCCCGGGACGAGGTCGAGGCCGCCGACGCCGAGGACGCGCTGCTCACGGCTCCTTGGGGTCCCACAGCGTGACCAGGCGGCCGCCGCCCGGCCACAGCTCCGCCCACGCCGACTCCACCTCCATCACCGCGAACGCCCCCGGCCGGAAGCCGAAATCGCCGCCCGTGAGCTGCATCGCCAGATCCAGGGCGCCCGGATTGTGCCCGCACAGCACCACCGTCCGGCGCTCCGGATCCGCCCTGCGCACGATCTCCAGCAGCTCCTCCGGCCAGGCGCCGTAGACGTCCCGCTGGTAGTCGACCTCGACGCCCGGGAAGGCCAGCTCCGCGGTGCGCGTGGTGCGCCGGCTCGGCGAGCAGATCACCAGGTCGGGCTCCAGGCCCAGCGCCCTGATCTCCGCCCCCGCCCGCACCGCGTCACGCTCGCCCCGCTCCGTCAGCGGCCGCTCCCGGTCCGAGACGCCGACGTCCTGGGCGGCCTTGGCGTGCCGCAGCACGATCAACGTACGCGGCCCCGTCATCTCGACGCCCACACGGCCAGCCCTACGAGCACCGCCAGGATCGCCAGCATCGCGAGCAGGATGATGGCCAGCGTCTTCCCGCCGTTGGGCGGCTTCTCGTCCATCCGCCCAGTTTCCCACCGGGGCCGCCCGCCCGGCGAACACCCCTCCCGGATGACCACGGCCGCACCGTAACGCCCGGGGGGATCGCGGACGGGTCAGGAGGGGGCGGGGCCGGTCGGGAGGCTACGGGGCGGGGCGCTCACAGGCCGGTCGGGAGGCTACGGGGAGTGCTCACCGGGGCAGGCACTGCGAACGCCCGCCCCCAGGCTCGGGAGCGGGCGTTCGCGGGCGGGTCAGGAGGCCACGGGCTCCTGCTCGCGGTGGTTGTCGTTGTTGGCCGGCTCGGCGTTCACCGAGCGGCGCTTGGAGACGATGATGGCCACGACCACCACGCCCACGGCCACCACGGTCATCCCGATGCGCAGCATCGCGTTGTCCGCGTACAGCACCACGGCCGGCGCGACCAGGAGCGCCACCAGGTTCATCACCTTGATCAGCGGGTTGATGGCCGGACCGGCGGTGTCCTTGAACGGGTCGCCGACGGTGTCGCCGATGACCGTGGCCGCGTGGGCCTCGGACCCCTTGCCGCCGTGGTGACCGTCCTCGACGAGCTTCTTGGCGTTGTCCCAGGCGCCGCCCGAGTTGGACAGGAACACCGCCATGAGCGTGCCGCACGCGATGGCACCGGCGAGGAACGCGCCCAGCGGCGCGTAACCCATCGCGAAGCCGACCGCGATCGGCGTCATGACCGCCAGCAGGCCGGGCGTGGCCAGCTCGCGCAGCGAGTCGCGGGTGCAGATGTCGACGACGCGCCCGTACTCGGGCTTCACGCTGCCGTCCATGATGCCCGGGTTGTTGCGGAACTGGTCGCGTACCTCGAAGACCACGCGCATCGCGGCCCGGCCGACGGCCGAGATCGCCAGTCCGGAGAACAGGAACACCACCGCGGCGCCGATGATGAGGCCCACCAGCACGTTCGGCGCGTCGATGCCCAGGTTGAACACGGCGCCCTGCGGCAGCTCGCTCTCCACTGCCGTCCGGAACGCCCCGAACAGCGCGGTGGCCGCGAGCACCGCCGTGGCGATCGCGATGCCCTTGGTGATGGCCTTGGTGGTGTTGCCGACCGCGTCGAGGCTGGTGAGGACGCGGGCGCCCTCGCCCTCGACGTCGCCGGACATCTCGGCGATGCCCTGCGCGTTGTCGGAGACCGGGCCGAAGGTGTCCATGGAGACGATGACGCCGACGGTGGTCAGCAGCCCGGTGCCGGCGAGCGCGACGGCGAACAGCGCGACCGTCACGTTGCCGAACCCGAGCAGGAACGCGCCGTAGACCGCGCCGCCGATGATCAGCGCCGAGTAGACGGCCGATTCCAGGCCGACGCTGATGCCGGCCAGGATGACGGTCGCCGGGCCGGTCGCCGAGCTCTCGCCGATCTCGCGCACCGGGCGGCGGTTGGTCTCGGTGAAGTAGCCGGTGAGCAGCTGGATGGCGCTGGCCAGGACCAGTCCGATGAGCACCGCGCCGATGGCGATGATCCGCGGGTCGGCGTCGGACTGCACCTGCGCGCCGCTCAGGCCGCTGAAGCTGCTGGGCAGGTACCAGAACGCGGCGGCGGCGACCAGCACCGCCGAGATCGCCGCGGAGATGAAGAAGCTGCGGTTGATCGCGGCCATGCCGTTGCGGTCGCGGTCGCGCATGCGGGTGACGAAGATGCCGATGATCGCGGTGAGCACGCCGATCATCGGGACGATCAGCGGGAAGATCAGCCCTTCCTCGCCGAAGGCCACCCGGCCCAGGATGAGGCTCGCGACGAGCATGACGGCGTAGGACTCGAACAGGTCGGCCGCCATGCCGGCGCAGTCGCCGACGTTGTCGCCCACGTTGTCGGCGATGGTCGCGGCGTTGCGCGGGTCGTCCTCAGGGATGCCCTGCTCGACCTTGCCGACCAGGTCGGCACCCACGTCGGCGGCCTTGGTGAAGATGCCGCCGCCGACACGCATGAACATCGCGAGCAGCGCGGCGCCGAAGCCGAAGCCTTCGAGCACGCCCGGCGCGTTGCCCTGGTAGAAGAAGACGACGACGGCCGCGCCCAGCAGGCCGAGGCCCACCGTGAACATGCCGGCCACGCCGCCGGTGCGGAACGCGATGCGCATCGCGCGCTTCTCGCCCGATTCGCGGGCGGCCGCGGCGACGCGCACGTTGCCGCGCACGGCCAGCCACATGCCCATGAACCCGGTCAGCGCGGAGAAAACCGCCCCGACCACGAAGAAGATCGAGCGGCCGACACGTACGTCGGTCTCGCCCGGAAGCAGCAGCAACAGGAAGGGGATCACGACGACGAAGATCGCCAGCGTACGGAACTGCCGCGTCAGATATGCGGCTGCCCCTTCCTGCACGGCACGGGCGATGTTCTGCATGCGCTCCGTGCCCTGGTCAGCGGCCAGCACCTCGCGCACCAGACCGCCGGCGACGGCTAGCGCGATCAGCGCGACCGCGGCGACCACGATCACAATGGTGAGATTGCTCGAACTCAGGGCCAGATTGGACGCTGGCTCCAGTGCCAGCAGATGGCTTGACATCGTTCTCCTCGGCAAGACCGGTCGTCCTGCCCGGGCGGTGCTGCAATATCGGCGGGCGGTGCGGCACCATCCGGGTTGTGGGTGCCGCTTCCGGTTGAATCCGCAGTGTGCGCCGGATCACCTTGGCCGGTGCCGGGAGTCTACGCAGGGGATTCGCAGATATGAAGGCTCTGAGGGCGGGCATTTGCGCGCCTGTCCAGTAAGCCCCAGACAGGACGGCGATTCGCGAAGTAGAAGATGATATTTCCGGCACTTTACGGGCGTGACTACTGTGAGAAAAGTGCTGACCGAAAATGCCGCCCGGGCGTTTCGCCGATCTTCCCCATTGCCGGGCCCGAGCCACGTCGCAGCCCCGCGCCGCTCATCGGCCACCGGTCAAAGGCGGGTGCACTGGCGGTAGCAGCTCCAGGTTCGCCCGAAGGCCCCCAGAAGCTCGTACGTGCGCGCACCGCCCCCGGACCGCGCAACTGCCCTCAACCGGCCGCACGGACGCTTGTGACGGCCCTACAGCGCCCCCGACGCCCCGTCGAGCCGGCGAAGACCAGACACCGAGCTCTCACCCAGCGACCCTGGGCCCCCAAAACCCTCCCACATCGGCCCCAAGGGCTCCGCACCATCCCCCCAGCACCCCCACCGATCGCCCAAGCCCTCGGCTGATGACCCCGCCGGCCACCTCGCACGCCGAACCCATCGGCCGTCTCGCTTGGCCCCCCACCGGCCGTCCCACAAGCTGACCCCGCCGCCACCTCGCGTGGCCACTCCACCGGCCGTCTCGTAGGCCGACCCCGCCAGCCACCTCGCATGGCCACCCCCGGCCGTCTCGCAGGCCGACCCCGCCAGCCACCTCGCGTGGCCACCCCACCGGCTGCCCAGTCCGGGCGGCGGGCTAGCCACAACGCCCGTTCACTCGCTTCGCAGGTGTCACGCCCTTGCGGCAGCCTCCTGCGCCCGTCCCCGTTCACCGCCTTCGCCGGATCGGCACGGAGCCCGCCTTCGCCTCTCCCCTGCGGTTCGCGGCGGCCCCGACCGCATGGCACCCGTACCGACGCTCCTGCACAGCCCACGGCAGGGCGCGGGCCGGAGGCCGGGGGCCGGGGCCGGGGGCCGGGGGGTCGGAGGCCGGGGCCGAGGGCCGGGGGGTCGGGGCCGGGGGGTCGGGGCCGGGGGGTCGGGGCCGGGGGGTCGGGGCCGGGGGGTCGGGGCCGGGGGGTCGGAGGCGGGGGGCCGGAGGGCCGGAGGGCCGGAGGCGGAGGGTCGAGGCATCGGACGCCCACGCACCGCCTGCCTGGCTCCGATACCCCGTACATCGCGCCGTACATCACAGGCGGGACCGTACGCCGCTCAGGCCGGGCGGAGGGCGGAGGGCGCGGGAGAGCACCCCGCCCATCCCCACGCGGGAGAGGGCCGAGGGACGGCCTCAAGTGCCACGGGAGGCCGGCAAGCACGGCGATGCGATCCAGGCAGACATGGGGGCCAGGCTGGAATCGATGAACGCCCTGCCCCTCCCTCGCGTTGGGGGTGCGCGGGAGGGGGTGGGTGGTCAGCCGGTTCGGCCGTTGGCCACGGCGGGCCAGCTCATGCGGATGCGCATGCCCTTGGGGCTGGGGAAGACCTCGACGTCGTCCGCCAGGCCCGCGATGACCGCGATGCCGAAGCCGGACATGAACGAGTCGGAGAGCATGCCCAGATCGAGGGGTTGTTCCTGTTTGATCTCGTCGCTGGGCGCCTGGTCGCTGACCGTGACCTCGAAACGCCCGGAATCGTCTCGGAGCTCGATGCGGATGGGCTCGCCCGGGCAGTGGACGCGATGCGCCTCGACCGCCCGGGAACACGCCTCACCCACGGCGAGCCTGACTTCGTCCAGCAGGGACTCCTCCACGCCGGTGCGCCGGGCTATCGCGGTCGCGACCAGCCGGGCGGTCCGCACATGCGCGGGAAGAGCGCTGAACGTCAGCTCGACAGTGGCCATCTACTTGTCTTTGCCGTGAGCTTCCTTGGCCTCGTCGACCGAAGCGTAGATCCCGAAGACCTTGGTCAGACCGGTGATCCGGAAGATCTTGAGGATGCGCTCCTGGGTGCACACCAGCTCAAGGGAGCCGTCGTGGGCGCGGACCCGCTTGAGCCCGCCGACCAGGACGCCAAGACCGGTCGAGTCGAGGAAGTCGACCTTCTCCATGTTGACGAGAAGGTGGAAGTTGCCCTTGTTCACCAGGTCGATGAGAAGCTCACGCAATCTCGGCGCCGTGTAGACATCGATCTCACCCTCGACCTCGACGATGGTGAGTCGGTCCTCGTTGTGGTGATCCAACTTCAGATCCACAGATCCTCCAGCGCCTCGCCTGCGAAAGTACTCTTGCGGGCCTGGCAGTCTGGAGCGGGGCTCCCGACTGTCGGACCCTGACGCGCGGCATTCAACCACGCGTCTGGCTTGTGTCTATACGAAATCACGATTCCCGGCGACTTTGCCCACGGACGCAGACTGGAAACAGTGACTTCCTCCGCTTCCTCCCCACACCGAACGGGTCCACTCCTCCAACACCTGCTCGGAGTTCCCGCACGTCATGAGCGTGTCACCCATGTGGAGCATGTTCCAGCACGTCAAGCGGGTCAAGTGGGATGGCCGAAATGGGCGCCGGAAGTCCTGGTTACGCGCTTGGCGAACCGGGGCGTGGCGGGGCTCTGGTCACATCAGTACGAAGCGGCCGACCTGGCTCACCGTGGCCTAAACGTGATCATCTCCACAGGAACGGCGTCCGGGAAGTCGCTCGCGTACCTCACCCCGGCGGTCGCCTCATGTCTCGACGGCGGCACCGTCCTCTATCTCACGCCGACCAAGGCGCTGGCCGCCGACCAGCTCCGCAGTCTCCGCGACCTGCACATCACCCAGGTGCGCGCGGCCTGCTTCGACGGTGACACGCCGTTCGAGGAACGTACGTGGGTGCGCAAGCACGCCAACTACGTCCTGACCAATCCTGACATGCTGCACCGGAGCATCCTGCCCCGGCATGCGCAGTGGTCGTCGTTCTTCCGGCGGCTGCGGCTCGTGGTCGTCGACGAGTGCCACGGCTACAGGGGCGTGTTCGGCTCCCACGTCGCGCAGATCCTGCGCCGCCTGCGCCGCATCGCGGCCCGCTACGGCAGCCGCCCGGCGTTCCTGCTCGCCTCGGCCACGGCCAGCGAGCCGGGAACGTTCGCCAAGCGGCTCACGGGGCTCGACATGGCCGAGGTGACCGAGGACGGCTCGCCCAAGGGCGCGACCACCATCGCGCTGTGGGAGCCGCCCCTGACGGAGCTGCGCGGTGAGGGCGGCGCCCCCGTCCGCCGCACCGCCACGGCCGAGGCCGCGGACCTGCTCGCGGACCTGGTCCTCGCCGACGTCCGCACCCTCGCCTTCGTCCGTTCGCGACGCGGCGCCGAAACGGTCGCCCTCACGGCCCGCGCCAAACTCGCCGACGTAGCCTTCTCCCTCTCCGCCACCCACCCCCACCTCGCCACCCCTAACACCGCCGCCCACACCGGACCTGAGCCCACCCCCACCAACGACCCCGCCCCCAACCTCGATCCCACCCCCGCCCTCGACCCCACCCCCGCTCCCGCCCCCGACCGAGGCCCCGACCCCTCCCCTGGCTTCAGCTCCACCCCGGGCCAGAGCGCCACCTCTACTCCCGACCTCGACCAGGGCCACGACACCAGCCGTGAGTTCAACGCCAGGCCCGAGGAGCGGCCAGGACCCGGCGCCAGCGCCCACGAGGGCCAGCACGCGGACCAAGCCTCGGACGGATACCGGGACCAGGACGCGGACCAGGCCCAGCACCAGGACAGATACCGGGGCCGGGACAGATACCGGGGCCGGGACGGGCACCAGGGCCGGGACGGGCACCAGGGCCGGGACGGGCACCAGGACGGATCCCCGGACCCGAATCCGGACCGGGTAGCGGCGCCTTCGGACACGTTGTCTTGGGCGCTTCCCGAGACCACCGACTGGGCCGCTCTTCCCGAGAAGGTCGCCGCGTACCGGGCGGGTTACCTGGCCGAGGACCGCAGGCTCCTGGAGAAGGCCCTGCGCTCCGGGACCCTCATGGGCCTGGCCACCACGAACGCCCTGGAGCTGGGCGTGGACGTGTCCGGCCTGGACGCCGTGCTGATCGCCGGGTGGCCGGGCACCCGGGCTTCCCTGTGGCAGCAGGCGGGCCGGGCCGGGCGCGACGGCAGAGACGCGCTCGCCGTGCTCATCGCTCGCGACGACCCCCTCGACACCTACCTCGTTCACCACCCCCAAGCCCTGTTCGGCCAGCCCGTCGAAGCGATCGTGCTGGACCCCGGCAACCCGTACGTCCTCGGCCCTCACCTGTGCGCGGCCGCCGCCGAGATCCCGCTCACGGACGACGACCTGTCGCTGTTCGGCGACACCACGGCGGACGTCCTCGACACCCTGGTCTCCGACGGGCTGCTGCGCCGCCGGCCCGCCGGATGGTTCTGGACCAAGCGCGAGCGCGCCACCGACCTGGCCGACATCCGGGGCGGCGGCGGTGCGCCGATCCACGTGGTGGAGTCGTCGACCGGCCGCCTGCTGGGCAGCGTGGACGAGCCGTCCTCGCACACCACCGTCCACACCGGCGCCATCTATCTCCACCAGGGCGAGACGTACCTGGTGGAGCTCCTGGACCTGGAAGCCGGCGTGGCGCTGGTCTCGCGCTCCGAACCTGACTACTCCACGTTCGCCCGCGACATTACGGACATCTCCATCCTCGCCACGCTGCGCTCCCAGCCACTGGGGCCCGGCACCCTTCACTTCGGCGACGTGGAGGTGACCCGGCAGGTCGTCTCCTATCTCAAGCGCCGCCTCCAATCCGGCGAGATGCTCGGCGACGAGCCCCTCGACCTGCCGCCGCGCACGCTGCGCACCCGCGCGGTCTGGTGGACGCTTCCCGCCTCCGTGGTGACCACCCTGGCCGAGGACGGCTTCGACCTGGGCGGCGCCGCCCATGCCGCCGAACACGCCGCCATTGGCCTCCTCCCCCTCTTCGCCACCTGCGACCGCTGGGACATCGGCGGCGTCTCCACCGAACTGCACGCCGACACCGGCCTGCTCACCGTGTTCGTGTACGACGGGCACGAGGGCGGCGCCGGTTTCGCCGAACGCGGTTTCGCCCGCGCCACCGATTGGCTCACTGCCACCCGTGAAGCCATCGCCTCCTGCGAATGCGAACGCGGCTGCCCGTCGTGCATCCAATCCCCCAAGTGCGGCAACGGCAACGACCCCTTGGACAAACGCGGCGCCCTCCGCCTCCTCGGCACCCTCCTCAGTTCCTGACTCGGAGTACGTATTGCGGGCGAGGCGCGTAGCGGCTTAATCGTCCCTTGAACGATAAGCTCCGCGGCCTCCCGTCATCGTGTGACTATGAGTTACCAAGAGCCCGCTCCGTCACGCTCCAACGGGCCGTGTTGGGGAGCAGTGAATAGGCCGCATGAAGCGCTGGATATAACAAACACCTGAACCTGACGACTTTTGCGATCTTCCATAATTCGAAAGATTTTGGGGCGCAGAAATAACCAAATCGCTAGGCCCAAACACATGGCCGAAGCCCGCACGCTCTGGCAGCGCCGGATAAGGCTCTAAGGACGCGGGGGCACGTAAGCGACGGATTCATGGGGCGGGGCCTGCTCTGGCTCTGCCGGTGAGGGTGCGGGGGCCGAGGGCGGGGAGCGTGATCTGGAGTGAGGTCCAGACGTCCGCCACCTGGCCGGTGATCGTGCAGTTCGCCAGGTGGACGCCGTTCTGGGAGGCCACCGTCTCGGCGTGGGTGCAGGCGGATTCGGGGTCGATCAGGGCGAGTTTGGCCGCCGCCAGGGCGCTCAGGTCGGCGGCGGCGTTGACGCGGTGGCGGGCAACGCGGGCGGCGCCCACTATGGCGAAGGCGGTGGCCACGGCCATCAGGAGGGCCATGAGGGCCACACCCCAGAGCGTGGCTGAGCCTCGGTCGGCGCGTTGGGCGGGCATGTCGTCCTTCCTCCCTGCTGGGGCGATGGGGCGAGGGTCAGGGTTCTGTGGTGGCTGTGGCTGATGCCGTTACGGGGACCGCCGGGAGGGCGGGGCCCCACGGGGGGCGTACGTCCACCGAGATCTTCACGGAGGTCTGGTCTGCGTTGCGCGTTATGTCTACGAGGGCTGAGGGGCGGACAGCCGAGTGGACGAGGGCGCGTACCTGGTCGAGTGGCTCGCCTCGGGCAGCGGCCCTGGCTGCCGTACGGGCGGCGTCGACGCACTCCAGGTGGACGGTGACCGCGTGGATGGCCCACAGTGCGGCGGCCAGGACGATCATGAGGGCCGGCAGCATCGCGGCGGTCTCGGCGGTGACCGAGCCGCGCGATGCTGACCGGCTCCCACGGTTGGAGGCGGACCTGGTCATCCGTTGGTGTTGAGCGCCTGGTCTATGAGCTTGGAGAGCATTTCTTGCACTTCGGGGCTGCTGACCACCTTGAACAAGAGTGCGGCGAACGCGCAGGCGGCGATCGTGCCGACGGCGTACTCGGCCGTGGACATGCCCCGGTCTCGTAGAGGGCCGGTGCAGCGGGACCAGCGGCTGGCCCACCATCCGGAGTTGCTGTGGTCAGTGGTGGTGATGGGGGCGGTCTCTGGGGTCTCGTCGGGAGTGGGGACGCGCATTTTGCCTCCAGGTGCTCGGTGCCGGAGTGAGGTGGGACCGGCGTTGCCGGGTGCAAGCGTCGCTCAGGAGGGGCCTGCGATTGCGGGCCGAATGGCGTTCTGGGGATTGCCGGAGATTCGGTTGTCCCGGGCTGTGGATATCGCGCGCCCGGCGTGTAACTGGGCCGACAGGGAGCTCCAGCGGGACGGTTAGGGCGATTTGAGTGGTCCGTAGTCCGTTGGCCAAGGCGTGGAGATACGCGGGAAGTTAAGCTCAAAAGGCGGCCCGGCCTTGGCGACGGAAGGAAGCGCCCGATGTCAGATGACTCGCATCTTTCGGTCAGGGCTTCTGATGCCGAGCGTGATTCGGTTATCGACCTGTTGAGCGAGCAGGCCGCGCAGGGTCGTTTGACGCTGGCGGAGCTGGAAGAACGCATCGAGCACGCCCACTCCGCCAGGACCATGGGCGAACTGCAGACGCTCACCCGCGATCTGCCGACCGGCACCGACCAGCCGCCGGCGCGCAGGAAGGCGACGCGGTGGCTCGTATCCGTGATGGGCAGCTTCGCCAAGGTGGGCCGATGGCGAGCGGGACGCCGCGTCACGGCGCTGTCCCTGATGGGCAGCGGCGACATCGACCTGCGCGGCGCGGAGATCGAAGGCGAAGAGGTCACGTTGACCGCCATCGCCGTCATGGGAGGCTTCGACATCTACGTGCCGGACAGCATCGACCTGGAGGTCACCGGGTTCTCGCTGATGGGCGGGCACGACCAGCGGGGCAGCCGCCAGCCGCCGCGCACGGGAGCGCCGCTCGTACGGGTGCGCGTCTACGCCCTCATGGGTGGTACGGACATCTGGCGGGTTCCGGCCGAGATGGAAGCGGCGTCGTTGAAGCGGTTGAGAAAGGCCGCCAAGGCGCTGGAGAAGTGATCCTTCCGTCCCGGCGTCGAAACCTCCGGCCAACAGGTCGGAATGTACGCCGACCGTGGCGGGGCCACCCGTTGCACGCCTGGCTCATGCCCGCTGCCACGGCTTCGGACCGCCCCATCGCCGGGTGGCGCAAGAGCGACGGACTGTGGGGATGCCGGTGGTTGTCGTGTGCTGGGTCATCAGGGGAGGACGATGCTGGTCGCGAGGCCGGCTACGACGGGGATGATGCCCAGCAGGACGAAGGCCGGTAGGAAGCAGAGGCCCAGGGGCGCCACTGCCTTGACGCCGACCCTGCGGGCCGCGGCCACCGAGGCGGCTCGGGATGATTCGCGGGCGTCGTCGGCGAGGCGGGTCAGTACGTCGGCCACCGGGGCGCCGCTCTGGGCGGCTCGGCTCATCGCCCTGGAGAGTTGCGCCGTGGCCGGATCGCGGGCGAGGAAGGCCCAGGTGGGTTCGGGGTCTGCGCCGAGGCGCAGCTGAACGCTCACCCAGGTCAGGCGGTCTCCCAGTGGGCCGCCTATCGCGGTGGCGGCGATCTCCGTGGCGGCGCTGACCGGTTGACCCGCGAGCAGGCACGACGCCATGAGGTCGGCCGCGAACGGCAGGTCGATGGCTATGCGGTGGCGGTCTCGTTGGAGCTCTGGGGGTTCCTTTCGGTGGAGTACGGCGGCGGCCACCGGGGTGACGAACGCTGCCGTCAGGATGCCTGGGATGCCGCCGACCAGCAGGGCTGTGAGCAGACCCAGGCAGGCGGCGGAGGTGAGGGTGCGGCCGGTCAGGGGGCGTTTGGGGAGGGTGGGGGTCAGCCAGGAAGGGGTTGGGGGCTCGTCCGGGGGTGGGTGGGCTTGGTGGGGATTGGCGGGTTCGGGGAGGAGGGTGGCCAGGCGTTGGGTGGTGGTCGTTGGTGCGGTCCACAGCCAGGCGGCTGAGGCGGCGCAGCAGGCGGCGAGGAGCTCCAGCATCTACGTCCTCACTGTGTCGGGCTCAGGAGTCGGCTGCTCGGGTGGCCATGCGGTGGGTCCACCACAGGCCGCAGGCGTCCAGGGCGATGCCGGCTGCCAGGCAGAGCAGGCCGGGGATGCCGCCGAGGAGGAAATCGAGGGGGTGCATGCCCAGGGCAACGCCCATGAGAAGGCCCAGGGCGGGGAGGACGGCCAGCATTCTGGCCGTGGCGCGGGGGCCGGCGAGTTGGGCCGCCACGTCCTGACGGTGGGCTTGGGCGGTGCGCAGGGTGGCGGCGACGCGTTCGACGAGGGCGGTCAGGCCGGCGCCCACGGTGATGCTGACGTCCCAGCAGGCGGCCAGGCGGCGCAGGCCCTCACCGCCCTGGGCGGGGGCTGCTGACAACAGGGCCGCCGATACGTCGCCGCCGTCCCTCGCGGCGGCGAGAACCGGGCGGAAGGGCTCGGGGTCGGGGAGGTCGACCGCGGTGATGGCTCGGGTCAGGGCCTCACCGGGGGTACAGCCGGCCGACAGTTCGGCGGAGAGGGCATGGCAGAGCTCTATGGAGGCGCGCCGCCAGGCGTCGGCGCGGCGGGCTTGGCTGGTGCGGCGCAGGAGTTGGCCGAGCGGTGGTCGCCCGGGGTTCGTCTGTGGGGCGGTGAGCCTGGTCAGGCGGAGGGTGGCGACGTCGGGGCCGGTCCACAGCCAGACGGCCGTGGCTATCAGGGACGCCGCCACCAGAGCGGCCGTCATCGCGATCTCCAGAGCGGGGCTTCGGCGACGGGTTCAAAGGCGGCGATGGGTTCGCTTGCGGCGATGCGCGGCGCGGTGTTGCAGCCGGGGGTGCTGTCCTCGGACGTGGGCGCACCGGCGGTGGACGGGGAGGGGGAGACGTGCGCTTCGATCATGGGCGCGCTGCTTGCGGGGGTTGCCTTGGAGGGCGGCATACCGGTCATCCCTGCGCCGGTCCTGGTGCCGGTTCCGGTTGAGAGGCCGGTTCTGGGGCCGGTGCCTGTTGTGCGGCCGGTCCTGGGGCTGGTGCCAGCCGTGTCGCCGGTTCTGGGGCCGGTGCCTGTTGGGAGGCCGTTTCTGGTTCTGGTTGGAGGGTGGGGGGTCATGTGGGTGGTGGGGTGGTCAGGGCGGGGTAGCCGGGGCCTGGGTGGGGGCGGCCGTCGGGGGTGAAGGTGACGGCAGGGATGGCTTCGACCAGGCCGTTCGGAGACCTGGACAGCAGGCAGATTTCCGAGACGCGGCGTTTGCCGTCGCCTCGGCCGCGGGTGAGGTGGATGACGACGTCGAGGGCCGCGGCCAGTTGGCTGTGTACGGCTTCCCGGGTGAGGCCCGCCGCGCAGCCGAGCGCTTCGAGCCGGGGTGGGACGTCGGCCGCTCTGTTGGCGTGGAGGGTGCCGCAGCCGCCCTCGTGGCCGGTGTTGAGGGCGGCCAGCAGGTCGACGACTTCGGCACCCCGTACCTCTCCTACAACCAGGCGGTCGGGGCGCATGCGGAGGGCCTGGCGGACGAGGTCGCGCAGGCCGACACCGCCGGCGCCTTCGAGGTTGGCCGGTCTGGATTCGAGGCGCAGCACGTGCGGGTGAAGGGGGCGGAGCTCGGCCGAGTCTTCGACGAGGAGGAGGCGTTCGCCGGGGTCGGCCAGGGAGAGGAGGGCGGACAGGAGGGTGGTCTTGCCGGTGCCGGTGCCGCCGGTGACGAGGAAGGCGCGTCTGGTCGACACCAAGGTGGTGAGCAGGGGGACGGCCTCGGGGGTGATCGTGCCGGCCGACACCAGGTCGTCGAGGGTGAAGGTGCGGCGGGGCGGCAGCCGTAGGGAAATGCTGGTGCCGCCGGAGGCAATCGGCGGGAGGACGGCGTGCAGGCGTACGCCGCCGGTCAGGCGGGCGTCGACGTACGGTGAGGCGTCGTCCAGGCGGCGGCCCGCGGCGGCGGCGAGGCGCTGGGCGAGCCTGCGGACGGCGCCGTCGTCGGTGAACGTGACCGAGGTGAGGCGCAGGCCTTTGCCGTCGTCGACCCAGACCTCGCGGGGGCCGTTGACCAGGACGTCCGTCACGTCGGGCTCGGTCAGGAGGGGCTCCAGGGGGCCTGCGCCGATGAGGTCGGCGCACAGGGCGCGGGCGACGGCGAGGATTTCGGCGTCACCGTAGACGGACTTCTCGGCGCGTAGGGCGACGGCCACCTGGGCGGCGGTTGGTTCCACGCCGGCGCGGGCGAGGCGGACCCGGACGGCTTCGACGAGGTCGGGAGAGACGGCGCGGGGCAGGTCGCGGGCGTCTCCGGAGGAGGTGCGGGGCATGTCCCGGGAGACGGCGTGAGGCAGCTCCCGGGAGGCGGTGCGGGCCATGTCCTGGGACACCCCGCGGGGCAGATCGCGGGGCAGCGCGGGGGGCTTTTCGGGGGTCATGCGGCGTCCTCGTTCCTGGGGGTCGGGAGCAGGTCGTGGAGGAGGGCTGTGCAGAGGGTGCCCAGGGCGGTGCGGGGGCCGAGCTTGGGTAGTTCGCCGCGGTTGAGGGTGGTGGTCAGGCGGGGCTGGTCGGGCAGGCGGCCGGCCAGGGGGATGCCGAGGGAGGCGGTGGCCGTGGCGTCGTCGACCACGCCGGGGCGGATGACGGCGCGGATGTCGGCCGTGTGGCGACGGGTCTGGCCGAGCACCTGGGCGGCGGCCAGGATGCCGCGCACGTCGGCGGGGGTCAGCAGGAGGGTGCGATCGGATCTGCCGAGGGCTTCCACGGCGGACGGGTCGAGGTGGCGCGGGAGGTCGACGACCACGAGGTCGAAGCCGCGGCGTCCGGCTTCGAGGACCGAGCGCATGGCTTCGGCCGGGATGGGGCGGATCTCGCCCCGGTGGAACGAGAGCACGGCCAGGTCGCCGAAGGCGGGCAGCGCGGCGCGCAGGGCGCGGGGGCTGATGCGGCCCTGCCGGGCGACGAGGTCGGCCCAGCGGGCTCCCGGGGTCTCCTCCTGGCCGAGGACGGCATCGAGGCCGCCGCCCAGCGGATCGGCGTCCACGAGCAGGGTGCGCAGGTGGTCGTGGGAGGCGCGCAGGGCCAGGCAGGCGGCCAGGACGCTGGTGCCCGCGCCGCCCCTGCCGCCGATCAGCGACACGACGGCACCGGCGCGAGGCTCGGGCTCCATCGCGTCGGCGAACCGGTCGACCAGGTGGCGCTCGTCGGCGGGGAGGGCGACGACGGCCTGGGCTCCGGCGGCTACGCAGCGCCGCCAGGTGTCGGGGTCGTCCGGGTCGCGGGTGACGAGGAGGACCTGGTCGCGGGCCGGGGGTGAGGCGGCGGCCACGGCTTCGGCGAGGTCGGCGCCGATGACCACGAGCGGGGCCTGGCTCCAGAACGGGCGAGCGTGGGACGGGACGTGGGCGACGTCGAGCTGGGCGCCGGCTGCGGCGGCTATGCGGACCAGGTCGTCGAGCAGGTCGCGGTCTTCGGAGATGACCAGTGGGCGGGGCATCGGGCCTCCCTGTCGGTTCGGGGAGGACCCACCTTGCGCCCGGCGGGGGTGGCCGCGCGGAAGCGAACGTGGTTCTGGGGATAACGGGCGATGACGGTGCACAGCCTGGGGATAACCAGCAGCCGGGGGTAGCCGGGAGCTGGGGGTAGCCGGGAGCTGGAATGGCTGGCTGGACGACCGGCGGGCAGGGCGCGACGGGCAAGCCGGGGCACTGCGGACGGGCCGAGCGGCCGGGCGGGGCCGAGCGGCCCGGACGGGCCGGGCGCGACAGGCGGGGGAGCAAGCCGGGCGCGACGACGTGACGGGAGGCCGGGCGTGACAGCGCGGCGGGCGGACGGGGGGACCCTCGGCGGGCTGGGCGCCCAGCGGGCCGATGGCGACAGGCCGCACCGGTGCACAGGCTGGGGATGGCCACGGTCGCGGCGTGCACAGGTCGGGATGACAGCGCGCCGACCGGGCGGGGATGGGGAGGAAAAGAGGCGACCCCCGCCGGGGGGGAGAGCGGGGGTCGCCGTACCGGTCCGGCTCCGGGGGGGTAGAGCCGGGCCCGTTTCAGAAGAAAGCTTTCATCACTTGACCAGAGCATGGCAAGGCATTGGAAACCAATCCCGTGCACAGCCGAGCAAGTTTCTGGTGATACCACCGTATGCTGCCCGATGGACTCGAGTTTCGTCGAGGAGCAATCTCGCATTTTCGCCAAGTTTTTTCGCCACGACATAACGATCACATAAAGGAGATCACTCAGAGTGATCGTCACGGCTTGGTAACCGGACGGTCGAGGCGGGATGACCGGCGAGGGCGCGCCGGGAGCCTCAGGTCCGGGTAAAGGTCTTGGACCGAGGGCTTCCCATCAGGGCGGATCCGACGTACAAAGGTGTCACGGACCACTTGTCCGGGTGCATCAGCCGGGCACCCACGCGCGACCAGCCGCGGGAGGCGTGTCGAGACGGGCTTGACCCGATCCGACGAATTCAGGTGCACGCTTGGTAACCCGGTGTGATGCACGGCAGACGGCGTCTCATGACTGGGACGCCGTCAGCTATGTCAGCCTCGCTGCATGGCCTCGCAGACGGCGGTCGTCTCGCGTACGCCCAGGGTGACCGCGGAGGCACACTGCTGTATCCACTGCGACACCCCCTCCTGCGTCCCGGTCAGGTAGGCGCGCAGGGCCTCGGCGTACGGCTGGTCCAGGTGTCCCACCTCGACGGCGACCAGGGATTTCGGGTCGAGCCCGTACTCCACGAGCGTGAGTCGTTCGGCGGCGCGGGCGACGACGCCGTCGGCCGAGCCGAACGGGCGCAGGACGGCGAGCTCGGCGTGCACGACGGCGGCGAGCACCAGCGCGGGGGCCTTGGTGGGGCCGGCGAGCAGGTCGAAGAGGCTGTCCATCCGGACGACGGCAGCGGCGGCGCTCGGGGCGGGACCGAGGCCGAGCGGGTCGGGGGCGTCGTCGCCGGGGCGCGGGCGGCCGAGCTCGTCGGAGGTCAGGCCGGCGGCGGCGACGGTGTGCAGCCGGGCCAGGACCTGCCGGGGCGCGGTGCGCCAGGTGGGGCCGAGGCGGCCGAGCTCTGCGGAGGCGCGCAGCGCGCCCTGGACGACGGGGTCGTGCACCTCGTCCTTGCGCAGGGCGTCGAGCGGCACGTCGACGCCTTCGAGTGCGGCGGAGGCGCGGGCGCCGCGCAGCGACGACTCGGCGGAGACCGCCGGGCTGGCCCGCCGCAGGACGCGGTGGCGGTAGAGCCGGTCGACGGCCTGGCGGGCGGCGTCGACGGCTTCGGGCACGCCGGGGAACCCCGCGATGACGGCCAATGGGTCACTCACGGAACCCGACACTACCCGTGGCCGCCGGGCGTCGTTCTAAGAGGGGGACCCATAAACCCTGGGCCGTGTCCCGTTCCATAATTTACGGATTTCGAGATGACAACGTTTCAGTTGCTATTGTCACGCGCGAAGATAAAAATCCATCCGACGGTACGGACCTGTCTAGACCTCTTGTGGTAGGTGGGCGTGAGCTGGTGAAGTGGGACACGACCTAACCAATCTGGCCATAGAAGGAGCACGAGGTGGCCCCGGAAACCCCTGGCAACGAGCCCCAGGCGCTGTCCAACCTGCTGCAGGAGAACCGCCGGTTCGCACCACCGGCCGACCTGGCAGCGGCCGCTAACGTGACCGCCGCCGCCTATGCCGAGGCGGCGGCCGACCGCCTCGGGTTCTGGGAGCGTGCTGCCGAGCGGCTGACCTGGGCCAAGCGGTGGGACACCACGCTGGAGTGGGAGCCCCCGTTCGCCAAATGGTTCGTCGGCGGTGAGCTCAACGTCGCGTACAACTGCGTCGACCGTCACGTCGAGGCGGGGCGCGGCGACAAGGTCGCCTACCACTGGGAGGGCGAGCCCGAGGGCGACTCCCGCACGCTAACCTACGCCGACCTGCAGCGGGAGGTCTCCAAGGCGGCCAACGCGCTGCAGGAGCTGGGCGTGGGCAAGGGCGACCGGGTGGCCGTCTACCTGCCGATGATCCCCGAGCTGCCGATCACGATGCTGGCGTGCGCGCGCATCGGCGCGATCCACTCGGTGGTGTTCGGCGGCTTCTCCTCGGCGGCGCTGAAGAGCCGTATCCACGACGCCGACGCCAAGCTGGTGGTCACCGCCGACGGCGGCTACCGCCGTGGCGCGCCGTCGGCGCTCAAGCCGACGGTGGACGAGGCCGTGGCCGAGTGCCCGCAGGTGGAGAACGTCCTGGTGGTGCGCCGCACCGGCGAGGAGGTCGCGTTCAACGAGCGCGACAAGTGGTGGCACGACGTCGTCGACCGTCAGAGCGACCAGCACACGCCGGTCCCGCATGATGCCGAGGACCCGCTGTACATCCTCTACACCAGCGGCACGACCGGCAAGCCGAAGGGCATCCTGCACACGACGGGCGGCTACCTGACGCAGACGGCGTGGACCCACGACGCCTGCTTCGACCTCAAGCCCGAGACCGACATCTACTGGTGCACGGCCGACATCGGCTGGGTGACCGGGCACTCCTACATCGTGTACGGCCCGCTCGCCAACGGCGCGACGAGCGTGATCTACGAGGGCACGCCCGACACCCCGCACCGCGGCCGGTTCTGGGAGATCGTCCAGAAGTACAAGGTCACGATCCTCTACACCGCGCCGACGGCGATCCGGACGTTCATGAAGTGGGGCGACGAGATCCCCGCCAAGTTCGACATGTCCAGCCTGCGCGTGCTGGGCTCGGTGGGCGAGCCGATCAACCCCGAGGCGTACGTGTGGTACCGCGAGCACATCGGCGGCGACCGCTGCCCGGTCGTCGACACGTGGTGGCAGACGGAGACGGGCGCGATCATGATCAGCCCGCTGCCGGGCGTCACCGCGGCCAAGCCCGGCGCGGCGATGCGCCCGCTGCCGGGCATCAGCGCCGACGTGGTGGACGACCAGGGCAACAGCGTGCCCGACGGCGGTGGCGGCTTCCTGGTCGTACGTGAGCCGTGGCCGGCCATGCTCCGCACGATCTGGGGCGACGACCAGCGTTACATCGACACCTACTGGAGCCGGTTCGACGGGATGTACTTCCCCGGCGACGGCGCCAAGAAGGACGAGGACGGCGACCTGTGGCTGCTGGGCCGCGTCGACGACGTCATGCTCGTCTCGGGCCACAACATCTCCACCACCGAGGTGGAGAGCGCGCTGGTCAGCCACCCGAAGGTGGCCGAGGCCGCGGTGGTGGGCGCGACCGACCCGGTGACCGGCCAGGCCATCGTGTCGTTCGTGATCCTGCGCGGCAGCGTCGAGGAGAACGACGACATCGCCGCCGAGCTGCGCAACCACGTGGCCAGGACGCTCGGCCCGATCGCCAAGCCGCGCCAGATCCTGGTGGTGCCCGAGCTGCCGAAGACCCGCTCGGGCAAGATCATGCGCCGGCTGCTGCGTGACGTGGCGGAGAACCGGAGCATCGGCGACGTCACGACGCTCGCCGACAGCACGGTGATGAACCTCATCTCGGAGAAGCTCCCGTCCGCAAAATCTGAGGACTAATCACCCGTATGGCCACATGTCCCGAAATTTCGGGACATGTGGCCGGGTAGGGTGGGTGTCTGGTGTGCCGGGAAGTCGGGTCGGCGTCATGGGGAGCCGTTCCCCCTGACCTGACCTTCGAGAGGGCTTTCACGTGCGCCGTGCCACCGATATGTGGCCTTTCACACCCACCATCCGCTATGCCCGCACCCTGACCGAGGCGCTCCGCACCGAGACGCTGGGCGGCATCGTCATGCTGGCCGCCACGGTCGCCGCACTGGTGTGGGCCAACGTCTCCCTCGACTCCTACACCGGCCTGGTCAAGACCGAGATCGCCGGGATGGAGATCTACAAGTGGGCCCAGCACGGCCTGCTGACGATCTTCTTCTTCGTCGCCGGGCTGGAGGTCAAGGAGGAGTTCGTCCACGGCGAGCTGGCCAGCCCGCGCAAGGCCGCGCTGCCCGTGCTCGCCGCCGTGGCCGGCATGGTCGTCCCCGCCGCGATCTACCTGCTGGTGAGCTGGGGTGCTCCCGGTGCGGGGCGGGGCTGGGCCATTCCCACAGCCACCGACATCGCCTTCGCGCTCGCCGTGCTCGCCGTCACGGCCAGCGCCATGCCCGCCGCGCTGCGCGCGTTCCTGCTGACCTGCGCCGTGGTGGACGACCTCGGCGCGATCACCATCATCGCGGCCTTCTACACCGACCATCTCGACCTGCCCATGCTGCTGGCCGGAGCGGCGCTGATCGGCGTGTACGGCGTCCTGCAACGGCGCGGCGTACGCACGCCCTGGATCCACCTGCCGCTGGCCGTGGCCGCCTGGTACGCCGTCGAGCAGAGCGGCGTGCACGCGACCGTCGCCGGGGTCGCGCTCGGCCTGCTGACCCGGGTGCACGCCCGCGACAGCGAGGAGCGCTCCCCCGCCGAGGCCGCCGACCACTACATCCGGCCGATCTCGGCGGGCCTGGCCGTGCCGGTGTTCGCGTTCGTGTCGGCAGGGGTGAAGCTCGACGCCGAGAGCCTCGGCGCTATGTTCTCCGATCGGGTAGTTCTGGGAGTGATTGCGGGGCTCGTGGTGGGCAAGTTCCTGGGGGTGTTCGGCGGTGCCTGGCTGGCAGTGCGGCTGGGGCTGGCGAGGCTGTCGCAGGAGCTGCGCTGGCGGGACATGGCGGCGGTGTCGTTGCTTGCCGGGATCGGGTTCACGGTGTCGCTGCTGATCGGCGATCTGGCCTATGGTGCCGATCAGGAACGGGCAACCGCCGTGACCACCGGGATCCTCGCGGCCAGCGTCATCGCCTCCGTCCTGGCAGCGGTGCTGCTGCACACCCGGGTGCGCGAGCGCCGCAGCGCACTGGATGATGATTGACACGGCCACCAGGCCTCGATAGGAGACGTTCATGCCGCAGACTCCCGAGGAAGAATCCCTGGGCTCGCTGGTCGCCCAGGCGAGCAACCACATCTCGACCCTGGTCCGATCCGAGATCGAGCTGGCCAAGGCCGAGTTCCGGTTCGACGCCAAGCGGGTGGGCATGGCGGGCGGGCTGTTCGCGGCCGCCGCGTTCATGGCACACCTGTGCCTGATCCTCGCCTCGTTCACGATCGCCTACGTGCTGGAGCAGTGGCTGCCCAAGTGGGCGGCGTTCCTCATCGTGACCGTGTTCTACCTGCTCGTGGCGGGGCTGCTGGTGTTCATCGGGGTGCGCCGGCTCAAGGGCCTGGCCGGCATGAAGCGGACCGCCAGATCGCTCAAGGGACTGAAGGAGATCGCCTCACCGGAGGAGCTGCCGGCGGGGAGCCGAGATGGCACCTGACGAGGCGGTCGTCCGGATCGAGGGGCCGTGGAAGCACCGGGCGGTCCACGCGGGCGGCACCAGGTTCCACGTCGTGGAGGCCGGTGACGGGCCGCTGGTGCTGCTTCTGCACGGGTTCCCGCAGTTCTGGTGGACGTGGCGGCACCAGCTGGCGTCGCTGCCCGCCGCGGGTTACCGCGCCGTCGCGGTCGACCTGCGCGGCTACGGCGGCAGCGACAAGCCGCCGCGCGGCTACGACCTGCCGACGCTGGCCGCCGACGCGACCGGGCTGATCCGGGCGCTGGGCGAGACCGGCGCGATCGTCGTCGGCCACGACTGGGGCGGGCTGCTGGCCTGGACGATGGCGGTGCTCGACCCGAAGTGCGTGCGCCGGCTCGTCACGGTGTCGGCGCCGCATCCGCTGCGGCTGCGCAACTCGCTGCTCACCGACCCGTTCGGCCAGCTCAGGTCGAGCCGGGTGCTCGGCTTCCAGCTTCCGCTGCTGCCCGAGCGCAGGCTGACCCGCAAGAAGGCGGCGCTGGTCGGCAGCCTCCTCGACGGCTGGTCGGGGCCGAACTGGCCCGACGCCGACGTCTCGCGGACCTACCGCGAGGCGTTCCGGATCCCGGCCGTGGCCCACTGCGCGCTGGAGTATCACCGCTGGTTCGGCCGCTCGCAGCTACGGCCCGACGGCCTGCGTTACGCGCGTGCCATGCGGACCGAGATCGAGGCCCCCACCCTGCAGTTGCACGGCGCGCTCGACCGGTGCATCCTGCCGCGGACGGCGCAGGGGTCGAGCCGTTACGTGGCGGCCCCGTACCGGTGGCGGCTGCTCGAAGGGGCGGGCCACTTCCCCCACGAGGAGATTCCCGACGTGTTCGACACGGAGTTGCTCGGCTGGCTGGCCGATCCGGAGCCCGACCGATGAGAGACCGCGACCCCGAGGGCCGGCCGCGCAACGCCAGGCCGCGCGACGAGTACGGCAGGCCGCTCCCCTACGGCTCGCCCGGCGTGGCCCGGGTGCCCGACGACTACGCGCCGAGCACGGAGCAGGCGCTGGCCGACGGCCGCCGGTTCCTGGCCGAGGGGCTGCCGTTCAACGCGCACGAGGTGTTCGAGGGGCGCTGGAAGTGCGCGCCTGAGGAGGAGCGCGAGCTGTGGCAGGGGCTGGCGCAGATCTGCGTGGGCCTGACCCATCTGCAGCGGGGCAACGGCCGGGGTGCGCTGACGCTGTTCGCCCGCGGCGCGGCGCGCGTGCAGGGCTTCGGCGAGCCGTACGACGCGGTGGGCCGGGCGGCGTCGGGCCTGGGCCACGACAGCGACCCGGCGGCGGCCGTCAGCCTGATCCTGGAGTCGTTGCCGGGCCGGTGAGCGCCGCGCGCCCGGCCAGCAGGGCGAGCGTGGCGTCGGCGGCCCGGTCGACGGCGATGCCGACGGCCTCGTCGCCGGTGCCGAACATGCCCAGCCGCAGCAGCCCGGCGTAGCCGTGGGCGACGGCGGCCACGGCGACGCCGAGCGTCTCGGCGGTGGGCCGGTCGCCGCCCGACAGGGCGAGCGCGGCGTCGTGGAACGCCTCCTTGACGGGCCGGGCGGCGTGCTCCAGCTCGGGGGCGGCGACGGCGGAGAAGGTCGGCCCGGCCAGCGCCTCGAACAGTGCGGGGTGCCCGGCGGCGAAGCGCACGTAGCCCCTGGCGACGCCGACGAGCCGCTGCTCCGGCGTGGTGCCGCGACTCTCGGCGGTGACGGCGGCGACCAGCCGCTCGCCCGCGCGCACGCCCACGGCCAGCAGCAGCTCGTCGCGGTCGGCGAAGTGGCGGTAGGGGGCGCTGGGGGCGACCCCGAGCCGCCTGCTCGCCTCGGCCAGGGAGAAGCCCTGGACACCGTGCTCGGCGATGAGCTCGACCGCGGTGTCGATCAGCGCGGCGCGCAGGTCGCCGTGGTGGTAGCGGTCGCGTTTGGTGGTCCGGGGCATCCCCTCAGGTTAGCGGCCGGGACAGTTCGTCCAGGAGGTCGCGTTCGGCCCGGTCCAGTTCGAAGGCCATCGCGCCGGCGGCCTCGGCGGCCTGGGCGGGCCTGGAGGCGCCCGGGATCGCGACCACGGTCTCGCCGTAGTGGGTGATCAGCCAGTTGAGCGCCACCTGGGCGGGTGAGACGCCGTGGGCGCGGCCGAGGTCCTTCATCGCGGCGATGAGCGGCGCGGTGCGCGCCAGGCCCTTCGCGGTGAGCCGGCTGTGGCCGAACACCCTGCGCATCGGCGGCAGGTCCCTGACCCGGGCGGGGTCGTCGTGGAAGCGGCCGGTGAGGATCCCGCCTTCCAGGGGCGAGTAGGCGATGAGCGTGACGCCGAGGCGGCGGGC
Organism: Nonomuraea sp. NPDC023979; assembly: GCF_040639085.1. Taxonomy (NCBI): domain Bacteria; kingdom Bacillati; phylum Actinomycetota; class Actinomycetes; order Streptosporangiales; family Streptosporangiaceae; genus Nonomuraea; species Nonomuraea sp. NPDC023979. Next base: position 414,914 of record NZ_JBEZZG010000003.1, read on the forward strand.
CGTGTCGAGCACGCCGTCGCGCTCGACGTTGCGGTGCAGCAGGTTGATCCGCACCTGGTTTGCGGCCAGCGTGACGCCTTCCTGGGCGAGGACCCGGTGGGCGAGCTCCATCTGCCGGGCGGAGAAGTTGCTGACGCCGACGTGGCGGACCTTGCCGGCGCGTTGCAGCGCTGCCATGGCCCTGAGCTGGGCGGGGATGCTCGACAGGCTGCCGGTGGGCATGTGGATCTGGTACAGGTGGATCGGGTGGCCGCCGAGGTGGCGCAGGCGGCTGCCGATGCTGCGGCCGATGTGCCCGGCGGTGCGGCCGAGGGGCGGCCACTTGGTGGCGACGGTGACCTCGCCGGGGGCGATGCCGCACTCCTTGAGCGCGGTGGCCAGCATGCGCTCCGACTGGCCGCCGCCGTACATCTCGGCGGTGTCGAACCAGGTGACGCCGCCGTCGAGGGCGGCGCCGACGACGGCGGTGACGGTCTCCTGGCCGATGTCGCGGACGATGTACTTCGCCACGGACCGGCCGCCGGTGAACTGCATGCACCCCAGGCCGATGGGGCTGATCTCGATGCCGGTCGTGCCGAGCGTACGTGTCTTCATGCCGACCCCCATGTGATGGACATTCACAATGTGATGGACATTAACATGAGGGCATGCCGAACGAAAGCCCCGGCGGGGAGCAGGGGTCAGTCGCAGCTCTGGGTGTTGGCCGGCGAGGTGTCGGTGCGGCCCTGGTCGGCGTCGGGCTTGACCTCGGCGGCGGTCAGCGCGTAGCCGGTCTCCTCCTGGCTGATCGCGGCCGCGAAGATCACGCCGAAGACCCGGCCGTCGGCCGTGAGCAGCGGCCCGCCGGAGTTGCCCGGCAGCACCTTGCCGCGCACCGCGTAGACCGACCGGGTGACGTTGGAGGAGCGGTAGATGTCGGGCCCCTCGGCGTCGAGCTGGTTGCGGATGCGGGCCGCCTCGGCGGTGAAGCCCTTGCCCTTGGGATAGCCGGCGATGATGGCGTTGTCGCCCTTCTCGGCGGTGCCGTCGAAGGCGAGCTGCGGCAGGTTGAGCCCCGGCACGTAGAGGACCGCGATGTCGCGGCTCGGGTTGTAGCGCACCACGGTCGCCTTGTGCCGCCGCGACCGGTGGTCGATCACCTGGAGGTCGCGCGTGACGCCGGCGACCACGTGCGCGTTGGTCATGATCCGGTCGCGGGCGTAGACGAAGCCGGTGCCCTCGATGTGCTTGTTGCAGCTCTCGGCGTTGCCCTGCACCTTGACGATGGCCCGCTGGGCGCGCGCCAGCCGCTCGCCCTGCAGCACGCTCTGCGCGGGCGGCGGCACGTCCACGAACGAGCCCGCCCCGATGGCGTCGAAGACCGGCGGGAACTCCGAACGGTCGATGAGCTTCTTGAACGGCTGCTGCCAGTTGCGCGCCGACTGCGGGATGGCGTCGTCGATGGTGGTGAGCAGCAGTGACTGCCTGACCTGGTCGACCAGCGGCGTGAAGGAGGTGGAGACGACCAGCGACCCGATCAGCCAGGCGATGACCAGCACCGACAGCGCGCTGGCGAACGTGCCGCCGACCGCGTCGGCGACCCTGGCGGGCTCCCAGGTGACGTGGCTGCGCACCACGGCCCCGATGGTCGAGGAGGCGAACTGCCCGATCGTCGCGGCGAGGAAGACGATCACGATGGCGAGCAGCGCCTGCGGGGTGTCGCCGTCGACGATCGCCTTGGAGATCGGCGGCGCGATGAACACCCCGAGCAGCGCCCCGCCCACGAACCCGACGAAGCTGGTGACGCCTATGATGAAGCCCTGCCGGTAGCCCGAGACGCCGAAGGCGATCACGAGGCCAATCAATATGAGGTCAAGCAGATCGCCGCGCACCCTTCAAAGCTAACCAGGGATACGGTCAAGTGTGCACGTCTTCCGCCAGGACGGCGTCACCCTGCGGGTTACCTTGATCCCTATGCCGCCGGTCAGAGATCTCATCGACGCAGCTCTCGACGACCCCGACCCCGACGGGCAGGTGCGCTGGCAGGTGATCTCCGCCCTTCGGGAGCGGGGCGACCTGGAGTGCTTCATCGAGGCGCGGCGGCTGTGCGCGGCCGACTCCGTCACCGAGCGGCTGCTGGGCGTCGACATCCTCGGCATGCTCGCCGCGTACGTGGACCGCACGCTGCCCGTGCTGCGCTTCCTGGCGGCGGGCGAGGACGACGTCATGGTGCTCTACTCGGTGCTGATCGCGTTCGGCCACCTGGCGGACCCGCGCTCGCTGCCGTCGGTGATCGACCTGGCCGGGCACCACGACCCGCGCGTCAGGTACGGCGCGGCCTACGCGCTCCAGCACGTGCTGGGCGACCCGCCGGACCGGACCGGGCTCGACACGCTGCGCCGGCTGACCGCCGACAGCGATGCCGACGTGGCGGGCTGGGCCGCGCTCGGCTTCGCGCTAACCACGGGCCGTGAGGTTTAGCACCTCCGGCGGGATGTCCTCCACGCGCGTCGCGTCCCACGGCCGCTCCAGGCCGCCCACGCGCAGCACCGAGTCGAGCACCACCGCGGTGAACCCCCACACGAGCATCCCGCGCACCCGGAACGCCGGGCCGGCCATCTCCTGCGAGAGCCGCATCGTGAGCCGGTTGCCCGGGTCGACCAGCTCGGCGACGGGCACCCGCTCGACGGAGTCGACCTCGTCGGGAGAGGCGGCGTGCACCGCCGACGGGGTGTGCCACCAGCCGAGCACCGGGGTCACCCGGTTGTCGCTGTGGGACAGGTAGAGCTCGGGCATCGTGCACAGCACGCGCACGCCGCGCGGGTCGAGCCCGGTCTCCTCCTCGGCCTCGCGCAGGGCCGCGCCGACCGGGCCGCCGTCGCCGGGGTCGACGCCCCCGCCGGGGAAGGCCGGCTGGCCCGCGTGCCTGCGCCCGCGCATGCTGCGCTGGATGAGCAGCACGTCGGGGCCGAGCGGGCCCTCGCCGAACAGCATCAGCACCGCCGCCTCACGCCCGCCCTCGCCCGGCGGGCGCATCCGCTCGGGCACAGGGGTGCGTACGGCCTTGGCCGCGAGGTGGTCCAGCCATGCGGGGACGTGGGTCACGCAACCTCCAACACACCGAGCCTCCGGGGACTTCCCGGTCAGGAGAACGGGCCGGGCCGGACGAGCTTCTGGGCCTCCTCGGCGCTGGTGGGGCCGGTGCCGTAGGAGGGGCAGAGCGCGGCGAGCGGGCAGACGCCGCAAGCGGGCCGGCGGGCGATGCAGATGCGGCGGCCGTGCCAGATGATCCGGTGGGAGAAGACCGTCCACTCCCGCTTGGGGATCAGCTCGCCCACGACGTGCTCGATCTTGACCGGGTCGGTCTCCTCGGTCCAGCCGAACCGCCTGACCAGCCGCTGGAAGTGCGTGTCGACGGTGAGCCCCGGCACCCCGAACGGCTCGCCGGTCTCGGGGTCGACGGCGTTGCCGAGCACCACGTTGGCGGTCTTGCGGCCGACGCCCGGCAGGGTGACGAGGTCGTCGAGCCTCTTCGGCACCTTGCCGCCGAACCTGTCGCGCAGCCCGGCCGAGAGCCCGAGCAGCGAACGCGCCTTCGCCCGGTAGAAGCCGGTCGGCTTGATGATCGCCTCCAGGTCCTCCGGGTCGGCCGCCGCGAGGTCGTCGGCCGTCGGGTACTTGGCGAACAGCGCGGGCGTCGTCAGGTTGACCCGCACGTCGGTGGTCTGCGCCGACAGCACGGTGGCGACCAGGAGCTGGAAGGGGTTGTCGAAGTCGAGCTCGCAGTGGGCGTCGGGGTAGGTCTCGGCGAGGATCCGGTTCATCCGGCGGGCCCTGCGCACCAGGCCCAGTCGTGTCTCGGGCCTGCGCCTGCGGGCACCCGCCACATTCGTCGCCATGCCGGAAAGGGTATGTCTCCGCGACACCGCCGCGTGCCGGTACGCCCAGGACGGGCTCGGGAGAGCTGACGATGGTGATAGATCCCCTCTTTTGGGGATAAGCCCGCGTCTGTGCCTGAATGCAGCCGAAGGTCAGGCGCACGAAAGGGTACGAGTAACCTATGTGTGCCGCATGCAGTGGGGTGAGTCACAATGGCAGCAGAGGAGGACGCGTGAACACGGAAGAAGTGCTGGGCAAAGCCCCTCTGTTCGCCGCGCTCGACCGCGAGAGCGCAGCGGCGTTGCGGACGAGCATCACCGAGGTGCAGCTGTCCAAGGGACAGACGCTCTTCCACGAGAACGAGACGGGCGACCGGCTCTATGTCGTCCTCGACGGCAAGATCAAGCTGTCCCGCACCTCCCCCGACGGGCGCGAGAACCTGCTGAGCGTGCTCGGCCCGAGCGAGATGTTCGGCGAGCTGTCGCTGTTCGACCCGCGCCCGCGCACCGCCACCGCGACCGCGCTGACCGACGTCCGGCTGGCCGGGCTCGGCCACGACGACCTGCGGCCCTGGCTGACCGGCCGCCCCGAGGTGGCGCTCCACCTGCTGCGCGCGCTCGCCCAGCGGCTTCGGCGCACCAACGACGTGCTGGCCGACCTGGTCTTCACCGACGTGCCCGGCCGGGTGGCCAAGCAGCTCCTCGACCTGGCCGAGCGGTTCGGCACCAAGACCGACGACGGTCTGCGCGTCCACCACGACCTCACGCAGGAGGAGCTGGCCCAGCTCGTCGGCGCCTCACGTGAGACGGTCAACAAGGCGCTGGCCGACTTCGCGCAGCGCGGCTGGCTGCGCATCGAGGCCAAGGCCGTGGTGATCCTCGACATGGACCGGCTCTACAACCGCTCCAGATAGTCGAGCTGGGCCCGCACCGACAGCTCGGCGGCGGGCCACAGCGACCGGTCGACGTTCGCGTACACGATCTTCACGATCTCCCTCGGCGTGCGCGCGCCCTGCTCCCGCGCCTGCCTGATCTGGTCCAGGCGCTCGCGCCGGTGCGCGATGTAGCCGTCGAGCGCGCCGATCGGGTCCGGCAGCACCGGCCCGTGGCCCGGCAGCAGCGCCCGCGCCTCCAGGCTCTCCGCCACCGCCCTGAGCCGGTCGAGGCTGCGCAGGTAGTCGGCCAGCCCGCCGTCGCCCGCGATGATCGTGGTGCCCCGGCCCAGCACGGTGTCGCCGGTCAGCATCGCCCGGTCGGCCGGCAGCCAGAAGCACAGCGAGTCGAACGAGTGCCCCGGCGTCCCGTACACGTGGATCTCCAGCCCGGCCACGGTCACCACGTCGCCGTCGGCCAGGCCCTCCTCGCCCAGCCTGTGGCGGGGGTCGAGGGCGCGTACGGGAGCCCTGACGAGCTCGGCGAAGCGCCGGGCGCCGCCGCTGTGGTCGAAATGGCCGTGGGTGAGCAGGATCTCCCGTACCCGGCGCCCGCCCAGGTGGTCGCGGACGCGCAACAGGTGACCCTCGTCGCCGGGGCCCGGGTCGACGACCACGACCTCGTCCTGGCCGCCGATGACCCACGTGTTGGTGCCGTCGAGCGTCATCGCCGACGGGTTGGGCGCGAGCAGGTTCTCGGCGTGGTCCGTACGGGACCCGTCGGGGCCGCCGATCGGGATGTGCAGGCCGCTCATCCGGTCACCAGCCGCCACTCGCCGTCGACCTCCACGACCTTCGGCATGATCGTGACGATCTCCCGCTTCTCGGCCAGCACCGACTCCACGCCGTCGTGCCCGGCCAGCTCGGCGAGCGTCTGGCGGGTGGGCGGCATCAGGAAGATCTCTCCCCGGTCGGCCAGCGCGACCGCGTCGGCGGGGCGCTGCCAGACCACCTGGTCCGCCTCGCCGCCTACGTCGCGGGTGCGCTGGCCCTCCGGGAGCACGGCGACGAAGAAGCGGGTGTCGAAGCGCCGGGTCTCGACCTCCGGCGTGATCCAGTGCGCCCACGGCTTGAGCAGGTCGGAGCGCAGCACCAGGCCGCGCCGGTCGAGGAAGTCGGCGAAGGACAGGCTGCGGTCGATGAGCGCCAGCCGGTCGGCCTCCCACCCGTCACCGGTCGTGTCGGCGACCACCGAATCGGGCCCGGCGCCCGCGAGCAGCACGCCCGACTCCTCGAACGTCTCCCGCACGGCGGCGCACACCAGCCCTCTGGCCACCGCCTCGCCGGCTCCGAAGATCCGCCCCCACTCGGCGGGCGACGGCCCGGCCCAGGCCACGGCCTGGTCGGTGTCGCGCGGATCGACGGAGCCGCCGGGGAAGACGTACGCCCCGGCGGCGAAGGCCATCGTGGCCTTGCGGCGCAGCAGGTAGGCCTGGACGCCGTCGGGCCGGCCCGGGCGCAGGATCGCCACCGTGGCGGCGTCCCGCGCCGGGGCCGGGTCGACCTGCCCGGCGATGATGCCCCGTGCCCGCTCGGCGAGCTCGTCGGGGAGCCGAAGTCCAGCCACATGACCTCCTTCTAGAACATCACTCGGTCATGGTGACATATCGGACCTTCAGGACACCTCCGCGATCAGCTCCACTTCCACCGGAGCGTCGAGGGGCAGCGCGGCCACGCCGACGGCGCTGCGCGCGTGCTTGCCGGCCTCGCCGAAGATCTCGGCCAGCAGCTCGCTCGCGCCGTTGGCCACCTGCGGCTGCTGGGTGAAGTCGGGCGCGCTGGCCACGAAGACCACGGCCTTGACGATCCGCTTCACCCGCGACAGCTCGCCGACCTCGGCCTTGAGCGCGGCGACGGCGTTGAGCGCGCAGATGCGGGCCTGCTCGCGGCCCTCGTCGACGCCCAGGTCGACGCCCAGCTTGCCGGTCTGGTGCAGCTTGCCCTCGACCATCGGGACCTGGCCCGAGGTGTAGACGAGCTGACCGGTGCGCACGGTCGGCACGTAGGCCGCCAGCGGGGCCACGACCTCGGGGAGCGTCAGGCCCAGCTCCTCGATCTTCTGCTCGGGACTCATGCCTTCTCCCTCTTGAAGTACGCGACCAGCTGCTCGGGCGTCGCGCCCTGCACGATCTGGACCAGCTCCCAGCCGTCGGCGCCGAAGTTGTCGAGGATCATCTTGGTGTTGTGTATCAGCACCGGGGCGGTGAGGTACTCCCATTTCTTCATGGGGCTCAGCGTAGTGTGAGCAATCTCAAACGGTGGTCGCGGGCTTTCGACAAGTGACCGTTCGGTAGCCTCGAAGTCGTGGACTCTCCGGACACGGACTGGGACGGCGTGCGACTGCACGTCGTCACCGGCAAGGGCGGCACGGGCAAGACGACGGTCGCCGCGGCCCTCGCCCTCGCCCTCGCCGCAGGCGGCCGCAAGGTGCTGCTCGTGGAGGTGGAGGGCCGCCAGGGCATCGCGCAGATCTTCGACCTGCCGCCGCTGCCGTACGAGGAGCGCCGGATCGCCGTGGCGCCCTCGGGCGGTGACGTGTTCGCGCTGGCCATCGACCCCGAAGACGCCATGCTCGAATACATGGAGATGTTCTACGGGATGCGCCGGGCGGGTCGCGCGCTGACCAAGATGGGTCTCGTCGACTTCGCCACCACCGTGGCCCCCGGCTTCCGGGACGTGCTGGTCACCGGCAAGACCACCGAGGCCGTGCGCCGGCGCGGGCGTGACGGCAAGCGGGTCTACGACGCCGTGGTGCTCGACGCGCCGCCCACGGGCCGCATCACGCGGTTCCTGAACGTCACCCAGGAGGTCGCCGGGCTGGCCAAGGTGGGCCCGATCAAGAGCCACTCCGACCTCGTCCACGGCGTCGTGAAAAGTCCGGAAACGGCTGTGCATTTCGTGACGCTGCTGGAAGAGATGCCCGTCCAGGAAACACTCGACGGAATCGCCGAACTCGCCGGCGCGGGACTGCCCACCGGTGGCATCTTCATCAACATGGTGCGCGAATCCCTCCTCCCGCAGGCCGCCCTTGACAGGGCTGTCAAGGGCGGATTCGACGCCGGAGAGCTCACGCTCGGCCTCAAGGCCGCCGGGCTCGCCGACGGGTCCGACGCCGGCGCCCTGGCCGAGGCGCTCGCCGAAGAGGTCGTCGAGCACGCCCGCCGCACCGACCTCGAACGCGCCGAACGCGAATCGCTGGCCGCCTCCACGCTGCCGCGCTACGAGCTGCCGCTGCTCACCGACGGGGTGGACCTGGCAGGGCTGTACGAGCTGGCCGAGAGCATCCGCAAGCAGGGAGCAGCGTGAAGAAGCCCGCCACCCTCGACATCGACGCCATCCTCGACGACCGGGGCACCCGGATCATCGTCTGCTGCGGCTCGGGCGGCGTCGGCAAGACCACCACGGCCGCCGCGCTGGGCCTGCGCGCCGCCGAACGCGGCAGGTGTGCCGTCGTGCTCACCGTCGACCCGGCCCGCCGCCTGGCCCAGTCGATGGGCCTCACCGAGCTCGACAACACCCCGCGCCTGGTCACCGAGAGCGAGGACGGCGGCCAGCTCTACGCGATGATGCTCGACATGAAGCGCACGTTCGACGAGATCATCGAGGCGCACGCCGATCCCGAACGGGCCCGCCAGATCCTGTCGAACCCCTTCTACCAGTCGCTGTCGTCCAGCTTCTCCGGCACCCAGGAGTACATGGCGATGGAGAAGCTGGGCCAGCTCCGCCGCTCCGACGAGTGGGACCTGATCATCGTCGACACGCCGCCGTCACGCTCGGCGCTCGACTTCCTCGACGCGCCGGAACGGCTCGGCCGCTTCCTCGACGGCAGGTTCATCAAGCTGCTCACCGCACCCGCCAAGGCCGGCGGGCGCAGCGCGTTCAAGCTGCTCAACGCCGGGTTCGGGATCGTCGCCGGAGCCATGACCAAGCTGCTGGGCGCGCAGGTGATCAAGGACCTGCAGACGTTCGTGTCGGCCCTGGACGCGGTGTTCGGCGGTTTCAGGCAGCGCGCCGACCAGACGTACAAGCTGCTCCAGGCACCCGGCACCGCCTTCATCGTGGTCGCCGCGCCGGAGCGCGACGCGATGCGCGAGGCTTCCTACTTCGTCGAGCGGCTGGCCGAGGAGCGGATGCCGCTCGCCGGCCTGGTCGTCAACCGGGTCCACGAGTCGCCGGCGGCGACGCTCTCGGGGGTGAGAAGCGCCGCCGCGGCCGAAGACCTGGAATCGCGGGGCGAGCACGAGCTGACCGCGGCCGTGTTGCGGCTACACACGGGCCGGATGCAGCTCGCCGCTCGCGAGCACCGGGAGCAGGACCACTTCGTCAGCGCCCATCCCACGGTGCCCATCGCCAAGGTGGCAGCCATGACCGAGGACGTGCACGACCTGGATGGCCTGCGACGCGTCGGAGAGCTCCTGGCGAACGGCTGAGAGCACGGCCGGGGTCGGCCGCGCTCTCGGGCCGGCTCAGCCGGCGATCAGCTCGTTGGTCCGCTCGTACTCTTCTTTGGCCGACTCGAGCAGCTCGCGCCACGAGTCGACGTCCGGTCGCCGCCGAAGCAGCGCTCGCCGCTCCCGCTCGGTCATACCGCCCCACACCCCGAACTCGATGCGGTTGTCGAGCGCATCGGCGAGGCATTCGGTACGGACAGGGCATCCTCGGCAGATGAGCTTCGCCCTGTTCTGGGCGGCTCCCTGGACGAACAGAGCGTCAGGATCCGCACCTTTACAGGCGGCACGGGAGGTCCAATCCGTGATCCACATTTTCGACCCCACTCCCCTTAGGTGGTCAGTCGTCAGTTGGGGCCGACGGGCGCGGGCGCCGAGCCTCCGTATTCAGTTGCCGCAGGGAGAACGTACGCAAGAAGACCTTCGGGCCGACAGACCCCAGAGGACCAAATTCTCGCTGGAGTCTTGACCGGGAATGACTAGTCACCCCCGTCAGTCAAGGCGAAATGCAGGCGTGTTACCGATAAGGTCACCCTTTCGACGTACCCTTGGTACTGTGCAAGCTCAGGGCAAAGATCGTTCCTCGCCGATCCTGAACGTCATCAAGCTGATCGCAGCTGGGTCGGCCGCAGGCGTGCTGGCGGCAGCCGTGGCGCTGCCCGCGGTCGGCGGCGCGGGCGTCTCCGCCAAGAGCGGCATGGAGATGCTCGACCTCAAGCCCGAGGACCTGGCCGAACCGCCGCTGTCCGAGCGCACAGTGCTGCTCGACGCCAACGGCGACCAGATCGCGCAGTTCTACTTCGAGAACCGCCAGTCGGTGACCCTCGACAAGGTCGCGCCCATCATGCAGAAGGCCCTGATCGCGATCGAGGACTTCCGCTTCTACCAGCACGGACCGATCGACATCGAGGGCACCACCCGGGCGCTGATCAAGAACCTTACCACCGGCGGCGTGACGCAGGGCGGTTCTTCGATCACACAGCAGTACGTGAAGCAGGTGCTGGTCAACTCGGCCGAGACGCCCGAGGAGCAGGCGGCGGCCATCGCCCCGACGATCTCCCGCAAACTGGCCGAACTGCGCTACGCGATGGCGATCGAGAAGAAGTACACCAAGGACCAGATCCTCGAGCGCTACCTGAACATCGCCTACTTCGGCGCCGGAGCCCACGGCATCCAGGCAGCCGCCAAGCGCTTCTTCGACAAGCCCGCCTCCAAGCTCACCCTGGCCCAGGCCGCCACCCTCGCCGGCGCCGTCCAGAACCCCGCCAGGACCGACCCCAACGTCGGCCCCAAGTCGCGGGCGCTGCTGCTGGAGCGGCGCAACGTGGTGCTCGACCGGATGGCCGAGATCGGCACCATCACCAAGGCCGAGGCCGCCGACGCCAAGGCCAAGAAGCTCGGCTGGAAGGACGTCCCGTTCCCCGGCGGGTGCGAGGAGAGCGAATACCCGTACTTCTGCCTCTACGTGCAGAACGAGATCCTGCTCAACGCCGACTTCGGCAAGACCGCCAAGGACCGGCTCAAGCTCCTCCAGCGCGGCGGCCTGACCATCAAGACCACGATCGACCCGAAGATGCAGAAGGCGTCCGAAAAGGCGATCAAGAAGTACGTGAGCCCCAAGGACAAGCCCGTCGCCGCCCAGGCGATGATCGTCCCGGGCACCGGCGAGATCAAGGCCATGGCCGCCTCCCGCAAGTACGGCAACAACAAGAAGAAGAACGAGATCAGCTACAACCTCGTCGCCGACATGGCACACGGCGGCGGCCCCGGCTTCCAGCAGGGCTCAACCGCCAAGGCCTACACGCTGGCCACGGCGCTCGAAGAGGGGCTGAAGTTCAACGACGGCTTCCCCTCCCCCGCCGGCTACACCGCCTCCGGCTACAGCGCGTTCAAGAACTGCAAGGGCAAGAACGTCGGCGACCCCAGCCACGAGGTGCGCAACTCCAGCGAGGGCGGCGGCGGCTTCAAGACCCTGCAGACCGGCACCTGGGGCTCGGTCAACACGTTCTTCATGCGGCTGGAGCAGGAAGTCGGCCTCTGCAAGGTGGTCAAGCTGTCCAAGCGCCTCGGGCTCAAGCGGGCCGACGGCGACGACCTGCGCGAGTTCGAGACCTTCACGCTCGGCATCAACGAGGTCGACCCGGTCACCGTGGCCAACTCCTACGCCGTCTTCGGCGCGCGCGGCAAGTACTGCCAGCCGCTCGCCGTCACCGAGGTCAAGGACCGCTACGGCGAGGTCATGCGGTTCAAGCCCAAGTGCTCGCAGGTCATGGACGAGGAGGTGGCCGACGCCGTCAGCGCCGTGCTGGAAGGCGTCTTCACCAAGGGCACCATGACCGGCGTCGGCGGCATCGGCCGTGACGCCGCCGGCAAGACCGGCACCACCGACGGCTACACCGCCGCCTGGTTCGCCGGCTACACCCCGAACCTCGCCTCCGCCGTCAGCCTCGGCGACCCGCGCGGCGCCTTCGCCCACGACCTCGTCGGCGTCACCATCGGCGGGCAGTACTACGGGTACGTCTACGGCGCGTCGATCTCCGGGCCGATCTGGAAGGACTCGATGATGGCCGCGCTCAAGGGCGTCGAGGCGGCCAAGTTCCATCCCGTCGACCAGTCACGCTTCGGCGGCTGCACCGACGAGTGCGCGCCCAAGCCCAAGAAGAAGGACAAGGGCGACGACGGCGACGAAGGCGGTCCCGACGTCGGCGACCCGTCCGACCTGGCCGACTGGTTCGACGACCGGCGCGGCGACGGCAACGGCGACAACGACCGGGGCCAGAACGGCGACTGGGGCGACAACCCGCTCCTGCCCGCCCGCAACTAGCCCGCGGGCCTCCGGCCCCGCCAGAGGCCCGCCACAGCCCTCAGGACGCCAGCCGCGCCCGCACGGCCGCGGCCACCCGGCCGCCCTCGGCCCGCCCGGCCACCTTCGGGTTGACGACCTTCATGACCTGGCCCATGGCCTGCGGCCCCGACGCGCCGGTCTCGGCCACCGCCTCGTCGACCAGCCTGGCCAGCTCCTCGTCGGAGAGCTGCGCCGGCAGATACTCCTCCAGCACCGCCTGCTCGTCCAGCTCCGCCTGCGCCTGCTCGGCGCGCCCGGCGTTGCCGAAAGCCTCCGCCGCCTCCCGCCGCTTCTTCGCCTCACGGGTCAGCACCTTGACGATCTCCGCGTCGGAGAGCTCCCTGGCCTCCTTGCCGGCGACCTCCTCCACGTTCACCGCGGCCAGTGCCATCCGAATGGTCCGGAGCCGAACCTCGTCCCGGGCCTTGAGTGAGGCCGTCAGATCGGCCTTCAGCTTGTCCTTCAATGCGCTCATGCGGTCCATCTTGCCGCGTGCGCGAACGCCCCGTGCCGGATGTCGGGCATCATGAAGAGGTGAGGAAAGCAGTCGCGGTGCCCCTGTCAGTGCTCGGCCTCGGCCTGGCCGGGCTCGGATACGCCTCGGTCGTGGAGCGCAACTCGTTCCGGCTGCGGCGCTTCGACGTGCCGGTGCTCGCCCCCGGCCAGCGGCCGGTGCGCATCCTGCACCTGTCCGACCTCCACCTGACGCCCCGCCGCACCATGCTGATCAACTGGGTGCGCTCCCTCGGCTCGCTGGAGCCCGACCTCGTCGTCAACACCGGCGACTCCATCGCCCACCCCGACGCCGTCCCGTCGCTCCTGCACGCCCTCGAGCCGCTGCTCGCCCGGCCCGGCCTGTTCGTGTACGGCTCCAACGACCTCTACGCCCCCCAGCCGAAGAACCCGGCCCGCTACCTGTGGCGCACCTCCCGCAACGAACGCCGCCAGCACATCCCCAACCTCCCCTGGGAAGAGCTCGGCGCCGGCATGGCCGCCGAAGGCTGGCTCGACATGAACAACACCACCGCCCGCCTCAAGGTCGGCGACCTCGACGTCGCCGTGGCCGGCATCCACGACTCCCACATCTCCCGCGACCGCTACGACCTCGTCGCCGGCCCCGCCCCCGCGGACGCCGACCTGCGCCTCGGCGTCATGCACTCCCCCGAGCCGCGCAACATGACCGCCTTCGCCGCCGACGGCTACCAGCTCCTGCTCGCCGGCCACACCCACGGCGGCCAGCTCTGCGTCCCCTTCTACGGCGCCCTCGTCACCAACTGCGGCATCGACCGCGCCCGCGTCAAGGGCCTCAGCCGCCACGACTCCGCCTGGCTCCACGTCTCCGCCGGCCTCGGGACCAGCCCGTACGCCCCCGTCCGCTTCGCGTGTTTCCCGGAGGCGTCGCTGCTCACGCTGGTTCCCCGACGGTGACGGTCACAAGCACGCCCGAAGTCGGCTAGACTTTCCCAGGCACGAGCAAGACGGCGTGCACCGGGGTGTAGCGCAGCTTGGCAGCGCGCTTCGTTCGGGACGAAGAGGTCGTGGGTTCAAATCCCGCCACCCCGACAGTATTGCCACAGGTAGAAGGCCGCTTCCGAAGATCGGAAGCGGCCTCTTCTGTCTCCTGAGTGACTAACTGCGTGACTACGCTCTCCATCGGTTCCGGGCGTCCTGGCCCTGTGTCCCTGTCCCGACATCTCAGGGACCCTTGACGCTCTTCCGTCCAAGGGCTGATCGAGCAGAAGCGTAGGTTCGCCTTACCCTCCTGAAGTGGGGCTTACGCGGAGGACGAAGGTCGCGGGCGAGCAAGGTGATCTCGTCAGTCAACGCTGTCGTGACCTTCTTCTCATACACCCAGTGCTCCCGAAATTTTTCCTCATCGAATTCCTCCTGCACGTGATCCCATAGGGACACACCGATCGCCCCCACGTGAAAGCCTCTCCATCGCGCTTTCAGCTTTACAAGCCGCTCCGCTTCGGGCTGTATGCTGACGATTCGATCCACGAGCCATTTCACCCGCGTGTCCGCCACAGTCTTGTAGCTGATCACCGACTCCTCGGCCTTTTCTCGAAGCTCTCGTACAACTTGATCGCGGCGCACGGGATCGATGTCACGATGGCCTGTATTAAACGACACGTTGATAGTGTGCAGCAGCCAAAGATCACGACGAACAGCCTCTGTTCGTATGGGCAACTCGGTCGTCAACAACTCCCCCAACGCAAGGACGTCTCGCTCCCAGCGATCCTCGCGTCGTTTCCTCGCTTCGACCGCTGGCACCACGAGGCGCTGGATGACAAGCTGGGCGATGAGGGCGAGCGCCGCACCCAGGAGGATGGGGGGCAGCCAACTAAGGCTTGTAGCAATTTGCATAAGCCAAGGGTAGTGCATCTTAGCGCGTATTTGTTATTGGGTTGAGTGGGCCCACCTCGTGGAGACAGGCCCGCCAAAGCAGATCGGTGTCTCTATGGAGTCGGCAGGATAGCGTCCATCACGGTCGCTCCCGTCTGAAGTACCGGTCGGATTTGTTTACGATATACAGCCTCAGTCACCGCTGTGCTGCTATGGCCCACCAGGCGAGAGATTTCCTCTAGGGGGATTCCGCTGTCCGAGAGCAGCGATACGAAACTGTGGCGCAGTTCGCGAGGCGTCCACTCTTTCGCGTCCACGCCCTCCGCATCTTTGATGGCGTTGCGGAAGTCGCGCCGAACGTTGGCAGCGTCCAGTGGCTTGCCCGTGGCCGATGCGAACACCAGCCCGCTTTCCGACCATGCGTCGCCTTGCTCACGTTGCTGGATTATCTGATGTTGGCGGAGGAGATCCACGCAGCGCTTGGGGAGAGCGAGGGTTCGGCGGGATTTCCGGGTCTTGGTGTCTCCCCCCGCGCGCACAGAGCGCCAGACGGCCACATGCGGAGGAATGGGCGGACTGGCGTCCGGCAGGCCATCCAGGTCCACGTGATCCCATGTGAGCGCCCGCAGTTCCTCCGTGCGCCCTCCTGTGAGCAGGGAGAACACGATGTAGGCGTGCATGCGGGAACTCTCAGCCGCCTTCAGCACTGCTTCCGCCTGGGGGAATGTCAACGCCTTGGACGGACGTCCTTCCTTTCCCTTCGGGACTGAGCACAGCGCCACTACGTTCCGCTTGACCTTGTCCCGCGCCATCGCTCGTTTGATCGCGCGGTTCAGGCAGCCGTGAAGGCTCTGAAGGGTCCGGGTGCTGAGTGTCTTCGCCTTGGTGGCGAGCCACTTGTCCACGTCTTCCGCGCTCAGATCACGCAGCTTTCGAGCGCCCAGGCCAGGGACGATGTGGGTCCTGCACAGGATCGTGCAGGTCTTCACCGTCGCGGAGTCCCGGCCGTTCAGGCCATAGGCCAGCCAGTCGTTCACCGCGCCCTCTACGGTGTAGTCGGCCGGGGCGATGGCGAGGCCGTCCTCGTAGTCCCGCAGGACTTCCTTGAGCTTGTTCTTGGCTTCGGTTTGGTCTGCCGCTGCCTCGCTTCACGATCCGCTTGCCGCTGGGGTCGTAGCCGAGGCTGGCGGTGGCGATCCAGCGTTGGCGCTTGTCGTCCCAGTGGAGGCCGCCGTCTCCTCTGCCGCGTCGCTTGGTCATCAGGCTGCTTCCTCGGCTTCCTTCTCCAGGAGGGCGATGTAGGCACGGATGGCGCTGGCGGTGATGAGGCGGGCGCGGCCCTGCTTGATGGAGCGCAGGCGGCCGGTGCGGATCTGGTCGTAGATGACGGTGCGGCTCATGCGAAGCAGGCGCATGGCGTCGGTGACGCGGTAGAGCTGGGTGTCGGCGAGCCGGACACTGTCCGGCGTTGAGGTGGTCACTGGTGGATCTCCTCGTCGGCGTGGACAGCGAGGACGGGCAGCAGGGCCGGTTGTCCTTCGTGGGTGTGGGCGTTGGTGCTGGTCGTGGTGTGGGCAGGGATGGCTGGGACGCCGGGGACGTCTCCCGGTGGTGTGCCGGGACGGCGGTAGTGGCCGGTGGCGTTGACGCAGAGCTGGCCGTCGGCGTTCATGCGCTGGCCGGTCTTGCGGACGTTCTCGTAGGACAGGCCGGTGCCCTCGGCGATGGCTTTGGGCGTGATGCCGGGGTGCTGGCGGACGTGGCGGATGATGGCGGCGCGGGTGTCGGACAGGGCGTGGTCTTCGGGTGGGCCGTCCAGGAGATGCCAGAGGCCGGCGGCCGGTTGGAAGGCCATCGCGTACTCGGCCTCTTCGACGTCGCGGCCGGTGACGTGCAGGACGCCGTCAGCGGTGCCACGGGCGCGTTTGAGGACCAGAGTGGCGTCCGCTGCTCCGGCCAGGCCGTTGGTGCCGGAGACCTCGGAGAGAAAGTGTTCGGAGGCCATCTTGCGGACGTGGTGGACCAGGACGACCGCCACACCGTACGTGTCGGCCAGGCGCTTGGCGCGGGTCATGGCGGCGTAGTCGGCGTCGTACGCGGACAGGCCGGGCGTGTGTTGCCCCGAATCTTGGCGAAGACGTCGATGACGACCAGGCGGGCGTTGCTGTGGCGGTCGAGCCAGCGGGCGATGGCTTCCTCCCCGCTCTGCGGGAGGGTGGGGCAGGTGGTGGCCAGGGTCAGGTCCTTGGGTGCGGGCTGGCCGCCCAGGATCTTGCCCATGCGGTTCTGGAGACGGCGGGCGGTGTCTTCCAGCGCGAGGTAGAGCACCGGGCCGGCTTCACCTCGATGGCTTCCAGGGCCTTGGCGCCGCTGGCGACGGCGACGCCCAGGCCGAGACTGGGTCAGGACTTGCCGGCCTTGGGCGGGCCCGCTATCCGTGCCATCTGAACCTGGTCCATCTCGACTTCCGAGGGGATTCGAATCACTCCCAGTAGAGGGCCTGCGCTCCGCCGTACGGAAGGTGACAATGAGATTGAGGTCCGGCGGTGCGACGCCCTCGGGGGTGCCGCAGTCAGCTACGGAGTTGTCGGTGACCCTAGCTACCCTCTGCTCATGATCGACGAATCAGCGCCGGCGCCTGACTCCGAACTGGAGAGAGTGTTCGCCCACATTCTCGCCCTTGAGGACGTTGAGTCGAGGTTCGGCAAGGCCATTCGCAGAACCTTCGACATGCTCCTGGACGGGAAGAACACCGGCCGCTACCGCTGGTGCAAGCTTCACAAGACGGAGAAGACGCACTGCGGGACGTTGGTCGAGATCAACCTGCAGCGCGAGTTCACCTTCGACGACGGCACCTTGCTCGACTACTCCATCGCCGGAGCAGAGGTCGACTGCAAGTATTCCCAGACGCTCGGCGACTGGATGATCCCTCCTGAAGCGGTCGGACAGGTCTTGCTGGGCATTTGGGCAGACGACGAGCTCGGGAAGTGGTCTGCTGGCTTGATTCGAGCGGAGCCCCATCTCCTGACGGGCGGCCAGGGCAACCGCGATCTCAAGCGGCGCCTGACAAAGGACGGGAAGGCTTCGGTCCGCTGGCTGTTCAGTAACTCGGATCTCCAGGAGAACCTGCTCCTGCACATGCCCCAGGACGACGTCGAGGTCATCATGGGCAAGAAGCACGGCACCCAACGCGTCGATGAACTCTTCCGCCGTGCCCAAGGCCGCATCGTCGGTCGTACCGCTGTCGCCACCGTCGCGCAGCAGGAGGACTACATGAAGCGGGTCCGGGGCAACGGGGGCGCCCGGACCAGCCTCAAACCTGAGGGCATCGTCATCTTCGGCCATTACGACAAACACCGAGCGCTTGCCCGGCAGCTTGGTCTGCCGGTGCCGGCACCGAGGTCGGGAGAATCGGTGAGCGCACGCCTTTCGCGTCGGCAGGCGCATCACAGCGGGCGCCCGCACATCTCTCTCCAGGGAAAGGAGTGGGTGATCGCCCTGCCAGAGGATCCCGTGGAAGAAGCACCCACACTCCCCAGTACCAAGAAATCCACTCCCGAGAAGAGTTAGGTGCCCACAGCCAAGGGTACGCCTCTCAGCCGGACAGCTCCTTGGCCAGTGCAGCGCGCGCATCGGCCGGCAAACGCCGATATGAAGTCCACGCTCGATCGAGCGCCGTCGGTCCGCGTCGTCCTCGCTCGATCCAGCGGGAGAGACGCTTGCGATCGGCTTCGTCCAGATCTCGAATGTCGGAAAGGATTCGGCGCACGTCGCCGAATTCTCCCTCTTGCATGCCCGATCGGCAGCGCTTGCATTCGGTGATGAGCTGTTCCTCGATCTCGCCCCCTGGCAGGCGTACCTGCCGGCGAGTGACAGCCAGGACCGCCGTTTCGTTGGGGGAGTCGACGTAGCTCTCGCCTCCGGCAACGCCGCACACCACACACTGGTACTCGTCGGCAGCGAAGATGGCCTGGCGCTGTTTAGCTGTGATCGTCTTTGCTGCGGCGCTCTGCCGGACGCCGGGCTTCCAGACCGGAAGGCCGGCCTTCACGAAGCGTTGCTCCTCGGGACGGAGCGTGACATCGTCAGAGCTAGTGTGAATCACCCATCCGTAGTCACGCAAGCCTCGCATGCGGCGGTCTGCTTGCGAGACGCCAGGAAAGGCGCCGCGATGCTGCTCTTTCGTGAAGACGTTGCCTTCGCCTATTTCGGTGACCAGCCACAACGCGGTCCGGACCATCGTTCCAGCCTTGAGGGTCTTATCATCCCACCTGGGTAGACTCACGGTGACTCCACGCTGTTATCCGACTACATCATTCATTATGGCTGGAATTGTCGGTGGCGAGTGCCACCATGCTGCGTGACGCGACTCTAGGAGACAGGGAGCAGCTGGGCATGGGCAAGTACGGGGTCCCCCCGCAGGCGGAGGAGATCCGCGCCATGATCACCGAGCGGATGAACGAGGCCATCACCGCCAACGGTGAGAAAATCACCATTGAGTGGCGTGGACAGCAGAAGCATCTCTACGTCATCTCCATGCCCGTCGACCTGCTCTACTACAACCCCGACACCCATCGCATCAGGGCGCAGCGAACGCTCGACCCGGCCCGCGATCGCGAACTGGAAGATGCGCCGTGGGGCAAGGCCGGCCAGGACTACCTGGATGTTCTCCTCAAATGCCAGCCGTCCGACCCTGACAAGGTCGACGCTGAATTCGAGGCGCTCCGCGACAACCTGGAGAACTTCGGTCAGAAGGACCCGGGGATCATCACCTCGGAGGGAATTCTGGTCAATGGCAACACCCGGTGCGCCGCTCTGCGCGAGTTGGGCGAGAAGTACATCAGGGTGGGCGTTCTGCCGGAATCCTCGACTTGGGATGACATCAACACCGTTGAGCTTGCCCTGCAACTCCGCAAGGAGTTCAAGCGCGACTATTCCTACATCAACCGGCTCATTGCGATCGAGGAGCAGGTCAAAGCCGGGCGCCGGACAGATGACATCGCCCGCGAGTTCCATATCAAGACCAAGACCCTCGAACAGGACCGCTGGGTCTACGCCGTCATCATGGACGCCATCAAGCGCAGCCGGACGGCGGAAGGTGCTTCACTCAAGCTGATTGACTTCGAGGACCAGCAGGAGAAACTCCGCGAGCTGCATCGCGCCTACCTGCAGACGGCCGCTACTGACAAGGATGCCGCCGAGGCGCTCAAGGAATCCCGCCTTGCCATGATTGTCCTTGGCTACGCCAAGACCGACGTACGGCTCGCGCAGCCTGATTTCCACACGAAGTACTTGGACGCGAAGCTCCCCGAGTCCATCAAGCCCCAGGAGCAGGCCTCGATCCCGGTGAGCATTCCAGGGATTCCCGATGTGACGGTCCCGGACGCCACGCCGACCGCGAAGGTCACCAAGGCGCTTACTGACAAGCTTCTCCAGGCGAAGGCAACAGCTCAGGCGGGCCCGAAACTGGATCCGGCGAAGGTGACCAAAGCGGCCGAAGCGATCAAGACTGCGAAGGAATCCTTCGACCGAGCGCTCGAACCCGCGGGCCGTGACAGCCGCCTGCAACAGCGCAGGCTGGCCGCGCCTGAGCGGCTTTCGGACGCATGTGACGACATCGATCTGGCCATCGGCGAACTCGCTCAGGCCCGGGCAACCCGGGCGCTCGATGAGGCGGCGTTCGACGACGCCTTGATCAGGCTGCGTCAGTCTCTGGAGAAGCTCGCCAAGCAAGCGGGCAAGACGTTCACCGAGCCGGGCGACGGCGTGGCCTGGCTGCTCGACATCACGTCGCTGAACAATGACTGAGACGACGCCCAGCCTGGAGATCGTCTTCGGCGATGCCGCCACCATGGCCCGCTTCAGGGTGCGTGACGGATTCGAGGACGATCTCCGGCAGCTCGTCAGCCGGTTCCGCTCTGCCGTACAGAGGTCGGCCGGTTCCGCGGACGTCGACATCGACGATCTGCTCGTGAATCTGGCCGAGCTCGCCACGTGGCCCGAGCCTTCCACTGTCTCGTGGGACCCCCAGCTGGCTGCCTTGGCGCGGGACACGACGCTCGACGCGCGATCAGTGGCGGATCGTCTGAGCGGGGAGCCAGCGGGTGCGATTGATCCCGAGGACATTGCAGAGCTTCTCGGCCCAGGCTGGCGGGGGCCGTTGACGTCGTTCCAGCGCAGGGATATTGCGCGCCTGTTGTCTCTACGTCACGGGGCCAACTTCTCCGTGCCAGGGGCGGGCAAGACCCGGGTGGGACTCGCTGTGTTCCAGGCATTGCGGCACGCGGGAGAGGTTCGGCGCCTACTGATCGTAGGCCCGAAGTCGTGCTATGAGTCTTGGCAGTCCGAGAATTTGGAGTGTTTGGCAGAGCCGCTGCGGATGGGGATCATCGACGGGTCGATTGACCTGGCCGCGGATACGCTGATCATCAACTATGAGCGCCTCCAAGGCTCTATGAACGCTTTGGCCCGTTGGCTCACCGAGCAACCGTCGCTGCTCATCCTCGACGAGGCTCACCGGATGAAGCTGGGTGCGGAGGGCGCGTACGGCTCCGCGTGCCTCGCGCTGGGGCCGAGGGCTCGTCGCCGCCTCATTCTCACTGGAACCCCGGCTCCTAACGGGGCCAAGGACCTGGAGAACCTGTTTGCGTTCGTATGGCCGGGGCATGGGCGGCAAACGGTGGCGCGAGCCGTTGGCGGGGGGAACCTCGCCCAGGCAAGCAGAGTCCTGAGGCCGCTTTTTACCCGGACCACCAAGGGTGAACTTGGCCTTCCAGCCGTCACCCTCAGCCAGCGGCAGCTCGACCTGCCACCGCTCCACCAGGAGATCTACGATGCGCTGCGCGGGCTCTATTCGGTGCGAGCCGCCACGTCGCAGGACGACTTCCAGGCCATGGGCAAGATCACCATGTACATGCTGATGGCGTCCATCAGCCCGGCCTTGCTCGCCGTGGGCACCACTCGATATGAACCTCTCGCCTACCAAGTTCCGCCTCTGCAGATTCCCGATGGCTCACCTCTGATGGATCTGATGCGGGACCTGCCCAGCTACGAGATGTCGCCCAAGTACCGGGAGGCGCTCGCCATCGTCGCGAGCAACGCGGCTGCTGGGCGGAAGACCCTCGTCTGGTCGAACTTCGTCCGCAGCGTGACCACCTTGGAGCAGATCCTCAAGGAGTTCTCACCAGCACTGGTGCACGGCGGGACCGAGGATCGCGAGGAGCAGATCACTCGCTTCCGTCAGGACCCGGACTGCATGGTGCTGCTGTCCAACCCCGCCACCCTCGGCGAGGGGATCAGTCTTCACCACGAGTGCCATGATGCCGTCTACGTCGATCGTGACTTCGTCGCTGGTCGTTTCCTCCAAAGTCTGGACCGGATCCACCGGCTGGGGCTGGAGCCGAGGACAGAAACCCGGATCACCGTACTGACCAGCAAGAACACGCTGGATGATGTGGTCGCCCAGAGGCTCGACACCAAGCTGCGGTTCATGGGGACCATTCTCGACGACCCCGCCGTGCAGCAGCTCGCGGACCTCACCGAGGAGCCGACGGTCGGCGGCGGCCTTGATCTCCACGACCTGCAAGCGCTGATGGGCCATCTCCGTGCCGGTTCCTCCTGATCCAGTCCTGCGAGCAGCTTCCCGGTGGCTGAACCACCTGACGACTTCGGACGTGAAGCACACCCGCGCCCTGTTCGCTTCGCACAGCGCCTACTCCGACATCACACCCACGCAGTACGCGGGGGCGCTGGATTGGTTGCAGGCGTGCGGGCTCGTCACCGAGGAGGGGCGCGTCGCTGGACCACCTGGGCCGCGCTCGGTGATGGAGGCTGCGCTCCGGGATGCGCTATGGCTTCCTGACGCGGACCTCCTGGTTCCTGGCCTCGTGGAGCTTCCAGAAGACGCCCTGCGGGCTTCCCAGGTGCTCGGCCTGGAACCTGAGGATGCTCTTGCGGCGGTACGGCATGCGTGGGGGAAGGTGGATACCGAGACGCGTAGTCGCGTCGGGAGCGCGGGCGAACAAGCCCTTGTGGAGCTGCTGCGCGCCGCTACGGATGTGCCGGTCCATCATGTGGCCGCAATCTCCGACGGATACGGGTATGACATCGCGGTAGGAGACGTCCACATAGAGGTCAAGAGCACCACCCGGCGAGGACGCTTGACGATCTACTTGTCGCGAAACGAGTACGAGACGATGCGGCGCGATCCAGCCTGGGTCCTTACGCTCGTGCGGTTGGATCGAGAGCTTCGCCCTGTATCGGTCGCCACGGTCGACAACGGGTGGATTGAGACGGCGGTCCCCACGGATCGAAGTGAGCGCGGGCGATGGGAAGCGGCTCGCTTCGACGTACCCGGTGAAGCCATCCGGTCAGGTCTGCCGAGCGTTGGCCCTCTGCTGAGGGTTCAGGGGCACGGCCTGCTTAGCGACGCCACGGAAAGTCTCCCTTTATGACTCCTTGTGCACCCCGGTGAGCCGCAAGGTCGCTGCGATTCCAATGCTGCATGACATCACTCGAACGTTCACGACAGGACGAGACCCGGAGGATCACGGTCATGGCTGCGTGCCTGGCACTCCTCGTGATTCTCACCTGGCTCTACGAGCAAGCCGTAGATCCACACCCGGTTCTTCTGATCGCTGGCGGGGTCTGCGAACTTGCCCTCTTCTGTCTCGCGGTCAGGGCGATCATTTCCCTGATTCGCTGGGCCATCCGGAACTACGTCAGCTACCAGTTCCTCGCCCCGATCTCCGCGATCTCCAAAGAGGAGCTGACAGATCTGGCGCCTCGTGATCGTGAAGAGCGACGCAACCAGCGGGTTCAGACCATCGTGCAGTTCATCAGCGGGGTCGGGCTGATGCTCTCTCACACTCGGCAACGTGCCGCAATGAGCCAAGGGGGGACGTCGACCGATCGGCAGGAGGGCATCAACTACCGCAAATTCAGGCAATTTGGGTAGCCTCCATGCGTGGGAGAGAAAGATCACGTCGTACCCTTCACTGACTTGGCGCTAGCCGACCTTGTCCTGGACGCCGTCTATGAAGGCGGCAAGTCCGGCAACATCTCCGACGATGCCCTCTCTCACGTCCTGCCTGGGGTCGGCAACCAGGGCGGCTTCCGCTTCAACGGTTCCCCGCTCAAGCAGGACGTCCGTTTCGTCCTGCTCTTCACCACGGGGGCTGAGCCTGACTGGCCGGACACTCTCGACCCGCAGACCGGCCTGTTCACCTACTTCGGCGACAACCGGCACCCAGGCAAGGAGCTCCACGAGACAGCACGCAAGGGCAACGTCTTGCTCCGCGATATCTTCGAGTGGAGCCACTGCGCAAGCCGTACCAAGGTTCCGCCTATCTTCCTCTTCCAGAAGACGTCCGGGCGGGATGTCCGTTTCCGCGGTCTCCTCGCTCCTGGCGGCCCCGCACTGACTTCCGACGACGAACTCCAGGCGATCTGGCGTTCCACCAAGGGCGTCCGCTTCCAGAACTACCGAGCCAGGTTCACGGTTCTGGATGTTCCGAAGATCTCCCGCGCCTGGATAAACAACCTCGTCGCCGGAAATCCGCTGAGCCCGGACTGCCCGGAGCCCTGGCGAGAGTGGGTGGAGGCACGAACCTACCGGCCCCTCTTGGCTCCCTCCACCACGATCATCCGGAACAAGGCCGAACAGGAGCCCGACCAAGCCGGCAAGCAGATGGTCGCCGCCATTCACCAGCACTTCTCCAGCCGCCCGCATGACTTCGAAGCATGCGCGGTGGAGCTCTGGCGGATGATGGCGCCCTCGACCGGTGCATGCGACATCACCCAGCGCAGCCGCGACGGCGGCCGGGACGCGGTCGGCGAATACCTCCTCGGCCCCGCCGGCGACCGGGTTGCCGTCGAATTCGCTCTCGAAGCCAAGTGCTACGCCGCCGACAATTCGGTAGGGGTCAAAGAGGTCGCCCGGCTGGTCTCCCGCATCCGGCACCGCCAGTTTGGCGTGTTCGTCACGACCTCGCACTTCAACAGCCAGGTGTACCAGGAAGTCCGTGACGACTCGCATCCGATCATCATGATCTGCGGGCGTGACATTGCCGATACCCTTCGCAGTCATGGGTACGGCGATGCCCAAGCCGTACAAGCCTGGCTCGACCAGCACTTTCCGGCATGACTCGCAGGCGTCGTAACCGCTGGGGCTCTCCGGGATTGTCAGTAGGCCGCGCTAGTCTCGCTCATGTGTTCGGTTCTAGGTTTTACCGCTGCAACTACTGCCTCAACGGCCGTAGCCAGTGCCTCATGTTCCCAGAGCCGTACCACCTGCCAGCCGGCGGCTTCGAGCGCGGAGTTGACGCGCTGGTCCCGCTCCATGTTCCGGCGCAGCTTCGGCGTCCAGTACCACTCGTTGGTGGTCGGCTCCCTGCCGTGCTCGGGGCAGACATGCCAGAAACAGCCGTCCACGAAGACGGCGACCTTGCGCGCGGTGAACACGATGTCCGGCCGGACCTTCACCTCACCCAGGTCGAGCCGGAAGTCCTTGCGGTAGCGCAGTCCCATCCGGTGCAGCGCGCTGCGCAGTGCAACCTCAGGCTTGGTGTTCGAGCGCCGGTTCGCCTGCATGTTGCGCGATCGGCCCTCGTTCAGCGGCGCAGGGTAGAGCCCGCGTTCGTGGGCCTGCTTCCTGGCTTGATCCCTCTTGCTCTTTCCCACATTCATCCCATTGGGCGTACGGCTGGCGGTCTCCTCCGCGAAGATACAGCTGCCCCCACGTCTCTTGTCTCATCCGGACTACGAAAGGGGTCCTTGTGACCGAGAAGCACCCTCACGGCGTCGAGAGCGGCCCTGGTGATGGTGGACAGAGGCCGGGATCAGCCAAGGCGCAGCAGAAGGACATGCTTGAGGTCGTTGAGATCTGCGCGGGGGCCGGCGGGCAGTCGCTTGGGCTTGAACGCGCGGGGTTCCGCCATCGGCTTGCCGTGGAGCTCGACGAGCAGGCGGCGGAAACGCTGCGCCACAATCTCGTCAAGGTATTCGGCTATGCCGAGAATGAAGCCCGCGAAACTGTCAGGACGGGTGACGTCGCCGACATCCCTGGAGTCTGGAAGCCAGACGAGTTCGAGGGCGTGGACCTTCTCGCCGGAGGTGTGCCTTGCCCGCCTTTCAGTATCGCGGGCAAACAGCTTGGGGCTACCGATGAGCGCGACCTGTTCGCCTGGGCAGTAGAGCTGTGCGGCCAAATCAAGCCGAAGGCACTTTTGCTGGAAAACGTGAAGGGCCTTAGCGGGAGCCGCTTTACGGCCTATCGGCAGCGGGTCCTCGACCGGCTCAAGGACCATGGTTACATCGCGGAGTGGAAACTCCTGCAGGCGGATGATTATGGCGTTTCCCAGCTTCGGCCCCGGTTCGTCCTGGTTGCTCTCCGGCCTGAGTACGCGGAGTACTTCGAGTGGCCACAGCCGCATGCCGAGCGTCCTCCGATGGTGGGGGAGCTGCTCAAGGATCTGATGGCTCAAGGGGACTGGCCGGAAGAGAAACTGGAGGAGTGGGTCAAGGGAGCCAGCAAGATCGCTCCAACGATCGTCGGCGGTTCGAAGAAGCACGGCGGTGCTGACCTCGGCCCTAGCCGCGCGAAGGCGGCTTGGGAAGCAATGGGCGTTGATGCCAAGGGCGTGGCCAACGGGCCGCCTGGACCCGGTAACCCCCGAGTGGCGGGTGCGATCCATCCGATGCTGACTGTGGAAATGGTCGCTCGCATCCAGGGGTGGCACGGCCCGGACTTCGAGCAGTGGGAGTTCCTCGGCAAGAAGACCTCGAGGTACCGGCAAATCGGTAACGCGTTCCCGCCGCCAGTTGCCAAAGCACTGGGCGATGCGATCAGAAAGGCTCTGCGGCAGGAAGGTGAGCCTCGGACGCTAGTCGAGAACAGCGACGGCGTGCTGGATCCCGTGTACAAGATTCTGCTCGGCAGCGCTCGGGGACTCACGACGGAGCAGATTGTTGAGCGCCTCGCCAAAGAAAACGTCCGGATGGAACAGCCAGAAGTCGAGCGGCGCCTGAACCACATCGGGCACGACTTCGAGCTGATCACGACCGAGCAGGCCAACGGCGATCTCAGGTACAGGCTCGGCGAGTTCAAGGCTTTTGTCGGCCAGGCGAACCACCAACGTCACGACCTGTTCAGCCAGAACAGGCGCCTGATCAGCTGATCTGTGTGGTCCGGGTTGAAGGCCCCTGGATTGAAGTCCGTTCGCCGGATCTGGACGAAGAGGTCGTGGGTTCAAATCCCGCCACCCCGACAGTGTTGCCACAGGTAGAAGGCCGCTTCCGAAGATCGGAAGCGGCCTCTCTTGTCTTCTGAGTGACTACGCCCTCCTCTACCACTGAGAGGCTCCAAGGAGTTCCGCATCCCGCCCTCTGGCTCGCGAGCCATGACCTTCACGGGCGTGCCCAACTCCTCACGGATGTTGTCCAGTAAGCCGTAGTACGCCTGCACGTACAGGCCCTCCGCTCGGTCAGTATCAGTGAGAGCGGGCTCCCCAGCAGCATGGGCCTCGTAGAAGGACCACGTTCCGCTCACCTCCGGCTGGGAATGCCTCCGCACAGGTAGGTGGACTCCTCCAGCAGTTGCGGTGTCAGCGTGATCCCGGTGAGACTCTCGGCCAAGAGGAACGCCGGCCCTTCGTGGGGGTAGGTGTGCGGTGGAAAGACGGAGTCGATCCGATGCATGGTCTCCGCGAGTTCGTCCGGCATCTTCTCTGAGTAGCGTTCCGGGTATGGAAACTCAAGCTGGATGTTCCCGTCTTTGATCCAGTGGGAGTAGCCGTCCTGGTTCATGTACTCGAACCGGATTTTTCCGTCTTCGATCCAGTAGAAGTAGTCCATGCACTTGATGTCGAGGTAGTACTGGGAGACGAGGCGGGTCCTCGCCGACAGCGGCAGGATGATCTCCTCGGTGACGCCGAGCGAGCCGAGGGGCTCGACGAGGAGTACCCAGTCTTCGATGGCGACGGCACCGAAGAACATGTTCTTCCCGTCGTAACGGGAGTAGGCGACCCCGGCCAGTTCCTCGAGCGTCATGGGCGTGAACTCCCCTAACCGGCCACCGAGCCGGGTCGCCACTTCCTCGAGCGCCAAGCCGCGGACATAGGTGAAGCAGTAGCCGTCCCCCATGGCAGAGCTCACATCGGAGAACCGGGTGTTGTCGTCAGGAGTAGCGATCATGTCGTCATGCTCGCAGCACCTACCGACACAATGAGCATCGTCAACTCTGGCGGGAAAGACATGTCACGCTGGCGCGAGAATTGGCAGCTGCGGGCAAAGACTATGGGGTCTCCCTCGCGTCGCTTCTAGTAGCGTGCTTGGCACCTTGCTCGTTGCAGACATGAAGCGTGATGCTCCGCCTTCGGTTTCCTTCGGTGGGTGACATCGATTTTTGGCTAGAACGCCCAGGGAAACGACTCCACTGAACGTGACGGCGTACAGGGTGCGGACCTGGCGCCGATCTTCCCGCGTAGGGCCGACGTCCAGAGGATGGCATCGTCGGCAGGCGCAGTCTGGCTGGTCGGGGCCCCGCTCGATGCCGCACCGACATCACTCGTCTTCCGGCGGCCGGTGACCGTTCTGTCGGGGTAGATCGTGGTCGGATGCGGTGCTGAGCGAGACCGGGCGCCACAGGTCGAGCTCCTGAGCCACGTGCTCGAGTTTGGCCTCGACGTGAGCAACGGCGTCGGCACCGAGCTGCAGCCGCAACGGAGGATCGTCGACGGTCAGGAGGTCGAGGATCGCGACAGCCGCCTTGCGTGGATCTCCAGGCAAGAGTGAGCCGCGATCAAAGGCCGGCGGGAGGGTGGCGAAACGGCCGAGTTCGACGACGGTCACGCAGACGCCGAACTCCTCCAGTTCAGCGCGGAGGGTCTCGCACAGCGCCTCGACGGCCGCCATGGAGGCGCCATACAGACCCGAACCGGCCGGGGCCGAGAAGCCGGCAGCCGAGCCTACGACGATGATCCGGCCGGCCTGCTGCGCGCTCAGTACCGGCAGCACGGCGCGGGCCATGGCGAGCATACCGACGACGTTGATGTCGAACAGGGCCCGAGCCTGCGCGTCGGTCGTCTCCCGCAGGGGGGCGCGGACGGTCCTGGCCACATCGTGGACGAGCACGTCGATCCGGCCGAAGCGGCGCATCGACTGCTCGACCGCCGCCGTCGGCGCCTGCGGCCGCATCAGATCCAGCTCCAGGGGGAGCACTTCACCACCCATCCCGGCGAAGGCTTCCGTAACCGCCGCCAGGTCACGGTCAGTGGCAACCACCCGGTGTCCTCGCCGCAGCGCTTCGCGGGCTACGCGGTGCCCGATGCCTCGTACCGCGCCCGTGATGAACCAGACAGCCATGCATATCCACCCGATGTCGGCCTCCCCCAGCAGGAGGCGGTGAAGACACCGTGCCGGTAAAAGCAACAGGGCACATCGCACGAATGTACGAGGACCGTCAGGTGCGCCGCGTCCAGCCAGTGGCCTGTCACCGATCGCTGGACGGGTCATTGATCTCGGGCGGTGAACCCACGGCCCACGCCAAGTGCGGGGGAGAGCCCTCTTGACCTGGACGATGGCGGTCCTGTCTCGATCCCGCTGTCACGGATCCGGGGGGCGCCCGGTCTACGTGGGCGAGGCAACCCGAAAAGCCCGCCTTCCCGAAGGCCTGCGCGGACAACGCGCACGGAGCCTGCAAGGTCCGAACGAAAATCACGATGAAGCGGTGACTTCCCCATGAACGACAACATCCTTGAGCCTGCGGCGCAGGAACTCGCCGAAGCGACCTCCAAGCCTCACCCGGCGCCCCCGGGGCCGGCTGGCGCGCCGACGGCGACCATCCGGCACCCTTCGCGCCTGCCACCCCGCGCGCTTCCCACCTCATTCGTCGGTGAGGCGAACCTGTCTACGCAAGCCTTTGGTGGAGGGATGAGCTGCCCCACCGATGAAAGTGATTTCCTGCACGAGCTCAAGGTCGTGGTCGCGATCGAACTGCACACGGCCGACCTGTGCCACTCGCAGCACCCCCGCGATCTGCCGGTCACCGAGTGGCTGGTCGATCCCACCGAGACCGAGCGCGAGCAGGTGGGGCTGCGCGGCATTCTGGCCGCGATCACGGAGCTGGAAAACGGCTCCCTGTTGCGGCCCGCCACCGAAGACGGGCGCATGTGACCGCCACGAACCTGTCGATCCGCCACAGAAAGCTGCAACTGTGACCGACCACGAACACCCCTTGAACGTGAAGCGCGAAGCCGACGGACTGGACGTCGACCGGACCAGGACCCGGGGGCGGCGATGACCGACGACGACGCTGCGGCGTTCATGGCGGCCAGGACCGCGCCTCATCAGCCCTCGATCCAGCCGCGCTCCGTGGACGGGGCGGTCGACGACGTGCCCACCGACGCAACCGCGTACGTTCACCGGCATCAGAACACGCTGGTCATCGCCTCGGGATTCCTTCCGCGACTCGACGCGTCCGGCAAGCGCCGGCCGGTCGGTTCGGCGGAGCCTGCGTCTGGAACAGGATCTTCCATGCCCCCTGAGGCCGGCGTTTCCGGATCTACACCGCTCCCGGCACACCAGCGACAGGCGCCGGCACGACGGGTTCATGGTGAGCGTACGGTCTCCTCTCTGCGGCCCGACCTTTCGGCCGTAACCGAGAGAGCTGCCACCACGTCGCTGACGCTGAGGCATCGGCACCTTCCCGGGACGAGCGTGATCGCGGTTGGCGGTGAGATCGATCTCGCCAACAGCGGCCAACTGGCCTGCTACGTCAAGAGGGTCCGCCGGCCCGGCGACCACGTGGTCTTCGACCTGACCGAGGTGTCCTTCCTGGACTGCTCAGGCCTGCGGGTGCTGATATCCAGCCACCGCCAGGCCACCGCCGACAACGCGGGCGTACGGCTGGCCGGGGTTCGTGGCGTCCCCGCCCGGCTGCTCCAACTCGTCCGGCTACAAGCGCTTCTGCCGGTTCACAGCACGGTCGAGCAGGCCCTCGCCACCATCCTGACCACCTGAAACACCCCGGCCATGCCGACCCATCGTTCGAGGTAGATCATGGCTGTTCATCAGTTCCATCAGCGCCGAGAGGCCCGATCCCCTCTGCCAGACCTGTCCCGTACGAGCGTCCTTCCTCGACTGGACCCTGCGCACCCCCCGCCACGGGGCTGACAGCCCCGGATGCATGGTGAATGGCGGCAGCCGGTGGCGGGAACCGCGTTTCCAGTCATCCGGCCGCGTGAGGTGATGACCAACCCGCGGACGCGCTACCTCAGGAGCGGACCGGGTGAGCGGATGCTGGTGCCCGATGACGACGCCACCCTGGGCAAGATCCGCCGCCGCGACCGGATCGGGCAGACCATACCGGGCGTACATGCTGAAGGCGGGAACCGACCCCGGTTCCCGCCCTCTCCTTGTTCAACGTGCGGTGGTGAACAGGAACGCGCAGTCCTCTACAGCCTCCATGCGGTGGCGGCGTTCCGGCATGACCAGCAGGTCGCCGGGCAGCGCGTCCCATGAGTCAGGCCCGGCGACAAGCCGCACCCGCCCGCGCAGCACGTGCACCGTGACCTCGCCGGGATGCTCGCTCTCGTGAATGTGCTCGCCCTGCCGCAACGCCATGACGGTCTGCCGCAGCGAACGATCGTGTCCACCGTGGACAGTGGTGGCACTGCGACCCCTGTTCGCCTCGCGAGCGTGCGTGAGCAGCTGGTGGACGAGTGCGGTCAGCGACACCTTGGTCATGACTGCGGTGCGCGACGGTCTCGCCGAGCTTCCAACTCCTCGGAGCTGACCGGCGTCAGCATCGGCTGCCCAGGCGCGCAGAACATCGTCACCACGAACGCCGACTCCTCATCAGCCAGGTGGTTGCCGTCCTGGTAATGAATCACGTCCCCACCTGGCTCCCAGAACGCCTCACCGGCCCGGACAACCCGCACAGGTTCGCCTTCGAGCTCGAAATTGATGGCTCCCTTGATCACGTACCCATAGGCGGGCCCGGAGTGCCGGTGAGGCGGCGCGCCGGGGCTGTTCGGCGGCAGTGTGACCAGGATCGTCATCGCCTCGGCGCCCTCCGGCGCGGGCGGCGCTCCCGCTACGGTGGCGACCACGTCGATCTTCGGTGGCGGCCCGCTCGTGTCGGGGCTCTCAAGGTGGTGAGCGTGAGCGTGATCGATGCTCATCAGGCGTCCCTTCGCGAAACCGTGGCCGGCTCGTTCCGGCCGATCAGTAGCTCAGACCAGACAGCGGCCCCGATATGTGACACCGTCGTGAACAGCGCTCCTGCTGGGGCGCCTCAGCGCCCAGCTCGCTTGACGCCGATGCCCGGCCCCAGGTCGGCGGATGGCGCGGACTGTCGTCGCGTCACAGCGCCAGCGCCGCCATGAAGGTCATGTCGGCCGCCATTCCGGCCGAGCACACGTCCTGGTCGAGCCTCTTTCGCTCCGCTCCCCGCACCGGCAGGACGCGGATGAGCCGAGCGCAGGTCCAGGTCAGGCCGATGACCAGGGCCACCGTGGCCGTCGACCCTCCTCCATGCGCGTGCCCGGACGAAGCGCCGGTGAGAGCAGGCCCGCCGGACGCCGTCAGCACCATGAGGATCGGCATGAACACGAAGTCCTGGATGTGATGACCGGTCTCCGCGCGGCGTATGGGGGAGCCGCAGAGCCAGCCGGCGGTCAGCAGCGCGAGCACCGCGGCGCAGAGGAACCAGCCACCAAGATGCCCGGCCGCCATGCCGAGCGCCATCACGATGTACGGCCACCTTCTCGCGGAACGTACGGAGGGCAGCAGGATCGGGGCGAGTGCCACGGCGCATCCGGCCAGAACGCCCACCGTGTGGAGGAGGGCATGCATTACACCGTCTCCGCTTCCGCCCGCCGGAGACGCGTGGAGGACGCGCTCCTCGCCGTTGTTGCGATCACGCCCTTTGACCGGACGACCCGGCGAGTTGTGACAGAAAGGCGGAGGAGGTTAGTTTTCGCCTGTCTCCTCAAGTTTCTTGACCACATCAGCCGCCTGCGCGTCGTCGCCGTCCTCCTCGAACAGCCGTGCCGCCTCCGCCAATGCCTGGCGGGCCTCCTCGACCCGGCCCAACTCCCGCAGCGCGATGCCCAGGCCGCGATGGGTGTAGGCCAGGGCAGGGGGAATGGAGTGGCTGTTAAGCACGGGCACCGCCTGATGGAAGGCGTCGACCGCCTCCGTCCAGCGTTCGAGCGCGACGTAGGTGAGGCCGAGATGGCTCAAGGCGGCTCCGAGACTGTAGGCGACGATGGCCGGGGAACCGCCGTACGAGGGGTCACGCAACGCGGCCACCAGCGCCAGACTGCGCCGCAGGGCCTCCTGCGTCTGGCCCGCTCGCCGCAGGTTGAGAATGTGGGTCATCCTGGCCTGGGGGTAGCCCTCCAGGTCCGCCGCCCGCAGGAGGAGGTCGGCCGCTCGCCGGCTGTAGTCCACCTCGCGCTCGAGTTTCGCCGGATCGCCGTAGTCAGGCCAGCCGGCGTAGAACAGCGCCCACCCTTGCTGGCGCAGGTCACCGACCTCGCCGGCCAGCTCGAACGCCCGCAACGCCGTCCTCTCCGACTCCTCCATCCGGCCTTCGCACACGGACAGGGCCCAGGACAGATAGTTGAGATGCACCGCCTCCTGCAGCCGGTCCCCCATCGCCCGTGCCGCACCGGAGGACAGCTCGAACACCTCGCGCCAGTGCCCCCATCTCCTCACCTGGTCCGAGAACCAGTGCATGGACTCGGCCACCTCGACCACCGTCCCGTGCTCGTGACGCCGGGCCGCCGAGCGCAGTGCCTCCAGCCAGGCCACGCCCTCCGCCTGCAGCCACTCGCCCGCCGCCTCCCGGCTGTCGAGCGTGACGGCGGAACGCCATTCGGGCGGCGGCGCCCCGTACCCGGGCTCGAACCAGCGCCCGGCGACCACCGCGACCTCCAGCAGCCAGGTCTCCATCCTCCACCGCGCCGCTTCCCGCGCCTCGACCGGATCCTCCTGCTCCAATTGGGCACGGGCGTACAAGCGGACCAGGTCGTGGTAGACGTAGCGGCCGGCGTACGGCGAGGTGAGCAGCCCCAGCTCAACCAGCTCTTCCAGCGCGTCCTCGGCCTCGAACGGGTCCGCCTGCAGCACGATCGCGGCCAACGGTATGCCGAAGTCCGATCCGGCCGCCAGCGCCAGACGCCGGAACGCGATCCTCGCCAGCCCGGACACTTGCTGATATGACAACGTGAACGCAGCGGTGACCGCCAGATCACCTACCGCCAGGGCCTCCAGTCGGCGTCCCTCGTCCTCCAGACGTCCGGCAAGCTGGCCGATCGTCCACCCCGGCCGGCTCTGCAACCGGTTCCCGGCGATCCGTACCGCCAGCGGCAGATTCCCGCACAGCCGGGCCAACTCGGCTGCGCTGTCCGGGTCCGCCTCGATCCGCTGCTTCCCCACGATGGATTCCAGCAGCCCGGCCGCCTCCTCGTTGGAAAGCTCGCTCAACGGGACCTGCCGCACTCCCGCCAGCCCGGTCAGCGAGCGCCGGCTGGTGATGATCGTCATCCCCGGTCCGGACGCCGGCAGCAACGGCTGCACCTGCACCTCATCGGCGGCGTTGTCCAGCACGATCAGACATCGGCGATCGATCAGCAGCTCCCTGTACAGCCTGGCCCGCTCCTCGTCATCACCCGGAATCCGCTGCTCGGCCACACCCAACGCCTTCAACAGCCGCGACAGCACTGCGCCGGGGGCCTGCGGAGCGCTGTCCATGCCCCGCAGGTCCACGTAGAAGCGGCCGTCCGAGAACAGCTCGGCCAGGTGCCGGGCGGCGTGCACGGCCAAGGCCGTCTTCCCGATTCCTGCGGTGCCGGAGATGGTGGCCACCACCGCGGCTTCCCCGGTCCCGGCCTGCTCGGCCAGGTGCCGCAGCAGCTCCAGCTCCCGCGCCCGGCCGGTGAAATCCCCCGCTTCACGCGGCAGCTCGCACGCGCCGGCCACCGGGCCGCTCGGTCGCGGCCGGCCCGCCCGCGCGGCCTCGATCAGCTCCACCCGCCGGGCGTCATCCAGCTGCAACGCTTCGGCCAACGCTCCCACCGTGCGCTTCTGCGGACCGCGGCTGACACCGCGCTCCATGTCGCCGATGGCCCGCACGCTCACACCGGACGCGTGCGACAGTTCCTCGATCGTCAACTGCGCGGCTTGCCGCAGGCTCCGCAGAAGCAGGCCGAACGAGCTGCTCATCCATCCTCCTTGAAACGGCCCGATCCCCGGGCCATCGAACGGCATGATCCAAACAACTCAGCGCCGAGTGAGCCGCCGGCTGCGCCCGTGTCCTGCCGAGGGAGCCACGGACACCTTTGTCGCCCGTCCGCCATCGAGGTGGAGTCCGTCGGCACATGCGCATCCGGCCACGGACGAAGGATCGGACTCCACTTCGCCGTGCCGGCCGGACAGGCCGTGGCGGCGGGCTCGGCGGACCTGCATCGGCGCGGCTACCAGGTCTGATCGCCGGCTCGGACCAGCATCCCGTTGACGGCGACCCGCCGCGCCCGCGTGACGATATAGCTGATCGCATCCGCGACGTCATCCGGGCGCAACCCTTCAACGCCGTCGATCGGGCGCCGAGCCGCACCCCGGGCGGAGTCCCCGAGACGGTTCTCCTGTCCGTCGTCCACCGCGCCCGGCTCCACCACGCTGACCCGGACCCGTTCGCCGAGCAGCTCCTGGCGAAGCGATTCGGTGAACGCGTTCAGGCCCGACTTGGTCAGGCCATAGACACTGCTTCCCGGACGGGCGACCCGCTCGGCCGCCGAGCCGACGTTCACCAGATCCGCCACCTGCCGGGGGGACGTCGTCGCCGCGTAGATCAGGTGCGGAAGAGCGGCGTGCGTGACGTGGGCCAGACCCGCCACGTTGAGCGAGATCATCTGATCCCACTCCTCGATGGTGGCGTGCAGCGCTGAGCCGAGCAGCCTGATCTCGGCGTTGTTGACCAGAATGTCCAGGCGCCCGAACCGATCCAGCGCGTCCTGCACCATGTCGTCGGCGCGGTCAGCTTCGGTGATATCGGCCTCCAGCGCGACCGCCTCTCCTCCCTGCCGTGCGATGTCGCTCGCGACCCGCACCACACGGTCGCGCCGGTGGGCGACCAGGGTGACGGCCGCACCGTCACCTGCGAGGCGGCGCGCGGTCGCGGCACCGATTCCGCTGCCGGCGCCCGTGACGAGCGCGACGGCTCCGGCCAACGGCCGATCGTGCATGACTGCCTCATTCCCTCGTCGAGGGCGACACGGAAGCCGCCGTTCCGCCCCGCTCCTCCCGTGCTCGGACGACACGCCGATGCTCGCGTGGCCGGGTTGCGTGTCGCACCACGGAAAGTCACTGGTCTGACGAGACCAGGGTGTCGTGGACGCGTAGCATGCGCGTGCGCACCCGGGCGGCGGGGCGGGCTACGGCGCCGGGAGGCTCCTGCCCAGCGGCTTCACCGTGTGCCGGCTTCGTACGCGCCGCTGGACAGCGCGTCGCCGACCTGCCTTCGGGAGGTGATCTCGAGTTTGGCGAAGACCTTGCGGAGGTGCCATTCGACCGTACGCGGGCTCAGGAAGAGACGGGCCGCGACCTCCGGGTTGGACAGGCCGTCCCGCACCAGCAGGGCGATCTGCCTCTCCTGCGCGGTCAGCTCCGCGCTCTCCGGATCCTCGGTCCCCCGCTTGCGGCGGATGTTCTCCCCTGTGGCTTGAAGCTCGCGACGGGCACGCTCGGCGAAGGCGTGCATGCCGATCGACACGAACATCTCGTACGCGGTCCGCAGGTGAACGCGCGCCTCGGCCCCCTGACGGTTCCGGCGCAACCACTCGCCGTACAGGAGGTGGGCGCGTGCGAATTCAGGACGCAGAGTCGTGCGGCCCAGCCGCTCGATCGCCTCCCGATAAAGATCGTCCGCGGTGTCGTCGTCGGTCAGCAGCGCCCGGCAGCGCGCCAGGATTCCCTGGGCCCAGTCGGTGTCGCACGGTTCCGCCGCGTCCGCCAGCCCTTCGAGCGCCCCGCGGGCGGCCGTGGAATCCCCGACGCGCGCCGCCGC
Organism: Nonomuraea sp. NPDC023979; assembly: GCF_040639085.1. Taxonomy (NCBI): domain Bacteria; kingdom Bacillati; phylum Actinomycetota; class Actinomycetes; order Streptosporangiales; family Streptosporangiaceae; genus Nonomuraea; species Nonomuraea sp. NPDC023979. The sequence goes on from NZ_JBEZZG010000003.1 coordinate 451,411, forward strand.
CTCGACGAGCTCGGGCAGCGCCCACTGGGAGACGATCACGTTGGCGCTCTGGGTGGTGGCCTGGGCCGCCGGCAGCGCCAGCCCGTGGCGGGCCAGGCCGTTGTAGAGGACCGCGGCCGCCCACTGGGCCGACGCGACACCGTTCAACTGGCCGCCGGCGCCGGCCTCCTCGATCGTGGCCTCGATCAGCGGCGCGGCCTCGATCTCCTTGCCCCGCATCGCCACCAGCAGGAGCTGGGTGTGCTGCGTCATCGGCACGCCCGTCGCTTCTGCGACGGCTTCGGATTCGGCGACGAGCGCCGCCGCGGCGGCGAAGTCGCCTCTCAGCGAGCGCGGTACCCCCAACGAGTGGAGATAGAGGGGAAGCTCGGACAGGGCCCCGGCCGCGCGCACCGCCTCGAGCGCCCTGGTGGGGACGTCGGGCATGATCCGGTCCTCCCACAGGAGAGCGCTCACGCCGCAGGCCGCCCAGCCCCATTTCAGCAGGTCCTGCACGGGGTGGTCGGCGATCGCCGTCTTCGCTCGTTGCAACGTGGGCAGCGCGGCCCTCCGGCCGTCGGTGATGAGCAGTGCGTAACCCTCGAGGACAAGGTCGAGGGCGCGCGGGCGACCTCCGGGAGAGGGCAGTTCCCTCATCGCCTGCGAGATGGCCAGGAGGCTGTCCCGGTTGGCGGCGCCGAACGACGCCGAAGCCCAGGCGATGAAGTACGTCTCCCGCGCCAGGTCCATGGCGATGGGCTCCAGCCGCCGCGCGGCCTCCAGCAACATCACCGGCGCCTCGTTGTCGAAGCCGGCCGCGAACGTGATGTGACCGCGTGTCAGCAGGGCTCGCACGCGCTGGAACTCGCTCTGCGCATCCTGGTCGGCGCGGTCGGCGAACTCGCGGGCGGTAGCGATGTCCCCGGCCGAAAGGCTGGCTGCCGCGGCCATCAGGGCCCGTTCGGCGCGCCGCGAGGTGTCGACGGTCAGTGCCATGGAGCGCTGCAGAAAGGCGGCCGCGGCGGCCGGCCCACCGCGTGCCTGTGCCCGGCCGGCGGAGCGTTCGAGCTCGCCGGCGACGTTCTCGTCGGGCTCGGTCGTCGCGGCGGCGAGGTGCCAGGCGCGGCGGTCGGGGTCTGCGTGGGCGTCCGTGACCTCTGCCAGCGCGAGGTGCGCCGCCTGACGGTCCACCGGCTTCGCCGACCTGTACACGGCCGATCGCACGAGAGGATGACGGAAGGTCACCCGTACGTCGAACGACAGCAGCCCGTCCGTCCCGCTCGCCAGGGCCGTCGCCGGTTCGACGCCGAGCCGTTCGGCGGCACGCCACACCAGCGACGGATCGCCGACAGGCTCGGCGGCGGCGACCACGAGAAGCAGCCGGGTCTGTTCGGGCAGACCTGCGATCCGGTCGAGGAAGCTCTGCTCGATCCGGCTGGGCAGCGTGTCGACGTCCACGAGGCCGAATCCGCCCGCCGCCTGGGTCATGGTCAGCTCGCGCGGCAGCTCCAGGAGGGCAAGTGGATTGCCCCGGGTCTCGGCCACGAACCGATCACGGATGTGCCGATCGAGCCGGCCGGGCGCCACCGAGTTCAGCAGAGCGTGTGCGTCGGCGGTTTTCAGCCCGGTGACCTCCATCTCCGGGAGTCCGAGCAGGTCCTGAGGCCGCCGGCGCGAGCCGAAGACGAGGGCGACCGACTCCGCCAGCAGCCGCCGGCTGACGAAGCCGAGGACCTGCGCCGAGGCCCGGTCCATCCATTGGGCGTCGTCCACCACGCAGAGCAGCGGAGCGCTCTGGGAGATCTCCGACAGCAGACTCAGTACGGCCAGGCCGACCAGGAAGCGTTCGGGCGGGCTCCCCCGGCGCATGCCGAACACCGTTTCCAGCGCATGGCGCTGTGGTGTGGGAAGGCTGTCCAGCCGGTCCAGCAGCGGGGCGCACAGCTGGTGGAGAGTGGCGAAGGCCAGCTCCATCTCGGACTCGACACCGGCCGCGTGCAGCACCCGCATGCCGATCGCCGCGTGCTCCACGTACGCCAGCAGCGCCGACTTTCCCACCCCTGGCACGCCGTGCACCATGAGCACGCGGCTCTCACCTGCACGGACGGCCGTGATCAGCTCATCGAGGACGGCACATTCCGTCCCCCGCCCGAGCAGCCCCGCGCTCCACCTGCGTTGACCCACGATGCCCCTGCCTTTTGCCCTGATCGCACGGATCTGCATACACCCGGGACCCGTGCCGGGCCAAGTTTCTCGATGTCGGGCGCTGATCTTCGCGTGGGCCGTCCAGGCAGAAGATGATCAGGCGAGGGGACGCAGGCGGACGGGGAGCTCCTGGTGGCCGTTGCTGATGAGGGTGGGCATCGGCCGTAACGTGGCAGCCGGTGCCGCGAGTGACATGGCGGGGAAACGCTCGAAGAGCTGGCGCAGGGCTTCGGCTACTTCGAGGCGGGCCAGGGGCGCGCCGAGGCAGAAGTGCACGCCGTGGCCGAACGCCAGATGGTCCTTCACCTTACGGGTGACGTCGAAGGTGTCGGCGTCCGGCCCGTGCCAGTCCGGGTCGCGGTTGGCGGCCCCGTAGGCGGCGAGGATGGGGTCGCCGGCGGCGATGATCTGCCCGTCGGGCAGTTCGAGGTCGGTGACGGCGAAGCGCAGCGGCAGGTATTTGATGGCGGGCTCGGCGCGAAGGGTCTCCTCCACCACGTCCTCCCAGGCGGCCTGGCCGGTGCGGACGAGATCGAGCTGCTCCGGGGACGTCAACATCGCGAAGACGGCCTGGTCGATGACGTTGACGGTCGTTTCGTACCCGGCGTTGATCATCAGAATCATCGTGTCGCGGAGTTCGACGTCGGTGAATCCGTCGCCACCCGACTCCTCATCACGTGCCGCGATGAGCAGGGAGGTCATGTCGTCGCCGGGGTCGCCGCGCTTGATGGCGATCAGCTGGTCGGTGACCTCGAAGAGGCGTGCGGCGTTGGCCTGGGCCTGCTCGGGGGTGAGGGTGCTGTCGAAGACGTTGTCGACGATCTGGCGGAAGTCGTCCCGCTGCTCCTCCGGTACGCCCATCAGATGGCCGATCACGGCGATGGGCAGCGGGTAGGCCAGTCGCTCGCGCAGGTCCACCACGTGGCCTGGGGGCACCGTGGCCAGGTCGTCGATCAGCTCGGTCACCAGGGATCGGATGGTCGGCTTCAGTTCGGCGACACGGCGTGCGCTGAGGGCGGGGGCGACCATCCGCCGTAGCCTGCGGTGGTCGGCTCCGTACGCGGTGAGCATGCTCTGCACCTCGATCCACAGGGCGAGCGGCCATGTCCTGATCGTCCGCGCGAAGGCCGGGTAGTGAGCACGGCCGTTCTTGGAGACATCGGGGCTCATCAGCAGGCTCTTGAGAAGGGCGGGATCGCTGACCGCCCAGGCTCGCAGGCCGAGGACGTCCACAGGAGTGGCTGGGCCCAGGGCGCGCAGGGCCCGATATTCGGCGTGCCGGTCAGCACCGGCGGGGTCGATGACGAACGGGAGCGGCTGGGACATTCTTCTTCTCCTTCAAGCGATAGGCGACGTCTTACGGTGTTGCCGACACAGGGTTGACCGGATAACCCGGGCGATACGTGACAAGGCGCCGGGGTGACATCCCTGTCCAGCCGCAGGCGCCGACCACGAACGGGTCCTGCCATCCAGGGACATTGCTGTCATCCGTAGCAGGCGGATAAGCTGCTCGCCTACGCGTGATGTCTCGCTGGCTGCATCGACCCTCGTCCCGACAACGGTGAGCAGAGATCCCGGTCACGGCCGCGTGTCCGGCAGATCGGGGGTACGGGCGATGCCGAGTCGTCACGCCGAGATCACCCAGGGCGGGAGCCTGGCGCCGGTCTACCGGGTCGAGCCTGGAGGCGTCGATGCCGAGCCGCCGGCGGGGCGGCGCTGATGGTCGGCAGGCGTCCCAGGACACAGCTGCGCGGCCGGCAGATCGAGTGCGAGGCGCTGAGCCAGGTCATGACCACCGTACGGGGCGGCCGTAGCTCGGTGCTGGTCCTGCGTGGTGAGGCAGGCATCGGCAAGACGGCGCTGCTGGAGTACGCGCGTGACAGCGCGTCCGGCTGCCGGGTGGTCAGAGCGGCGGGTGTCGAGTCCGAGATGGAGCTGGCCTTCGGCGGGCTGCACCAGGTGTGTGTCCCGCTTCTGGATCAGCTCGGCCGCCTGCCGGAGCCGCAGCGTGACGCGCTCGAGACGGCGTTCGGCCTGAGCACGGGCTCTCCACCGGACCGCTTCCTCGTCGGGCTCGCCGTGCTCGGCCTGCTCGCCGCCGCGGCCGAGAAGGAACCGCTGGTGTGCCTCGTCGACGACGTCCAATGGCTGGATCAGATCTCCGCGCAGACCCTCGCCTTCGTCGCGCGGCGGCTGCTCGCCGAGCCGATCGGGCTGGTGCTCGCGGTGCGCCCGCCTGGCCTCGACGCCGAGTTGGCGAGGCTCCCACGGCTCGACGTGGCGCGGTTGAGCGACAGCGACGCCCGCGCCCTGCTGGACTCCGTGATCCCCGGCCGGCTGGATGATCGGGTGCGGGATCGGATCCTCGCTGAGACGCAGGGCAATCCGTTGGCGCTGGTGGAGCTGCCGCGGGGGCTGACGCCGGCGGAGCTGGCCGGCGGGTTCGCCCGTCCGGACGCTCGGCCGCTGACCAGCCAGATCGAGGAAAGCTTCCTGCGGCGAGTACGGTCGCTGCCGCCCCATACACAGCGGCTGCTGGTCATCGCCGCAGCCGAGCCGGTGGGCGACCTGGGCTTGCTGAACCGGGCGGCCGAGCTGCTGGGCATCGACGCGACCGCCGCGTCACCGGCAGAAGCGGCGGGGCTGATCACCATCGGGACCCGGGTGCGGTTCCGTCATCCACTCGTGCGTTCGGCGGCCTATCGGGTGGCGATCCCGGGCGAACGACAGCGGGCGCATCGGGCACTGGCCGACGCGACCGATCCGCGGGCTGATCCCGATCGGCGGGCCTGGCATCTGGCCAACGCGTCGGCCGGCCCCGATGAGACGGTGGCCGCCGAGCTGGAGCGTTCCGCCGAGCGAGCGCGGGTACGCGGCGGGGTCGCGGCGTCGGCCGCGTTCCTGGAGCGGGCGGCCGAGCTGACCCCCGACGCCGCGCGCCGCGGCGCCAGGGCTCTGGCGGCGGCCCAGGCGAAGTATCAGGCCGGCGGATACGACGCGGCGCTCGAACTGCTCGACGCGGCCGAGCTCAGCCCCCTCGACGAACGCCTGCTCGCCCGATCCAGCCTGCTTCGCGGCCAGATCGTCTTCACCTCCAGGAGCGCCAGCGCCGCCCTGCCCCTGCTGCTCGACGCGGCCAGGCGCCTGGAGCCACTGGACGCCGGGGCGGCCCGCGAAACCTACCGTGACGCGCTGTACGCGGCTCTCACCGCCGGCCGGCTGGCGGACGGCGCGCAGATGGCGGACGTGGCCAAGGCCACCCTCGCCGCGCCGCCCGGGCCGCCGCCTGAGCGCAACGACCTGCTGCTGAACGGCCTGGCGGTGGCGACCATCGACGGGTACCCGGCGGGCATGCCGATGCTGCGTCAGGCCATGGCCGCCTTCCGCACCGCGGAACTCTCCACGCAAGAGGGCCTGGGCTGGCTCCCGCTCGCCGCCCGCATGGCGCACAACATCTGGGACTTCGACAGCTACCTGACGCTCTCGGCGAAGCTGGTCGAGATCGTCAGGGAGTCGGGGGCGCTGTCGGCGCTGCCGTCGGCTCTCCTGCTCCACCTGTCGGCCCGCGTGCTGGCCGGCGAACTCACCGCCGCCGACGCGCTGGTCGCCGAGGCGACCACGATCGGCGAGGTGTTGGGCAGCAGCTTCTTCGCCCAGTACGGAGCCCTGGTGGTCGCGCCGTGGCGGGGCGGAGAGGCCGAGACTCGTGAGGCGATCCAGGCGATCACACGGGACGTGGCACTGGCGGGCGAAGGAAAGGTGGCCACCGCCACCCAGTGGGCCACTTCGGTGCTCTGCAACGGCCTCGGCCGCTACGAGGAGGCCTTCGTCGCCGCCTCGCGCGGCGCCGAGCATCCCAAGGAACTCGGCCTGTCCACCTGGTCCATGATCGAATTGGTCGAAGCCGCCGCCCGGAGCGGGCAGCAGGCCCGCGCGGCCGAAGTCGCCGGCCGGCTCGATGAGATGGCGCGGGCCAGCGGCACCGACTGGGCCCTGGGCACCTCGGCGAGCATGCGCGCCCTGGCGGGCGTCGGATCGGAAACCGACGATCTCTACGGTGAGGCGATCGTGCGGCTCGACCGCGCCGGCGTCCGGATCGCGCTCGCCCGCACCCGGCTGCTCTACGGCGAGTGGCTGCGCCGGGAGAATCGCCGCGTCGACGCCCGCGAGCAGTTGAGCCTCGCCCACAAGATGCTCGACCAGATGGGTGCCACGGCGTTCGCCGAACGCGCCCGCCGTGAGCTGCAGGCCACCGGCGAGACGATCCGCAGGCGCCCGGACAGGGCGACGTCCGAGGTCGCGCTCACCGCCCAGGAAACGCAGATCGCGCGGCTGGCCGGTCAGGGGCTGACGAACGCCGAGATCAGCGCCCAGTTGTTCATCAGCCCGCACACCGTCGAGTGGCACCTGCGCAAGGTCTTCGCCAAGCTCGGCATCGCCTCCCGCAAGCAACTGCGGGGGACTCCGCCTGAAGGGACGACGGCGACGGCCTGACCGGCCTTCCGGTGCGGGGCGGCTGCTTCGGCCACTTCCCCTGGTCGTCCTGGGCGGTGTCGACCGGTTCGTGAGAGCATGATCCGGCCGGCGACGGAGGTCGCCGGTCGGATCGGCGCCGTCAGCCGTTCACGTGGCCGACGGCGTCGAGGATGACAGCGCAGACGGCGTCGGGCTGGGACACCGCAAGCGCGTGCGAGGCGCCGGGCACCAGCCTGGTCCCCCGCGAGCCGGCCCGGTCCGCCATGAACCGGACCGTCTCGGCCGGGATGTTGAGATCGCGCTCGCCGTACACGAACCAGGACGGCAGGGAGCGCCATGCGGGCCGGCCGGTCAGCCCGTCGGTCAGAGCCCGCTCGGTCACCGGCCGCTGGGTCGCCCCCATGAGCGCGGCTTCGTCGGCATCGAGGTCGGCGCAGAACTGCCCGTGGAACTTCTCCTCCGCGATGCGCAACTCGTTGCCTCCGGAGGAGACCGGATATGCCTCCAGCGCGCTGCCCAGGGTGCTGCCCTCGAACTTGGCCGAAAGCAGCAACGCGCTCTCGCCGGAGTCGGGGGCGAAGGCGGCGACGTAGACCAGCGCGCGCACGGCGGGGTTGTCCGCCGCTGCCTGGCTAATCACCATGCCGCCGTAGGAGTGGCCGACCAGGACGACCGGGCTGCCGAGGCCGGCGATCACGTCACGCAGGTACGCGGCGTCGCCCTCGACGCTGCGCAGCGGGTTCGCCACGGCCACGGCCCGCCGGCCACGGCCGTTCAGGAGCTTGATCACGCCGTTCCAGCTGGCGGACTCGGCGAACGCGCCGTGGACCAGGACGACGACCGGTTCTTCCTTGCTGGTCACGACTCCGCCTTTCCGTGGTTCAGGACGGCCTTGAGGACGTCGGCGGCCTGGGCGACGGCAGCGCCGGCCGCGGCGGTCGGCCGCACGGGGTTGAGCATCATGAAGTCGTGCAGGGTGCCGTTGTAGCGGACGCTGGTGGTGGACACTCCTGCCTCGGTCAGCTTGCGTGCGTAGGCCTCGCCTTCGTCGCGCAGCACGTCGTTCTCGTCCACGATCAGGAACGCGGGCGGCAGCCCCTTGAGCTCCTCGGCGTTGGCACGCAGCGGTGAGGCGGTGATCTCGGCGCGCTGGGCGGGGTCGGTGGTGTAGGCGTCCCAGAACCAGGCCATGGCCTTGGCCGTCAGGTACGGCCCGTCGGCGAACTCCCGGTAGCTGCCGGTGTCCTGGCCCGCGTCGGTCACCGGGTAGTACAGCGACTGGTGCACGAACCGCACGTCACCGCGCCGCTTGGCCAGGATGGTCAGCGCCGCCGCCATGTTCCCGCCGACCGAATCGCCGGCCACCGCGAGCCGGGAGGCGTCCAGGCCCTCCGCCGCGCCGTCCCTGATGATCCACTGCGCGGTCGCGTACGCCTGCTCGATCGCCACCGGGTATCGCGCCTCCGGTGAACGGTCGTACTCCACGAAGACCACCGCCGCGCCCGCCCCCACGGCCAGTTCTCGCACGAGCCGGTCATGGGTGCCCGCGTTGCCCAGCACCCATCCGCCGCCGTGCACGTACAGCACGACGGGCAGCACTCCGGACGACCCGGCGGGCTTGACGATCTTGACCCGCACGTCCCCCGCCTCGGCCGGCACGACGATCCACTTCTCGTCCACGTCCGGCTTGTCGATCGGGGCCGCCTGCAGGTCGTCCAGCACCTTGCGGGCACCCTCGACCCCCAGTTCGTACAGGAACGGCGGCTTCGAGGTCGCCTCCGCCAGATCCCGTGCGGCCGGTTCCAGAATGTGTTCACTCATGACGTCTCTCCTTGTTCGCGGTCGGTCTCCCGGAAGCCGATCTCCCGGTGAGTGCTGTCACACAGCGGTTTGTTGGCGGAGCGGCCGCAGCGACACAGCGTCACCCGGTTGCGGACCTCCAGCGGCCGGCCGTCCGAGCGCACGACCGGCAGTCCTCCGGTGACCCACAGCGCGCTGGCCAGGCCGTCCTCCTCTTCCAGGACCGCGATGGCCCGCGGGAGGTCGGCCTCGACCGTCTCGCCGCCGCGTTCGAGGGCATAGCTGTAGGAGCCGGAGGCGCAGTGGTCGATGCGGCCCATGACGGCGGCGCGCACGTCACTGTCGCCGGTGTCGGCGAGCATCGAGGCGATCGGCCGGGTACGGCCGAGACAGAAGCCGGTGTGGATGCACAGTTCCCCCACCCGCTGCGCCGAGATCCCCACCCCGTCGTGGACGTGCTGCAGCTCCCGGTACGGCCGCATGGGGGCGTTCTCGGTGCCGTCGAACCCGATCACGGCGTGGGTCCCGTCGCAGAACGGCTTGGCACCCGAATGACCGCAGCGGCACAGCGCGTAGGTCTCCTCGGTTTCCAGAGGCTCGCCGGTCTGCCAGGTCACCGCGTCGTTCTCCGAGGAGACGATTTTGCGTTTGCGCCGGAGCGGTACGCCGCCGTACACGACATACGGGCCGTCGCGCAGGACGACGATCCGCTGCCGACCACCGGGAACGGGCGCCGTGTACTCGAAGGTGGGGCCGTCCGCGCCCGGCATCCTCATCAGGGCCTGGGCTTGGGCCTTGAGGCTGTACATGGTGCCGGTGGCGACCTTGAGCAACTTCGGGCTGCCGTTGAAGGCCTGCTCCAGCTGGTGCAGCATGGCGCAGTAGGTGGTGTTGAACTCGTCCTGGGCGGCGCGGGCCTCGGTGCCGGGGGCGGCGGGCCGCGGGTTGGGCCTCATCGGCAGGATGCCTGCCGGGTCCACCTGGATCGGCTCGCCGGTGGGGCCCGTCCTCGGGGTGTCACCCCGCTGGTAGCGCCGGCCGAGTTTGAGCTCCTGGAAGCGGTAGTAGTGCGCCACCTCGTCCCGGTCGGGGTGGAAGACGTCCGGGTCGCCGTCCCACACCTCACCCGCCGAGGCGCCCTCGCCCTGCTCGACGATCTCCCCCAGCGCGGCCAGCGCCGACTCCAGGCCGTCGACCACGGCCAGACGCCCGGCCGTGTGCCTGAAGTGGGCGGCGCCGACCTGGCGGGCCGGGTCGCCGCAGAAGACGTCGCGCTCCCCGAGCCGGTCGCACAGGTCCCGCAGCCCCTGTTCGATCGCGCCGTAGAACTGCCCGATCGTCTCATAGCCGTCGGCCTCCACCGGCGCGCCTGGCGGCGCGGGCTGTTCGACGCGCATGAACATGTCGAGTGCCTCGTCGCCGAACGGGAGGAGCGCCAGCCTCAGCGAGGGGTCGCCGTGAGGGAGGGGCCGGGGATGCGGCGGGAGCATCCGCGGCGTGTCGAGGCGGGGGCTTCCGCCGACGGCGTTGAGCAGGTTCGCCGCCAGCGCCAGGTGCAGCATCTCTTCGGCGAAGACGCTGCCCACGACCCGAACCGCTTCGGGGTTCTTCTCCGGATCCAGGGAGTACAGCGCGCACAGGTAGGGCGGCAGCGTCGCGTGCTCCAGCTCGATCGCCCACTGGAGATGCTCACGGAGGCTTTCGAGCGTGCGGATCCGCGCCTCAGTCGGCATGGTCGCCCGGCCGGACGTCGTGTTCCAGCGCTTCGACGGCGTCATGGAGACCCCGCAGGCCGATCTGCTCGCGCCGGGCCTCCAGCGGGTCGAACAGCCAGTCGGTGACCGGCGTGGCGGCGGCTTCCTCCGGACGGCTCTCCTCGATCATGACCACTTCGGCCTCGATCACGACCTTGAGCTCATGCAGGAAGTTCGGCTCACTGCTCATGATGGCTCCCGCGTTCGTTGGGTGGATGGACCTCGCCGGACGGCGTCGGCCGACGCCGTCCGGCGAGGGAGGCTACTTCGTGCTTCCGTCAAGCCAGGCGCGGTAGCTGATCTGGCCGAACGTGGCGCCGCCGGCGGGCACCAGGGTGCGCTCGCCGGGCACGCTGCCGAAGTAGCGGGCCTGGGGGTCGGAAACGACCGGGCGGGCGTCGCCCCAGGCGGAGAGGGCTTTGCGGAAGAACTCGTCCATCCAGTACTGCTCAGGCCCGGCGATCTCGGTCCTGCCGTTCAGCGGGCTGCCGACCGCCGTACGGCCGACGGCCTGGGCGACCTCCTCGCCGGCGACGGGCTGGAAGCGCACGGGCGCGATGTGCACCTCGCCGTCGACGGTGGAGGTGTCGGCGATGCTGCGGATGAACTCGTAGAACTGCGTGGCGTGGACGAGGGAATAGGGGATGCCTGACTTCTCGATCAACTGCTCTTGAGCGATCTTCGCGGCGAAATAGGCGTTCTCCGGCAGCCGTTCGGTTCCGACCACCGAGAGCGCGACATGGTGCTCCACGCCCGCCGCGGCTTCGGCGGCCAGCAGGTTGCGGGTCGAGGTCTCGAAGAAGTCGAGTACGGCGGCGCGTTCGAAGGAGGGGGAGTTGGACACGTCCACCACCACGTCCGCGCCCGCCAGCGCCTGGGGCAGCCCTTCGCCGGTCAGCGTGTTGACGCCGGTGTTCGGGGCCGCAGCCACCGCTTCGTGGCCGTGCTCGCCCAGCTTGGTGACGACCTTCGACCCGATCAGGCCGGTTCCGCCGATGACGACCACCTTCATGGTGTTGCCCTCTCTGTCCGCCGGGCGCTGTCCGTCCCGGTCGCAGCTAAGACCGGCCAGCCCCCCGCAGTCGTGACGAACACCGCGAAAAATCCTGATCGCCGACGGAACGTCGGCCCGGAGCGCAGGGGGCGGGCGTCCACCACGGCGCTCAACGGGTCTGGTCGGTGGGGCGGATGAGGATCTCGTTGACCGCGACGTGCGCAGGCTGGGTGACCGCGTACACGACGGCCTCGGCGATGTCGCCCGGCCGCAGCGTGCGCATGGAGGAGGCCATCTCCTGGGCGGCCGCCCGCATCGCGGGGTCGGAGATGTGCCCGGACAACTCGGTGGCCACGAATCCGGGTTCGACGACCACGACGCGCACGCCCTGGGCGGTGACCTCCTGCCGCAGCGACTCGGCGAAGGCGGTGATGCCGAACTTCGTCGCGGAGTAGACGCCGTTGCCCGCGGACGCGATCCGGCCCGAGGTCGAGGAGACCTGGACGACCGTCCCCTTGCTCTCCAGCAGGTACGGCAGCGCCGCGTGGACCGTGTACATCGACCCCAGCAGGTTGGTGTCGACCATGCGCGTCCATTCCGAGACGTCGGCGCCCAGGAGAGGGCCGGCGAGCATCAGCCCGGCGTTGTTCACCAGGATGTCCAGGGCGCCGAAGCGCCCGACGGTCGCCGCCACCGCGGCTCGTACCGAGTTCTGGTCGGTCACGTCCAGGTCGAGGGTCAGCATCTCGCCGGGCGCCTTGCGGGCCAGGGACTCCAGCCGGTCGACGCGCCGGGCTCCGGCCGCTACGAGTGCCCCCTCCGTGGAGAGGGCGAGCGCGGTGGCTTCCCCGATGCCCGACGACGCTCCGGTGATGAGGGCGACCTTCCCGTCCAGCAGGTTCATGTTCTTCCTTTCGGCAGCAAACGGACCGTGCGGTCACCTTTACTCTAACGCCGAAACGGACCATGCGGTCACTTTGGCTAGACTGGCCGCATGACTGGGACGACGCCACGCAGCGACGCGGTGCGCAACCGCCGGCTACTGCTGGAGGCCGGGGCCAGGACGTTCGCCGAGCGTGGGGTCGGGGTGTCCATCGCGGAGATCGCGCAGTGCGCCGGACTGGGAAAGGGCACCGTCTTCCGGCACTTCTCCTCCAAGGAGGAACTGCTTGCGGCGATCATGCTCGGCATGCTGGACGAGCTGGTGGACACCGCCAGCACGTTGCTCACAGCTGACGATGCCGGCGGCGCGCTGCGCGCATTCATGACCGAGAGCGTGCAGATCTTCGTCAGGGACCGCGCCTTCTGTGAGGTCGTCGGGCGGCCGTCCATACAGCTCCCGCAGGTACGTGAGGCGATCGACCGCCTCTGCGAAGCCGCGGAAACGCTCACCGCCCGCGCCCGGGAGCAGGGCGCCGTGCGCCCGGACCTCACCGGCGTCGACGTCATACTCCTGCTCAGCGGCATCAAGCACACCGCGGAGCCGCTGCTCGCCGCCGAGCCGCAGGCCTGGCGCCGGTATCTCGAACTGGCCTTCGACGGCATCAGCAGCCGGGCGGGGCAGGCGCTGCCGTACCCTCCGCCCGGCCACCTGCCTCTGGACGGCCCCCGCCCCGGGTGATCGTCACATCTTCGGAGTAACCCGGTCCGGTCCTTCGAGGTCGGCGTCGTAGGCGTCCTTGCCCGGTGGAACGTCCGGAGTCACACCGGTCATTCAATGACCACAGGTCGTAGGCGTACAGACACCGCGAAGGCCACGGCGATGACCACCATGCCGATGCCGGCCCACAGATTGGCGTTCACGTCACCGGTCTTGGCCCGATCCGACGCCGAGTCCACGACGAGACCCATGATGATCAGCACGATGCCGTAGAACCCGATCAAACCCGCGATGAACACGCGCACGTCGAAGGCCCCGGCCCTGCGCGGTCCAGCATGTTCGCCGCCGGTGGCGGCCCGTTCGTCTGTCATGTGCCGGTTCCTTTCAGGACGGTCATCTGAAGATCACGTTGAGCGCGGTGACGAGCACGAGGGAGATACCCGCGAGCTTCACCGGCGCGCGGTACCAGGGCAACCGGCTCGCCGCCGGATCGGTGCGCTGTTGCCTGGGCGTCTCCGACAGGACGAGCCCTCCGAGTTCGCTCGCCGGCTTGGGCGGGGTCATCAGGCTGACCAGGACGCTGACGGTGATGTCGACGACGAAGGCCGCGCCCGCGGCCACGAACGCCGCCCCCTGACCGGGCAGGGAGAAGACGCCCACCTCGTTGAGCAACCAAACGGTCACCGCGCCCAGCGTCCCGGACACCAGCCCCACCCAGCCGGCGGTCGCGGTCATCCGCTTCCAGAAGATGCCCAGGATGAAGGTGGCGAACAGCGGAGCGTTGAAGAAGCCGAACAGCGTCTGGAGATAGGTCATCAGGTTGCCGTAGCCGGCGGCGATGAAGGCGGTGCCGATGGCCAGGCCCGTCGCACCGACCGTGGCCCACCGGCCGACTTTCAGGTAGTAACCGTCGGAGCGGCCCTTCTTCACGTACTGCTGCCACAGGTCGTAGCTGAAGACGGTGTTGAAGGCGGAGATGTTGGCCGCCATGCCGGCCATGAACGCGGCGAGCAGACCCGTCAGGGCGATGCCGAGCAGCCCTGTGGGGAGCACGTCGCGGATGAGCAGCAGGATCGAGTCGTTGTAGGTGATCCCGGCGGCCTGGTCGCCCGCCTTGAGCCGCATCACCTCGGGCACCAGGACTCCGGCGATCATCCCGGGGATCACGACGATGAACGGGATGAACATCTTCGGGAACGAGGCGATGATCGGCGTACTGCGTGCCGCGGACATCGATTTGGTGGCCATCGCGCGCTGGACCTCGACGAAGTTGGTCGTCCAGTAGCCGAAGGAGAGCACGAAGCCGAGGCCGAAGACGATGCCGACGACGGACAGGACCGAGTTGCCGAACCCGGCCAGTTCGTTGCCCGGCCACGAGTTGAGCTGTTCCGCACCGCCGCCGACGGATGTCCGCACCTTGTCGATCAGCCCGTCCACGCCTCCGACGCGGTGCAGCCCGATGAGGGTGAGCGGCAGCAGCGCGGCAACGATGACGAAGAACTGCAGGACCTCGTTGTAGATGGCCGCGGACAGGCCGCCGAGGGTGATGTAGCTGAGGACGATCGCGGCGGCGAGGAGCAGGGCTACCCACAGCGGCCAGCCGAGCAGGCCGTTCACGACGGTGGCCAGGAGGAACAGGTTGATCCCCGCGATGAGGATCTGGGCCAGGGCGAAGCTGATCGCGTTCACCAGGTGCGCGCCGGGACCGAAGCGGCGGCGCATGAACTCGGGGACGCTGCGCACCTTGGACCCGTAGTAGAAGGGCATCATGACGACGCCCAGGAAGAGCATGGCCGGGATGGCGCCGATCCAGTAGTAGTGCATGGTCGGCATGCCGTATTCAGCCCCGTTGGCCGACATGCCGATGATTTCGACAGCGCCGAGGTTGGCTGAGATGAACGCCAGCCCGGTGATCCAGGCGGGCAGCGACCGCCCGGACAGGAGGAAGTCGAGACTGCTGGAGACCCTCCGGCGGGCCGCCACCCCGATCAGCAGGACCACGGCGAAGTAGACGAAGATCAGCAGGTAGTCGACGATCCCGGCGCCGATCCTCAGCGGGTCGTCCACCGGGACTCCTCCGGCAGATGCGCGACGCACACGGCGTCGAGGAGGTGCCTGCTCATCGTGTGCCCCTGTCGTCTGTGTACTCGAAAGTGGGTCCGGCCCCGCCGGGCATCTCCATCAGTGCCTGCGCCTGCCTCTTGAGCGTGAACATGGTGCTGGTGGCGTCCGCGAGCTGCTTCGGGCTCCCGTTGAATGCCTGCTCCAGCAGTTGCAGGAGATCGCGATAGGTGCGGTTGAACTCCTCCTGCGCGGTTCGGGTCGCACTTCCCGGCGCGGCGGGTCGCGGGTTGCGGCTCATCGGGCGCACCCCCGCCAGGTCCACGGAGATCTTCTCCCCGGTGGGCCCTGACTCCGAGGTGTCGCCTCGCCGGTAGCGGCGACCGAGTTTCAGCTCCTGGAAGCGGTAGTAGTGGGCGACCTCATCGCGCTCCGGGTGGAAGACGTCGTGCTCGCCGTCCCAGATCGAGCCGCCGGCCGCACCTTCGCCCTGCTCGACGATCTCCTTCAGCGCGCCCAGGGCGGACTCGAGATCCTCGACCGCGAACAGTGATCCGCCGGTGTGCCGGAAGTGGGCGCCACTGATCTGGCGGGCCGGATCGCCGCTGAAGACGGCCTCCTCGCCGAGCCGATCGCACAGGTACCTGAGTCCCTGCTCGATCGCCGCGTAGAACTGCCCGATCGTCGCGTAGCGGTCGCCCTCCGGCGGCGCGCCCGGCGGAGCGGGTCGTTCGAGACGCAGGAACATCTCCAGCGCTTCGGCCCCGAACGCGACCAGCGACACCTCGAAGGAAGGGTCACCGTGCGGCAGCCTTCGCGGGTACGGCGTGAGCATCTCCGGCGTGTCCAGCAGCGGTCGTCCGCCGACGGCGTTGAGCAGGTTCGCGGCCAGCGCCAGGTGCAGCATCTCCTCGACGAAGACGCTGCCCACCACCTGGGCCGCCTCAGGGTTGCGCTCGGGATCCAGCGAGTAGAGCGCGGTCAGGTACGGCGGCAGCGTCGCGTGCTCCAGCTCGATCGCCCACTGAAGGTGCTCGCGCAGGCTGTCGAGCGTGCCGATCCGCGGCGTCGCTTCCTGCGAATTCTCGTGCGCCATCGGCGTCATGCCCCGGTGCTCCTGCGGCGGGCGCGGCGGCTCGCGCGCGGCCTCGGTTCGTTGCCCGTCACCACGAACCCCTTTCTGACTGCCGGGCGACCCGTTTGCCACCCGATCGCCAGCTAGGACAAAACAGCTTCAGGGGTTGTGACAACCCCCGGAAAGTTCCCTCGCACCGTCCGCTGACGGTCAGACACTCACGCCTTCGTGCGATGTGTACGGCGCTGCGGCGAGAGGACATTCGACGACATGAACATCACGTACCTCGATGCCCCTTGCCTCCATGTGCGCGGAACGCAGCCGCCCGTCCCCGCCGGTCACGTCGACGGCTGCGAGGATTGCCAGAAGTCAGGCGGCCGCTGGGTGGAACTGCGCGAGTGCCTGACCTGCGGCTACGTCGGCTGCTGTGACACCTCTCCCGGCCGGCACGCCGCCGCGCACTGGGCCGAGACCACTCACCCTGCGACCGCCTCGCTGGAGCCGGGCGACCGGTGGGGCTGGTGCTACGCCGACCGGCGCTATCTCAGGTCGGTACGGCGGAGCCGCCGGATCATCGCGTGACGGAGTCGTGTTCGAGGACCAGCCGGGTGAGTTCGACCCGTGAGCTGATCCCGAGTTTGGCGAAGGCGTGCCACAGGTGGGTGCTGACGGTGTGCGGCGACAGGTAGAGCTGGTCGGCGACCTGCTTGTTGGTGGCGCCACCCGCGACCAGCCTGACGATCTGCAGTTCGGAGGCGGTGAGGCTGTCCCAGCCCGCGGTGGGTCTGCTGGGGACGTCGCGTGACCGTCGCTGCCCCAGGCCCCTGAGGCGGTCACGCACGCGGGAGGCGTCGTGTTCCGCCTCGGCCTGCTCGTAGAGGCGCAGGGCCGCGTCCAGCTCGACGACCGTGCCCGTGTCCTCCAGAGCTCCCGCCAGCACGAGCGGCCGGGGGATGTCGTGGTACAGCTCTATGGCGCGGGCCAGCAGACCGGCGTCGCCGTCCACAAGGGCGCGGGCGTGCACGGCCGTGGCCTCGTAGATCGGAACGCCGGGGTTCTCGCGGTGACGGGTCTCGGCGAACTCGGTGACCAGGGACGCGCGGGCATGGTCACCGGCCCTCAGCGCCATCCTGACGAGGACGGGCTCGTCGGCTGGGTCGGGCGGGGAAGCCAGCGACGAGGTCGGGCGATAGTAGGAAGCCACGGCCTCGCCGGTCAGGTCCATGGCCAGGGCGAGGTCGCCCTCGTCTGCGGCGATCTGCGCAGCGAGCCACGCTCCCGACCGCCGTACATGTCCGGCCTCGGTCTCCATGATGGACGCGGCGAACTCCCGGGCGCGTGACAGGTCCTGCGGGTCGCCGGTGTGCAGGGCGACGCGGCCCAGCACGTAGCGGGTCGAGACGTCGTCGAAATTGCCCCGGCCGAATTCGTCGGACATGGTCAGGACGGCCTCGGCTTCGGCGCGCGCGTCGCTGAGCCGGCCCGCGTCCAGATAGATCCGGCAGCGGGCCATACCGAGCATCCTCAGCATGCCGGCCTGTCCGTGATGCTGTGCCCGGCGTACGCCGTCATCCGCCTGGGCAAGCGCTTCCTCCACCCGCCCCAGCGTGGTGAGCAGCAGGGCTCTCCAGACGCCGGGCAGCCACAGCCCTCCGGAGCTGACGTCGCCCGCCGCGGCGACCGCCTGGTCGATGAGGTCGACCGCACGGCGGGCGGCGAGCCGGCGGTTGGCGATGATCGAGCCCACGCCCAGCAGCGTGGCCCGCGACGCCTGGTCGGCCGCCTGATCCGCAGTGGCCAGCGCGGCCGGGATCAGGTCTTCCGCCTCGGCGGTCTCATCGGCGTCGATGAAGGCGAGGTTGAAGGCCAGCATGGCCATCAACTGGGCACGGATGCGGGGCGGCAGCCCCGGCAGGGCCACTCCGGCGCGGCTGTGTCGTACGGCCTCGCTGAAGGAACGCCGGTTGGCCTCGATCGCCAGGCCCAGCCTGATGCCCGCCTCGACCTCGACGGGCAGTGGCCGGAGCAGCGCGCTCTCGGCCAGTGCGACGGCTTCGCCCGCGTGGCCCGTCTGGGAGAACAGCGGCAGAGCCTCGGCGATGAGGCCCGCCTCCCCCAAGGGGTCCAGGGCGGACAGCTCGATCGCGCGGCGGCTCATCTGCACGGCGGCCGACGGTGCGACGTCCGCCAGGTCGCGGGCGGCCTGGCGGAGCAGCGTGATGGCGGCGCGGTCGCCGGGCTCGGCGGTCTCGGCCAGGTCGGCGGCGATCCGCGCGACCGGGACGCCCTGAGCGAGCCGCAGGTCGACGGCCTGGCGGCGGAGCGCCTTGCGCAGGGTCGCGGGCAGGGCCGCCTGGATCGACTCACGGATCAGATCGTGGCTGAAGACCAGCGCGCTGTCGCGTTCGACCAGAAGATCCGCCGACAGCAGTTCCTCCAGCGATTCCAGCAGCGTGACGGCGGATTCTCCGATGAGTTCGGCGAGCTGGTCGATGGAGACGGTCCTGCCCAGGACCGAGGCGATCTGCGCGGCCTTCCTGGCCAGCGGGGAGACCTGCTCCAGGCGGTGCTGAACCGAGGCGTGGAACCGCAGCGGCACGCGCTGCCGGGTCAGCCGGGCGACACCGTCGGCGACAGTGACCCCTCCCTCGTCGAGCATGCCGTTGATCAGCTCGGTGAGCAGCAGCGGGCGCCCCTCGGCCCGCTGCGCGAGCTGCAGAATGGCGCCGTCGGGAGTGGCCGCGAGCAGGTCGCCGGTCATCGCGGCGACCGCCTTGCCCCCCAAGGGGGCGAGCGTGAGCTGCTGCCCTCCGGGCTGGGCCAGTGCGAAGATCGTGGCGCGGACGTCGGGGCTGAGCGGCCCGGTCCGCGCGGCGAGGATCCAGGCGATGGGATGCAGGGACAGCCGACGCGGCAGGGTGCGCAGGGCCAGCAGGGTGCCCTCGTCGCACCACTGCAGGTCGTCGATGACGATCACCAGCGGCGCGGCCAGCGCGGCGCGCTCCAGGTGCTCGAGAAGCTCCTGCAGGAACCAGTACGTCCCCGGAGCCGCCTGGGCCGTGCCGGCCGGGATGATCTGGTCGGAGCCGGAGTGCAGCGCGCCGAGCAGGGCGCCGAAGGGGATGGTCTGCCCGTCCGGGTCGCCGCCGCCGTGGATGACGCGCAGCCCCGCCTCCTCGGCCATCTGCCGCGCCTCGGTGAGCATGCGGGTCTTGCCGATGCCAGGACTGCCCTGGATGAGGGTCGTCGTGCCCCGGCCGCGGGTCAGCGCGGCCAGATGGGTACGCAGGGCGGCGACCTCGGACTGCCGCCCGCGCAGCCGGTACCGTCCGTGCTCGGCCGAGGCGCCGATCTTCGATTCACGTGCGTTCACGTTGCCCTCTGTTCGGTGACGTCAATGGCGGATGCCGCGGCGGGTCGTCGACGGTCAGGAGATCCGGGAGGACGTCGCCGGTGAGGCTCGCTGCCAGGTCAGAGCCGGCGGCGGCCACCCGGTGCCCTCTCCGGAGCGCTTCACGGCGACGTGCCGCCCCGTGCCGCGTGCGGCTCCCGTGACGAACCAGACGGCCATACGTGTCCACCCGAGGTCGGCCTCCTCCGGCGGGAGGCGGTGTGGACCACGGTGTCAGTTCTGTGTGGTGCGATACATCGCACGAACATGCGATGTCTCATTCGGCTGCTTCGAGCTCCTTGAGCACCTCGGCGGCCTTGTCGCCGTCGCCCTCCTCCTCGTAGAGCCGGGCCGCCTCGGCCAGCGCATGGCGGGCCTCCGCGATCCGGCCCGCGCACCGCAGCGCGGTGCCGAGCCTGTGCTGGGTGAGCGCCACCGAGAAGGGCAGCGGGTGGACGCTCAGCTGTGGCATGGCCTGCTGGTAGGCCTCGACCGCCTCTTCCCAGCGCTGGAGCGTCAGGTAGGTGGTGCCGAGATGGCCCAGGGCGGCCCCGAGCATGTAGGTGGTGACGATCGGGAACCCGCCGAAAGCGGGATCACGGAGTTCGGCCACCAGCGCGAGGTTGCGCTCCAAGGCGTCCTCCGGGCGGCCGGCCCGGCGCAGGGCGTGGACCTCGGCGAGCACGGCCTGGGGGTAGTTCTTCAGATCGCCGCCCCGCAGGGCTAGGCGGGCGCCCTGGCGGGCGTGCTCCAGCTCCTGCTCCAGTCTCGCCGGATCGCTGCGCAGAGCCCAGGCGAGGTGGACCAGAGCCACTCCCTGCTGAGGGAGGTCGCCGACCTCGCGGGCCAGTTCCAGCGCTCGCGAGGCGAAGGTCTCCGCGTCCTTCGTCCGGCCTTCGCACACGTACATCGTCCAGGCCAGCTGGTTGAGCTGCGCCGCTTCCTCCCGCCGGTCGCCGGTGGCCCGGGCCGCTTCGGTGGACAGCGTGAACACCTCGGCCCAGTGCCCCCACTTGGGCCACTGGTCCGGGAACCCCTTCATGGATCCGGCCACCTCGACCACTGTCGTGTGCTCTCCGCGTCGTGCCGCCGAGCGCAGCGCCTCCAACCAGGCCGCGCCTTCCGCCTGCAGCCAGGCGCGTGCCTCGGCCCGGCTGTCGAGCGCGACGAGGGAACGCCGCTCCGGCGGCAGCGTGCCGTGCTCGGGCTCGAACCAGCGCCCGGCGGCCACCGCCACCTCCAGGAGCCAGCTCTCCATCCGCGAGCGCGACGCCTCCCGCTCCTGGGCCGGCTCCTCCTGCTCCAGCCGGGCACGGGCATAAAGCCGGACGAGGTCGTGGAAGCGGTAGCGGCCGGCGTACGGGGAGCTGAGCAGCCCCAGGTCGACCAGTTCCTCCAGTGCGTCCTCGGCGTCGTCCACGTCGAGCTGGGTCAGGACGGCGGTCATCGGGATGCCGAAATCGGACCCCACGGCCAGCGCGAGCCGCCGGAAGGTCTGCCGGGCGGCGGGGGTGAGCTGCTCGTAGGACAGCGCGAAGGCGGCGGCGACGTGCAGGCCCCCGGCTGCCAGCGCGTCCAGGCGGTGATCCTCGTCGGCGAGCCGGCCGGTGAGCTGCCTGATCGTCCAGCCCGGACGGCTCTGCAGCCGGTTGCCCGCGATGCGTATGGCCAGCGGCAGATGGCCGCACAACCGGGCGAGTTCGTCGACGGCCTTGAGGTCGGCCACCGAGCGGGCCTCGCCGACGATGGCACGCAGCAGCTCGGCCGCCTCCGGCCCGGCGAGCTGGGTCAGCGGGATCTGGCGCGCCCCCTCCAGCCCGGCCAGCGGACGGCGGCTGGTGATGAGGACCATGCTCGGCCCGTCCCCCGGCAGCAGCGGGCGTACGTGGCTCTCGCTCTCCGCGTTGTCCAGCACGATGAGGCAGCGCCGCTCGCGCAGCAGCGCCCGGTAGTGCCCGGCGCCTTCCTGCTCGTCGGCCGGGATGTTGCGCTCGGCCACGCCCAGCGCCCTGAGCAGCTGCGACAGGCCGTTCGAGCTGGTCAGCGGGATGGCGTCCATGCCTCGCAGGTCGAGGAAGAAGCGGCCGTCGGGGAACAGGTCCGCCAACTGCCCGGCGGCGTGCACGGCCAGCGCGCTCTTGCCCATGCCCGCCGTGCCCGAGATGGTGACGATCGCGGCAGTCTCGTCCGCGCGGGAGCGCCGGGTGGCCAAGTCGCGCAGCACGCCCAGCTCGCGCTCACGACCGGTGAAGTCACCGACACCGCGGGGCAGTTCGCAGATCCCGGCGGTGGAGGGAGCGGCGCGCGGCCGGCCGGCGCGGGCTGCGGCGAGGAGCGCGTCGCGGTCCGCCTGCGACAGCCGCAGCGCCTCGGCGAGCGCGGCGACGGTACGGCCCTGCGGCCCTCGGCTGACGCCGCGTTCCATGTCGCCGATGGCACGCACGCTCACCCCCGAAGCATGCGAGAGCCCCTCGATCGTCAGGTCCGCGGCCAGTCTGTGGGCTCTCAGCAGTGCTCCGAAAGAGTCGCTCACCCCTGCTCGCTTTCCCGGCAGAAGGCAGAATCGGCCACTTCTGCCTGTCGTTCTGCCTCGTCCCACTAAGCCCCGTTTGATTCCATTGTCCTACACGATCTCCGCCTGAAAACGGCACCTCCGGCCGGGCGCCACACCACGGAAACGGAACGAGCACATGAGCCTCAACAACGCGGTAGCGGGCTTCTCGGTCCCTTCTGAGCGTCGCTCCGCCGCAGACGCCTTCCCCACGATGCCGCTGCGCGGCCGTGAGCCCGAGCTGTCGTTGCTGCGTGACCGGCTGCACGACCTGCGGCGAGGGCACGGCGGAGCCGTTCTGATCGAGGGGGCGCCGGGGACGGGCAAGTCACGTCTGCTCGCGGAGGTCGCCGATCTGGCCGCGGCCGGCAGTCTGCGCGTCAGGGCAGGCGCCGGCACGCAGGACGGGCATGCCGTACCTTTCGCCCCCCTGCTGGACGCGCTGCTGTCCGGCCCGGCGCCGCTCGTGGCGCGCGAGAGGTTGCTGGCGCTCAGTGAGGCGGAGGAACAGCGTTTCTGGCTGCTGCGGGAGCTGCAGCACGAGCTGGAGAGAGCCGCGTCGGCTGCTCCGCTGGTGATACTTATGGACGATCTGCAGTGGTGTGACGCGGCCACCCGCAGCGCCCTTCGCACGCTGCCCACCCGCCTGTCCGGCCGGCCCATCCTGTGGGTGCTGGCCATCCGCGAACAGCATCAGGCCGGTACGGCACGCGCCTGGCCTGCGGAGCGGATCGTGCTGCGACCGCTGTCGACGAAGGCCGTGGCGCTCCTGGCCCAGGACATCCTGCAGGCCGTCGCCGAACCCGTACTGCTCGAACTCGCCAGGAAGGCCGACGGCCGGCCGCTGCTCCTTGTCGAGTTGCTGAACGGCATGCGCGAGGAAGGCGCCATCCTCATCCAGGACGGGATGGCGCATCTCACGGCGGCCGAGGGCATCCCCATGCGCTTCCGCTCTTCGATCCGGCAGCGCCTCGACCGGCTCTCGCCGCTGGCCCGCGACAGCGTCCGCTTCGCGGCCATGCTGGGCCGCGACGCCGACGTCGACGTCCTGGCCGAACTTCTGCGGTGCTCCCCCGTCGACCTGATGGGCCCGCTGCAGGAGGCTCTGCGCGCCGACCTGCTGACCGACCTCGACGGCCGGCTCGCCCTGCGCAACGACCTGGTCCGCGAGGCCGTACGGAACAGCGTGCCCGCCGCGTTCAAGGACCTCATCCGCCGTCAGGCCGTCGATGTGCGGCTGCGGCGCGGCGCGGCGGCCATGGAAGTGGCCGCCGACCTGGCGGAGGTCGCCCAGCCGGGCGACCACGAAGCCGTCTCGCTGCTGCGCCGGGCCGCCACCGACCTCGCGCCCACCTCCCCCGCCGCCGCGGCCGCCCTGAGCGGCCGAGCTCTGGAACTCGCCCCCGCCGACCACCCCGACCGCCCGGCACTGATCGCCGAGACCGCCGTCCTGCTGTGGCTGACCGGCCACGACGACGAAGCCCGTGCGACGGCTGCCGGCGCCCTGGCCGGGCTGCTGGAACCGGAAGGCGAGGCGCAGGTACGGCTCAGCCTGGCCAGGCTGTCGAGCCAGAGCTCGTTCGCCGAGGCGGTCAGGCAGTGCCGGGTTGCGCTGGCCCTGCCAGGGCTGTCGGAGACGACCCTGGCACACCTGCTCACCCTGCAGGCCCTCTCTCTCGTCGTGGCCGGCGACGTCGAGGAGACCGGTCGCGCCGCCGAGGCGGCGTTGCTCGCCGGCGGCTACTGCGGCAATC
This sequence comes from Nonomuraea sp. NPDC023979, assembly GCF_040639085.1. Classification (NCBI taxonomy): domain Bacteria; kingdom Bacillati; phylum Actinomycetota; class Actinomycetes; order Streptosporangiales; family Streptosporangiaceae; genus Nonomuraea; species Nonomuraea sp. NPDC023979. The sequence continues at coordinate 475,051 of NZ_JBEZZG010000003.1, forward strand.
GCGCCATCGAGGCCACCGCGATGGCGGTGGAGGCCACGCTCTCGTTCCACCGCACGGACTGGCGGCATGCCTTCGACCGGCAGGACGAGGCGGTACGGCTGGCGACCGACGCGGGCATCCTGCACTCGCCCTGGATCCCCGGGCCGTCCTGGCAGAGCTTCCTGTGGAGCTCGGCGGGCGAACCCCTGCGCGGGCTCGAGGAGATCGACCTCGCCCTGGGAAGAGCGCGGACACACGGACAGGTGGCCGCGGCGCGCATGTGGTCGCTATACCGCGTCCGTATGCTGCTCGACGCCGGGCGGCTGGCCGGCGCCCGTGCCGAGGCGGAAGCCGCCCTGGCCGAGGAGGGCGCGACGGGGAACACCGCCGACGTGACCGCCCGCTACGCCCTGGGCCGCTCGGCCCTGTACGCGGGTGACCGTCTCGGCATCGCCCAGCTGGCCTCCGACGGCCTGCGCATGACAGGTGACGAGGCTCCCTTCGTCACCAGGGCAGGCTCCTGGATGCTCGCTCTGGTAGCCGACTGCGACGACGACCCGGCACGCGCCCTGGCCCACGCCGCGGCGGCGGTCGCGCTGGGCCCGGACGGCGCGACGGGGGCGACCCCCCTGGACGCGGCCGACGACGTGGTGTTCGTCCGCATGGCCCTGCGCGCCGGTGACCGCGAGGCGGCCGTGCGCATGGTCTGCGAGACCGAGGCCCGGGCCGGGCGCAACCCCGGATTTCCGTTCCTGACCGCTGTCGCGGAACACGCCCGCGGACTGCTCGACGACGACGCGGCCCTGCTCTCACGTGCCGCGGAACGGTTCGCCGGCTTCCCCCGGCCGATCGTGCGCGCATCGGCGCTGGAAGACGCCGGCCGTGCCCTGGCGGCCACGGATCGGCGGGCCGCCGTCGCCCGCCTGAAAACGGCGTCGGAGCTGTACGAGCAGGCCGGAGCGTTGCGGGACGCGGCCCGGGTGCGGCGGCGGCTGCGCGAGGCCGGGATACGCCGGCGTGGCCGCAAGTCCGGCGCCGCCCACGGCTGGGACGGGCTGACCGCCGCCGAACTGCAGGTGGTCAGGCACGTGGCCCAAGGCGCCACGAACCGGCAGGTCGCGGAGCGGCTGTTCCTGTCGCCGCACACCGTCAACACCCACCTCCGTCATGCCTACACCAAGCTGGACGTCAATTCGCGCGTGGAACTGACCCGGCTGGTCGTGGAGCACGACGGCTGACCCGGTACCCCAACGGAAAGGAAGCTGCGACTTCATGGCCTACCTGCCTGTAGGCGTCGACCACGGCCATACCCCGGTCGAGCTCTGCTACGAGGACTACGGTGACGGTCGTCCCGTGGTCCTGCTCCATGACTGGCCGCTGTCCAGACATATGTGGGCGGCACAAGTGCCCGCGCTGGTGGAGGCCGGGTATCGCGTGATCACCTACGATCGCCGGGGATTCGGCGACTCCACCCGTCCCTGGGGCGGCTACGGCTACGACAACCTGGCCGGCGATCTCCGCGCGATGCTCGAGGGGTTGGAGCTGACCGACGCGACGCTGGTGGGAGCGGGGATGGGCGCGGCGGAAATCGCACGCTATCTCACCCGGTACGGCCCGGCAGGGATCGCGGGGGTCGTCCTGGTGGGGGCCGCGCTGCCGTACCTGTATCGCTCCTACGGCAACCCGCAGGGCCCCTGGACCCCCGAGCACTTCGACCATCTCAGGGCGCGGCTCGGCACCGACAGGTTCACCATGATCGACTCCTACGTGACCCGGATGTTCCGGGCCGGCGCCCGCGTACTGCTGAGCGACCTCCACCGCGGCCACTACCGCGACCAGGGAGCCGCCGCGTCGCCGCAGGCGCTCGACGCCGGGCTGGCGACGCTGGCGCGCAGCGATCTGCGCGCCGAACTCGCCCTGCCGGTGCCGGCCCTGATCATTCACGGTGAGGACGACGAGATCGCCCCGTTCGCGGCCACGGGCGCACGCATCGGCTGCGCTGACGTGGAGGTGATCCAGGGCGCGCCGCACGGCTGCCAGGCCACGCACCCCCTGCGCTTCAACCGCACGCTGCTCCGGTTCCTTGCCGGCAGCTGACGCGGCGAGCACTTACCGAGCCTGATCGCGACCTGTTCCGGCTGGATGACCGCGTGGACGACGCCCCCTCCACCGTGTCGCTCATCACGCACTCCTTCTCATGGAGATGTCGGCGGCGAGAAACCCTTCCAGCTCGGCCAGGTCGCCGGTCCGCGTCGCATCGAGAAACACCTGCACGAGGCGCTGATACTCGGTGATGTCCACCGGTCTGCGCCGCCCGGTCTCGATGCGTTCGCGGGCTCGCCGTACGAGCTGCCGCGCATACGCCGCGTCCAGGTGAAGGACCTCGGAGATGCGTCGGTAGGGGTAGTCGAAGGCCTTGCGCAGGAGGTAGGCGGCCCGCTCGGCGGGCGACAGCTTCTCCAGCAGCACCCGGACCGCGAGATCTACGGCCTCGTGCTGCTCGGCCGCCGAATCGGGACCGGCGCTGCCCTCGTTCCTTTCGGCCAGCCAGGGGCCGGGGAACGTCTCACGGCGCATGCGCGCGGACTGGACGACGTTGAGAGAGAGCCTGACGGTGGTCTTCGCAAGGAACGCGGGCGCGTTGACGATGGCCGAGCGGTCGGCGCGCTCCCACCGCAGCCACGCCTCCTGCACCACGTCCTCGGCCTCGCCCGCGTCCCCGAGATAGCGGTAGGCGATCGCGAAGAGCCGCGGTCGTGTGGTGATGAACGCAGCTTCGCGGTTGACGTTCTCCGTGAAATGGCCGATGGGGATCATTCGTCTCTCCAGCTGAGGGCCTGCATCAGTCGGATCCCAGCAAACGCCCGACGAGGTCGGACGACATCGCACGGATGCTTGACATCCGGGCGGGACGCCAGGCGGCGATGCCGGCCCGCGCGTCGCAAAGGGGCTGTGCGATCTCAAGTCTTCGTGCGATGTCCGCCGGCCGCCGTGCCGGAACCGTGGAGCATGCACCGGCAGAGGAGGTCGCCGGCGCACCCGGCACCCTCACCGGCCGTGATTCATCCCTTAACGAAAGGTCTCGTCATGCGTCATCGACCGTCCATCTGGCAGAACTCCGCCGCCGCTCTCGGCCTGGCCGCCGTCACGCTGTCCACCGCTCCCGCCATGGCCGGCACCGCCGAGGGCACCCGGCCCACGGTGGTGCTGGTCCACGGCGCCTTCGCCGACGCAAGCAGTTGGGACAGGGTCACCGCCCAGCTGCAGCGGCGCGGCTACCCGGTCGTAGCGGCCCCCAACCCGCTGCGCACCCTGTCAGGGGACGCCGCCTACATCGCGAGCATCCTCAAGGGCATTCCCGGCAAGGTGATCCTGGTCGGCCACTCCTACGGCGGCGTCGTGATCACCAACGCCGCCCGCGACGCCGACAATGTGAAGGCCCTGGTGTACGTGGCGGCGTTCCTGCCGGACAAGGGCGAGAGCACGGAGACCGTGCTGGACCCTGAGAAGTTTCCCGGCAGCCTGCTCGGCCCGGCCACGCTCGACCAGCGCCCGTACACCGACGCGGCGGGCGAGGGCGTCGACCTGTACATCAAGCCGGCCAGCTTCCCCGCGGTGTTCGCCGCCGACCTGCCCGCCGACACGGCCCGGCGGATGGCCGTGGCCCAGCGTCCCTTCGGGGTCGGCGCCTACACCGGCGTCTCGGGCGCCCCGGCGTGGAAGAAAATCCCCAGCTGGGTCATCGTCAGCGGCGAGGACAAGGCCATCGCGCCCGCAGGTCAGCGGTGGATGGCCGCGCGGGCCAAGGCTCGCACCATCGAGGTGAAGTCCTCGCACGCCATGTCGCTGAGCCACCCGTCCGTCATCACCGACGTCATCGTCGACGCCGACCGCCGTACCCGTTAACAGCCGGAGAGGGCCGGCCTGCCCGTCGTCGCGGGCGGGGCGGCCCTCCGGCGTCGAGCACACAGGTGGCGACCATGGACATCGAACCGAGGCTGACACTCCGCTGGGCCGACCACGGGGCCTGCGCGAACAGCGATCCCGACCTGTTCTTCCCGCTCACCTGGGACGGCAGGCCCGCCCCGCACACCGCCCTGGCCCGGCGGATCTGCATGAGCTGCCCGGTGCGCGTGCCCTGCCTGACCTGGGCCGTCGAGACCGGCGAACCGGAAGGCATGTGGGGCGGCACCACACCGGACGAGCGTCGCCGCATGCGCTCCAGGCGGCTCAAGAAGACCGGCTGAACTGTCGCCGCCCCATCTCGTCAAGAGATCCGGATCACCGCCACGGGGCAGGTGGCGTGACGGAGGACTGTCTGGCTGACCGAACCCTGCAGAAGTGCGCGGAGCCCATGACGCTGGTGCGAGCCGACCACGAGCAGGGACGCCCCGGAAGCCGGGCCCACCAGCGCCTTGCCTGGGCGGCCGGTCAGCCTCTCCTGGCCGACCGTGACCGACGGGAAGCGCTCACGCCACGTCCCCAGAGCGCGTTCGGGCACGGCCGGCCCGTCGCCGGCATGCGCCAGCGTCAGGGCATTCGTGGTCCGTGAGGCATGAGCGAAGGCGAACGCGAGCAGCGCCTCGCTCTCGTCATGGTCGTCGATGCCCACCACGACGGGCCCCTTCGGCGTGACGTGCCCGTGCACGACCACGACCGGGCAGGCGGCCTCGGCCGTGAGCCTGGCGCCAACGGAGCTCAGCAGCAGGCTTCCGACCTCGCCGAGGCCGCGACTGCCCACGACGAGCAGCCCTGCCTGGTGGGACCGGCTCAGCAGCGCGTTGACCGGCACGGCCTCAGGAAGACCGGTGGTCACCTCGATGCCGGGCGCGACCGCACGCGCACGCGTCACAGCCGTGTTCAGGATGCGTTCGGCGTCGTGCCGGAGGCCGCCCTCAGGCGGGCCTCCCGGTGCAGGGCCGAGAGGCACTCCGAGCAGCGGCCAGATGAAGGCATGGAGGATCTCCAGCGGCCGACGCCGGCGTTCTGCCTCGGCGGCGGCCCACTCCACGGCCCGCAGGCCGTCCTCGGAGTCGTCCACACCTACGACTACAGCGCTCATCGCTGTTCCTTTCTCGTTGGCCGCCGGTTGTTCGACGAGCTTTCCTGTGGCCGAGACCTCGCGCATGAGCGCGGCGATCCCGGTCGTCCACGCCCGGTGTCCTCGGTCACTCGGGGCCGGCATGGCGTGCCGCCGTCCTGGCCGCGATGGCCGTCGGCCAGATCGCGACGGCGACCAGCAGCACACAGCTCGCCGAGATCACCGCGACCACGCCGGCCACGCCGATCCAGGGCGTCGCGAGCGGCAGCGCCAGGACGACGACGCAGTCCACAAGCGCCGCCCTGGGCGGGATGACGGGCCTCGCGAGGACCAGCGCGTGCGTCACCTGCAACAGGAGGAGATATGCGCAGACCGGGATGGCGACCGCGTAGCCGAGCGCCATGGGCGATGCCGCGACCTCCTGTCCGCTCTGTTCCACCGCCACTTCGAGCCCGGCGCCGAGGGCGGCAAGGGCGGCGAAGACGCCGTAGTGGCCGTATCCCCACAGGTACGACCGATGACGGCGATCGCTGAGGCCCCCACCCGCCTGCACCAGGAAGTACAGCCACCACAGCGCGAACAGCAGAACGAGGCCGGAACCCGCGATGACGACGAGGGCGCCGCTGATCCCGCGGGCTCCGAGCGCCCCTTCCACTCCCCTGCTCGCCGCCAGCACGCTCTCACCGAGCAAGATGATCGTGAACAGTCCGTAGCGCTCGGCGATGTGGTGCGGGTGCCACGTGGTGGGCCGCACCCGTTCCGCCCACCGCGGCACGGCGAGCTCCAGGACCACCAAGCAGACGAAGATCGGCAGCCCTGACGAAGCGGGCAGCCCACCCTTCTCCACCAGGAAGAACCGGAGGATCCACGCCAGTTGCAGGACGGCGATGCCACCGGCGTAGCGCAGCGCGGTGCGCCGGCTCGCCCGATCCTCGACTGCGGCCCGCAGCCATTGGGCGACGAGCCCCACCCTCATGATGAGGTAGCCCAGCGTGACGATGCCGAAATCAGCCTCGCCGGCCGCGGCGGGCACGCCGGCGGCCAGCACCAGCACCCCGGCCATCTGGAGCATGGTCAGCAGCCGGTAGGCGACGTCGTCGGTGTCGTAGGACGAGGCGAACCAGGTGAAGTTCATCCACGCCCACCAGATCGCGAAGAACACCTGCAGGAACGGGAGCAGCCCGGCCAGGCCGTGACCGTCCGCGAGGTCGTGCGCGAGCCGCGCGGTGACGGCGGCGACCGCGATCACGAACGTGAGGTCGAACAGGAGCTCCAGCTGGCTCGCAGCGCGGTGCGGCTCGTCGACAGGGCGAGCGCTCATCCTGACCCTGATGCGGATGGTGGTGTTGGCCGGTGGCAAGGTCGCGCTCCTGTCGCTCCGTGAGTCTGTCCCGCTAGCAAGACCGGGCAGCGCTCCGTTCTGTGACAAGAGAAACGAGCAAGGGCTCAGGCAGTGGCCTCGTGCGGGAGGATGTCCTCAACGGCCGGACCGCTCATCGTTCCTCCGAAGGCGTCGGCATGGACGGACGTTCCGGCCGGCGGCGCCGCCAGTGCCGTTCGAGGGCGGCGGCGACCTGGGCGGGCCGCTGCAACACCGTCCAGTGGTTGCAGTCGAGCTTGAGCACGCGTTCCGCCCTGACAGCCCGGCCCAGTTCGTCGGCGAACCCGACGGGGCAGGCAGGGTCGCGGGCTCCCCAGAACACCAGGCCGGGCGCGGACATCCTGCCCAGTTCCGGTTCCCACTCACCGCCCATCCGCACGGCGGAGCGGTAGAGCTTGAGAATGCTGTCCTGCATCAGCGTGTCCACGTACCGCGCCGTCTCCTCGGCCAGGTCGGCGGGGACCTCGAAGCCGGTGACGAGATCGGCCGCGAAGCCGTCGGGCGTCAGCCCTGCCATGAAGCGCTCCCCCTCGACCGGGTCCTGCCAGATATTGGCCAGCGGATGCCACGTGTATCGAGCGCTGATCGGGCCATTCCCGCCGGCCCAGGTACGTACCAGGTCGGGACGGAGAGAGGCGACCCGGGCGGTGAGGATGCAGCCCCAGTCGTGACCGACCAGATCGACCGGCTCGCCGAGCTCCTCCAGTCGGCTGATCAGCCAGTCGGCGTACTCCTCCTTCGTGCTGCCGAAGCCCTCGGGCCGTGGAGCGCCGAACCCCGGCAGGTCCCAGGCTTCCACGTCCGTACGCGTCAGGTACCGGCGGACACCCGACCAGAGACGATGGGTGTCGGGGACGCCGTGGATGAGGACTACCGGCATGATGCGTCACCCCTGGTCTGGCTGGCGGCGACCGAACGGCCGGGACCCGCCGCGCCACTCTCCACGTCGGGCAGCGGGTGGGCCGCGCCGTGGACCAGAACGATGACGGGCCGTTTTCTCGTGATCATGAGCATGCCCTTTCAGGTGTCAGGGTGGTGGTCCGCACCTCAGCGGCTCCGCGCCTGTGACGTGCTGGAGGCCGAGGCCACGGCGGACGAGGCCGGGCTTCACAGCTTGGACCGGACAGCCGGCCGAATCTGTGACAGTGCCGAGCGGCGGCCTTGTACACGGAACACATGAGCGCGCGGCGAGCCGGTCCCGGCAGGTGGTTCCGGCGATTCCTCTGATTCCCCGCCTCGCCCGCCTGTCACAGATCAAGGTGGCCGCCCGGTCCAAGCGGAGGAACCGATCCGGTTCGCGGCGAAAGGGATAGATCATGAACATCACGGATGGCGCACCGCTGCGGGACGTGGCCCGTCCAGCCCTGCCGATGGACAGTGCGCCGCCCGGGCGGGAGCCGGGTGAGCGTCGTTTCGGGCTCGTCACGGCGTCTGCGCTGGTGGTCGGTTCGGTCATCGGAACCGGAGTGTTCGCCCTTCCGTCCGCCCTGGCGGTGTTCGGCCCGATATCGCTGGTGGCGTTCGTGCTCGTCACGATCGGCGCGGTCGCGCTGGCGCTGGCGTTCCGCGGCCTCGCGGCGCGGCTGCCGGCCGCAGGCGGCCCCTACGTCTACGCCCGCGACGCATTCGGCGAATTCGCCGGGTTCCTCATCGCCTGGAGCTACTGGATCACCGCTTGGGCCGGGAACGCGGCGATCGTCGTGGCGTGGGTGGGCTATGTCGAGGTGTTCTGGAACACTGGGCACGAGATCGGCTGGTCGATCGCGATCGCGCTGGCCGGGCTGCTCCTGCCGGCGCTGGTCAACCTCTCGGGACTGCGCAGCTTCGCCGCGTTCCAGGTCGTCGCGACCGTCTTGAAGTTCATTCCGCTGGTGTTCATGGCCACCATCGGCCTGCTGTTCATCAACACGGCGAACTTCGGCGAGTTCAACGCCAGTGGCGGCTCCTGGCTCGGCGCGATCAGCGCTGCGGGAGCCATCGCCCTGTTCAGCTACCTGGGCATCGAGACCGCGTCTGTCGCCGCGGCCCGGGTCAGAGACCCCAGGCGGAACGTCGGCCGGGCAACCGTGCTGGGCACCCTGGCCTGTGCCGCGGTGTACATCCTCGGCACCGTCACCGTCTTCGGCACCGTGCCGCACGACCGCCTCATCCGCTCCGCCGCCCCCTTCACCGACTCGGCGAACGCCATCTTCGGCGGACAGTGGGCGGGGGCGACGGTCGCCGTCGCGGCCATCGTGTCCGGCTTCGGGGCACTGGTCGGCTGGACGCTGATCGTGGCCGAGATGCCACGGGCGGCGGCGCGGGACGGCTTGTTCCCGGCCCGCTTCGCCCGGCAGAACCGGTCCGGGGTGCCCGCGTTCGGAATCATCGTCTCCACCCTGCTGGCCGCAGGACTTACCGTCATCAGCTACACCAGCTTCGAGCAGGTGTTCATCGCTGTCGTGCTCTTGTCGGTGCTCACCTCCGTCGTCCCGTACCTGCTGTCCGCCGCGGCGCAGCTGTACTGGCTGATCGTCGACGGCAGGCGATCGCGGACCGGGCATCTTGTACGTGACGTCACCGTCTCAATGCTCGCCCTGGCGTTCGGGTTCTGGGCTCTCGCCGGGAGCGGCTACCAGGCCGTCTACTACGGAACGTTCTGCCTGCTGCTCGGCGTGCCGGTGTACGTCTGGGTCAAGGCCCGCCGCGGCGTCTACGGCGAGGCCCCGGCGGTGACACGATGACAGCGACCGGCCAGGACACCGCCCTGCGGATCGGCGTCCACTCCGAGATCGGTCGCCTGCGCGAGGTCGTCGTGCACCGGCCCGGGCGAGAGCTGGATCGGCTGACCCCCGGCAACGCCGCTGAGATGCTGTTCGACGACGTGCTCTGGGCCGACCGCGCACGCCACGAACACGACGAGTTCGTCGCGGCGTTGCGCGCCCGCGGCGTGCGGGTGCACCTGTTCGCCGAGTTGCTGGCGCAGGCGCTCGCGACCGACGCCGGCCGGCGCTTCGCCGTGAACCGCGTGTGCACTGATCAGCGGTTCGGACCGGCGCTGGCCCGTGAGCTGCGGGCGCTGTTCCTGGACACTGACCCGGTCGTGCTGGCCGGCCATCTGATCGGTGGGGTGCTGAAGTCGGAGATCGACCTGCCCCGCGTGGCCAGCGTGGCGTGGCACAGCCTCGACGATGACGGTTTCGTGCTCGCCCCGCTGCCCAACACGCTGTTCCAGCGCGACAACGCGGCCTGGATCGGCCGGGCCGCCGCGGTCAACCCGATGGCCAAAGCGGCCAGAAACCGGGAGTCCATCAACACTCGCACCGTCTACCGGCACCACCCGCTGTTCGCCGGCGCCGACTTCGTCACCGTCTACGGCGACGACGACCTGCCACACGCCCCGGCGACGCTGGAGGGCGGCGACATCCACGTCATCGCCGACGGCGTCGTCATGATCGGGATGGGCGAGCGCACCACGCCGATGGGCATGGAGATGCTCGCCAGGCGGCTGTTCTCCGATGGCCACGCCCGCCGCGTCCTGGCCGTCGAGCTGCCCAAGACCCGCTCGACGATGCACCTGGACACCGTGCTCACGATGGTCGACGTCGCCACCTTCGTCGCCTACCCCTACTTCGACCAGGCCGCGGCCCGGGTCTGGCTGCTCACCCCTGATGGGCGCGTCCGCCGCAGGACGGGGCTGGCAGCCGGACTGTGCGAGGCGATCGAGGACGACGGCGTCCGTGTGCTGACCGCGTCGGGAGACCGGCGTGAGGCCGAGCGTGAGCAGTGGAACGACGCCGACAACTTCCTGGCAGTCGCTCCCGGCGTGGTGCTCGGCTATGAACGCAACACCGCGACCAACGCCATGCTGCGCGACCACGGCCTGGAGGTCATTCCGCTGGCCGGCAGCGAACTCGGCCGTGGCCGCGGCGGCGCCCGCTGCATGACCTGCCCCATCCTGCGTGACCCCGTTTCCCTCACTGCGAAGGAGTCGCCGTGACCCGCCCGTCCTCGTCCGGCTCGTTGCTCACCGTGACCGGCCTCGGCCGCACGGGCTTCCTCGAACTGCTCGACCGCGCCGCGGCGCTGAAGGAGGCCAAGCGGGCCGGACACGAACGGCCCGAGCTGACCGGACGCAACATCGCCCTGGTCTTCGAGAAGGACTCCACCCGCACCCGATGCGCGTTCGAAGTCGCAGCCTACGACCAGGGCGCCCACGTCACCTACCTCGGGCCGTCGGGCTCGCACCTGGGCCGGGAGGAGAGCGTCGCCGACACCGCGCGGGTGCTGGGCGCGATGTTCGACGGGATCGAGTTCCGCGGGTTCGCCCAGGAGACCGTCGAGGAGCTGGCCAGGCACGCCGGCGTCCCGGTCTGGAACGGGCTCACCGACCAGTGGCACCCGACCCAGATGCTCGCCGACGTCCTGACCATGCGCGAACACCAGCCGGGCGACATCGAACGGATCAGCTACTGCTTCACCGGCGACGGGCGCGGCAACATGGCCCGGTCGCTGCTGATCACCGGGGCCATGCTCGGCATGGACGTGCGGATCGCCGCGCCCGCCGAGCTGAGCCCACCGGAGTCGCTGGTGCGACAGGCCGAACGCCTGGCGCAGGAGAGCGGCGCCCGGGTGACGGTCACCGACGATCTCGCGGTGGCGCTTGACGGCGCCGCCTTCGTCCATACCGACGTGTGGGTCAGCATGGGCGAGGCCGACGCCGAATGGGACCGGCGGGTCCCGTTACTCACCCCCTACCGGGTCACGGCGGAGGCGATGGCCGCCACCGGACGCCCCGACACGCGCTTCATGCATTGCCTGCCTGCCGTCCACGACACCAGCACCACGCTCGGCAAGCGGATCCACGAACGTCACGGACTCACCGGGGCCGAGGTCACCGACGAGGTGTTCGCCTCCCCCGCCTCCATAGTCTTCGAGCAGGCGGAGAACCGGTTGCACACCATCAAGGCCGTGCTCGTCGCGTCACTGGGAGCCTGACATGCTGCTGGTCGTCGCGCTGGGCGGGAACGCCCTGCTCGAACGAGGCGAACATCCCGACGACGAGGTGCAGCGACGGCACGTGCGCGCCGCCGCCCGCGCGCTGGCGCCGCTCGCCGCCGAGCACACGCTGGTGCTCTGTCATGGCAATGGGCCGCAGATCGGGATGCTGGCCGCCGAGAGCGAGAACGACCCGGCGCTGGCCCACCCGTTCCCGCTCGACACGCTCGGCGCCCAGACCCAGGGCATGATCGGGTACTGGCTGGCGCGGGAGCTGGGCAACGCGGGCATGGTCCGGCCAGTCGTCACGATCGTCACGCAGACCGAGGTCGACGCGGACGATCCGGCGTTCCGCGCCCCCGCGAAGTTCGTCGGCCAGGGATACCCGGAGCCGGTGGCCCGGAGATTCGCGCGGGAGCACGGGTGGACCGTCGCCCGGGACGGCCCGGCCTGGCGCCGGGTGGTGGCGTCCCCGTCGCCGCGCCGGATCGTCGAACTCCCCACGATCCGGCGCCTCGTGGCCACAGGCACGACCGTCATCTGCGGAGGCGGAGGCGGCGTTCCGATTCTCGCCGTGGGCGGCGGGCGGTTCGAGGGTGCGCAGGCCGTCGTCGACAAGGACCGCACGGCGGCACTGCTGGCGATCGAACTGAACGCCGACCGCCTCGTGATCCTTACCGACGTCGACGCCGTCCGCCGCGACTTCGGCACTCCACGGGAGCGGCCGCTGTCCACCATCGACGTCGGCGAGCTGCGCACGATGCCCTTCCCTGACGGGTCGATGGGGCCCAAGGTCGACGCGTGTATCCGGTTCGTCACGGCAACCGGGCGGGCGGCGGCGATCGGCGCGCTGCGGGAGGCGTCCGCGGTGCTCGCCGGCACGGCGGGAACCACCATCACGACATCGACCGGCTCGGCAAGCGCGCCAAGGCGAACACGATGAGCACAGCGGCGTACACCCGTGGGCGAGACCGTGGGCAACGGTGTCAGCCCTGAGACAGCGGCCGATCCGGCGCTCCAACTGTTGGCCGAATGATCAGCGGACGGGTGCGATTTCCTGAGGGCGGTGGGTCAACCGCTGAGCACCGCCCTCAGGTTCACAGCTCTGACCGGCGAACGATGCCGCCGGGTGTGGGCCGTAGGGTCTATGACGCTTCCTGCCGGGCTGGTTGCCCGGCCCCTGCGATCTTGTCGTGCAGGCCCTTGAGCGCGGCAACGTAGATTTCCGAGAAGGCGGGGAACGGTTGGATGGTGTCGCGCAGCACGTCCAGCGGGATCCGGGCGCGGATCGCAAGGGTCGCCTGCTGCAGCCACTCGCCCGCCTCGGGGCCGAAAGCGCAGGCGCCGGTGAGCACATGGCCGTCGCTGAACAGCGCGAGGAATCCGTTGGATTCCTCGTAGGCTCGGGTGTACGTGGCGGTCTTGGCCACCTCGGAGAGAGGAACGGTGGCGCTGAACCGCGCCTCGACGTCGCCGACCGATGCGGCCTGCGGGTCGGTGTAGACGACGCGGGGCACGGCCGTATAGTCCGCCTCACGACGCGTGCCGAGAATGTTGTCCGCAACGACCTCGCCCTGGTATTTGCCGACGTGGGTCAGCATCCATAGGCCGGTGGCGTCGCCGACCACCCAGAGCTTCTCGGCGGCGCGCAGGCGCCGATCGACGGGGATGCCATGGCCGTCGGCGCTTACCCCGACCGTCTCCAAGCCGAGGTCGTGCACGCGTGGGCGCCGCCCGGCGGCGACGAGCAGCTTGTCGCCGCGCAGCTCTTGACCGTCGTCGAGGGTGAGAACGTAGTCCTGGCCGTCGTGCCGGGCACCGGTGACCTGCGGGCCGAGCACGATCTCGACCCCGTCGCGGCGAAGGACCTCGCCGAGCGCCTCGCCAAGTGGCGCGGGCTCGCGCGGCAGGACATGCCGGCTCCGTGCGGTCAGGACCACCTCGCCGCCCAGACGCCGTACCGCCTGGGCCATCTCCACGCCGACGGCACCGCCGCCGAGTACGAGAAGCCGCCGCGGCACCGCCTTCATACCGGTCGCCTCGCGGCTGGTCCAGACGCCCGGCAGTTCCCGCAGGCCCGGGACGGGAGGAATGACGGGTGACGCGCCGGTGGCGATGACGATGTGGTCGGCGGTGTGGCGAACACCGTTCACCTCCACGACACCCGGCCCGGCGAGCCGGCCGGTGCCACGCAGCAGGTCGATGCCCTTGGCGGCCAGCCACCGCTGCTGGCCCGCGTCGGAGTAGTCGGACACCATGAAGTCCCGCCAGGCCAGGGCTCGCTCGGCGTCGACCTCGGCGGTGGCGGCCGCCTCCCGCGCTCCGTGGACCGCCTCGCCCGGACGCAACAGCGTCTTGGACGGGATGCAGGCCCAGTAGGAGCATTCCCCGCCGACCAGTTCCCGTTCCACGAGCGCGACGCGCAACCCACCGTCGGCCAGGGCGCCGACACAATGCTCTCCAGGCGATCCGCCACCGATCACGATGACGTCGTAATTGCTGCTCATCTGTCTGTCTCCTCGCTTGTTCCGATACGGGGTGTGCGACGCTGCCGGGTGTTCATGGGCGCGCCGGCATCGGCCTTTGAGGAGCCGGGGCCGGCGAAGGCCGTGCGCATCGCCCTGTTCGCGAGACGGACGCCCCGGACCCCATCGCCCCGGCGCCCTGGCCAGTGAGCCGGCCTTCATCGTCACCCCGCACCATGCTCGGTTGCGTTCCACAGCAACGACCGGATGGGGGCGACGAAATGTGACAGCACGTACCGATAGCGCGAATGCCCGGATCACCCAGGGCTGCTGGACTCAGCGAACACGCGTCGGACGGGCCATACCGGCACGGTGACGGCGACAGCCCATCTCCTCCAACCGGCCCAGGAGCACGCTGACAGCCGGGCAGGCCGACTTCGAGCGACGCTCTGCTGATTCCTCCTCGCGGCGGCGTCACGAGCCCGGAGGCTGTCCGGTCTAGTAAGTGACGGGTTGGCAACAGGCCACCCCGGCAGGCTCAGGGGGCACGCACGGCTCCAGCGCGGACTTCGTATCTGCGAGGCAGGCAGCAGGTGAAGGGCGTCACCCCCAGAAGGCACCGCCGCCTGCGAGCCACCCAGAACACGAGCACCCACAGAATTTGAGCGCATCAGTGAAAGGCGAAATCCCCATGACCCACGTTCCCGATGAAGGCATGGTGCTCGTCCCCGGCGGCACCCTCATCACCGCTACCCCCGAAGAGGGACGGGCCCTGGCCATCACGCTCGCCCGTCACACCGTGCACAACCTCCAGCCCGGCCTGGAGATCCTCCGGGCCGGGCGGGCGCGGTACGGCGAAGACCCCATGGGCCTGATCGCCGCCGCCCAGGTGGTGGCGCTGGAGTTCGCCACCGTCGCCGCTGCCAACGGCTATTGGCGCTGACCCTCCCGGAGGAGAGTCCCATGACGGCTGCTCTTCACGTCGTTTCTGAAAGGCATCCACGCAACGCCGAGGCAGGGCGGGCGTACGACGTGACTTCCGGGTCTTGGTGCCCCCCGCCCGTACGGACCGCCACACCGCCGAATGCGGCGGCGTGCGGGGATGGTCCCCGGCACGGCACAGAGGCGGGGGCGCGACGGAGCTACCTCCCGCAGCACCCCGGCGCGGGTGCAGTCAGACGCGGTCGGTGGGGGCAGTCGGTGTTCGGCTGGTGATGGCCTCCTCGATCCGCTCCATCGCGGTGATGGCGCCGAAGGCGAGCAGGCGCACCAGGTCGGCGTCGGTGGCGGAGGTCGTGGTGCGCCATGCGGTGACATCCGCTTCGGTGATGTCGTGTGGGCTGACAGCGGCCAGGAGCGCGAGCTTGGCGGCGGGCCGGTCGGCTTCGGGAAGCTGGGTCAACCGTTGTGTCAGCCGTGTGCCAGGTGAAAAGGGGGTGGGTTCGGCGACCGTGGCTCGGAGAAGGTTCCGGCTTGGCTCGCTCAGGAGTGTGGCGCCGGCGGTTGCCGCGCTGCGCAGGGCGGCGAACGCGGCTCCGATCGGTGTGTCGCCCGCCCAGGCCGGCCGGGGCTCCATCGGGATGCCGGCCAGGAGCGGCAGGCTGTCGCCTCGGGTGAGTTGCTGGTGGACGGTGCGGGTGTAGGCCATGGCCCCGACGCGGCGTACCGGCCGTGCTCGTTGCAGGTTGCCGGGCAGCAGTTGCTCGTCGGTGAGCGTGGAGAACATGCGGTTGATGAAGTGGGTCGACAGGGCCGTGCCGATGTACTCGGCGGCGAGGTCGGCAGGGAAGGGCGGTGCCGGCAGGTGTGCCGGGTCGAGGGTTCGGGTGGCCTTCGCCCAGGCCGTCAGGGCGGCGTGGTGAGGGTTGGCCGGGACTCGGTCGTCGAGCAGGTCCTCGGCGAGCTGGTGTTCGCCGAGGGCGTGGATGAGGATGGTGTGCGCGTCGATGCAGAACCGGCACCGGTTGGCCTGTGACACGGCCACGGCCACGACTTCCTTGTCGGTGCGGGGGGCGAGTCCTGCCAGTTCCGACTCGCGCAGCACGGCCCAGGCCGCGGCGTGCAGTTCAGGCGCCGGGGACAGCATCATGAACGCGGCCTGCCCGAAGTCGGCCGCCGACTGGGCGTACACCTCGGCTACTCGGCCGGTGGCGGATTTCCTGGGGACGGGCGCGATGTGGCGGATGGACATGCTGATCTCCTCCGTGGTTGGGCTATTTCAGGGACGCGGGCAGGCTTGGGGCGCGTTGCCGATGGCGCGGGCGATCCGCCGCGCTTCGACGGGGAACCGGCGCAGGCTGCCCTCTATCGCCGGCCGGTAGCCGATGAACCACAGTCCCGTCGCGGGCCGGTGCTTGCCCGCATCACGGTGGGGACGTCCGTGGTGGTCGAGGACGTCGAGGTGTCCGACCAGATCGGCGAGACCGGGGTCGTAGCCGGTGGCGGCCAGCACCGTGTCGGGTCGCAGCCGGCCGCCGTCTCGCAGCACGACCTCGGGACCGTCGAGACGGTCGATGTCGGCGACGACGCGCAGCCGGCCGGCGGTGAGATGCCCGACGAAGCCCTGGTCGATCGCGATGGTGACGCCGGTGGTGCGCATGCGCTCGTACGGGCCCTGCCTCGGGGTGGGCAGCCCGTGGGCGCGCAGGTCGCCGAACGCGTGGTGCGCCGCGGCGCGGGCGAGGCGGTCGCGGATCGGCTCCGGCAGGAGGCGCAGCGCGAGGGTGAGCGGATGCAGGGGGAGGCCGTACAGGTGCCGGGGCAGGATGGTCGGTGAGGTGCGCACCGACATCCACAGGCGCCGGACGCCCGCGTCGACGAGGTGGCCGGCGATCTCGACGCCGGAGTTTCCGGCGCCGACGAGCAGGACTCGGGCGCCGGCGAGGTCGGCGGCGCGGCGCAAGGCGGCGACGTGCTGGATCGGCCGCTGGAAGCCCGCGCGTCCGGGCCAGTCGGGCAGCTTGGGGACGCGGTCGTGGCCGGTGGCGACGACGACGTGGCGGCTGCGGTAGTGGCCGTCGTTCGTCGTGATCTGCCAGCCGCCGGCCACGGGGTCGATCCGGCGGGCTCGAACACCGCAACGTACGTGGAGTCGCGCGTGCCGGGTGAAGCGTTCGAGGTAGTCGATGTAGTCGTCCCGGGCGACCCACCGGCCGGCACGTCTGGGGATGGGCAGGCCGGGCAGGTCGGAGAGCCAGCGGATGGTGTTCAGGCGCAGGTCCTGGTGGCGGTGCCGCCAGGAGGTGCCCACCGCCTCGCCCTGTTCGAGGATGACCGGGTTGATCCGGCGCCGGCGCAGGGCCGCCGCGGCCGCCAACCCGGCCGGACCTGCTCCGATGATGACGGTGGGTGTCACGACGCCCGCCAGCAGCGTGGTGCGCCGGGCGACAGCGCGGTGACGCCATGTCGGCCGCCAGCGGCTCCGGTGCCGATGGTCGGCAGCGCGGTGTTCTCCGGGAAGACCGCCGACTCCACCGCGGCCGTGTGACCCGTCAAGGTGCGGTTGCCCATACGTCACGTCTTTCGCTGGAGCGATACTCCAGCGACAATTGCACTAGAGTGGCACTCCAGTCAAGTTTGGGAGATCACCGGTGACACCACCCAAGCCCGGAGTGCGCGCGGCCAAGACGGCCCAGACCCGTGCCCGCATGCTCGCCGCCGCCCGCGAGCTGTTCGTCGAACGCGGCTACACCGCCACGAGCATGCAGGCCATCGCGACCCAAGGCGGGGTGGCCGTGCAGACGCTGTACTTCACCTTCGAAACCAAACGAGCGATCCTCAAGGAGCTGCTCGACGTCGAGGTGGCCGGCGACGACGCCCCGGTCGCCACGCTCGACCGCCCGTGGGCCGCCCAAGCGCTCGCCGCGCCGCCGCCCGAGCTGCTGCACCGGCTCGTCGAGGCCACCGCCGACATCCATGCCCGGGTGGCGCCGCTGCTGGAGGTCGCCCGCTCGGCCGCCGCCACCGACCCGGAGATCGCCGAACTGTGGCGCACCAACATCACGCAGCGGCACACCGTGCTGGCCGTGTTCACCGGTGCCCTGGCCGCCAAGAACGCGCTGCGCGCCGACCTCAACGCACTTCGCGCCGCGGACATGGCCCTCGCCGTCCTGGCGCCGGAGACCTACCACCTGCTCACCGGCCACCGGGGCTGGAACAGCCGCGCCTGGGCCGACTGGGCGGCCCAGACTCTGATCAGCACCCTTCTTGCGTCATCTGAATGACTAGCGTGATGCTCTAGCGAAATGCGGGAGACACCGTCAAGTCCTGGGTTGCGGGCTGAGGCCCGCTACCGCGAGCCGGAACAGGTGCTCGGCGCGGGCGGCGGGGTCGGGGTGGTGCTCCGTCGCCAGGACGATGCCGACGATCAGCGTGATCAGGTCGGCGACGGTGGCCCCTTCCGCGACCACGCCGTCTCGCACGGCGCGGCGCAGCAGCGGATCGCCTGCCTGTTCCATCATCGCCGCGCAGGTGCTCTCGTCCATCGAGCCGGGCTCGGCTTCCTCGTAGGACAGGGCGGCCGTGAGCCCGCGCGCGGCGACGCAGTAGGTGAGGACGTCGCCGAGCCAGCCGAGGAGGGCCACTCGGCTGTCGTCCTCGCTCGCCAGCTCGTTCGCGCGGGCACACAGGGACTCGATCCGCCGGTGGGAGACCGCCTCCAGCAGCGACCGGCGGGTGGGGAAGTGGCGGCGCACCGTGGCCGAGCCGACCCCTGCCACGCGGGCGATCTGCTCCAGGGAGGCGCCGGCGCCGTGCGTGGCGACCTCCTCCTCGGCGACGGCGAGGATGCGCGCGTAGTTGCGCCGGGCGTCCGCGCGCTGGCGGTCGGGCATGGCGTCATCTCCGGTGTTGCTAACTGGCGGGGCCCGCCGTATCGTACCGCAGAGAAAACGGCGGGCCCCGCCGTTTATCGTCCCGAGGGAGCATCATGCCCGCATCATCCGCGCCCGTCCTGGTCGTCGGCGCCACCGGCAGGCAGGGCGGGGCCACCGCCCGCGCCCTGCTCGCGGCCGGCGTCCCGGTCCGCGCCCTGGTCCGCGACCCGGCCACCGACCGGGCCCGGGCCGTCGAAGCGCTCGGCGCCGAACTCGTCACCGGCGATCTCCACGACCGCGCATCGGTGACCCGGGCCGCCAAGGACGCCCGCGCCGTCTTCTCCGTGCAGATGGCCCCGCTGACCTCCCGAGGCTTCGACTTCGACGACGAGGTGGCCCAGGCCGTCAACCTGATCGAAGGCGCGAAGGCCGCAGGAGTGCCGCAGTTCGTGCAGACGTCCACCAGTGGCGCCGGACGCCACACCGGGACCCCCGGGCAGGAGGCGGCGGCCTCTCTGGACGCCAAGGCCGCGATCGAGCAACACGTCCGCACGGCGGGCTTCCCCCACTGGACGATCCTCAAGCCGGCCTTCTTCATGGACAACTTCCTGCCGTCCATGGCGTTCCTGTTCCCGCGAGGCGTCGAGGGCGGCCTGGTGAGCGTGATCAAGCCGCGGACCCGCCTGTCCCTCGTGGCGACCGACGACATCGGCACGGCGGCCGCCGCGGCCATCGCCGCGCCGGAGCGCTTCGACGGGGTCGAGCTGGAGCTGGCGAGCGACTATCTGCCGATGACGGAGATCGCCGCGGTCCTCTCCCGCGCGCTGGGCACGCCCCTGTCGGCGCCGGACATGACCGAGGAGCAGGCGCTCGCCGCCGGCATGCCGCCGATGGGCGGCTCGCACGAGTGGCTGAACACGGCCGGCCAGCCTGCCCGCCCGCAGTACGCCAGGGACCTGGGCCTCCCGCTGACCAGCTTCGAGGAATGGGCCCGGCAGCACCTGAGCCCCGCGGCATGACCACGGGCGGCGGCGACGTCCGGTGATCACAGTTGCTGGTGGCGGCGGCCTCGCCCGTTGGCCGGGCTCGTCTGGCGGATCAGGAGCTGGTCGAGCTTGGCGTTGACGGCGGCCAGCTCGCGCTTGACGGTTTCGAGCTCGGCCTGGGCCTGGGTCTCGGCCGGAGAGGGTTCGGCGTCGTTCATGGCGTTGACCACCACCGCGATGAACAGGTTCAGCGCGACGAACGTGGACATCAGGATGTAGGCGATGAAGAACATCCACGCCCAGGGCTTGTGCTCCATCACCTCCTGGGCCACGCTCCCCCAGTCGTCCCCGGTCATGATCTGGAACAGCGTGAACAACGACCGGGGCAGCTCGTCGAACCGCTCGGGCACGATGTCGCCGAACAGCGTCGTCGCGACCACGGCCGCGATGTAGATCATCAGCACCAGGAGGCCGATGATGGACGCCATCCCCGGGACCGCGGTCAGCAGGGCGTTCACCACGCGGCGCATGCTGGGCACCGCGGAGATCAGCCGGAGCGCGCGCAGGATCCGCAGGGCGCGCAGCACCGACAGGGGGCCGGTGGCGGGCACCAGGGCGACGACCACGATGATCGCGTCGAACCAGTTCCAGGGGTCGGACCAGAACTCGCGACGGTAGGCGTACAGCCGGGCCGCGATCTCCACGGTGAAGATCGCCAGAGCGAGCCGGTCGACGGCGTGCAGCAGGTCACCGGCCCGGTCCATGAGGTGCGAGCTGGTCTCCATGCCGATGGTGACCGAGTTGATCACGATCACCGCGATGATCGCGCGTTGCACGAGAGGGTTTTCCAAGACGATGCGTACGCGTTCTTGCCCGGGCACCTCGGCGACCGCTCCTCAGGAACGAAGTTTTCGATCATCGTAGAGGCGGGCCTCGCCGGGGTTCAGCAGCGAACGCTTGAGATGATGATCACACCCGGCGGCGGGTGTTTCTGCTGGTTGTCTGGGAAAGAGGCGTTTTACGGGCGGGCCTGCCCACGCCGGTTCCGGCCGGGTTCGACCAGATCGAAGGCGATGGTGATATCGGTGTCGGCCGACCCGGACACGTCCGGCGTCACCTCGCCCGGGCGGGCGCGATGAGTGTGGCGCTGGGCCTGCTGGCCATCTTCGTGCTCACCCTGGCCACCGGCTACTTCGTCGCCCAGGAGTTCGCCTACGTCAGCGCCGACCGGCTGATCCTGTCCCAGCAGGCGGCCGCGGGCGACAAGAAGGCGGCCAAGGCCGTCAAGGTGATGGAACGGCTGTCGTTCATGCTGTCGGGAGCGCAGCTCGGCATCACCGTCACCGCGCTCGTGGTCGGGTTCATCGCCCGCCCGGCCCTGGCGGAGCTGATCGCGCCCGCGCTGACCGCGCTCGGCATGCCCGCCGGGGTGGTGGGGGCGGTGGCCCTGGCCGTCGGGTTCGCGCTGGCCACGATCATCCAGATGGTGCTCGGCGAGCTCGCCCCCAAGAACCTGGCCCTGGCCCGGCCGGAGCCGCTCGCCCGCGCGCTGGCCGCTTCCACGCTGGTCTACCTGGCGGTCGCGGGGCCGGTCATCAAGCTGTTCGACACCGCCGCCAACCGGCTGCTGCGCGCCGTCGGGATCGAGCCCGTCGAGGAGTTGCACCACGGCGCCACGCTGGAGGAGCTCGGCCACATCATCGGCGAGTCCGAGGCGCACGGCCACCTGCCCGGCAGTCAGGCCGACGTGCTGGAACGGGCGCTGGCCTTCTCCGACCACACCGCCGAGGAGGTGATGGTGCCGCGCGCCGACGTGGTCGCCGTGGCCGCCTCGGCGAGCGTCGCGGAGCTGGACGAGCTCATCGCCGTTCACGGCCACACCCACTACCCGGTGCTCGGCGCCACGCTCGACGACGTGACCGGGCTGGTCAGCCTGCGCGACGTGGCCGCGGTGCCCACCAGGGCCGCCGTCGCCACCCGGGTCGGCGAGCTCGCCCGGGACGTCCTGGTCGTGCCGTTCTCGCTGCCGCTGCCCGACCTGGCCGCCCAGCTCCACGCCCGGGGCGAGGAGGTGGCCTGCGTGGTCGACGAGCACGGCGGCCTGGCCGGCCTCGTCACCTGGGAGGACGTCGCCGAAGAGCTCGTCGGCGAGATCGCCGACGAGGACGACGCCGACACCCCCTCAGCGGTACGGCACGGCGACGGCTGGGAGCTGGACGCCGGGCTGCGCATCGACGAGATCGCCCTGGCCACCGACCTGAACCTGCCCGACGAGGACGACTACGACACCCTCGCGGGGCTGATCCTGCACCGCCTGGGCCGCTTCGCCGCACCCGGCGACGTCATCACCGCCGCCCTGCCCGCCACCCTCGACCCCGCCGCGCCCACCCACGCACGCATCGAGGTCCTGACGCTGGACCGGCACGTCCCCGAACGCGTCCGGCTCACCCCGTACCGGCACCTCGACGAAGAGGAGGAGCGGCCGTGAACCTGCCCCTGGGCCTGGCTCTCACCCTGTTCCTGCTCGTCGGCAACGGCTTCTTCGTCGCCGCCGAGTTCGCCCTCGTCGCGGCCAAGCGCCACCGGCTGGAGAAGGCCGCCGCGCAAGGCAGCAAGGCCGCCTCGGCCGCCCTGTCGGGCATCAAGGAACTGTCGCTCATGCTGGCCGGCGCCCAGCTCGGCATCACGCTGTGCTCGCTCGGCCTCGGCGTCGTCTCCGAACCGCTCATCGCCGGCACGCTCACCCCGCTGTTCCACACGCTCGGCCTGCCCGAGGCAGCCGCGCACGCGGTCGCCTTCGTCATCGCGCTGGCCGTCGTGACCTTCCTGCACATGGTGCTCGGCGAGATGGCGCCCAAGTCGTGGGCGATCGCGCACCCCGAACGCTCCGCCACCACCCTGGCGCTGCCCTTCCGCGCCTTCACCCTGGCGGTACGGCCGGTGATCAGCCTGCTCAACGCCATCAGCAACGCCCTGCTGCGCCTGTTCAAGGTGCACCCGCGCGAGGAGGGCGCCAACCCGCGCACGCCTGAACAGTTGCGGCACCTGGTGGAGGAGTCACGCAGGCTCGGCCTCATCGAGGCCGACGACCACGCCGTGCTCAGCCAGGCCCTGCACGCCCCCGACGCCGCCATCGCCGCGCTCGTCACCCCGCTCGACCGGGTCGTCACCGTCCCCGCCACCGCCTCGGCCCAGGACGTGATCGACGCCTGCCTGAACGCCAGACGCTCCCGCCTCGTCGTCGGCGACCCGGCGGCGCCGCTCGGCGTCGTCCACATCCGCGACGCCTATCTGGCCGCCCGCCGCGCCCGCACCGTCACCGCCGCGCAGCTCGCCTACCGCCTGCCCGCCCTGCCCTCGGACGCCTCGGTGTCGGAGGCGGTCACGGCACTGCGAGCCGCCCACAGCCAGCTCGCGCTCATCCGCTCCGACGGCGACAGCGGTGCCGGTGTCGTGGGCATCGTGAGCCTGGACGACCTGCTCACCACCCTGCTCGTCCCGGACCCGGGCACACCCGCGAGATAGCGGCTGAACCACGCACCCGTGAGCCAGGGGCGGAGCCCGGCGCCCGCAGATCAGGGAAATCCGATGATGACGAGCGTGCCGGGCCATCGTTCTCAGGACCAGAAATACAGCGTCCAGCCGTACCATCCCGGCGAGCATTTGTACTGGTTACCGAACAGGCGGCGGCCGTCGGCGTGGCACTGCTTGCGCGCGGTCTCCGACAGGTCGTTGTAGATGTGGTAGAGCTCCCAGCCCATCGGTACGGCATCGGCGCGCGCGGGCGCGGTCACGCCGGCCTGGATTCCGCAGGCCAACGCCGCGCCCACCAGCGAGGCGGCCATTTTTCTCGATGAAATACGCATTATTTCCTCCTTCGATGAAGACGCTTCGGATCTGAGATTTCCTGCGGTCAGATGCGGCAGGAGCCGGGCACGAGCACCATTTTGCCGACTTCACCCCACGCATACGGCGCGGGCGTCATCTGACGGTGCAGGATGCCATTCAAGAACATGGTCGCGTCGCGATATCCCGGCCGGCGTTCGCCCTTGCGCACCAGGAACCAGTTGTCGCCGTTGGGATTCTTGAAATAGTGGGCGGCGGTGATCGTGTAGGAGCACACCGTGTACTGCGCGGTGGTGGCGTTGGCCGGGGCGGACGCACCGAGTGCGACCGCTGCGGCAGCGACCGCGGTGGCGGCAGTGAGCCGGAGCAGGTTTCGCATGCCCATCCTCTTTCCTTTCGGAGGCTGTTGTCTGGGAAAGCACAGCACCTGCCGCCCTCCGCACGCCTTCAGCAGAGCCTCACCTGGCCTACGCCTCGCATTCGAAAAGCGACGGCTGTTTGAAGGCGTTATGAAGAGAGTGCGGCCTAGCGTCGGGATCACACCGATTCAAAGGAGTGTGAATGGCGCTACGCCTCAATCTTGCGTTCATCGCCGCGCTGGCGGTCGCCGGCTCGATGGGTGTCGCGGGACCCGCGGCGGCCACGGCGACCCCCGGAGCGGACGAGTTCGGGCCGCTGACGGCCACAGGGTGCACCGCCCGAAACGGCCCCGGCGACTTCAACGACACCTGTGTCTACGTCTACGGCCAGGGCACGCACGTCGAGCGTGTCCGGGGCGCGATGGTGTCCTGGAATTTCCCGCCGGTCCCGCTCACGCTCTGCGGCGTGAAGGTCCATGTGTGGGGCACCTACGCGAACGGGGCCAGGTTCGACCGCACCGGTCAGGCGCAATGCAGCTACGGCGGCAGCGCATACGTCAACTGGTATCCCAACGCCCATTTCAAGGACCGGACCAGCATCTGCGTCCGGACCCAGTTCAAGGATCAGTGGTCGAACCCGGCCTGTATCCAGATCAGAAAGTGATGGGCCGCCACGTGCGACGGCCCGGAGCGAACGACGACGAACGAGGAAAGGTCGAAAGCAGTTGAGGATGAGAGATTTAGCCGTTGCCGCGGCGATCGCCGGCGCGATGGTGATCGCGGCGCCCGCCGGCGCCACGGCGACGACGGCCACCGCGCCCTCCGGACCGGATGAGCTTGGCCCGCTCAGCGCGAGCGGCTGCACTGCCCGCAACGGGCCGGGCCATGTCAACGAGACCTGCATTCAGGTGACGGGAACGGGCACGTTGGTCCAGAAGATCCGCGGATCGATGCGGTCCATCAAGTTCCCGTGGAGACCTATCACGCTCTGCGGCGTCAAGGTGCACGTGTGGGGCGCCTACAAGAGCGGAGCCGCCTTCAGCGAGACCCGGACCGCGCAATGCTCCAAGATCGGTGATGCGTACGTCGACTGGGCGCCCTTCACCATGTTCAGGGTCAACTCCACACTCTGCGCCCGCACCTTCTTCGACAACGAGTGGTCGAACCCGGCCTGCATCACGATCAAAAGTGTATGACCGCGACGCCCTGGCGCTGATGGTCTGAAGCGATCACCGTTCTCGGCGCCAGACCGGGAACGGTGATCGCTTATCCGCACTTCCCGTTTACCGGAGAGGACTCAGGACGCGCACGTCCCGCCGTCGAGAACCGTCATTCCGCCCGAGGCGATGTATCCATTGCGCGACGGAACAGACAGCCGCGAATACTTCGTGATGATGTTACCGCCTTCGGCCGGCCTTCCTCCGGCATTCAATCCGGCGAGAGCTCCTGCGTCGGCTCGGATGCCGCAAGAGCGCGGACGAGTGGCGACAGCAGATACCGTTCCGGCGCGGTCTGCTCGACGAGGTGATCGGCGTTCAGCCTGTCCAGGTGCCGCCGGATCCGTTCGAGCGGCGTCTGGACGAGCGCGGCGAGCGGCTCCGGCTCCAGCACGTTCTCGGGGTGGAGAACGGCCGCCAGGTGCAGGGTGCGCCGGGCAGCCGGGTCGAGGCGCGCGTACGACCACGACAGCGCACGCCGGACGTCCTGGTCACCGTCGCCCGCTCGGAGGGCGGCCAGGGCGTCCCGCTCGATCTCGCGCGCGAGCGTCTCGGCGGACAGCCCCGGCACGCGGGCGAGCCTCTCTCCGATGATGCGCAGGGCCAGGGGCAGGTGCTCGCACAGCTTGGCGAGCATCCTCGCCTGCTCGGGTTCGCGGCGCAGCCGGTCGCGGCCCGCCTGCGCGGCCAGCAGTTCCAGGGATTCCTCCGGGAGCAGCGGGCCGAGGGCGATCCGCGCCGCGGCGCCACTCGTGACGAGGCCGCGTAGCTGGTTACGGCTGGTGATGAGGACCGCCGGGCCGTTGCCGGGAAGCAGGGAACGTACATGGCAGGTGCTGCGAACGTTGTCCAGGACGATCAGCATCCTGCGGCCCGCGGTGCGGGAACGGAACATCGCGGCGGCCGCGTCCCGCTCCGCGGGAACGTCGGCCGGGCGCACGCCCAGAGCGCGCAGCAGAATGCGCAGGGCCTGGTAGGCGGGGAGGGGCGGCAGCGCGTCGAACCCCCGCAGGTCGAGGTAGAGCTGGCCGTCGGGGAAGTCGCCGGCGGTGGCGGCGGCCCAGTGGATGGCCAGCGTGGACTTGCCGACGCCTGCCCTGCCCACGATCACGGTGGCGCCCGAGCGCGTCGTGACCCGGTCCAGGGTCTCCAGCTCGCCGGTGCGTCCCACGAAGCCGCTGATGTCAGCGGGCACCTCCCGCGGCGGATCCGGCTCGGCGACGTCCGGCGGCGTCACGGGGGGCACGGCTCCCGCCGTAGGCTCCGCCGTCCCGGCGAGGATCTCCTGGTGGAGGTCGCGCAGTTCGGCGCCGGGCTCGACACCCAGCTCCTCTCGCAGGTGACCGAAGGCCTCACGGTAGGCCGCCAGGGACTCCGCCCGCCGGCCGGCCCGGTGCAGGGCACGCATCAACTGGGCCCAGTGCCGCTCGCGCAGCGGATGCTCCCGCGTCAGCCTGCGCAGTTCGGGAATGAGATCACCGCCGGCGCCCCGCGAGGACAGATCCAGGTCGATGCGTCGTTCGACGGCGCGTCTGCGCTCCTCTTCCAGGACGGCGACGTCCTGGTGCAGGATCTCGGAGGCGACGTCCGGGCAGGCGGCTCCGCGCCACAAGGCGACCGCCTTGTGCAACAGCGCCGCCTCCTGCTCGGGCGAGCCGGCCTGAGCGGCCCGGCCCAGCAGGTGGCGGAACTCCAGCAGGTCCAGCCGGTCAGGGCCGAGCCGGATCTCGTAGCCTCCCGGCCACGTCCGGACGACCGTTTCGTCCCCGATCCACTGCCGCAGCCGGGCGACGTACGTCTGCACGACACGCCGTTCGTCCTGCGGCGGCTGGTCCCCCCACAGCCGTCGTGACAGGCCGTCGATGGAGACGACCTGGTTGGCGTGCAGGAGAAGACTGGCCAACAGGGTGCGGTTCTTGGCTCCCGGCACCGGCCGCCATACGCCGTCGCCGAGGCTGACGGTGAGCGGTCCCAGAACGGAGAAGCGCGACGGAAGCGTCCGCCCCCGTACCGAGCCCGAGGTCCCGACGACCTCTCCCACTGCCATGAACCACCCACCCCCGAAGCCGCATGCCATCCCGACGGCACCAGCCTTGGACCGGGCCGGGTTCAGCAGCAACCGCTTCGAAGGCTCTCGAAACGTCAGAGCGGCGGTGGCGCACGCGTCCTTACGACTGCGCGCGTTGATCAGTGGTCGGCGGAGAGCGTGCGTTCGATGTCGACGAGAGCTGCCAGCTGACCGGCGGACAGCGCCCGGCCGAAGTGCCGGTCGATCGAGGCCAGGTGGGCGGGGGTGGCCTCCTCGTGGGCCCGCCGTCCGGCCTCGGTGAGCAGCACGTCGTCGCCGCGGCCGTCCAGCTCGCATGCCTCGCGCGCGATCAGGCCGCGCTGCTCCATGCGGCCGAGCTGGCGGGACAGACGGCCGTGGGCCCACTGCAACCGGGCGGCGAGGCGGCCCACGCGCACGCACGTCTCCGTGCTCGCCAGCTCCGTCACCGCGGCCAGCACCTCGTAATCGGGCATCGACAGGCTCGAGTTCTGCTCCAGCTCGCGGGCGATCGCCGGGTCCACCAGGAGCTGGAGCCTGCGGTAGGCGGCCCAGGCGTCGTGGACGGCCTGGGCGGGCCGGCTGGAGCGCGTCATAGGTCCCATTCTAGCGGCAACCAGTTACATGTAACGAGCTCGCGTGCTACGTTCTTCGTTACATGTAACGAACCACGGGCGGAGAGGACGGCCACAATGGAGCGGATGCTCAACGTCAACGGGATCGAGCTGGCCACCGAGACCTTCGGCGACCCCGCCGATCCCGCGATCCTGCTGATCCACGGCGGCGGTCACAGCCTGCTGAACTGGGAGGAGGAGTTCGCCCGGCGCCTGGCGGCCGGCGAGCGCTACGTCGTCCGCTTCGACAGCCGGGACGCCGGCCGGTCGACCGGCTCCCCCGCCGGAGCTCCGTCACACGACCTGCGCGACCTGGTCGCCGACACCGCCGCCCTCATCGGGGGGCTCGGGCTGGACCGCGCACACCTGGTCGGCATGTCCCAGGGCGCGGCCATCGCCCAGCTCGTGGCGCTCGACCACCCCGATCGGGTAGCCACGCTCACGCTCGCGTCCTCGACGCCCGGCGGCCCCGGTCACCGCCACGACGACCTGCCGGACATGACGGCCGAGCTGCGGTCCCTGTACGCGACCGAACCGGCCGAGCCGGACTGGCAGGACCGCGAGGCCGTCATCGCCCACCTCGTCGAGGCCGAGCGGCCCTTCGCCGCACCGGGCCACTTCGACGAGCCGGCCGTACGCGAGCTCGCCGGCCGGGTCGCCGATCGCACGATCGATCTCGCCGCACAGCTGACCAACCCGTTCCTCCTGGACGCCGGCGAGCCCTGGCGGCACCGGCTCGGCCGGATCAAGGCCCCGACGCTCGTGCTGCACGGCGCCGAAGACCCCTTCCTGCCGCCGGCTCATGGGCAGGCCCTGGCCGCGGAGATCCCCGACGCTCGCCTCATGGTCATGGACGGGACCGGTCACGAGACCTTCCCCCGCCGCCACTGGGACACGGTCGTTCCCGCGATCCTCGGCCACACCGCCCATCGCTGATCGGACGCACCCGTGCTCGCCATCGCCCTGGCCCTGGGCGCCGGGCTCGGCTGGGGGGCCTCCGACTTCCTGGGAGGGCTGAAGAGCCGTTCCCGCCCCGTGCCGTCCGTCCTGCTCATCTCGCAGGCCACCGCTCTCGTCCTGCTCACGATCACGACCGCCGTACGCGGCGTGGGCCCGCCGGACCCTGCCTTCCTCGTTCAGGCGGCCGTCGCCGGGCTGGGCGAGACGGTGGGCATCGCCGCCCTCTACCGCGGCCTCGCCGTCGGCACGATGAGCATCGTCGCCCCCGTCGCGGCGGCCGCGCCCCTCATCCCCCTGCTCGCCGGGCTCGTGGCGGGGCAGGTGCCGGGTCCGCTCCAGTTCGCCGGGCTGGTGCTCACCGCGCTCGGACTGGTCATCGCCTCCCGGCGCCCAGCCACCGGGACGGGCGATCGGCCGTTGACGAGCATTCTGTACGGCCTGCTCGCGGCGCTCGGATTCGGCACCTTCTTCCTGTCCATGCACAACGCCGGCCAGGCCGACACCGGCTGGGCCCTGCTGACCGCTCGCCTGACCACCGTGATCGTGATCGCCTCTGTCGTCGTCCTCACGCGTCACCACGTCACCGTACGGAGGAGCGACCTGCCGGTGCTGGCCTCGATCGGCGTGCTCATCGTCGCGGCCGACGCCCAGTACGCCGTCGCTTCGATGCTCGGCCCGGTCAGCGTCGCGGCCGTGCTGGGCTCCCTGCACACGGTGGTGACCATCGTCCTCGCCCGGATCGTCCTGAAGGAGCGGCTCACCCGTCCGCAGATGATCGGCATGGGCGTGGTCCTCGCCGGCGTCCTGGCCCTCTCTCTCACCTAGTCACGACAAGCGGTGTTCGCTTGCGTCTCACGTCGCGTCAGGTTCTACGCTCCCGATGTCTCCCCCACTCGCGAGAGGAGAAGACGCATGCCCGGCTACTCGCAGTTACATGTCGGAGCGCTCGACGACGTCAACGCCACCGTGTCCCTGCATGCCGGCGCGACGCTCCTGTCGCTGATCGCGGGCACGGTCGGCGGCCGGCCGCATGGCGTGCCCCGCCACTGGCAGCGGGCCGTCGCAGCGGTCATCGGCGACGACGCCGTCGTCCTGCGTCCGCTGTTCGACCCCTACTACTCGGTCATCCCCGACTGCCTGACCGCGACCTCGACGATCGCGGAGGCGGACATGGGCGCCTATCTGGACGCTCTCGCCGAACTGGATGACCGCATTCTCATCCGGGAACTGGAGGCCGAGTTCGGCCCCGTCCTGCCCCGGCACTGGCACGCGGTCGCGGACCGCCCCGGACCCTGGATACGCGCCTACGCCGGTCTCATGAACCGGCTGTGGAAGGAGTTCCGCACCGTCTGGAAGAACGCCGACGCCCTCCTGCACAAGGAGCAGGAGCGCATCGGCCTTGCCGCCGTGACGCGCAGCCTGCACGCTCTCCTGCCCGGGCTGAGCGGGCGGCTGACCTGCGACAGCGCCTCCATCCGGCTTCCGGACCAGCAGGGCAGATCCTTCGACCTCGCCGGCCGTCGCCTCACCTTCGTGCCCGTCGTCTCCGGTCACGGCGCCTGCCTGTTCTCCTTCGACCAGCCCGGCCCGGCGTGGATCGGCTACCCCCTGCCCGCCGTCGGCCTCCTGTGGTCCGGCCGCACCAGCCATGCCGCCCGCGAGGACACCGACAAGCTCGCTCTCACTCTCGGTCGCACCCGCGCCGCCATCCTGCGGCTGGCCGGGACCTCCATTCCCATCGGGAAGCTCGCCGCCCTGCTGGACTGCTCGCCCTCCACTGCCAGCTACCACTGCGACCAGCTCCAGGCCGCCGACCTGCTCAGCCGCGAGCGCCGCGGCCGCCACGTCCACATCAAGATCACGGCCAGGGGGGACGAGCTCCTCTCCGTCCTGGCCTGACCTCCGTGTCGAAAGGATCTCGCGTTGCCGTCTGTTCATCAGAAGGGCCGGTCATGGGCTCCGCTGTGGCCCGCGTACGCCGCCGCCGGGTTCGTCGGCCTCTTCTGCGTGGTCGTGCTCGGCCTGGCCGTCGTCAACGCGGTCGTCGAAGGCGCCTGGCCCGAAGGAGACGGCTGGGTCGCGCTGGGATCGGTGGGGTTGCGGATCCTCACGGTCGCGCTCGCGCTGGCCAGCGTCCGCCCCTGGGGCAGGCGGCTGCCCAGCCGGCTCGTGCTGGGCGGGCTGTGGGGCTCGGCCGCTGCCCAGTTCGTCTATCCGGCGCTGGAACTCGTGGTCAAGCTGCTCATTCTGGCGGGCGTCCCCATCGCGCTCGGCAAAGGCATCAGCAACATGTCCGCGACGGGCTGGTTCAACTTCGCCGCCGTCTGGGTCGTCTTCGGAATTCCGGCCGTCTTGTTCGGGCTCGCGGCCGTGTCCTTCCAGCGCCGGATCGCGGCGTCCTCTCTCTTCGCGTGGCTGGGCATTCTTGGAGGAAGTGCGGCGCTGCTGTTGATCGGAGTGCTCATCGGATAGCGGGCCGGCCATGACGCCGGGATCCGGCTCGTCAAACGCCGAGGCGGCGGCGGATCTGGGCCGAGAGCTGGTCGACGGCGACGACGAGCACCATCACCACCAGCAGGTGGGTGACCATCTCGTCGAACCGGAACAGCTTGATCGACTGGTTGACGAGGAAGCCGATGCCGCCCGCCCCGACCAGGCCGAGCACCAGGGACGAGCGGACGTTGACGTCGAAGCGGTACAGCAGCAGCCCGACGAACTGCGGGATCACCGCGGGCAGCACGGCGTGGGCGGCGACCTGGACACCGGAGGCGCCGCCGACGCGCAGGGCGTCGCGGGGCCCCAGGTCGATCTCCTCCATCGCCTCGGCCCAGAGCTTGCCCATCACCCCCGTGTTGTGGAAGATCAGCGCGAGCACGCCGGCGAACGGGCCCAGCCCCACGGCGGTGACGAAGATCAGGGCGAACACCACGTCGGGCACCGCGCGCAGGAACGACAGGATCGAGCGGGCGGCCTGGTAGACCCAGCGGTTGCGGGTGGTGGTCCGGGCCGCGAGCAAGGCCAGGACGAGCGCCGCCGGCACCGAGAGGGTGGTGCCGAGCAGGCCGATGGCGAGCGTGACGAGCGCCCCCTGGAAGCTGGGCAGCAGCACCTCGGTCCAGGACAGGTCGGGCGGCAGGGCCTGGCCGAGGAAGTCGGCCATGCCGCGCCAGCCCTGGACGAGCGCCGCCGGGGAGAACTCGGTGCCGTGCCAGGCCAGCACGTGGGCGGCCACCACGACCACGGTGACGACCGCGGTCGCCGTGGTGATCGGCCGCCTTCGGGGCGGGGCGAGCGGGGTGGCCGGGGACTTCATCGATGCTCCTGATGAACGACGTGCGAGGCGGCGGCGGGCGAGGCGGGGCGGGCGGCGTACAGGGTGTCGAGGTCGGCCTCGGTGATCTCGGAGGCGGGCGCGTCGATGACGGCCCGGCCGTGCAGCAGCCCGACCACCCGGTCGGCGTGGCGGCGGGCCAGCGCGGGCTGGTGCAGCACGGCGGCGACGGCCAGGCCCTCCTCGTGCGCGAGGTCGGCCAGCAGGGAGACGACCTGCTCGGCGGCGGCCGGGTCGAGGGCGGAGACGGGCTCGTCCGCGAGGATGATCCGGGCGCGCTGGCAGAGCGCGCGGGCGATCGCGACCCGTTGCTGCTGCCCGCCGGAGAGCCGGCCGGCCGGTTCGGCGGCGCGGTCGGCCATCCCGACCCGGTCCAGGCAGGCCATGGCCTCCTCGCGCAGCTCGCGCGGGAACAGGATCGGCGCGAGCGATCGGCGCAGCGGCAGCCGGCCGAGCGCGCCGGCGCAGACGTTGTCCAGGGCGCTGCGGCGGCGTACGAGGTGGATCTGCTGGAAGACCATGGCCGTCTGCTGCCGCAGCCGGTTGCTCTCGGCGTCGTGGCCGGAGCCGAGGGTCCGGCCGTGGACGGCGATGGCGCCCGCGTCGGGGGTCTCCAGGCCGACGAGGCAGCGCAGCGCGGTGGACTTGCCGCATCCGTTGGCGCCGAGCAGCGCGAGGAACTGTCCGGATTCGACCCGCAGGTCCAGGTCGTCCAGTACGGTCCTGCCGTCGAAGGACTTGGTCAGCCCCCGTACCACGAGCGCGGCCGGCGGGCCGGTCACCGCCGTCCGGAGGGGAGGCGGCGGGGCGTCGGCGGGCGTCATGGTCAGACGTCCTCCTCGGTCAGGTTCAGCTCGGCGGCCAGGTCGAACAGCGGCTGGTACGTGTCCTTCGTCACGGCGACGAGCGGCCCGGGCGGGTCGACGTCGAGGAACGCGCCGACCTGGGCGACGTCGGCGGGGCCGAGCTCCAGCAGCGCCTTGGTGACCGCCTCGCGGAAGGCCGGGTCGGCCTTGCCGGAGACGGTGATGGGGTCGTTCGGGATGGGGGCGGAGGTCCAGATCTGCCGGAAGCCGTCGGGCTTGAACGTGCCTGCGGCCTGCGCGGAGGCGAGCTGCTGGCTGTTGATCTCGGCGGCGTCGACCTTGCCGTTGACGAGCGCGAGCAGCGCCTCGGGGTGGCCTCCGGCGTAGTCGATCTTCACGGACGACTCGGCCACGCCGTCGGTCTTGAGCGCGTACCGGGGCAGCGCGTCACCCGAGGTCGATCCCGGGCTGGACAGCGCGATGGACTTGCCCGCCAGGTCCTTGACGGAGGTGATGGGCGAGTCGGCGCGCACCCAGATGCCGGCGGTGTAGGTGGTCAGGGCGCCCTTCGCGTCGGCGAACGAGGCGACGGGCCGCGCGTCGGCCATCGTGCTGGCGAAGACGTACCCGAGCGGCCCGAACTGGGCCAGTTCGAGCTGCCCGTTGCGCATCGCCAGCACCTCGGCGGAGTAGTCGTCGACGATCTTCAGCTCGACGGGGCAGTTCAGCTTGCGCTGGAGGGCGTCGGCGAGGACCTGGTAGGCGGGCTTGAGCTTGGCGGGGTCCTCGTAGGGCTCGATGCCGAAACGGATCCTGCCGCCGGGGCAGGTGGCGCCGCCGGCTTCGGCGCCGGTCTCGGCGCCGCCGCAGCCGGCCAGCAGCAGGAGCGGGGCCGCCGCCACGGCGGCCAGGAGGCGTCGTGCGCGCATGGGGATCTCTCCTCGGAAGTGGTGGTGGGGTGTCGGAGGGGTGGTCAATCGAGCAGGTCGTCGAGGACCTCGGGGGCCAGCCCCAGGGCGGTGGTCATGCCGATGCCGGACGTGACCGCGACCACGCGCACGCCGGGCATGGGGGCGGCGATCAGGAACGGCTCGGGGGCGGAGGAGTAGACGCCGCGCCAGCGCTCGCGGACCGTCAGCCGGTCGGCGCCCAGCAGCCGCCCGGTCTCGGCCAGGACGTGCCGGTCGAGCTCGTCGACCTGGAACGGGTCGAACGTGTCGCCGTAGGCGTGGGTGTCGCCGATGATCAGGTCACCGTCCGGGCGCTGGGTGAACATCAGGTTCAGGCCGATGCCGACCAGGTCCGGGTGCTCGGCCTCCAGCCGCGCGCGTACGGCGGCCACGCCGGGGCAGGCGGTGAAGCCGCCGTAGCGCAGGAGCGAGAAGCCCGACAGCACCGCCGGGTCCACCGTCCGGCCGTACGGGTCGGCCACCCGCAGCATGTGCAGCGCGCAGCGGCGCAGCCCGGACTCCGCGGCGAGGCCGGGGAAGTGCCGGTCCACGTGGTGGCCCACGGCGAAGACCACCCGGCCGGCTCCGATGCGGCCCCGGCTGGTGACGACCGCGCCCGGCTCCACGAGGTGGACGGAGGTGGCCCAGTGGAAGCGCACGCCCTGGCCGGCCAGCCAGTCCGCGATCGCGTGGACGGCCTGGCGGGGGTCGACGCGGATGTCCAGGGGCAGCCAGGCGCCGCCGACCACGCCGGGGCCCACCGGCACCCGTTCGGCCACCTGCGCCGCGTCGAGCAGGACGGCGTGGCCGTCGCGGGCGGCGGCGAACTCCTCCAGCACCGCGTACTCGTCGTCGGCCCTGGCCACGACCACGGTGCCGGCGTCGCGCAACCAGAGCCCCGTCTCCTTGGCCAGCCGCAGCCAGGCGGCCCTGGCCGTCGTCCCGTAGCGGAGGGCGTCGCCGTCCTGGGCGGTGAAGCAGCCGTGCCCGAAGTTGCGGACGGACGCGCCGACGGCCCGCCCGTCACGTTCGACGACGACGACGGACAGTCCCCGGCGTACGGCGTCCACGGCGTGGGCCAGTCCGACGATGCCCGCGCCGACGACGACGACATCGGCCGAGTCGAGCAAACTTGTCATGACAAGCAAGGTGCCGAGCCTGCCCGACAGGTGTCAACAGGTGCCGAACACATGTCGCCGCCTGTTCACCTGGACGCCATCTATGCAGGTGAGGCCGTCATTCAAGGGTTTGCGCGACCGCCGCCCTCCTGTATGGTCAAGTCGCATGGACGGGCCTCTTCACGAACGTGTCGCAGCGGATCTGCGGCGTCGCATCCGGTCGGGCGACCTGCCGGTGGGCGCCGCCGTTCCCTCCGAGTCCCAGCTGTGCGAGCAGTGGGGAGCCTCGCGAGGGCCGATCCGGCAGGCGCTGGCCACGCTCCGGTCCGAAGGGCTGATCGGCGGCGGCCGGGGCAAACCGCCCGTGGTGCGCACCCGGACGATGCCCCAGCCGTTCGAGACGTTCCTGTCGTTCTCGCGGTGGGCCGAGCAGATGGGCCACCAGCCCGGCCAGCGGACGCTGGAGATCAGCCGGCGCCCGGCCTCCGCCGAGGCGGCCGACGCGCTGGCCGTGGACGAGGGCGAGCCGGTCGTCCAGCTGCTGCGCCTGCGGCTGCTGGACGGCGTGCCCACGATGATCGAACGAACCACGTTCGTGTGGGACGCGGGCCGGTGGCTCTTCGACTTCGACTGCGACAGCGGCTCCGTCCTGGCGTACCTGACCGGGCGCGGGGTGGACCTGAGCAGGGCCCGCCACATGATCGACGCGATCGTGGCGGACGAGACCGACGCCGAGCTGCTGACCGTCTCCCCCGGCGCGGCCCTGCTCCGCGAACGCCGCCGCACCTCCTCGGCCGACGGCCGGCCCGTCGAGTACTCCGACGACCGCTACCGTCCCGACCTCGTCTCCTTCACCATCGACAACTCCCAGCAGGCCCGCCCGGCACTGCTGCGCAGCCCCCTTGGAGAGCTACCGTGATCGAACTGGCGGTCCTGGACATCGCCGGCACCACCGTCGAGGAGCACGGCGCCGTCTACGTCGCCCTCGAACAGGCCGTCCGCGCGGCGGGCGGCGACCCGGCCGCCGACGACATCCGGCGCTGGATGGGCGCCGGCAAGCGCGAGGCGATCAGCGCCCTGCTGGGAGAGCCCCCGGCCGAGGTCACGGAGGCCGCCTTCGCCGACTTCCGCGAACGGCTGCGCGCCGCCTACGCCGACCGGCCGCCGACGCCCCTGCCCGGCGTTCCCGAGGCGATCGCGACGCTGCGCGCCTCCGGCGTCAAGGTGGCGCTCACCACCGGGTTCGACCGTGAGGTGACCGGCGCCCTGCTGTCCGCGATCGGCTGGGACACCGGGTTCCTCGACGCGGTGGTGTGCGTCGACGACGTCCCCGCCGGGCGCCCGGCACCGTACATGATCTTCCGGGCGATGGAGGCGACCGGTGTCCACGACGTCGGCCGCGTCCTCACGGCCGGCGACACCACCCGTGACCTTCAGGCGGGCGCCAACGCGGGCGCCGCGATCGTGGCCGGCGTCCTGACCGGCGGCCAGGACGCCGCCACGCTCGGCGCCGTCCGCCACACCCACCTGCTGCCCGGCGTGGCGGCCATCCCGGGGCTGCTCTCCCTGACCTCCGCCTGAGCTCGCCCGCTACCCGGCCCAGAACGCGCACCGGTGGGCGGCGGCGAGGTCGATCGGCCCTGTCGGGTCGGGCGCGAGCGTCAGCGACTGCGTGCCGGGACGGGTGGGGGCGAAGGTCCGCCAGCGGGGCAGGCCGGGGGCGTTGGGGTCGCCGGTGCGGGCGAACGCCGTCCAGTAGCGGATCATGGTGGTGGACAGCTGTCGCCGGCGGGCGTCGAGGCCGGGGCCGGGGAAGAGGTAGGCCAGTTCCGCGCCGTGCGCGGCCCCGAGGGGGAAGTCCGAGCCCGGGATCTCGGTCACGACGTCGTCCCCGGCGAACTCGTACGCGTACGTGCGGACCCGCTGGGCGAGGCTCCGGTTCCGTTCGTACGTCGGGCAGGCGAACACCACGTCGGTGGTGAGCGCCGCCCAGGCCAGCCCCGGGGAGTCGTACCCCGTGAGGGGGTAGCGGCGGGCGACGCGTTCTGCGCGCTCGCCGAACGCCTGCCGCAGCAGCTCGGCGTATGTCCGGGCGGTGATCGGCGTGCCGGGCAGCTCGTAGAACAGGGCGACCATGTAGCGCATCTCGTCGCGGGTGGTGCCCGAGATGACCGGGACGCGGTGGAACGCGCCGGTGGCCAGGGCACGCTCGGGGTCCCGCGGGAGCACCGGGCTGCCGACGGCGGGGGTGATGAACTGGTCGTGCAGGGGCAGCAGGCGCTCGGCGGGCACCTGGCGCAGGCAGGCGAGGGCGGTCGCCGCGTCGGCGCAGCCCAGCCGGGCTGCGAGGCGGGCGCCGTCGGCCTGCCGGTCCTCGACGGACGGCCACTGGCGGAACTCGGGCACGCCGGGGAACATGGCCCCGGCCGGCACCGAGCCGGTGCAGGGAGCGCTCTGCATGATCGCACGGTGGAAGAGCCCGGCCGCTCGCGGTGACGCGAGGTGCGCGCAGACGCTCTTGCCCCCGGCCGACTCGCCGAACAGCGTGACGTTGCCCGGATCGCCGCCGAACGCGGTGGCGTTGCGGCGCACCCAGCGCAGCGCGGCCTGCTGGTCCTCCAGGGCGAAGCCGCCCGAGCCGGCCAGCCCCGGGTGGACGAACAGCCCGAAGACGCCCAGCCGGTAGTTGACGGTGACGACGATGACGTTCCCGGTCGTGGCCAGGCGGCGGGCGTCGAAGTCACTGCCGGCGCCCTCGACGAACCCGCCGCCGTGCAGCCATACCATCACCGGCTTGCGCCCGCCGGGGGCCTCGGGGACGGTGACATTGAGGTGGAGGCAGTCCTCCGACGTGCCGGCCGGCTGTCCCGGGGCCGGTGCGGGCTGGGCGCAGCGCGGGCCCGGCCGGGTGGCGTCCCGGACCCCGGGCCACGGCCGGGCGGGCGCGGGAGAGCGCCAGCGCCGGTCGCCCGTGGGAGCGGCAGCGTAGGGAATGCCGTGAAACACCCGGTGGTCGGTGGCTTGTACGCCTTTCACCCAGCCGAGATCCGTGCGGACCACGGCGTCCTCCTGAGGGGCGGCCGCGGCGGCCGGGGCCGCGAACAGGTGCGCCACGCAGGCGGCCAGCGCCGCCCAGCATCGCCCCTTCACGCGCGACGGCCCTTCAGCCGGGCCGCCGCGACCAGGGCGAGGCCGAGCAGGCCCACGGCCGCGCCGGTCCATGCCGGCAGGTCGACCGTGCGCTCGGCGACCGCCAGCAGCCCCCAGTCGCTCCCCCACAGCCACCGGGTCAGGGCGTTGCCGAAGCCCTGGATCATCAGCACCACACCCGCGATCATCATGACGCCTCACCCTCCACCATCAAATCAATACGTCTGTACGGTATTGTGGGCCGCGAGGGCAGTAAAAACAAGTCACCCGTACTGAAATAGTGGAGTCGGTTGTGGGCAAGGGCAGTCGTACGCGGGGGTTGGGCGCGCGGCACGAGGAGCGGCGGCGGCAGATCGCGGAGGCGCTGCTCGCGATGATCAACCTCCACGGGCTCGACGCGGTGAGCCTGCGTGACGTGGCGGCCAGGGCGGAGGTCTCGCTGGGCGCCGTCCAGCACTACTTCCGCAGCAAGGACGAGATGCTGCTGTTCGCCCTGAACTACATCAGCGAGCGCGGGACCGAGCGCGTACGGCAGAGCCTCGGCCAGGAAGGGCAGCCACCACGCGCGGCGCTGCGCCGCATCCTGGCCGAACTGGTGCCCGCCGACGACCAGCGCCGCGCCGAACTGCGCATCGCGACCGCGTTCACCGCCCGCTCACTGGTGAGCCCCGAGCTCGCCGGCCACCTGCGCGCGGGCTACGACTCCCTGCACGAGGTGCTGGCCCTGCTGATCCGCCACGCCCAGGACGCCGGCGAAGCGCCCGCCGACCTGGATCCCGGACGGGCGGCGGCGGCGCTGTTCGCGCTGGCCGACGGCCTCGGCACGCACGTGCTCATCGGGCACGGCACCCCGGAGACGGCGCTCGCCGTCCTGGACGAGCACCTCGACCGGCTCTTCGCCACCGCGCCCTGAGCCGGCCTACCCGGCGGGCCTACGCAACCGCCTGGGCGCGGTGGCCAGCCGGCGGACGTCGTCCTCAGTGCTCAACGTCGCCTCCAGTCGCGGCGGTGGTCCCGTGGCCGTGCTCCCAGGCCCAGGCGGCGATGCCCACGCGGTTGCGCACCCCGAGCTTACGCTGGACGTTGGCCACGTGGGTCTTGGCCGTGCCGGCCGAGATGAACAGCTCGGCGCCGATCTCCGGGTTGGACCTGCCCGCGGCGACCAGCTTGACGATCTCCAGCTCGCGGTCGCTCAGCGGCTGTTCGCCCGGCACGCCGGTGCGCGCGGGCGACGGCGTGAGGTGGCGCAGCAGCCGCACGGTCACCGAGGGGCTGATCAGGGCGTCGCCCGCCGCCGCCGCTCTGACGCCCTCGACGAGGAGCGCCGGTCCCGCGTGCTTGAGCAGGAACCCGCAGGCTCCGGCGCGGAGCGCGGCGTGCACGTACTCGTCGAGGTCGTAGGTGGTCACGACGATCACCCGCATCGGCGACGGCGTCTCGGGACCGGCCAGGCGGCGGGTGAGTTCGAGGCCGTCCATGCGCGGCATGCGGATGTCGGCGACGACCACGTCCGGCCGGAGCTCGGCGGCGAGGTCGAGCGCGGTCACGCCGTCCGGCGCCTCGCCCACCACCTCCAGATCCGGCTGGGCACCGAGGATCGTGCGGAAACCGCGCCGGACGGCCGGCTGGTCGTCGGCGATCATGACTCTGATCGTCATGGGAACACCGCCTTCACGACCCAGCCGCCGCCGGCGGCGCGGCCCGAGGTGAACTCCCCGCCCAGCGCCCCCACCCGCTCGGCCAGCCCGGCGAGGCCGACACCGGCGCGTTCGGCGGTCGGCAGGCGCGGCAGGGCCTGGTCGCGCGCGTGGTCGGCCACGGTCACGACGACCGCCCCGGTCTCGTCGCTCACCCGGATGGCGACGCTCGACCCGGCCGGCGCGTGCTTCCTGACGTTGGTGAGCGCCTCGACGACGATGCGGTAGATCGTGGTGGCGACCTCGCGCGGCACCGGGCCTGACGGCTCGATGCGCATGTCGGTGTCGGGGAAGCCCGCGTCGGCGAAACGCCGTATCAGGTCGGGCAGGCCGTCGAGGCCGGGCAGCGGCTCGGCTGAGGCACCCTCGCCCTCCAGCTCGCGCAGCATGCGGACGGTCCGGTCCATCGACGCGAGCGCCCGCGCGCCGTCCTCCTCGATCGCCCGCAGCGCCGCCGCGGCCTCGGCCGGATCGCGGTCGAGCAGGATCTGGGCCGCCTGGGCCTGGATGACCATGGCGCTGACGTCGTGGGCGACGAAGTCGTGCAGGTCGCGGGCCAGTTGCAGGCGCTGGGTGCGGCGGGCCTGCCTGACCGCCTCGACCCGGCGCCGGTCGAGGGCGCGGAGATAGGCGCCGAGCCCTGTCGCGCCCGCCGTGCCGACGGACCAGAAGAGGGTGACGGCGACCGCCTCCAGGCCCGAAGGGGGCGGGTGCATGATCTGCAACGCCAGCAGCGCTTCGGAGACCGCCGCCGCCCCCACCGCCGGGACCGCCTGCCGCACGGGGGTCCAGCGCACGGTCAGCGTGACGAGCGTGAGCACGGCGACCGTGTGGACGTACGTCGACGGGCCGCCGGCGATGCCGGGGGTGATGCCGGGGGCGGCCAGCCAGGCGAGCGTGCACGTCGCGCCGATCACGCCGACGGCCGCCGTGACCGCCGCGAGGAAGGGGCGCGCCCTCGGCCACCAGACCAGCGACATGGCCACGGCCGCGAGCATCGCGGGCCCGACGACGAGCGGGCTCGGCAGCGGCCGGAGCACGAGGGTGAGCGCGAGCGAGCCGGCCACCGCCAGCCCGCCTGCGAGGAGTCTCATGGCGGCACCCTAGGGCAGGGATCGCGCCGGCGAATCGGCCGATCGGCAGATGTCTTCCTCCTCGGGTGAGCACAGTCTGGGTCCTGATCGAGCGGCGACGAAACGGAAGAGACCCAGGATGCGAACGCCCAGCTTGCTGCACACAGCTCCCGCCACCAGCGACACCGAACGGCCCGTCCCGCGCTGGGCGCTGCGTGCCGCCTACGCGCTTCCCTGGCTGCTGCTGCCCTCGTGCCTGTGGAGACTGCCGTTCGCCTTCCACTTCGAGATGGGCCAGGTCGACAACGCGCCCGTGTCGCCGTTGTGGATCACGATCCCGTACGTCTTCGGGCTCAGCGTGCTCACCGAAGTGGCGGCGCTGCTCAGCATCGGCCTGGTGCGCCGGTGGGGCGAGGTGGCGCCGAGCTGGATCCCCGTCATCGGCGGCCGGCGCGTGCCGCCGATGGCGGCGCTCGTTCCCGCCGTGGCCGGCGGGCTGGTGATGACCGCGGTCTCGGTGTTGATGGTCCTCACCTGGGCCGGCGCCTCCAGCGGCATGGCGTACGAGAACGGCTGGTGGCGCGCGCTGGCCGTCGTGTGCGTCTCGCCGGTCGCGCTCTGGGGCCCGACGGTGCTCGCCCTGGCCTACGCCTACCACCGGCGCCGCCGTCACGCCTGAGACCTCGGGCTCTTGTCACCATGCCGACGATCCGCCATGATTGCCAGCATTGCGCTATTGCGAATTACTTGCAATAAGAATGCGGGGGAGTCGACATGGTGAACCGGACACTGCTCGGCCTGATCCGTCCGGGCCGCCGCTGGCTGGCCCTGGCCGTGCTGGCCGGCGTGCTGGTGTCGGCCACCTACGCCGGGCAGAGCCTGCTCCTGACCGCCGCCGTGGCCCAGGGCATCGGCGGCGACCTCACGGCGGCGGTCCTGGCCGGTTGCGGCGCCCTGGCGCTGGTCGCGGTCCGGGCCCTGCTGGTGTGGGCCCGTGAGGTCGCCTCCGCACGGGGCGCGGAGGACGTGAAGGCGGCGCTGCGCGACCGGCTCTACCGCCACCTGCTCACGCTCGGTCCCGGATACGTCTCCGAGGCGCGCACGGGCGGCGTGCTCACCACCCTGGTGGACAGCGTCGAGGCGATCGACCGCTACGTCGGGGTGTTCCTGCCGCAGGTGCTCATCTCGGTGCTCGGCGGCCTGGGCATCGTCGCCGTGCTCGCCTGGATCGACCCCGCCGTGGCCGTGCTCGTCGCCGTAACGGCGGTGCTGGCCGCCGCCGCGCCGAGGCTGATGCGCCGCCGGATGCGGGACGGGCTCACCGCGTTCTTCACGGGGTGGAAGGGGTTGAGCGCCGACTACCTCGACGCGGTGCAGGGGCTGCCCACGCTCAAGGCGGTCGGCGCCGACGAGCGGTTCGGCGCGGGGCTGTCGGCCAAGGCGTGGGCGTTCCACCGGGACTCGCTGCGATTCACGGTCGTCTCCACCGTCTCGGCGGGCTTCGTCGGCTTCTTCGCCGCGCTCGGCACGGCCGCCGCCGTCGGGCTCGGCGCCTGGCAGTACGCCTCGGGCGCGCTGTCGCTGACGTCGGTGTTCGCCGTGCTGCTGCTGTCGCGGGAGGCGTTCCGGCCGGTCACCGACCTGATGACGGCCTTCCACGCCGGTCAGGGCGCGCTGCCCGCCGCGCACGGCATCGCCGGGCTGCTCGCCGCCCGCCCGGCGGTCGCCGACACCGGCGCCGCGAGCCTGCCCGGCACGCCGCCTGAGGTCACCTTCGAGGACGTCACCTTCACCTATCCCGGCCGCGACCGCCCCGCCCTGGACGGAGTCTCCCTGCGGCTGGCCGCCGGCCGCACCACCGCCGTGGTCGGGCCCTCGGGGGCGGGCAAGAGCACGCTGATCCGGCTGCTGCTGCGACACGCCGATCCGACCGGCGGCAGGGTGCTGTTCGACGGGGTGGACCTGCGG
Source organism: Nonomuraea sp. NPDC023979 (assembly GCF_040639085.1). Classification (NCBI taxonomy): domain Bacteria; kingdom Bacillati; phylum Actinomycetota; class Actinomycetes; order Streptosporangiales; family Streptosporangiaceae; genus Nonomuraea; species Nonomuraea sp. NPDC023979. Next base: position 517,830 of record NZ_JBEZZG010000003.1, read on the forward strand.
GACGTCGCGCTTTCCGAGCTGCGGTCGAACGTGGCGCTGGTCTCGCAGGAGGTCTACCTGTTCCACGGCACGGTCGCCGACAACATCGCCTACGGGCGGGCGGGCGTGAGCCGTGCCGAGATCGAACGGGCGGCGCGGGCCGCGCACGCGCACGCGTTCGTCGCCGAACTGCCCGACGGCTACGACACCATGATCGGCGAGCGGGGAGTGCGGCTGTCCGGCGGCCAGCGCCAGCGCCTGGCCATCGCCCGCGCCCTGCTCGCCGACGCGCCGCTGCTGGTCCTCGACGAGGCCACCTCCAGCGTGGACGTCGCCGCCGAGCGCGCGGTGGTCGAGGCCCTGGAGCGCGTCCGCGCCGACCGCACCGTGCTGGTGATCGCCCACCGGCTGTCCACCGTCGCGGACGCCGACCACGTCGTCGTCCTCAGCGAGGGCCAGGTGGCCGAGTCGGCCGCTCCTGGCGAACTGCTCACCGCCGGCGGCGCCTACGCCCGCCTGGTCGCCCGCCAGCAGGAAGGAGCGGCATGACCACCACCGTCACCCCCGTACAGCCCGAGTCCCGCACGCCCACGGAGCCCGCCTCCGTCCGGCGCGGCGCGCTGCTCTCCCTGCTGCGTCCCCAGCGGGGCCGTCTGGCCGCCGCGATCGGCTGCGGGCTGCTCGACCAGGGCTTCGCGCTCGCGGCGGCCCTGCTCGGCGCCGCCCTCGTCGGCCGGGCCCTGAACGGCGAGAGCGCCGGCGCCCTCGTACCCGGGCTGATCCTGCTCGCGGCGCTCGTCCTGCCCAAGGTGCTGGCCGCGTGGGCCGAGTCCTACCTCGCCCACGACCTGGCCTTCCGGGTGCTTGCGGAGCTGCGCGACCGCTGCTATCGCAAGCTGGCCGCGCTGACCCCCGGCTACCTGCTGCGCCGCCGCTCCGGCGACATCGGCGCGACCGCGATGGCCGACGTGGAGATCCTCGAACTGTTCTTCGCCCACAGCCTCACCCCGCTCGTCGTGGCCGCGTCCGTGCCACCGGCCTGCCTGGTGGCGGCCTTCTGGCTGCATCCGCTGGTCGGCGCGGCGCTGCTGCCGGCCGTGGTGGCGATGGCCACGGTGCCGTTCTGGCTGCGGCGGCGCTCGGCGGCGCAGGCCGAGCGGATGCGGGAGGCGGCGGGCGAGGCCGCCTCCGAGGCCGTGGACGCCGTGCAAGGGCTGTCCGAGACGCTCGTCTTCGGCCGCCAGGAGCACCAGGCCGCCCGGTTGAACGCCGCGACCGGACGCCTCAACCGCGCGTCGAGAGCGCATCGTTCGCGCGGCGGGGTGGAGAAGGCCGCCGGCGACGCCATCGCCGCCGTCGGCCTGATCGCCGTCCTGCTGGTGGCGCTGTCCCTGGTGAACACCGGCTCCTTGGCCGCCGACCAGGTCGTGATCGTCGCCGTGCTCGGCGGCTTCGCCTTCCTGCCGCTGATGTCGCTGGTCGACACCTGGCGGGAGCTGTCCACGATCCGCGCCGCCGCCGCCCGGCTGCTGCGCATCCTCTACGCGCCGCCGGACGTCGTCGAGCAGGCCGCCCGGCCGGTGGCCCGGATCGAGCCCGAGGTGACGTTCGACCAGGTCACCTTCCGCTACGGCCCCGACCTTCCCGACGCCGTGAGCGAGGTCTCCTTCACCATCCCGGCCGGGCGGACGGTCGCCCTGGCCGGACACTCCGGCGCGGGCAAGAGCACCTGCGCCTCGCTGCTGCTGCGCCACTGGGACGCCTCGGCCGGCTCGGTGCGGATCGGCGGCCACGACCTCCGCGACCTGCCCTTCGACCAGCTCCGCTCGACCGTGGTCGCGGTGCCGCAGGACACGTACCTGTTCGCCATGAGCGTCCGGGACAACCTCCGGCTGGCCCGACCCGACGCCACGGACGCCGAGGTGGAGCAGGCCGCGCGCACCGCCTGCGCGCACGACTTCGTCACGGCCCTGCCCGACGGGTACGACACCCTCGTCGGGGAGCGCGGCGCCCACCTGTCGGGCGGGCAGCGCCAGCGGCTCGCCATCGCCCGCGCCCTGCTCACCAGGGCGCCCGTCCTGGTGCTGGACGAGGCCGTCTCGAACCTGGACGCCGACAGCGAGGCCGCCATCGACGAGGCGCTGCGCGCGGCCGGGGGCCGGCACACGACCCTCGTCGTCGCCCACCGCCCCTCCACCCTGCGCACGGCGGACACGGTGGTGCTGATGAATGCCGGCCGCGTGGTGGACATCGGACACCACGACGACCTGCTGACCCGCTCCCCCGAATACCGCCGCCTGCTCGCACGCTGAAATCGGTTAGCCTCCGGGCATGAAAAAGCTGCTTGAGATAATCGGCGCGTTATTGGCCATTCAAGGATTGGCCGGTCTGGTGCACGAATGGATCGGGTGGTTTCGCCTCTGGGTTGTCGTGCCCTACCTCGAATTCCTGGAGGGCTACGAGATCTTGGCCAATATCGGGCTCGTCATTCTCGGGCTCCTCGTGATGACCGCGTCGGGCGCCGTCAAGAAATAGGGTCGTTCCGCGGCGGCATTTTCCGGGTGGCTCATAGTCCTTGTTTGCCGGTGGCCCAGTACGGCTTGGTGGTGATGGCGCGGCGGGGCAGGATCCCGTGGTCGACGAGCGTGCGGCGCTGGCGCTGGAGCGATTGGGCGTGGCCGAGGAGCAGCGCGCCGTCGACGCGGGCGAGTTCGCCGTCCTCGGCGGCGTGTTCGAGCCAGTCCTGGAGCGCGTCACCCGGGGCCGGCCCGGCGGGCAGGAAGCGGTAGCGGGGACGGGGGCCGGCGAGGGGGCGCACGGCGTCGGAGGGCACTTCGACGACGACGAGGTCCTCCGTGCCGGCGTAGGCGTCGATGGTGCCGAGGGTGCAGCCGTCGCCGAGGAAGAGGCGTGGGGCTCCGTGCTCGTACAGGGGCCGGTGTCGTCCGGTCAGCACGGTGAACTCGGCGCCGGCGCGCAGGCCGAGCATCCAGCGGGTGCCGGGGCCGTCGGCGCTGGTGGCGGCCAGGACGGTGACGTGCTCGGGGTCGTGGGCGCATACGGTCCGCACGGAGTAGCGGCGGCCCTGGGTGGGGGTGGCGCGGACCTGGATCTCGTGGCCGGGCTGCCAGCCGCCGGGCGGCGTTTCGGCGCGCAGGTCCACCTCGACGAACCCCGGGGCGGGTTCGGCCAGGCCGAGAACGCGGGCGCGGCGGCCCATGACGGTTTCGGCGAGCCTGCCGATGAACGTGGGTGCCTGCGGCATGGGTGTCCTCCTGGGATTCACAGCACACTACACCGTGCAGTGTAGCTCCACACTGTACGGTGTAGTGTGGGGCTGTGGAAAACGCCATGAGGCCGGGCAAGCAGGTACGCGAAGGCGACCAGGAGAAGCGGGCGGCGATCATCTCCGCCGCGCGCGAGCTGTTCGCCCGCCAGGGGGTGGACAGCGTGAGCATGGACGCCGTGGCGGCCCGCGCCGGGGTTTCCAAGCGCACGGTCTACGACTACTTCGGCGACAAGAACCGCTTGTTCCTGGCCATCCTGGCCGAGACCTCCGACACGCTGAACGCCTCGATCCAGCGCGCCCTGGACCAGCACCTCCCGGGGGACGGGACCATCACCACGGTTGCCGCGCTGCAGGAGGCGATCACCGCGCTCGTCGTCGAGCTCGGCCGGACGCTGGTCGGCTCCCCCGACTACGCCGCCGCGTTCGCGCTCGTCGCCCAGCGACGCTGGCGGGAGCCGGGCAGCCAGGACGACGTCGTGACCGGGTCCGCCGAAGACGCCCTGGCCGACCGTCTCGCCCACTTCGCGAAGGCGGGGCTCCTCGACACCGACGATCCGCGGACGGCCGCCGGCCACCTCTCCGCCCTGACGATCCTGCTGGCGTACAACGACCAGCCCGACCCGGCCACCGCCGACCCCGAGCGCATCCACAGGATCATGACCTCAGGCGCCCATGCCTTCATCCGCGCGTACGCCACGCGCTAGGACTGCCCGTCCTGCTTGAGCGCGCGGGCGCGGACGGCGGCGAGCATGACGCGGCGGACGAATCCGCTCCCCAGCCGGATCACCCCCCAGTACCGCAGGAACGCCCGGCGCGCGTCCGGGCTGGTCGCCTGGATGCGGGTCTCGGTGACGAGCCGGGTCCGGCCGTCGCCGGCGTCCTTCAGCAGGAAGCTGAACGTGGCCTTCGCGTAGCCGGGCCGGTCGAAGGCGCGGAAGGCGTCGAGCCCGTCGACGGAGCCGACGTTCTGCGCCCGGCCCAGCCGCCACCACTGGCCGATCACGCCCTGGACCACCTCGCGGCCGGGGTCCTCGGCGAGGGGGATGAAGTCGGGTATGTCGCGCTGGGCATGCCCGTTCCGTACGCGGGAGAGCAGGTTGCGGGCGGCGAACAGCGGCTTGGCCAGGCGCAGGTCCGTGGCCTTCACGTTGCCGATGGCCTCCCAGACCCGGGACGGGGGCGCGTCGATCACGATCGAGTGGCGTTCGGCGGCGTCGGGGGCGGGCATGAGGCGGTGGGCGAGCGTGGGCGTGCCGCTCTTTACGGAACGCGAAGTATCGGAACTCATAGTTCCTTATCATGGAACCCGCCTCCAGCCAGGCGCAATGTTGGCTGCGCCACATTACGGGTACACCGGTTCCGTAATAGGCTGGGGCTCATGAGCCAACCATTGGGCCGCCCTCGGGAGGGCCGGGTCGACCAGGCCATCGCCGCCGCGGCGCGCGCCCTCCTGGCCGAACAGGGCTATGCCCAGCTCACGGTGGACGCGGTGGCCACCCGCGCCGGGGTGGGCAAGGCCGCGATCTACCGCCGGTACGCCACCAAACAGGAGATGATCTTCGCGGCGGTCATGCACGACCTGGAGCTGACCGCTCCCCCGGACACCGGCTCCCTGGCCGGCGACCTGGCGGCGGTCACCCGCGACATCGTCGCCAACCTCGCCACGCCCCCGCCAGGAGTGATCCCCGGCCTGCTCGCCGACGTGCACGCCGACGGGGCCCTGGCCGCCAGGTTCGCCACCGGCTTCGTCACCGCCGAACGCACCTGCATCACCGAGATCCTGGACCGGGCGGTCACCCGCGGCGAACTCCCCCGCCGCCCCGACCCCGCCGTGGCCCACGCACTGCTCCTCGGCCCCGTCTTCGCCTGGCTGTTCCTCCTGATGGAGAACCGGGACACGCTCCCGGCCCTCGCCGAGACGGTCGCCGCCACCGTCGCCCAGGCGCTCCGCGACGCCGAGCCCCCGTGAGGGGTTGCTACCGGTGTGCGAGGAGGACGGCGTGGTGATCGGTCCCGGCCGGGCCGTCCGGATCGGCGTGGACCGTCGCCGCGCGCAGCCTCGGCAGTTCGTGGATCAGCCGGTGCTCGGCCTCCACGGCGACGCCGTGCGCCTCGATGAGCGAGGCGTCATGACGTACCCCGATCTCGACCTCGGCCCGCAGCGCGTGACCGACCCAGCGCAGCCGCACCGCCCCGACGCGCTCCACGCCGGGGACCGCCGCCAGGATGTCCTCCGCCCGGCTGATCAACTCCGGGTCGACCGCGTCCATCAGCCGGTGGTAGATCTCGCGGGCGGCGTCGCGCAGCACGAAGCAGATCGCCACAGTGATCAGCAGGCCCACGATCGGGTCGGCCAGCGGGAACCCGAGCGCCGCCCCGCCCGCCCCCAGCAGCACGGCCAGCGAGGTGAAGCCGTCGGTGCGGGCGTGCAGGCCGTCGGCCACCAGCGCCGCCGAGCCGATCTCCCGGCCCACCCTGATCCGGTAGCGGGCGACCCACTCGTTGCCCAGGAACCCGACCACACCGGCGGCGGCCACCAGGCCCAGCGCCCGCATGTCCGCCGGGTCGATCAGCCGCTTGACGGCCTCGTATCCGGCCAGCGCCGCTGAGGCTCCGATCAGCAGCACGATGACGACCCCGGCCAGGTCCTCCGCCCTGCCGTAGCCGTAGGTGAAGCGGCGGGTGGCCGCCCGGCGGCCCAGGGAGAAGGCGATCGCCAGCGGCACCGCGGTCAGCGCGTCGGCGAAGTTGTGCAGCGTGTCGCCCAGCAGCGCCACCGACCCGGACAGCGACACGATCACCGCCTGGACGAGCGCGGTGGCGATCAACGCGGCGAACGAGATGCCCAGGACGCGCATGCCCCGGTTGCTGGACTCCAGCGCGGTGTCCGTCTTGTCCGCACTGTCGTGGCTGTGCGGGGTGACCAGGTGACGGGCCTTCGCCACCAGCCTCCTGAACCCGCGCTGATGCCCGTGCCCGTGCCCATGACCGTGCCCGTGCTGGGGGGACGTTGGATGCGCCATTCGCGTGCCTCACTTGCCTGGGACCCGTTTCGGCGGATTATATGTAGTCATGTACGCACGCGACAACGAATCAGGTGCGACCCCTGCGCAGGAACAACCCACGGGCGCGCAGGTGGAGGCCGCGGTGGAGGCGTTCCGCATGCTCAGCGACGCCACCCGGCTCCGGCTGATGTGGCTGCTGTCGACCGGCGAGTTCGACGTCGGCTCGCTGGCCGCCTCGATCGGCGTGGCCCGGCCCTCGGTCTCGCAGCACCTGGCCAAGCTCCGCCTCGCCGGGCTCGTGCAGACCCGGCGCGACGGCCGCCGCGTGCTGTACCGGGCCCGCGACGCGCACGTCCGCGCCCTGATCGGCGAGGCGCTCTTCCACGCCGATCACGAGGTCTCCGGCATTCCCCGCCACGACTGACGCCCACCACGGGCGACGGCTGGTGGGGCGGTCAGGCGAGCGCCTTCGCCGGGATCGTGCTGGTGGGGCGGTCAGGCGAGCGCCTTCGCCGGGATCGTGCCGGGTGCGGCGGCCAGGCGGTGCTTGCGCTTGGGGATGCCGTAGGTGGGGTGGGAGGTGGCCCACAGCGACATCCTGAGGATGCCCGCCTTGACGCGCAGGGCCTTTCGCCCGCCCGTGTACGTCGGCTTCGCGCGGCCCTCGTCGTCGACCAGCTGCAGGATGCCGTCCCGTCGCCCGAGGCTGATGTGGTTGTAGGAGTAGACCAGTTTGGTGCGCGCGACCGGGCGGCCGGTCAGGCGGGCCACGATCGCCTCGATGGCCTGCCTGCCGGTGAAGCCGGCCGAGGCGCAGGACATGGGCAGCGGCCGGCCGTTGTCGGCGATGGCGTGGGCACTGTCGCCGACGGCGTAGACGTCCGGGTGTGAGACCGAGCGCATGGTCCGATCGACGATGATCTGACCGTTTCCGGCGACCTCCAGCCCGGCGGCGGCAGCGAGAGGGCTGACGGCGAACCCGGCCGTCCACACGGTCACGTCGGACGCCGGCGCGGTACCGTCGGCGCACCGCACCCGCGTCGCCTCGACGGCTTCGACGGCGGTGTGCTCCAGGACGGTGATGCCCAGCCGGGCGCACGCCTGGCGCAGGTGGCGGCGGGCCCCGCCGGAGAGCCGGGCGCCCAGCTCGCCGCGGGCGACGAGCGTCACCGACAGGCCGGGCCGGGCTTCGGCGAGCTCGGTGGCGGTCTCGATGCCGGTCAGCCCGTCGCCGATGACCACCACGCGGCCGCCCTCGCCCCGACGATCCAGGCTGTCCAGGCGTTCGCGCAGGCGCAGCGCCGAAGGCCGGGCGGCGACGTCGTAGGCGTGCTCGGCCACGCCGGGGACGGCTTCGACGTTCCCCTGGCTGCCGAGCGCGTACACCAGGGTGTCGTAGCCGAGCTCGTCGCCGCCGGCGAGGGCGACGACGCGGCGCTCGGCGTCGACGGCGGTGACCCGGGCCAGGCGCAGGCGTATCGCGGTGCCGGAGAAGACGTCGGCCAGCTTCGGGGCTTCGACGGCCCGGCCGGCCGCGAGCTGGTGCAGCCGCATGCGCTGGACGAACTCCGGCACGGCGTTGACCACGGTGATCCGGGTGTCCTTCGGGGACAGCCGGCGGGCCAGGTTCCCGGCCACGTAGGCCCCGGCGTAGCCGGCGCCGAGGACGACGATGCGGTGCTTCATGTGGATGCTCCTGTGGATGCGGCGTCCTGACGACCATGCGGCGCCGCCGTCGGGGACTTTGTGACAGCGCGCTCCTGTGACCTGCGCCACCGGCCCCGGGTGTCACACAACGGCGGGCGCCGGCGCCTTGTGCGTGAAGCAGGAGTTGCGGGCGGACAGGCGGGAGCCGGAGATGGACGAGCACAGCGACCCGAGGACGGACCGGGCGACCGAGGCGTTCCTCGCCCACCGCAACCTGCTGTTCACGGTCGCGTACGAGATGCTCGGCTCGGCGGCCGACGCCGAGGACGCCCTCCAGGAGACCTGGCTGCGGTGGGTCAGGGTCGACCTGGCGCAGGTGCGCGACGAGCGCTCGTATCTGGTGCGGGTCGTCACCCGGCGGGCGCTCGACCGGCTGCGGGCGGTCAAGCGCCGCAAGGAGGCGTACGTGGGCCCGTGGCTGCCCGAGCCGCTGCTGACCGCGCCGGACGTGGCCGAGGACGTGGAACTGGCCGAGAGCGTGTCGATGGCGCTCATGCTCGTCCTGGAGACGCTGTCGCCGACCGAGCGGGCCGTCTTCGTGCTGCGCGAGGTCTTCGACATCGGCTACGACGAGATCGCGGCGGCCGTCGGCAAGACCCCGGCGACCGTACGGCAGATCGCGCACCGGGCCCGCAGGCACGTCGACGCGCGGCGGCCCCGCGAGGTGGTCCACCCGGCCCAGGTCAGGGCGGCGGTGGAGTCGTTCCGGCGCGCGCTCGAGACCAGGGACCTGCAAGGGCTGCTCGACGTGCTCGCCCCCGAGGTCGTCCTGGTGAGCGACGGCGGCGGCGTCAAGCAGGCCGCGCCTCACCCGGTCCGGGGCGCCGGCAAGGTGGCCCGCCTGATCGTCGAGGGCCTCGGCAGGACCGGGATCGCGCTCACCAGCGAGCCCACCGAGGTCAACGGCAACCCGGCCCTCCTCCTCCGCGTGGACGGCGAGATCGACGGCGTCGTCGCGGTCCGGGTCGAGGACGCCCGCATCACCGGCCTCTACTACGTCCGCAACCCGCACAAGCTGACCCGCATCGCGTCCGAGACCCCGCTCACCCTGCGGTGAACACCGAACCCTGGAGGTCCTTCATGACGAAGAGCGCTGCCGACGAACTCGCCGGCCTCAGGCTGCCGGTCGAACGTGGCTGCCCGTTCGCCCCGCCCCCCGCCTACGAACGGCTGCGCGAACAGGCGCCGATCAGCAGGATCACGTTGGCCAGTGGCGGCGAGGCGTGGTGGGTGGCCGGGTACGAGGCCGGCCGTGCCGTCCTCGCCGACCCCCGTTTCTCCTCCGACAAGCGCAAGGCGGGCTTCCCGCTCTTCACGCTGGACGAGACGACCCTGCGGCAGCTCCGCAGCCAGCCGCCGTTGATGCTCGGCCTGGACGGCGCCGAACACTCAGCGGTCCGCCGCCCGGTGATCGGCGAGTTCACCCTGCGGCGGCTGACCGCGCTGCGCCCGAGGATCCAGGCCATCGTCGACCACTTCGTGGACGCCATGCTCGCCGCCGGCCGGCGGCCGGTCGACCTCGTCCAGGCGCTGTCGCTGCCGGTGCCCTCCCTGGTGATCTGCGAACTGCTCGGCGTCCCGTACACCGATCATGACTTCTTCCAGAGCCGCACCGGCATGATGGTGAGCCGTACCTCGCTCGAAGACCGCGCGCGGGCCTTCGGCGAGCTGCGCGCCTACATCGACGACCTGATCACCCGCAAGGAGTCGGAGCCCGGCGACGACCTGTTCAGCCGGCAGATCGCCCGGCAGCGCCAGGACGGCGAGGTCGACCATCCGGGCCTGGTGAGCCTGGCCTTCCTGCTGCTGACCGCCGGGCACGAGACCACGGCGAACATGATCTCGCTCGGGGTGTTCGGGCTGCTCGGCCATCCGGAGCAACTGGCCCTGATCCAGGCCGACCCGGGCCGGACGCCCCTGGCCGTGGAGGAACTGCTGCGCTACTTCACCATCGCCGACGGGGTCACCTCCCGGGTGAGCACCGAGGACGTGGAGATCGGCGGGGTGACGATCAGGGCCGGCGAGGGCGTCGTCGTCTCGACGCTGTCGGCGAACTGGGACCCGGCGGTGTTCGAGGACCCGGACAGGCTGGACATCGAGCGCGGGGCGCGCCACCACCTCGCCTTCGGCTTCGGGCCCCACCAGTGCCTCGGCCAGAACCTGGCCCGGCTGGAGCTGGAGATCGTCTTCGACACGCTGTTCCGCCGTATCCCCGCCCTGCGGCTCGCCGTCCGGGCCGAGGATCTGCCGTTCAAGTCCGACGCCGTCGTGTACGGCCTTCACGAGCTCCCGGTCACCTGGTGAGCCGGACCTGATGCGCGCCGACCACGCCGTTACCCCGCCCCGAGCTCCGGAGTCCTCCTAGCGGAAGTCCTCGACCCGGTCCCGCGCCCACTGCGCGAACGTCCGCGGCGGCTTGCCCGTCACGGCCTGCGCGGTGGGCAGCGGGCCCAGGGCGCTCGGGTCGAAGTCCTGGCTGTCCGCCGGGTCGGCCGGATTGCCGTCGTAGTCGGTGAACCCCAGCAGGAAGTCCGCGGCCTCGGCGGCGAACCCGCCCATCCGCAGGTAGATCTCGCGCGCCTCCTCCGGGCTGACCTCCTCGAACCCGACCTCTTCGCCGAGCGCGTCGGCAATGGCCCTGACCTGGTCGCGCAGGCTGATCAGCTCGGGGCCGTTGATGTCGTACGCCTTGCCGTGGTGCCCCTCCTCCAGCAGGGCTTTCAGCGCCACGTCGGCGACGTCCCGCTCGTGCACGGGGAACCAGGCGGCGTCCGGGTTGGCGTCCCGCACGAGCCGCTCGGCCCGGATCGACGGCCCCCACAGCGCGAGCTTGTTGGCCGCGAACTCCCCCGGCCGCAGGTGGGTCCATTCCAGGCCGGAGTCCTGGACGGCCTGCTCGACCAGCGGATGGAAGGTCGTGTCGAAGCCGCCGGTCACCGCGCCCGACGAGAGCACGACGATCCGCCGTACGCCCGCCCGCTCGGCGCGTTCGACGATCTCCTTCGCCGTCGACGGCTCGGGGAAGAGGAACATCCGCTCCACGCCGTCGAACGGCACGGTCTCCGGCTTGGTGAGATCTCCCTGCACCACCTCGGCTCCGGGCAGCCCGGCCCGCGCCGGGTCCCTGGTCAGGGCCCGTACCTCGACCCCGGCCTGGATCAGGCCCGCTGTCACTAGCCGCCCCACGTTCCCGGTCGCCCCGGTCACCAGCACGCGCACATGCACTCCTCTATTTTTCGTACGTCCTACGGTTAAACAATAACGTATCATCTACGAAAAATAGGGAGGCTTGATGGAACGCAGCGGCGGCGGAGATCCCCGGGAGTCCCTGCGCCTGCTCTGGCGTGCCCCGCAGGCGCGATCGGGCCGCGGCCGGCCGCCCAAGGTCTCCCTGGACAAGATCGTCGCCGCGGGCCTGGAGCTGGCGGACCGCGACGGGCTCGCCGCCATGACCATGGACCGGCTCGCCGCGTCGCTCGGCGTCGGCACGATGACGCTCTACACCCACGTGCCCGGGAAGGCCGAGCTGGTCGACCTGATGGTGGACGCCGCCTGGCAGGAGCTCGACCTCACCCGATCGGGCTCATGGCGTGACCGGATCGAGCACTACGCCGCCCGGACCGTCGCCCTGCACGGACGCCACCCGTGGCTGCGCATGGTCTCGACCGTACGGCCGCCGCTCGGCCCCGGGCTGCTCGCCAGGAGCGAGTTCCTGCTGGCCGCCCTGGCCGGGACCGGGCTGACCGCCGCCGAGAGCGCCGCAGCCACCGACTCCATCGTCACCTTCGTCGACGCCGCGGCCGCCACGCTGGCCGAGCACACCCATGCCGAACGGGTCAGCGGCCAGTCCGCCGAAGACTGGTGGGCCGCCCGCCAGGTGTTCTGGGAGACCCTCTTCGACCAGGCGCGCTATCCGGCGATCACCCAGGCCTGGCGGGACGGCGGCTTCGACCGCAACGCGGCCAGGGCGGCGGCGAACGCGTTCGACCTCGGCCTGCGCGCCCTGCTCGACGGGATCACCGCGATGGCCCGGCGGGACGGCTGAGCGGAACGCATGGCCGGATCTGACAGTGACTCGTCATTGCCGCCACCGGAAGCCACGGCAACAATGAGACGTATGTCCGATCTGCACCGTGTGGTCATCGCCGTGTTCCCCGACGTGGACCTGCTGGACGTCACGGGTCCCGCCGAGGTCTTCGCGCTGGCCAACCGCCAGGCGCCGGGCCGGGCGGCGTACCGGGTGCGGCTGGCCGGCCCCCAGGGCGGCACGGTGACGACCTCCGCCGGGGTGCGGCTGGACACCGACCTCACGTTCGCCGAGGTCGGCGGGGAGGTGGACACGCTGGTAGTGCCCGGCGCGGTCGAGCTGTCCGACGAGGGGCCGATCCCCCGGATCGACCCCGAGGTGGTGGCCTGGGTGCGGAGCACCGCCCCGCACGCCCGGCGGGTGGCCTCGGTGTGCGTGGGCGCGCACATCCTGGCGGCGGCCGGGCTGCTGGACGGCCTGACCGCCACCACGCACTGGTCCACGGCGGCCCGGCTGGCGGCCGATCACCCGGCCGTGACGGTGGACCCCGATCCGATCTTCGTCAGGTCCAGCGACTCCGTGTGGACGGGCGCCGGGATCAGCGCGTGCATGGACCTGGCGCTGGCGCTGGTGGCCGAGGATCACGGCGAGGCTCTGGCGCTGGAGGTCGCCCGGCAACTGGTGGTGTACCGCAAGCGGCAGGGCGGGCAGAGCCAGTTCAGCGTGCCGATGCGGCAGGCGCCCACCGCGCGGCGGGACATCGACGAGCTGCGGCTGTGGATCGCCGAACACCTGGCCGAGGACCTGTCGGCAGGCGCGCTCGCGGAGCGGATGCGGCTGAGCGAACGGCACTTCGCCCGCGTGTTCCGGCAGGAGACCGGCACCACCGCGGCGGCCTATGTCGAGGCGGCGCGGGTGGAGGAGGCCCGCCGCCTGCTGGAGACCACCGACCAGTCCCTCGACCAGGTCGCGGCGGCCTGCGGGCTCCGCTCGGCGCAGACCCTGCACCGCGCCCTGCGCCGGCAGCTCGGCACCACCCCGGCGGCCTACCGCCGGCGCTTCCGCACCGCCGCCTGACCCCATCACCCTTCTGAGCCCGTACGGCCAGGCGGGGTTCGCATATTTCATGGAAAGGAAATCAGTAATGCATGCTTCTACCACTCTGCGCGAGGTCATCGGCCTGGACAACCGGCCGCCGAGGCTCGCCGAGTCCACGCTGATCCTGATCGACTACCAGAACACGTACCGCTCCGGGGTCATGGCGCTGCCCGGCGCCGATCGGGCGCTGGCCGCCGGGGCCCGGCTGCTGGAGCGGGCCCGCGCCGCCGGCACCCGGGTGATCCACGTGGTCAACGACGGCGGCGAGGGCACCCCGTACGACATCCGCGCCTGGATCGGGGCGATCTGCGACGAGGTGGCCCCGATCGACGGCGAGGAGGTCGTCGTGAAGGGCTTCCCCAACGCCTTCCACCAGACCCGGCTCGAAGACGTGCTCCGCCAGGCGCAGGCGGGGCCGGATCTGATCCTGGCCGGGTTCATGACCCACATGTGCGTCACCTTCACCGCCCAGGGCGCGTTCAACCTGGGCTTCCGGCCTGCCGTCGTCGCCGACACCACCGCCACGCGGCCTCTGACGGCGCCCTCGGGCGAGGTCGTGCCTGCCGAGACGCTCCAGGCCGGCAGCCTGACCACCATCGCCGACCTGTTCGGCGTCGTGGTCGCCACCGCTGACGACCTCCCGGACTGACGCCCGCCGTTAAGATCGCGTGCCATGCTTCCGGATGGCTTATGGCGGATCGCCAGGATCGGGATCGTCAGCCTGGTTCTCGTGGCGGCGGCCGCGGGACTGGTGCTCGGCGACGTGTGGCTCTGGGCGGCCGCGGAATGGAAGCCGCCGTACTACGCGGACTTCTACGGGGACGCGGGGTTCGACACCGCGACCACGGTGGCGCTGCTCGTCGCCGCCGTGGTGAAGGCCGCGTTCCTGTGGCTGATCCTGCGCGCGCCCATGCCGGGGCCGCTGGACCGCCGGGCGAAGGCGCTGCGCCGGCTGCTGTATGTGGCGGTGGCCGACGCGATCGTGCTGTGGTGGCCCATCGCGCTGCTTCCCGACGAGGTGGACGCGGTGTTCCAGCTCGTGCTGTGGACCGCGATCCACGTCCTCTACCTGCTCGTCATCCGCTGGCGGTCCCGCGTGCTGCGCGTGGCGACCGGGGCGCTGTTCGCGGTCGTGCTGGCCGACACGGCCGACGAGGTGCTCGACGAGTTCGGCCTGCCGGAGGTCGTGCCGGAGATCGTGCCGAACGACTTCCCCCTGTTTGCGCTGTGCGCGGTGGCGGCGACCCTGCTCACCGTCGTCGGGCAGTGGCGCGACGGCCGGTGGAGCCGCGGCACGCTGGTCGCCGGGTGGTCGTCGATGGGCGTCACCGTGCTGGCGCTTCCGCTTTACCTGTACGTCGCGGACTCCATCAGCGGCACTCTGGTGACCTCGATCGTCATGGACGCGCTGGGGCTCGTCAGCGTCGTGTGGCACGCGGCGACCGCCCGCGAGCTGCCCACCGGGGAACGCCTGGCGGACCACCGGCCCGGCGTGCACCGGGCGATCCGCGTCGCGGTGGCGGCCCTGGTCGTCCTGCCGGTCATCGCGACGATCCAGCCGGAGCAGAACGCGCATCTCACCTATACCAGCTGGTCGATGGACTGCTACGAGCACCGCGACTTCGGTGACCTGAAACCCGCCGAACGTGAGGCCGCATTCCTGTGTCAGGCGCGCAGCAGGCACGGCGGAGTCCCGCCCATGTTCCCGGACAGCCTGTCGGACCAGGCCGTCCTCGCGTACGGGCGGGCGCTGTGCCGGGCGAGGGGCCGCGAGGAGCAGGAGGCCATCCTCACGGAGGCCGGGAGCGCGCGGGCCGGCTGGGGCGCGGACCCGCGGGAGCTCGTCTATGTCTGCCCGGAGATCGTCGGCACGACCCACCCTGAGCTGCTGCGCTCGGCCCGAGAGACGGAGGCGGCGTACGACGCCTATGTCGCCGAGGAGAACGCGAAGTGCCGCGACCCGTGGCCCCGGAAGAAGGGCGTCGTCCAGGCCACGGCCAAATACTTCCTGTTCGCCGACGGCGATCCCGGCTACCTCGTCCACGACCCCGGGGACGAAGCCTTCGAGGAGGCGGCGGAGCTGGCGATGGACCGGGTCTACGACGACAGCGGCGGCATCGGGGTGGCCGACAGCGCCGCGCTCGTCGGCCACGTCGCGGACGTCACGGACCTGTGCCTCACGGTGAAGGCCTTCCGCAGCGCGCCACCACGGCGGACGGCCAAGTGGGACCAGGTCACCGAGGTGCCGCTCGTCAGCCGCAGCGGCCGGCTCACCGTGCCGGAGAAGGACGGCGGCGAGGTGGGCGCGGGCGCCCCGATGCCGAACCTGGCGATCGCCGGCAAGGGCCGCTACCGGCTCCGCGTCCACGTCCGGGTCGACCGCGCCGGGGAGGAGCACCACCTGGTCGTGGTGTTCCCGGGCACGTCGAAGAAGCGGCTCAAGCTGAAGTCGTGAGCTCGGCGGTCAGGGGACGAGGACGATGCGGTCGCCGGTCTCCTCCGTCCAGACCTCGCCGATCCGGGCGAGGGGGACGGCGCGGGCGCGTACGTCAATGGCTCCCCCGGTCACCGCCGAGGCGAGTTCGGGCAGTTCGGCGAGGATGTCGCGGGCGGGGACCGAGCCGATGCCGCTGCCGACGATCCGCAGGCGGGCCGAGCGCAGCGCCGCGGCGGGGATCGGCGCGGTCGGGCCGGCGACGGAGCCGATCTGGATCCAGGTCAGCGGGACGGTGCGGTCGGCGCGGGCGACGAGCATCGGGATCATGGCCCCTGCGGCGGGCTCGCCCCACACGTAGTCGATGACCACGTCGACGTCGGCGGCGCGACCGACCTCGTCGAAGGTGATCGTCTCGTCGGCGCCGAGCGCGGTCAGCGCGCTCAGCCGGGCGGCGTCACGGCCGGCGGCGATGACGTGGGCGGCGCCGAACAGCTTGGCGATCTGGACCGCCATCCGCCCGGCGTTGCCGGTGGCGCCGAGGACGAGGACGCGCTGCCCGGCGTGGAAGTCGACGCGCCGGCGCAGCGCCACCCAGGACGACATGGCCGGGTTCATCGCGGCGGCGATGCGTACGGGGTCGATGCCGTCGGGCAGGATCACGCTGCGGCGAGGGTCGATGAGGGTGCGGTCGGCGAACGTGCCGAGCGGGGTGTCGTCCAGCACCGCGTAGCGGACGTTGCCCTCCTGGTCGCGCACCACGCCGTCGACGCCGGGGACGAGCGGATAGGCGGCGTCGCCGGAGTAGTGGGAGCCGTTCGCCTTGGCCCTGGTCAGGTGGTGCAGCCCGGCGGCGAGGACCTCGACGGCCAGCTCGTCGCCGTGGCGCGGCTCGGGGGCGGGGTGCTCGCGGTAGACCGGCGGGGCATCGGCTGCCTGGATGACGGCGGCGTGCATGGGCGTGACCTCCGGGAAATAGTTTGTTTTACCAACCACTCGTCATAGTAGTTGGTAATCCAAACCTTCGCGCGGGCGTCTCAGGTCACCAGTCCCCTGCGGTAGGCGTAGACCACCGCCTGCACGCGGTCACGCAGGCCGAGCTTGGTCAGGATGCGCGACACGTACGTCTTGACCGTCTCCTGGCTGATCACCAGCGTGGCGGCGATCTCGCTGTTGGACCGCCCGTCTGCGATGAGACGCAGCACCTCCAGCTCGCGCGGGGTCAGCGCGCTGTCGTCGGGGCCCCCTTCGGCGGGGCGGATCCGGGACGCGTACCTGCCGACGAGCCGCCGCGTCACCTCGGGCGCCAGCAGCGCGGCACCCGAGGCGACCGTGCGGATGCCGTGCAGGAGCTGAGCCGGCGGCGCGTCCTTGAGCAGGAACCCGCTCGCCCCCGCGCGCAGCGCCTCGTAGACGTACTCGTCCAGGTTGAACGTCGTCACCACCAGCACCTTGACCGGATCGGCGACCCCGGCGCCGGCCAGCAGGCGGGTCGCCTCGATGCCGTCGAGCACCGGCATCCGCACGTCCATCACCACGACGCCGGGACTCAGCCGGCGGGCGAGGTCGACCGCGACGCGGCCGTCGCCGCACTCGCCCACCACCTCCATGTCCGGCTGCGCGCCGATGATCGTCGCGAAGCCGGTGCGGATCAGCGCCTGGTCGTCGCAGACCAGGACCCGGATCGGCGCGCTCACGACCGCCCGCCTGCGGGGACGCGGGCCCGTACCACGAAACCGCCCGCCTGCCGGTGGGCGTCGAACTCGCCGCCCAGTGCCTCCACCCGCTCGCGGAGCCCGGCCAGGCCCCGCCCGCTCCCGCCGGGAGAGACGCCGCCGGAGCCGGGGCCGCCGGTGGTGACCTCCACGCTGATCTCCTTCTCGCCGTGGCGCACCCGGACCGTGGTGGGGGTGCCGTGGGCGTGTTTGAGAGCGTTCGTCAGAGCCTCCTGGACGACCCTATAGGCGACCAGCTCGGCGCTGCCCGCCGATTCCGCCGGGCTGCCCTCCTCTGCGAGCTCCACCGGCTGCCCGGCCCGGCGGGTCTGTTCCACGAGCGCGCGGAGCTCACCGGCCGGCAGCAGGCCGACGTGGGTGTCGTGATCGGCCTTGAGCAGGTCGAGCATGTGCCGCAGGTCGGCGATGGCCCGCCGGCCGGTGTCGGTGACGGCGCTCAGCGTCGCGTCGAGCCGGTCGGGCGCGGCCGTCAGGTAGCGGGCCGCCTCGGCCTGCACGACCATCGCCGTCACGTGGTGCGTCACGACGTCGTGGAGCTCGCGGGCGATGCGGGTGCGTTCGGCGGCGCGGGTGGCCTCGGCGACATGGCGGCGGTGCTCGGCCTCGGCGGCGCGGGTTGAGCGCAGCCAGGCCCCGATGCACCAGGTGAGGACCAGGGACAGGTAGAAGACCACATACCCCTCCACACTCTCGGTCGCGCCCAGCCGGGCGAGCGCGATCGCGAGCGGCACGTACGCCAGGGAGAGGAGGACCACGGTGACGCGGCGGTGGCGCTCCAGGTGGGCGCCCGCGCTGATGAGGGCTATGGGCATCGTGTTGCTCGCGAACAAGTGGTAGGCGTGGAGCTGGTCGAGGGCGAAGCCGAGCGCCACCAGTGCCACGCTCACCGCCGGCAGGCGGCGCCGCACGGCGAGCGGCAGGCACTCCAGGGCGAGCACCACGAACGCCGCCTCGTCGACGGGCCGGGCCGGCAGCTCGCCGACCTGCGTCCCCTTGCCGTGAAGCCCCGGCAGGAGCGAGGCGACAGCCATCAGCAGCGCGAACGGTAAGTCCCGGACCACGACGTCGCACCGCCGCCACAGGTCCGTGATGCGCCGTGGACCGGTCATGACGACTCCCTCATGCGCAAACCCTAGGGACCCGGCGGCCTCGGTTCGTCACCACAGGGTGGACATCCGGGGGTAGCTCCTGCGAGCTACCGGCGAATGTCCACCGCACGGGGACGATCTCCAGGCGCCCGCTCCGTAGCGTTGCGACGCGATCCGAATCCCCCACTGGAGGACCACATGCCCGGCAAGATCAAGTCATCCGTCGTGGCCGCGCTGTGCTGCGCCGTGCTCGGCGCGGGCGCGGCCGGCTGCGGCGGCGACGCGCTGGAGAACTGGGACCCCCTCGCGGCCGCCCCGCTCTCCGGGGTCGAGAAGATCCAGGTCGCGGGCCGGTCGGTGAACGTGTCATGCTCAGGCGACCCGGACAAGGGCGGCCCGGTCGTCGTCCTGATGCACGGCGGCGGCGACGGGCTCGACAAGCTGGCCGCCCTCCAGAAGACGCTGAGCGAGCGGAACCGGGTCTGCTCCTACGACCGGCTCGGCGCGGGGGCGAGCGACCCGCCGGACGGCCCGCAGAGCTTCGCCGGCACAGGGAAGATCCTCACCGGCGTGCTCGACCGCGTCGCCGGTGACGCCCCGGTCGTCCTCGCCGGGCACTCGCTGGGCGGGCTGATCGCCGCCAGGTACGCCCCCGACCACCGCGACAGGGTCAAGGGGCTGGTCCTGATGGACGCCACCCCGCCCACCATGGCGGCCGACATCGCCAAGGCCATCCCCGAGTCGGCCACCGGCCCGGCCGCCGAGCTGCGCGCGCAGAACCTGGCGATGTTCCGGGGCGAGAACCCGGAGAAGCTCGTCATGGCCGACGGCCCGGTCAGGTCCGCGGGCGACATCCCGGTGGAGGTGATCCAGCACGGCAAGCCGTATCTCGCCGCGCTCCCCGAGTACGGGCCGCGTCTGGAGCGGGCGTGGACCGCCGGGCAGCGCGCCTGGCTCGCGCTGTCCGGCGACGCCAGGCTGAGCACCGCCGAGGACAGCGGCCACCACATCTACGTCGACCAGCCCGGCGTCGTCGTCCAGGCCGTCGAGCGCGTCACCGAGCAGGCCGCGCGTCAGGCGTGATCGGGCCTGGCCATCAGCAGGCGGCCGTGGCGGAACCGCTCGCCCTCCACCGGCTCGCGCGACATCCGCGCCACCTCGACGAAGCCCTCCTTGCGGGCCAGGTCCGCCAGCTCGTCGATCGGCCACCGGTAGGCAGGCGTGACCTTGTGGTCGAACTGCGAAACCGGCCCGCCGTCGGACTCGAAGAAGCCGAGCAGGAGATGGCCGCCCGGGGCCACCACCCGGCGGAACTCGGCGAGATACGGCGGCAGCTCCGCGGGCGGGGTGTGGATGAGCGAGTACCAGGACAGCAGGCCGCCCAGCTCGCCGTCGGCCGCGTCGACGGCCCCCATCGAACCGACCTCGAACCGCAGGCCGGGATGGTCCCTGCGGGCGATCCGGATCAGCTCGGCGGACAGGTCGACGCCGGACGCGTCCAGCCCGAGGTCGCGCAGGTGGGCCGTCACGTAGCCGGGACCGCACCCGGCCTCGACGACCGGCCGGGGCCCGGCGGCCCGGACGAGCTCGGCGAACGCGGCGATGATCGCGCGGTCCAGCGGCTGGCGGTCGAGCGAGTCACGGACGAAGTCGGCGTAGATGTCGGCCACGGCGTCGTAGGCGTCCGCCGTAGCGCTCAGGTAGGAGGAGGATGCGGTCATGGCGGACGACTGTAGTTGATGCCCGGCGCGTCAGGGCTCCAGCAGCAGCCTGGCCACGGCGTTGAGCGTGATGGCGATGCCGATGCCGCCCACGGTCCAGCCGAGGACCCGTGCGGTGTTCCTGGTCAGCCAGTCGTTGATCTTCTGCAGCAGCGGCTCCACCCTGCGGTGCGCGGCCAGCCGGGCGACGGCGAGCACGATCGCCGGGAGCGTCATCACCAGGCAGTATCCGGCGATCGTGACCCCCGAGAGCTGCCATCCGAGGTCCGCGTCGGCGATCAGGCCGACGGCGGCCAGATAGGGCAGCATGGTGGCGACCTCCAGCAGCGCCGCCAGCAGGGCCAGGCTCATCAGGGCGCCGGTGCTGCCGCTGCCGGTCATCGCCTTGACCCGCCAGCGCTGGACCTTGCCGGGTTCGCCCTCCTGCCGCCGGGCCCTGGCCTCCAGCCAGTAGCTTGCCGCGATGACGGCGACGCCGAGGGCGAGCTGCCCGATCTTCAGCGTCGTCGCCGGGATGTCGGCGACGAGCGCGCGGGCCGCGAGCAGGGCGGCGTCGGCGCCGAGCGTGAGCAGCACGCCTACGCAGAAGTAGAACGCGGCCACCGTGCCCAGGTAGACGGCGACGCGCCCGGCGCGCAACCGGCCGGGGGTGAGCAGCAGCCACACGGGGATGAGCAGGGTGCCGAAGCTGGTGCTGTCGATCAGGGCGAGCCCGCCGAGCATCAGCGCGAGCCCGAGCGTCACGCGGTCACCTCCGCGCCGAAGAGGCGGCCCAGGTAGGCGGCGAGCGCCGCGCGGATGCCGGCGGCGTCGTAGCCCGTGCCGGTGGCGGCGTGGTGCAGGCACAGGCCGTCGACGAACGCGACCAGCGAGGCCGCCTCCACGCGCGGGTCGAGCGCGGGGTCGAGCTCGCCCGCGCGCTGGGCCCCGGCCAGCGCGTCGGCGAGGCCGTCGAGCAGGTCGGCCGTGGCGGCCCGGTGCACGGCGGCCATCTTGTCGTCGGTGAGCGTGGCCTGGAGGAAGGTCAGCCAGACCCTGAGCTCACGTTCGCGCTCGGGGTCCAGCGGCAGGAACGTCTCCATCAGCCGCATCACGAACCCGCGCACCGGAGTGGTGACCTGGACCTGCCTGACGCGCTCGCCGACGCGCCGGTAGACGTGCTCGATGCCGAAGAGCAGCAGCTCGTCCTTCGAGCGGAAGTAGCGCTGCACCAGGCCCACCGACACCTCGGCCGCCGCCGCGACGTCGGCCAGCGTGGTGCGGGCGAGCCCCCGTTCGGCCAGGGTCCTCATCAGCGCGTGGGTGATCTGCGAGCGCCGCGTGTCCGCGTCGGCATGTCGGGTCATGCGTAAATATTACCGTAATATTTTTTATGCCTACTCCGGGCTGGTGACGCGGGCGAGCACGATGCCGCCGACGATGAGCGCCAGCGCGGCCATGCGGCCGATCGACACCGGGTCCTTGTGCACGACGATCCCGAGGGCGATCGCGCCGACCGCGCCGATGCCGGTGAAGACGGCGTACGCGGTGCCGACGGGCAGGGTCCGCATCGCGTACGACAGCAGCCAGACGGCGGCGGCCATGAGGACGAAGCAGATCAGGGTGGGCAGCGGCTTGGTGAAGCCCTGGGTGGGTTTGATGCTCTGCGCCCAGGCGATCTCGACCAGACCGGCCAGCCCGAGGATGAGCCAGTTCATCGGTCAGTACTCCTTTCCGAGCTCGTACGCGGTCCTCAGCGCGGCGGCGTACAGCTCGTCATGCTCGGCCCGGCGGTCGGCGAGAAGGGGGTCGACCCGGGAGTTGGCCAGGTCGGCGGTGACGAAGGCGGTGTCCTCGACGGCGAAGTGGCCGGCGAAGAAGTCGCGCAGGTAGCGCGCCTGGTAGTCGTAGCGGGCCTTGGGGGCGCCCGGCGCGTAGGCCCCGCCTCGGGCGGTGGCGACCACGAAGCGGCGGCCGGCGAGCGACATCCGGGGGAAGGTCACCTGGTCGAGCCAGGCCTTCAGCGACGAGGGGACCGAGTAGTTGTACATCGGGGTGGCGATCAGCACCACGTCGGCGGCCACGAGCTCGGCCAGCAGCGGCTCGACCACGGCCCAGGCGGCGGCCTGCTCCGGGGTCCGCACGGCCTCCTTGTAGCGGTCGAGCTCGGTGATGCCGTGGGCCATGACGTGATCGCACAGCTCGGTCCAGGCTTCGCCGATGTGCGGCACGGGGTCGGCGGCGAGGTCGCGCCTGACGTGGACGCCGTCCAGGTGGGCGGCGCGCCAGGACTCGGCGAAGGCGTCGCCCAGCTCGCGGCTGATCGACCGGCGGCGGGCGCTCGCGTCCAGGTGCAGCAACGTGGTCATCGGGGGCTCCTCAACAAGTGGACGCTCTGTCCGGTTCGACCGTAGCAGTGAAGCGGACGACATGTCCACTTCGCGGTAGAGTCGCAGCATGAAGCCCCGCATCGACCTGCTCACCGGACGCCCCGCAGGCGGCGGCGCCCGCCCGCGCGAGCGCGCCGACGCCGCCCGCAACCGGGCCAAGGTGCTCGCCGCCGCCGCCGAGCTGTTCGCCTCCCGCGACCCGCGCGGCGTCACGATGGAGGACATCGCCAAGGCCGCGGGCGTGGGGCGCGGCACGCTCTACCGCCGCTACCCCGACACCGTCTCGATCGCCCAGGCACTGCTGGACGAGCACGAGTTCGCGCTGCAGGAGCGGCTGCTGCGCGGCGACCCGCCGCTCGGGCCGGGCGCGCCTCCCGGCGACCGGCTCGCCGCCTTCTACGCCGGGATGGTCGACCTGCTCGAAGCCCACATCTCTCTGGTGCTCGGCGCCGAACAGGGCGAGCTGCGGTTCACCACCGGCGCGTACGGGTTCTGGCGGGCGCACGTGCGGACGCTGCTCATCCAGGCGGCGGTCCCCGAGCCGGAGGCGCTCGTCGACGCGCTGCTCGCCCCGCTGGGCCCGGACGTCTTCGCCGAGCAGCGGCGGCGCGGCCTCACCCCCGAGCAGATCACCGCCGCCCTGGCCCGCCTGGCCCACGGGGTCACGCGTTGACAGCCGCTACGCGCCGTCGATCTCCCGGGCCCGCTCGGTCTGCGGCTCGCCGCTCCTGGTGCGGCCCAGCTTGCCCGCCTTGACCGAGGCCGCCAGCACGTCGCAGATCAGCCGGACGCCCAGCAGCGACGTCACGTCCGAGCTGTCGTATGGCGGCGAGACCTCCACCACCTCCATGCCGAGCAGCCCCTCGGCGGCGAAGCGGCGCACCAGCTTGAGCACCTCGCGCGGGTAGAGCCCGCCGGGCTCGGGCCAGCCGGTGCCGGGCGCGAACCCGGGGTCGACGGCGTCGATGTCGAACGACAGGAACACGCCCTCCGCTCCGTTGCTCCAGGCCACCTCCAGCGCCAGGTCGGCGACGGCGTCCAGGCCGTGCTCCTCGACGTCCTCGACCGTGATCACCACCGAGCCGCCCTTGCGCGCCTCCTCGACGCCGGGCCTGGGCACCTGCCAGCCGCCGATGCCGATCTGCACCAGGTTGCCCATGTCGAAGTGGAGCTCGTGCGCCGCCCAGTACCAGGGGGTCGTGTGCATGCGCTCGTCGAGGTCGCGCTTCTGGGTGTCGAGGTGGCGGTCGAAGTGGATGACGCCGATCTTCTTGCCGAACGCGTTCATCACGCCTCTGGCGGTGGGGAACCCGATCGAGTGGTCGCCGCCGAGGATGACCGGGAAGACGCCGTTGGACACGATGTGCTCGATGCCCTTGGTGATCTGGTCGAAGGCCTTCTCCAGGTTGGCGGGGGTGACGAAGATGTCGCCCACGTCCACGATGTCGAGCTGTTCGCGCAGGTCGACGCCCTGTTCGTAGTAGTAGGGCGAGTACAGCGACGAGATGCTGCGCATGCCCTCGGGGCCGAAGCGGGGGCCGGGGCGGTAGGTGGTGCCGGTGTCGAGGGGCACGCCGACGACGGCGACCTCGTGCTGCCCGACGAGCGTGACGTCCTCCAGGTACGGCGTCTTGAGGAAGGTCTTGATGCCGGAGAAGTGCGGCACCTCGCCGCGCTGGAACGTCGAGGCCAGCTCCCGGTCCTGGATGGAGTCGGCCGGAGGCAGGCCGAGGCGGTGGATGCGCCGCAGCTCCTCCTGGTACTTGCGGTCGGTCAGCTCGCGTTCGAGGCGTTTGGCCTTCTCACCGAGGAGGTCGTCAGGATCGATGCCCATGAGGTGTCCCTGCGCCCGGGCCCGACAAGCACAACGCGAAGAAGGGCATGGATTGCGAAAAGCCTCAGCGGGGGCGCAGCCCGCCGAGGGAGACCTCGACGTAGCGCCGCCAGTCGCCCGCGGCGTTGCGGATCACCGCCGCCAGGCCGCAGATGACCATGTTGACGTCCGCGGCGGTCACCTCGGACCCGACCGTGCCGCGTTCGCGGGCCAGGCCGATCAGCTCCGCGATGGCGGCGAGCAGCTCCTCGCGGGTCTCTCCGCGCGGCTCGGCCGAGCCCATCGCCCGCTCGATCACCTCGGACATGCCGCGGTCGCCGGCCAGCACCTCGCCCACGTGGTGCAGGTAGCGGGCCAGCCCGAGGTCCGGGTCGCCGGCGAACCGGCGCGCGGCCTCGGCGAGTTCGGCGGCCCGGTGGTCGGCAACGGCCTCGATCAGGGCCTCCCGGGTGGGGAACTTGCGGTAGAGGGTCCCGACGCCGACGCCCGCCGCCCGCGCGACCTCCGACATCTGCACGTCGTGGCCGCTCTCGGCGAACAACGCGCGTGCCGCTTCCAGGACGCGGTCGCGGTTGCGCTCGGCGTCGGTGCGCGGCTTGCGGCGGGCCTGCGGTGTTGACATCTCGAACGATCCCCTGACTAGACTTCCGTACGGAATCCGGAATCCTTATTCCGATTATGCAGGAAAGGTCGGCATCATGTCGAAACGGGCGGGGGGACGGTCCGGCCAGGCGCTCCTGGTGTGGGGACTGCTGGTGGTGGCCGCGAACCTGCGGCCGAGCCTGACCGGCGTCGGGCCGCTGCTGGATCGCGTCCAGGCCGATCTGGGGCTGGCTCCGGCCGTGGCGGGGCTGCTGACGACGCTGCCGCTGCTGGCGTTCGCGGCGGTGTCACCGGTGGTCCCGCGCATGGCGGCGCGGTGGGGGCCCGAGCGGCTGCTCTGGGGCGCGCTCCTGGTGATGACGTTCGGGATCGCGGTGCGGTGGATCCCGTCGGCCGGCGCCCTGTTCGCCGGGACCGTGCTGATCGGCGCGGGGATCGCGGTGGGCAACGTGATCCTGCCGAGCCTGATCAAGCGCGACTTCCCGGACAGGGTGGGGCTGCTGACCAGCGCGTACGCCACGGTGATGGGCGGTGTCGCCGCGGTGGCCTCCGGCGTCGCGGTGCCGATCGCCGAGGCCGCCCCGGGCGGCTGGTACACCGCGCTGGGCTGCTGGATCGTGCCCGCGCTGGTGGCCGTGGCGCTGTGGTTCCCGCAGGTGCGCGCCGCGCGGCCGGCCGATGGGACGGTCCGCCGGCGGCGGCTGCCGTGGCGCTCGCCGCTCGCCTGGGCGGTCACGGCGTTCATGGGCCTGCAGTCGCTGGGCTTCTACGTCGCCGTGACGTGGCTGCCCCAGGTGTTCCAGGACAGCGGGGTCGGCGCGGCGACGGCCGGGTGGCTGCTGTTCCTCTACCAGGCGGTCGCGCTGGTGACCAGCCTGGCGGTGCCGATCGCGCTGCGGTGGGCGCGCGACCAGCGCGCGGTGGCCGCCGTGAGCTCGGCGGCGTTGCTGACCGGCTATGCCGGGCTGCTGGTGGCGCCCGGCTGGGTGCTGGCGTGGACGGTCGTCCTGGGGCTGGCCGGTGGCGCGTGCCTGGTGCTCGCGCTGGCCTTCCTCAGCCTGCGCGCCCACGACGCGACCGGCGCGGGCGAGCTGTCGGCGATGGCGCAGTCGATCGGCTACCTGGTGGCGGCGGCGGGCCCGGTGGTCTTCGGGCTGCTGCACACCGTCAGCTCCGGGTGGGAGGCGCCGCTCGCGCTGATGTGCGTCGCCGCGACCGGCCAGGTGATCGTCTCGATCGCGGCCGGCCGCGGCACGGTGCCCGGGGCCGGCGCGGACCGGGACCCGCTCGGCGCGGGCGAGCCCCGCTGACGCCCTACTGGGCGGCCTCCTGCACGGCCGCGGTCCGGGCGGCTCCGGCCTGGGCGGCGGTGGCCTGGACGGCGGCGGCCATGGCCTCGTGGCCTGCGGCGTTGGGGTGGAGGCCGACCGAGTCGACGCCCTCCATCGGCTCCATCCACCGCACGCCGAGCGGCTTGCACAGGTCGTGGCCCACCGAGCCGGCGTAGGTGTCGACGTACGTGGCGCCGTTGGCGGCGGCGCGGACGGCGAGCATGGCGTTGAGGCGCTTCTCCACGTCCCGCAGCCAGGGCGCGTCACCCTTGGCGATGGGGACGGTCGAGTAGCAGTTGCTCCCGTCGTCCGGCATGATCACCGGGTAGCCGACGACGAGGACGTCGGCGGCCGGGGAGCGGCGCTTGATCTCCTGGAGCACAGCGTCGACCTTGTCGCCCGTGGCGGCGATCCGCCCGCCGATCGGGTCGATGCCGGCCACGGTGTAGCTGGTCTTGCACGGCGAGCCCCACGGGTTGAGCTTCCCGAGGATGACGCAGCGGGCGATGATGCCGCTGACGTCGATGTCGTTGCCGCCGATCCCCAGCGTGACCAGGCCGGTGTCCGGCCGGAGCGCGTCGAGCTGGGGCGGCGCGGTGCCCTGCGAGGCGGTCATGTGCGCCGTGGTGGCCCCGGCGCAGCTCGCGTCGGTGAACGCGGCCGCGGGTAACCCGGCAGCCGTCAGCGTGGGGTAGTTCCGGTCGGACCGGCCGCAGTTCGCGTCCGTCTGGTTCGGGATTCCGGGGCCCGCGGTGTAGGAGTCGCCGAGGGCCACGTAATGGCCGGTGGCGGCGTGCGCGGGCGGTGCCGCGACGACCGCCGAGGCGAGTGCTGCCGCGAGTGCTGGGGCGATCACGAGGGAGGTGTTCCTGAGCCGTCGGCTGGTTGCGAGCATGGCCACCTTCACTGGACGGGGGGTGAGGGCAGGAGGCGGCGGACCGCAGTTTCCTACCAGGCGGTAAGTTTTGCCATACGGAGCCCGCACCGTCAAGATCTGCCCGAGCGGATACGATCGGATCGCAAGCGAGAGGCGGGTGATGGTCCGGTGGCGCAGAGGACGACCGTCTACGACGTCGCCGAGCGCGCGGGCGTCTCCATCGCGACGGTCTCGCACACGTTCCGGCAGCCGGAGCGGGTCCGTCCGGAGACGCGGGAGCTGGTCCTCCAGGCCGCGCGGGTCCTCGGCTACGTGCCGAGCGGCAGCGCGCGCGGGCTGGCGAAGGGCCGTTCGCAGGCGCTCGGCCTGTACGCCTTCGACATGTTCCTGCCGTCCGACCTCAGCGCCCCGGCCCTGGATCTCGACACCCTGGTGGCCAAGGAGCTCGACGGCCTCGGCGACGTGCGGCGCTTCCCTCTCTACGTGGACGAGATCCAGCGCGGCTTCGAGCTGGAGGCGCGGCGGCTGGGCCGTTCGGTGATGCTCGGGTCGGGGGCCAGCCGCGACTCGCTGGGCAGCATCGACCTGGCGGGCAGCGTCGACGGGCTGGCGATCTTCCCCGGCGGCGCGGCGCGTGACCTGCTGGAACACGTCGGTCGCGGCGTTCCGGTGGTGATCTTCAGCAGCCCGCCCATGCACGACCCGCTGCACCACATCACGGTCTCCAACGAGGACGCCGTGCGCGAGCTCGTCGACCACCTGATCGGGCAGCACGGCCATCGGACGCTGGTGTTCCTGGGCGAGCTGGCCGCCCCCGACATCGGCGCCCGGTTCGCCGGGTTCCAGGCGGCGCTGGCCGCGCACGGGCTGCCGGTCCCGGACGAGCCGTTCGACACGACGGCGCTGACCCGCGACAGCCTGCGCTCGCTGCGCGCGGCGATCACGGCCGGCGACCTGCCCGACGCGCTGGTGTGCGCCACCGACCAGCTCGCGCTCACGGTGATCGACCTGCTGGCCCGCCACGACATCCGGGTGCCCGACGACGTCGCGGTCACGGGCTTCGACGGGATCATCGCCGGCCGGCTCTCCGACCCGACGCTGACCACGGTCAGGCAGCCGTTCGCGTCGATGGGGCGGCTGGCCGTGCGCATCCTGACCGACACGGCCGCCGGGCTCTCCCACCCCACGTCGTACGTGCTTCCGACGCGCACGGTGATCGGCCGTAGCTGCGGGTGTCGCTGAAGAGTTTTATCTCGATTGCGCAATGGGGCTGGCTTCTTGGCTTGTTAAGCGCATAAATTCGCATCCACTCGGGGGAGGCATGCAGGTCAACAGGAAGGAACTGGCCGTGCGATACAGATCGACAGTGGCCGCCCTGGCCGCGATCGTCGCGGCGACGGCGCTCACCGGTTGTGGCCGCGCCGAAGAGGCCGGCGGCGGGCAGGCCCAGCCGTCGTCCACCGTCGCGGCCAAGGCGACCGGCAAGATCACCATGTGGGCGATGGGCAACGAGGGCGAGCTCCTGCCCGAGTTCGTCAAGAAGTTCGAGGCCGACAACCCGGGCGTCACCGTGGACGTGACGGCCATGCCGTGGGACTCGGCCTACCAGAAGTTCCAGACCGCCATCGCCGCCGGGAACGTTCCAGACCTGGCGATGATGCCCGGCCTGCCGGTCTTCAAGGACGCCTTCGCGCCCGTGCCCGACGCCATCGACACCTCCGGCATGTACCCGGGGTCCGTCTCGACGGGCACGATCGACGGGAAGCTCCTCGAAGTGCCCTGGTACGTCGACGTGCGTGCGCTCTACTACCGGACGGACCTGGCCGAGAAGGCAGGCTGGGACAAGCCGCCGGCCACCTGGGAAGAGCTCCAGCAGATGGCCGCCGACCTGCAGAAGAAGGCCGGGGCCAAGTGGGGCATCCGGCTGCCCGCGGGCACGACCGGGTCGTTCCAGTCGGCGCTCTGGATGGCGTGGTCCAGCGGCGCCGAGCTCATGAACGCCGACCGCAGCGCCTGGACGCTCGACACCCAGGAGTTCGCCTCCGCCTTCGAGTACCTGGCCTCGTACTTCGAGAAGGGCATCGCCGACCCGAACGCCGACACGGCTCCCGCCGCCGCGGTGAAGGACTTCATGACGGGCGCGACGCCCATGCTCGTCGCCGGCCCGTTCCTGCGCGGCGCCATCGCTCAGGCCGGCGGCGAGAAGTTCGCGAGCATGTACACGACCGTGCCCCTGCCGGCCGGCAAGAGCTCGACCTCGTTCGTCGGCGGCGCGAACCTGGTGGTCTTCAAGGGCGCCAAGAACCCGGACTCCGCTTGGAAGCTGGTGCAGTGGCTCAGCCAGGCCGACACCCAGGCCGCCTGGTACAAAGTCAGCGGCGACCTGCCGTCGATCGAGAGCGCCTGGAAGGACCCGGCCCTCGTCTCCGACCCGACGCTCGCCGCGTTCGCCGAGCAGCTCAAGACCGCCAAGGCGCCGCCGCAGGTCGTCAGCTTCGACAAGGTCGGCGCGGCGGGCGACGCCGCGATCGAGCAGATCGTCAAGGGCGGCAAGCCGGTGTCCGACGCGCTGCGGCAGCTCCAGAAGCAGGCCGACGGCATCGGGGTGTCCTGAGCAGTGTCGCGATCCACACCTTCGACAGCGCCCGGACGGGTGCGCGCGTCCCATGACGTGCGCGCCCGCCGGGCCGGCGGGGCGAACTCCGAGCGCCGCCGCCGGCAGACGCTGATCGCCTGGCTGTTCACCGCGCCCTTCGTGGTCGTCTTCGCGGTGTTCATGATCCTGCCGATCGCCAGCTCGATCGGCTTCTCGTTCACCGACATGACGGCGCAGGACATCCAGTCGCCGTTCAACGTCGATTTCGTGGGGTTCGAGCAGTACGCGAACGTGCTCTCCGACCCCGAGTTCCAGAACGCCGCCTGGGTGACCGCGCTGTTCGTGATCGTCGGCATCCCCGTGACCGTGGCGCTCGGGCTGGGGCTGGCGCTGGCGCTCAACTCCGGCATCCGGCGGCTGCGGCCGATCTACCGCGTCGCCTTCTACGCGCCGGTGGTCACGAGCGTCGTCGCCGTCTCGGTCATCTGGCGCTACATCCTGGCCCGCGACGGCCTGCTGAACATGGTCCTCGCCCTGGTCGGCATCGAGGGTCCCGACTGGCTGAACAGCACCACCTGGGCGCTGCCGTCGCTGATCCTGATGGCCGTCTGGCGCAACACCGGCACCCTGATGATCATCTTCCTGGCGGGGCTGCAGGCCATCCCCACCGACGTCAGGGAGGCCGCGGAGATGGACGGCGCCGGGCGCTGGCGCCGCCTGCGCAGCGTCACGCTGCCGCTGCTGCGGCCCACGATGCTGCTGGGCAGCGTGCTCATCTCGGTCGGCTACCTGCAGTTCTTCGAGGAAGCCTTCGTGATGACGCAGGGCGGCCCGCTCAGCTCCACGCTCTCCATGACGTACTACACGTTCAACACCTTCGGCTTCGGCGACTTCGCCAAGGCGTCCGCGGCGAGCTACATCATGTTCGTCGTCATCGCGGCGGTCAGCATCCTGCAGTTCCGCCTGCTCAGGAGATCGACATGACCAAACTCCTGTCAGCCCGGGCCCTCACGTACGTCGTGCTGACCGCCGGCCTGGTGGCGTGGCTCGCGCCGTTCGCCTGGATGGTGCTGGGCTCGTTCAAGACGCAGGACGAGATCTTCGCCGACCCGCCGACGTGGTGGCCGCAGTCCCCCACCGGAGGCAACTTCACCCGCTGGCTGACCGAGCTGAACTTCGGCACGTTCTTCACCAACAGCCTGGTCGTCGCGGTGATCACCGTGCTCGGCAACCTGCTGTTCTGCTCGATGGTCGGCTACGCGCTGGCCAAGATGGACTTCGCCGGCAAGCGGATCCTGCTCGGCGTCGTCCTGGTGACGATCATGGTGCCGGGCGTGGTGACCTTCGTCCCGCTGTTCGTGATCGTCGCCAAGATGGGCATCCTCGACTCGTACGCGGCCCTGGTCCTGCCGTTCCTCACCCAGCCGGTGGGCGTCTTCCTGATGCGCCAGTTCATGCTGGACATCCCGGACTCGCTGCTGGAGGCGGCACGCATCGACGGCGCGTCCGAGCTGCGGATCTTCACCCGCATCGTGCTCCCGCTGTGCGGGCCCGCGCTGGCGACGCTCGGCATCCTCACCTTCCTCGGCTCGTGGAACAACTTCCTCTGGCCGCTCGTGGCCAGCCAGACCGAGGAGATGTACACGCTGCCGGTCGCGCTCTCGCTCTATTCGACCGGTCAGTACGCGACCGACTACGGCACGCTGCTCGCCGGCGCCGTACTGATCATCACCCCCATCCTGGCCCTGTTCGTGTCCCTGCAGCGCTACTTCGTGCAGGGCATCGCCACCATGGGCCTCAAATGACGACATCCCCGACAGGAGTGAACATGGCGACCCCGCACCCGGTGGCCTTCCCGGACGGCTTCCTCTGGGGGGCCTCGACGGCTGCGCACCAGGTGGAGGGCAACAACGTCGGCAGCGACCTCTGGCACGC
The DNA here is from genome assembly GCF_040639085.1 of Nonomuraea sp. NPDC023979. Taxonomy (NCBI): domain Bacteria; kingdom Bacillati; phylum Actinomycetota; class Actinomycetes; order Streptosporangiales; family Streptosporangiaceae; genus Nonomuraea; species Nonomuraea sp. NPDC023979. The sequence continues at coordinate 549,459 of NZ_JBEZZG010000003.1, forward strand.
GGAGAACGACGGATCGGGAACCCTGCGCGACCGGTCCGGAGACGCCTGCGACAGCTTCCACCGCTGGCCGGAAGACCTCGACATCGCCCGCGACCTCGGCCTCAACGCCTACCGGTTCAGCGTCGAGTGGGCCCGCGTGGTCCCCGCGCCCGGCCACCCCTCGGCGGCGATGCTGGACCACTACCGCCGCGTCATCGAAGGATGCGCCGAGCGCGGCCTGACTCCCGTCGTGACGCTCCACCACTTCACCAACCCCGCGTGGCTGCGCGCCGAGGGCGGCTGGACCTCCGGCGAGGCGCTCACGCACTTCACCGAGTACGTCCGGGCCGTGCTGCCGATCCTCGACGGCGTCCGCTGGGTCTGCACGATCAACGAGCCCAACATGGTCGCCATGATGGTCGCCCGCCGCAGGCACGCCGCCGACGGGGAGGTGCCCGCGTTCGTCGTGCCCGACCCCGGCGTGACCGCCGCGCTGACCCGCGCGCACGAGGCGGCCCGCGAACTGCTCGCGTCCGTCCCCGGGCTCAGATCCGGATGGACGGTGGCGAACCAGAACGTCCAGGACCACGGCGCCGGCCCCGACCGCACCGCCGAGATGTCCTACCTGATCGACGACCAGTACATCGACGTGGCCAAGGGCGACGACTTCCTCGGCGTGCAGGCCTACAGCCGCATGCGCGCGGGCGAGCAGGGCCTGATCGTCCCCGGCCCGGACGACCGGCGCACGATGATGGGCTGGGAGTACTACCCCCGCGCCCTGGAGGACACCGTCCGCCACACCGCCGCCCGGCTCGGCGGCTCGACGCCGCTGCTCGTCACCGAGAACGGCATCGCGACCGGCGACGACGACGAGCGGATCGCGTACACGGGCGAGGCCGTGCTGGGCCTGGCCCACGCGCTGGCCGACGGCATCGACGTGCGCGGCTACCTGCACTGGTCGCTCCTGGACAACTACGAGTGGGGCTCGTGGGAGCCGACCTTCGGCCTCGTCTCGGTCGACCGGACCACGTTCCGGCGTACGGTCAAGCCCAGCGCCCGCTGGTACGCGCGGCTCGTCCGCGACCCGGAGGCGACCCTCCGCCAGGGGGCCGCGTCGTGACCGAGCTGGCCCGGCTCATCGAGGGCGCGGCGGCGCTCGACCCGGGGCACCACGGCGGGCTGCGTCCGCGCCGGCTGCCGCCGTGGGCGCGCGCCCAGCACGACGACACCTGGTTCGAGCTCATGGAGCAGGCGCCCACCGGCGTCTCGCTCCGGTTCACGACCAGCGCGACCCTGCTGACCCTGCGCCTGCACACCCGGTCGGTCCGGCCGGCCGGGGTCGAGCCCGCTCGGCCGCACCTGCTCGCGCTGGTCGTCGACGGCGTGGTGGCCGAGCACGTGGCGATCCCCGAAGGCGACGTCGTCATCATGGACGCCGGCCACCGGATCGCCGGAGCCGAGCGCCGGGGCCCGTCCGACGTGTCGATGGCTCTGGTCCCCGACGGCCGGGAGAAGCACGTCGAGATCCTGCTGCCGCACGACTGCGCGGTCGAAGTCGTCAGCCTGGACGCCGACGCGCCGGTCACGCCCGCGCCGCCCGACGGCGCGCCGCGCTGGATCCACTACGGCAGCTCCATCAGCCACGGGCTGGAGGCGTCCGCCCCCGACCGCACCTGGCCGGCGCGGGTCGCCCTCGCCACCGGCTGGCGGCTGCGCAACCTGTCCTTCGGCGGCAACGCGCAACTGGACCCGTTCGTCGCCCGCATGATCAGGGACGCCCCCGCCGACCTGATCACCCTGAAAGTGGGGATCAACCTCGTGAACGTCGACTCGATGCGCGCCCGGGCGATGCTGCCCGCCGTGCACGGCTTCCTCGACCTGATCCGTGACGGCCATCCGGACACGCCGATCGTCCTCGTCACCGCGATCGCCTGCCCGGCGCACGAGCACACGCCGGGGCCGACGGTCGACCGCGACGGCCGGGCCGCGGGCGCGGTCCGGGCCCTGGAGAGCGACGACGGCGCCCTCACGCTGGCCGGGACCCGGCGCATCCTCGAACGGGCGCACGCCGACCGCGACGACTCCCACCTGCACCTGGTGGACGGCCGTACGCTGCTGGGCGAGGACGACGCCGGGCTGCTGGGCGACGGCCTGCACCCGACCGAGGAGGGGCTGGGCCTCATCGCCCGGCGCTTCCAGGACACCGTGGCCGGCATTCCGGCGCTGGCCGGGCTGCTGGGGGGCCGCCGATGACCCCGCCTGCGCTGGTGCCGTGGCCGCACGCGGTCACGCTCGACGACACCACGACGACGGTCCTCGACCCCGCCCGTGTCGTCATCGAGGCGGAGGCCCCGCTGGAGGCGGCCCGCGACTGGCTCCGGGCCGAGCTCGCCCGCACCGCCGGGACCGGCGACGCGCCGCCGCTGCGCATCACGCTCCGGCTCGGGGCGGCCCCCGCCGACGTGCCGCCCGCCGACGGCATCGCCCCGGACGAGGCCGCGCCCGACGAGCGGCACACGATCACGATCGCCCCCGGCGAGGTCACGGTGACCGGGCCGACCCCCCAGGCGGTCCTGCGCGGCGCCGCGACGCTCGTCCAGCTCGCGGAGGGCTCGGCCGGCCGGCTGCCCGTGGGCCGGATCGCCGACGGGCCCCGCCTGGCGTGGCGCGGGCTGATGGTCGACGTCGTACGGCACCCGTTCGGCGTGGACGAGATCCGCCGCGTCGTCGACCTGCTGACCCGCTACAAGCTGAACGTGCTGCACCTGCACCTCACCGACTCCGACGGCTGGCGGCTGCAGTCCGCGGCCCGCCCGGGGCTGGACGCGACCTCGCCCGGCGAGCTGATCACCCGGCGCGACCTGGACGAGCTGACGGCGTTCGCCGAGACGCGCGGGGTGACGATCCTGCCCGAGGTCGACCTGCCCGGCCACTCGCTCGCCGCCACCCGCGCCTATCCGGAGCTCACCGACGGCGGGATGGCCGCCCGGCTCGGCTACGTGGACCCCGCGGCGCCGGGGGCCGAGTCGTTCATCGCCGACACCGTCACCGAGTTCGCCCAGGCGTCCCGCGCCCGGTTCGTCCACATCGGCGGCGACGAGCCGTTCGGCATGCCGTTCGAGGCGTACACGCGGGCGGTCGGCCTCGCCGTGCGGGCGGCGCACGCGGCCGGCAGCCGGGTGGTCGCCTGGCAGGAGGCGGTACGCGCCGGCGCGCTCGGCCCCGGCGACCTCGTGCAGCTGTGGATCGGCGCGGAGACGAGCATCGACGCCGACGCGAAGAAGGCCGAGCTGCCGGAGTCCGCGCACCGGTTCGTCGACCAGCTGGTGGAGCTGTTCGCGCTCGCGCCCGGCGACGGCCCCGCCGCCGCGGCCGCCGGGCTGCCGGTGCTCCTCTCGTCCAGCGACGTGCTCTACCTCGACCGCCCCTACGCGGAACCCGCCGCCGACGCCGACGGGGAGGCGCGCCGGGCCCGGCTCGGCTTCCGCGACTACCCGGCCAAGACCCTCCGGCAGATGTTCGACTGGACCCCCGAATCGCTGGTGGCGGGGCTGGACGTGCGCATCGCCGGCGTGGAGGCGGCGATCTGGTCGGAGACCGTCGACGGCTTCGACGACCTGGCGTTCCTGCTGCTCCCCCGCCTCCCGGCCGCGGCGGAACGGGCCTGGACGCGCGAGCCGACGACCTGGGAGGACCACAGCTCACGCCTGCGACCGCACGCCGGCACCTGGCAGGCGACCGGCTGGGGCGCGGCGTACCGGCCCGCCCACTGGTAGCCGGGGGTCACCAGGCCCAGGCGGGGTCACCAGGCCCAGGCGGGGTTGCCGGTGGCGGCCTGGGAGGCCGCCCACAGCCGCTCGCGGGCCGGCTCGTCGTAGGCGAAGGCCGGCGCGCGGACCGGGCGCAGGTCCTCGTCCACGTACGGGCCGGGCAGGGGTCCGTCGCCGGTGGCCAGGCGGGCGTAGGTGTCGCCGAGGCGCTCGGCGGGGACGGCCATGCGGTTCTTCGGCGCGTACAGGATGCGCAGCAGCCACGGCATGGCGGCCACCCGGCCGGCGTCGAGCCGGACGGCGGGAACGCGCACGCAGGCGACCTCCAGGCGCCCCGCGCCCTTTTGTGCCCTCTCGGCCTTCTCCTCCTTCTCGGCCTTTTGCGCCCTCTCGGCCAGGGTCATGGTTGTCATGATCTGGGCGAGTTTGGCGTGGTAGTACGCGCGGGTCGGGGTGAACCAGCTCGGATCGTCGAGCTGGTCGAACCGGATGCGGATGCGCGGCATCGAGAGCAGCCCCTTGCTGGCCACGTTGATCACCCGCGGGCGGGCGGCGGCGGCGAGCAGCGGGCTGAGGCGGGCGGTGAGCAGGAAGGGGCCCAGGTGGTTGGTGGCCCAGAACAGCTCGTGGCCGTCGGCGGTGAAGCGGGGCTCGCGCAGCGTCTGGTCGAAGACGGCGGCGTTGTTGACGAGCACGTCGAGGTGGCCGGCGGTCCGGGTGAGCTGGTCGGCGGCGGCCTCGATGGAGTCCGGGGACGACAGGTCCGCCTGGACGAGGGTGGCCGGGTGCGCGGCGTGGGCGTTGATCTCGGCCAGCGCGGCGCGGCCTCGGTCGAGGTCCCGACAGAGCGCCAGCACGTGGTGGCCGGCGGCGGCGAGGGTGCGGGCGGCGCGCAGGCCGATCCCGGAGTTGGCGCCGGTGATGGCGATGGACAGCATGCCGGGGATTCTATTCTGTTCGGAACGATCCGAACAGAATAGAATCGAGGGGTGGCCGGTGCTGAGGAGTTCGTGGAGAGTGCGGGGCTTTACTTCGAGCGGCTGGGGCTCAGCCGCACGGCGGGGCGGGTCATCGGCGTGCTGCTGGTCGATCCGGACGACTCCGCCGACGCCCCAGGGCTGTGCGACCGGCTCGGCGTGGCCAAGAGCAGCATGAGCGTGGCCCTCGGCCAGCTCGAACGCGGCGGGCTCGTCGAACGCTTCCGGCCGCCCCGGGGCCGCCGCGACCACTACCGGCTGACGGAGGACGTGTTCGGGCGCGCGTTCCGGGCGAAGATGGCGGAGTTCTCCGCGTTCGCCCAACTCGCCGAGCAGGGCCTGGCCGTGGCCGGGGACAACCCCGCGAGCCGGGCCAGGCTGGAGCGGATGCGCGACCTGTACGGCTTCATGGGCCGCGAGTTCCCCAAGCTCCTCGACCAGTGGGAACGCGAACGCCCCTGACCCACGAAGCTCGTGGTCAGGCCGGGGGAATGCGGGTATGGCCTGCCAGGAGGGGCTTCACAGTTCGGGGGACATGGTGACAGAGCAGAGGCCGTCGAGCCCGTTGGGGTCGGTGCCGCCGCGGGTGTGGGTGGCGTTGGCGCTCCTGGTGCTGGCGATCGTGTTCATCCTGCAGAACCGGCAGGATGCGGCGATCCAGTTGTTCATGATCGTGGTGACCGCGCCGTTGTGGATCACGCTGGTGGTGTGCGTGGGCATCGGGATGCTGATCGGCGCGCTGATGAGCCGCAGGGGCGGGCGCCGGCGCTGACGCAGGCGGTCCGAGGCGAGGCGGTCATCGATCAGTTTTCGAGAAGCGGCCCGTCTCCCTGCCTCCCTAACATGAGAGTCACCCAGAAGGACATGTACGGGAGGAACCTCGCAATGGCGAACACCAACGACACCAAGGACAAGACCGGCGGCACCGGGTTCGAGGGCTTCTCGGACGAGGAGCGGGCCGCGATGAAGGAGCACGCCCAGGAGCTCAAGAAGGCCGCCCGCCGCGGCTCGCGCGCCACCAAGGCCGACGGCGAGAGCGACGTCCTCGCCAAGATCGCCGAAATGCAGGACTCCGACCGCTTCCTGGCCGAGCGCATCCACGACCTCGTCAAGACCAACGCCCCCGCCCTCACCCCCAAGCTCTGGTACGGGATGCCGGCGTACGCCAGGAACGGCAAGATCGTATGCTTCTTCCAGAGCGCGCAGAAGTTCAAGTCGAGGTACGCGACGCTCGGCTTCAACGACGACGCGCGGCTGGACGACGGCAACATGTGGGCCACCGCCTTCGCCCTGACCGACCTGACCCCGGACGACGAGGCCCGCATCGCCCGGATCGTCAAGCAGGCAGTGGCCGAGGACTGACCACCCGTAAAACGCAAGCTTGCTTTTTCCTTATTCCGCCCTTGCCGGGCTGCCGACGGAATTCAATGACGCGCCTGAGGGCGCGGGATCCCTGACAAAGATTTTCCGATATGCCACTATCTGTCGGGTGACAATGGGGGATCCTCGGGAGCAGATTCCCGGCTACCAGCTCATCGAGCCCGTGGGCCAGGGCGGTTTCGCCGTGGTCTACCGCGCCCTGCACGAGCGGGTCGGCCGGGTGGTCGCCGTGAAGATCCTGTCGGTGGCCGACGTGGACGAGCGGGCGCTGCGCAACTTCCGGCGGGAGCTGGAGGTCATGGGGCGGCTGAGCGACCATCCGAACATCGTGGCCGCGCTCGACACCGGCACGACCGCCGCCGGCCGGCCGTACATCGTCATGGACTTCCACGAAGGCGGCAGCCTCCACAGCCGGGCGGGAGCGCTCCCGCCGCACGAGGTGCTGCGGATCGGCGTCAAGGTGGCGGGCGCGCTCGCGGCCGTGCACGACGCCGGGGTCTTCCACGGCGACATCAAGCCGCAGAACATCCTCGTCTCCAAGTACGGCGAGCCCGCGCTGGCCGACTTCGGCGTGGCCCGCATGCTGGACGTGGGGCAGCTCTCGTCCAACACGCTCACGTTCACCCCGCACCACGCGGCGCCGGAGGTGCTCAACGGCTCGCCGCAGAACGTGCGCTCGGACGTGTACGCGCTCGGGTCGACGCTCTACCAGTTGCTGGCCGGGCGGCCCGCCTACCATGATCCGGCCGATGCCGGGGTGGCGCCGTTGCTGCTCAGGGTGCTCAGGCAGCCGTTGCCGCCGCTGCCGGAGCACGCCGTTCCCGCGCCGCTGCGCGCCCTGGTCGAGCGGGCGATGTCCAAGGACCCGGGCGGCCGGCCGCAGGACGCCTGGGCCTTCGTCCGGGAGTTGCAGCAGGTGCAGCGGGCGCTCGCGCTCCCGGTGACCGAGCCGGCGACCGCCGTCCCGCCGCCGGCCCCCGCACCACCACACCCCGTCGGCCCCACCCCGCAGACCCTCGGCCCCACGCCGCACGGCCCGCCCCCACCCGGCCCGCAGACACCGGTCAGCGCGCCACACGTTCCCGGCAGCGCACCGCAGGCCCCCGGCAGCGGGCCGGTGCCCGGGATGCCCGGCCCGCCGTCGTACGCCTATCAAGACCAACCGCTCCACACCAGGCCGAGCCGCAGGTCGTCGCGGCGCTGGGTGGTCGCGGGGGTCGCCGTGGTCACCGCGTCGGCCGCCGCCGTGGCCGCCGTCCACCTGACCGGCGGGTTCGCCCCCGCGACGGCGGTGCCCACCGCCACCGTCACGCCCGGCGCCCTCGCCGTCGCCACCGCGACCGAGCCCGTCGTGCCCGCGTCGAGCTCGGCCTCGCCCGAGCCGTCGGCGAAGGCCGGCAAGCCCACCCTCGCCAAGGTCTCCCTCTCGACGGACGCGAAGGTCCACGCGCCGGGCCAGACGTTCCGCCTCAAGGTGACCGGCCGCCTGTCGAACGGCCGCCCGGCCCGCCTGGCCCGCGCGGACCTGGACTTCCACAGCGCCGACCCGCGCGTGGCCACCGTCAGCCCTGACGGCCAGGTGACGGTGCTGAAGGAGGGCCGGGTCCGCATCACGGTCAAGGTGACGATGAACGGCTCGGCCAAGGTGGCCGCGCTCCCCCTGACGGTCGGGTCCAAGGCGACCCCGGAGCCGGAGGCCGAGCCGGAGAGCGGCCCCCGGACGCTGCGGGTGCCCGCCACGCTGACGAACATGGTCCGGGGCGGCGGCTACTCCGCCAAGTCGTTCCCCGCCTGCCAGGTCTGCAAGGTCAAGAACGGCAACCCGGGCTTCTACCGCGAGACGTACTTCCGCTTCGACCTCAGCCGGGTCAAGGTCAAGCCGGACCGGATCGCCTCCGTCGTGCTGCACGCGCACATGCGGGTCGACGACTCGGTCGACACCCAGGGCGCGGCGATGGCGTACGCGATGGGCAACGGCTGGAACGCCGGGGTCACCTTCGACACGCGCCCGCAGCTCGGGGCGCAGCTCGGCGAGTTCCCGGCAGTGGGCGTGAACGGCGCCTGGGTGAAGCTGAACCTCACCGGCTACTTCCGGCCGAAGGTCGGCGGCCCGGCGAGCGTGGGGCTGGCGGAGTCGGGCGGGGTGGGCACGGCGATCGGCGGCCTGGGCTCGGGGACCGTCCCGTACCTGGTGATCACCACTCGGTAGGGTGGGCGTCCATGGCAGAGACCAGGACTCCTCCGATCTTCGACGGTGACGAGCGCGCGATCCTCTACAGCTGGCTCGACTGGCATCGTGAGACGCTGGCCGCCAAGTGCGCGGGCCTGTCGGAGGAGCAGCTCAGGCGGCGCGCGGTGCCGCCGTCGGGGATGTCGCTGCTGGGGCTGGTGCGGCACATGGCGCACGTGGAGCGGGCCTGGTTCCGGCGGATGATCGACGACGAGGACGTGCCGCTGCTCTACGGCAAGCAGGAGCGCCAGGACGCCGACTTCGAGGACGTGGACGACGCCTCGGCCGAGGAGGCGTTCGCCACCTGGCGGGCGGAGATCGAGCGGGCCCGGCAGGTGTCGGCGGCGCTGCCGCTGGACGCGATCGCCAAGCGGCGGCGCGACGGCAACGAGGTGTCCCACCGGCGCATCCTGGTTCACCTGATCCAGGAGTACGCGCGCCACAACGGCCATGCCGACCTGCTGCGTGAGCGCATCGACGGCGTGACCGGCGAGTAGCGCGGCGGTGATTGCCGCGCCGCCCATGCCGGACTTGGATGGCTCTACGCCGACATGGGAGGGGCCGACCTTGATCGATCGTCGACTGGACCATCTGCTGTACGCGGTGCCCGATCTGACCGCGGCCGTGGCCGAGTTCGGTGACAGGACCGGCGTGACCCCGGTGGCGGGCGGCAGCCATCCGGGCGGCACCGCGAACTACCTGGTCGGACTGGGACCGTCCGCGTACCTGGAGATCATCGGGCCGGACCCGGCGGCCGACCCGGCGACGCGGCGGCGGGCGGCCGAGCTGGAGCTGCTCGACGTGCCCCGGCTGGCGGGGTGGGCGGTGCACCCCGACGACATCGGGGCGGCCGTACGGCAGGCGCGGGCGCGGGGGTACGACCCGGGCGACGTGGAGCCGATGTCGCGCCGGACCCCCGACGGGCGGCTGCTGGAGTGGCGGCTGACCCGCTGGGACGAGCCGGGGCGGGTGGATCCGGTGCCGTTCCTCATCGACTGGGGCGCCACGCCGCATCCGGCCGCGTCGGGGCTTCCGCAGGTGAAGCTGACGGCCTTCAGGGCGACCGTGCCGGAGCCGCCGCTGCTGCTGGCCCGGCTGCGCGCCCTGGACGTGGAGCTGGACGTCGAGGCGGGGGCGCCGGTGGCGCTCCACGCGGTCCTGGAGAGCCCGCTCGGGCGCGTGGAACTGACCTGACGGGGGCGAACGCGTTGGCGGCCGGGCCGCCGAGCCGCAAGAATGGCGCGATGAGCGCTGCTGACAGCACGGAGGCCGACTGGGTCTCCCGATTCGCGGACGAGGTCATCTCCGAGGCGGAGCGTCGCGCGCCGGGCAAACCGATCGTGTGCGCCTCGGGGCTGAGCCCGTCGGGGCCCATCCACCTGGGCAACCTGCGCGAGGTGATGACCCCGCACCTGGTGGCCGACGAGATCAGGCGGCGCGGCCACGCGTGCGTCCACCTGCTGTCGTGGGACGACTACGACCGCTTCCGCCGCGTCCCCGCGGGGGTCGACCCGTCGTGGGCCGAGCACATCGGCAAGCCGCTGAGCTCGGTGCCCGCGCCTCCCGGCAGCCCGTACGGGTCCTGGGCCGAGCACTTCAAGGCGCCGATGGAGGCCGCGCTGGCCGAGCTGGGCGTCGAATACCGGGGCATCAGCCAGACCGAGCAGTACACCTCGGGCGCCTACCGGGAGCAGATCCTGCTGGCGATGCGCGAGCGGGAGCGGATCGACGCCGTCCTGGCCCGCTACCGGTCGCAGCAGCGCGAGGGCTATTTCCCGTACAAGCCCTACTGCGAGCTGTGCGAGCGCGACCTGACCACGGTGACCGCCTACGACGACGACAGCACGGAGCTGGCCTACACGTGCGAGTGCGGGTTCGGCGAGACGGTGCGGCTGGCCGAGCACGACCGGGGCAAGCTGGTGTGGAAGGTCGACTGGCCGATGCGGTGGGCGTACGAGGGGGTGGTGTTCGAGCCGTCCGGCGTCGACCACCACTCGCCCGGGTCGGCGTGGATCGTCGGCGGGCAGATCGTCGGCGAGGTGTTCGGCGGCGAGCAGCCGATCGGGCCGATGTACGCGTTCGTCGGCATCACCGGCATGGCGAAGATGAGCAGCTCCAAGGGTGACGTGCCGACTCCGGCCGACGCGCTGGAGATCATGGAGGCGCCGGTGCTGCGCTGGCTGTACGCGCGCCGCAAGCCCTCGCAGTCCTTCAAGATCGCCTTCGACCAGGAGATCCAGCGGCTCTACGACGAGTGGGACGCGCTCGGCCGCAAGGTCGCCGGCGGCGAGGCGCAGCCCGCCGAGCTGGCGGCGCACGGCCGGGCGGTGCGCACGGCGGCCGGGCCGCTGCCGGTGACGCCGCGACCGGTCGCCTACCGCACGCTGGCCTCCATCGCCGACGTCACGACCGGCGACTCCGCGCAGATCCTGCGCATCCTCGGCGACGTCGACGCGATCGGCTCGCTGGAGGAGGCGCGGCCCCGGCTCGACCGGGCGCAGCGGTGGATCGACACGCAGGTGCCTGCCGAGCAGCGCACCCGCGTGCGCGAGGCCCCCGACGCCGAGCTGCTGGACTCGCTCGGCGAGGCCGAACGCGAGGCCCTGGCCATGCTGGTCGACGGCCTCGACGCGCACTGGTCGCTCGACGGGCTGACCACGCTGGTGTACGGGGTGCCGAAGCGCCAGGCGGGCCTGGACCCCGACGCAAAGCCGACGCCCGAGGTGAAGGCGGCCCAGCGGGCCTTCTTCGCGCTGCTCTACCGGCTGCTGGTGGGCCGCGACACCGGGCCCAGGCTGCCCACGCTGCTGATGGCGGTGGGGGCCGACCGGGTGCGGAAGCTGGTCGGGGCGTGACCGCGTTCCTGATCACCGGGATCTCCGCGTCGGGCAAGTCCACGGTGGCGCAGGCGCTGGCCGAGCGGCTGCCGAAGGCGGCGCACGTACGCGGCGACGCCTTCCGGCGGATGGTGGTCAGCGGCGGCGTCGGCATGACGCCCGACCAGCCGGAGGAGGCCGTACGCCAGCTCCGCCTGCGCTACCGGATCGCGGCGGCGGCGGCCGACCTGTATGCCGGCGAGGGGTTCACCGCGGTCGTCCAGGACGTGGTGCTCGGCGCGGACCTGAAGCTGTTCGCCGGGCTGATCCGCACCCGCCCGCTGCACGTGGTGGTGCTGGCCCCGAGCGCGGCCGTCGTCGAGCGGCGCGAGCGCGAGCGGGCCAAGACCGGCTACGGGGCGTGGACGGTCGCCGAGCTCGACGCGGCGCTGCGCCGCGACACGCCCCGCCTGGGGCTGTGGCTCGACACCTCCGCGCAGACGCCGGCGCAGACGGTGGACGAGATCCTGGCCAGGGCCGCAGAGGCGCGCGTCTAGCGAGCCGACTCGGGCACCTCGGTGGCGCTCGTGAGCGAGCGGATGACATGCTCGGAAGCATGCGTTACATCGTGATCGGAGCGGGGGCCGTGGGCGGCACGATCGGCGCCCGGCTGTTCCAGGGCGGGCACGACGTGCTCCTGGTCGCCCGGGGCGCCCACTACGAGACGCTGAAGAACCGCGGCCTGCGCCTCCTCACGCCCTACTCCGACGACCTCCTCGACATCCCGGCGGCCGACGGCCCGGTGGCGTGCCGCGACGACGACGTGCTGATCGTCGCCACCAAGTCGCAGGACACCGTGACCGCGCTCGCCCCGTGGCCGACCCACCTGCCGGTGGTGTGCGCGCAGAACGGCGTCGAGAACGAGCGCACCGCGCTGCGCAGGTTCGAGCGGGTCTACGGGATGTGCGTGTGGCTGCCCGCGCTGCACACCGAGCCCGGCACCGTGGCCGCCTACGGCTCGCCGCGCTCGGGGCTGCTGCACGTCGGCTGCTACCCGCACGGCTCCGACGAGCTGGCCAAGCAGATCGCCATCGACCTCGACCGCAGCAGGTTCGTCGCGCTGCCGTCGGCCGAGGTGATGCGCTGGAAGTACGGCAAGCTGCTCGCCAACCTGGCCAACGCCGTCGAGGCGCTCGTCGGCCACGAACCGGGCGTGGAGGAGGTGCTGGAGCTGGCCAGGTGCGAGGGCACCCACGTGCTGGAGGAGGCCGGCATCTGCTACTCCACGCCGCGCGAGGAGCGCGAGCTGCGCCGCGACCAGGTGGACCTGCTGCCGATCGGCGGCAGCATGCGCGGCGGCGGCTCGTCGTGGCAGAGCCTGACCAGGGCGACCGGGTCGATCGAGGCCGACTACCTCAACGGCGAGATCGTGCTGCTGGCCCGCGAGCTCGGGATCGCCACCCCGGCCAACGAGGTGCTCCAGCGGGAGGCCAACCGGTTCGCCAGGGAGCGCCGCGAGCCTGGCTCGATGCCGCTGGAGACGCTGATGGCGCTCATCGCCGAGCGTTCCGGAGCCGGATCCCGCTGAACTCCAGCGTGCTGGCCGTCACCTCGTTCCAGAACCGCCACAGGTTGTCCAGCACGCGGAGCTGGATCCCGGCCTCCTCGTGCAGCTCGAACAGGTCGCGGACCGGCTCGGGCGGGCCCAGCGGCAGCACCGGCACGGTCGCCACGACCGCGGCGGGCGGGTCGCCGAGCGGCGTGAAGACGTCGGCGGGCAGCCTGTAGGCGAACAGGCGCACGTCCATCATCGCCTTCAGCCACCCGTACTCGATCGCGTGCACCCGCTCGCCGCAGCCCGCGCCGATGATCCGGTCGGCGTCCTCCCGCGTGGTGCGCGATCCGGGCCACGCCATCGCGCGGGGGCAGGCGCGGGGGAACCAGTAGGAGGGACAGCGTTCGCCGTCGACCGCCCAGACGTACGGCTCGCTCTGCCGTGAGGTGGGTGCGACGTGCGGGACGAACCGCTCGATGGTGGGGTCCTCGGAGAAGTGCAGCACCTGTCCTGGTTCGGGTCTCATGACCGCCATCATGACCTGCGAGCCCGTGTGGGCAGGGCATACCGCGCCGGATGATGGGCAGGGGGATCTCGCTCTGACGACGAGGAGTGAGACGAAATGATCTTTCTGGGTCTGTTACTGGTCCTGCTCGCCGGCGCGGCGGCCGTCGTGGCCATCACGGAGGAGAGCGCCCGGTACATCCTGTTCGGTTACACGTTCCAGCCCGACCACGTGGAGATGTTCCTCGCGGGCGCGGCGGCGGCCGCGGTGATGGTGCTCGGCTTCTGGCTGATCGCCGCCGGTTCGCGCCGGTCCGCCCGCCGTCGCCGCCGGCTGGCTCACGTACGCGCCGACGCCTCCGACAAGGTGGCGCGGCTGGAGGACGAGAAGCGCGAGCTGGAGCGGAAGCTCGAACGCGAGCACGCCGCCGCAAGCAAGCCGATCGCGGGCCGCGCTGACGGCCGCACCGACGGGCACGCTGACGGGCACGCCGATGACCGGCTGGTCGCCGGCCGTGAGGAGCGCGCGCGGTGACCTCACCGGTGCGGGGTGGCGGGGTGGCCCCGCACCGGTGATTCGCGGCGATACTTCGCATGACGGGTGTAATCTGCGTTGCGCGCTCATCATGCACCCGGAGGTCGCATGCCCCCCACACGTGGCCGTCCCATCGCGATCAAACTCCTCATCCTCCTGCTCGTCCCGCTGACCTCCCTGGTCGGCCTGTGGGCGTTCGCCGCCGCTCTGACGGCAGGCGACGGGCTGCGCATGCTGGAGATCGACGAGCTGGCGACGAACCTGGCCGAACCCTCCGAGGAACTCACCACCCACCTGCAGAACGAGCGGCTGTCCTCGATCCAGTACGTGGCCGCCAGGCGCAATGCCGAGACCCTGAAGATCCAGCGCTCGCAGACCGACGCGGCGGCCAAGCGGTTCCGTGCGCTGGCGGCGAGCCGGCGCGGCCTCAGCCCGGAGATGACCGCCCAGCTCACCACTCTGAACCGGCGGCTCGACCAGCTCGCGCAGGTCCGGCGCGATGTCGACGCCACCGGCGCGGCCCCCCTCGACCTGATCAACGGCTACAGCCAGATCGTGGACGCCTCCTTCCGCATGTACGACGCGATGGTGCTGGTCCCCGACATGACGCTCTACCGCAACGCCCGCGCGCTGACCATGCTGGGCGAGGCCAAGGAGCTGCTGTCACGCGAGCGCGCGATGATCGCCGTGGTGCTGAGCCGGGGCCGGGTGACGCCCGCCGAGCGCGAGGCGTTCGCCGACTGGACGGCCACCCGGCGGCTGCTCCACGCCCAGGCCATGTCCCACCTCGACGACGGGCTGCGCAAGCCGTACCAGCAGCTCATGGCCTCCCCGATGTACACGGAGTTCACCGAGGCCGAGGACGCCATCAGGGGGCAGGCCATCATCAACGGCCTGCCCGCCGACGCCGCCACCTGGCCGGTGGACGCCACCAACCTGTGGAAGGCCGCCGAGCGCGCCCAGCGCGTCACCGCCAAGGCCATCACCGAGCGGGTCACGCCCGCGGCCACCGGCATCCTCACCAAGATCGGCGTCGCGGGCGGCATCGGGCTGCTCGCCGTGATCGCCTCCATCCTGCTGTCGCTGCGCTTCCGCAAGCGGTTGGTACGCGAGCTCGCCGGGCTCCGCGACGCCGCCACCGAACTGGCCGACGTGCACCTGCGCGACCTGGTCAAGCGGCTGCGCACGAGCACCCAGCCGCCGTCCGCGGCCGAACTCCCCCCGCTGGAGATCAAGGCGGAGACGTCCGAGGTGCGCGACATCGTGCAGGCGTTCAACCGCGTGCAGTCCACGGCCGTCGAGGCCGCGGTCACCCAGGCCCGCCTCCGGCACGGCGTCAACCAGGTGTTCGTCAACCTGGCCAGGCGCAACCAGTCGCTGCTGCACCGCCAGCTCCTGCAGCTCGACGGCATGGAACGCGGCACCGAGGACCCCGAGGAGCTGGAGGACCTGTTCAAGCTCGACCACCTGACGACGCGCATGCGCCGCCACGCGGAGAGCCTGATCATCCTGTCCGACCAGACGCCGGGCCGCGGCTGGCGCAACCCGGTGCCAATCCTGGACGTGCTGCGCGCCGCCGTGGCCGAGGTGGAGGAGTATCAGCGGGTCGAGGTGCTGCAGGCGCCGCCCGTCGCGCTGACCGGCTCGGCGGTCACCGACGTGGCCCACCTGATGGCCGAGCTGATCGAGAACGCCACGCTGTTCTCGCCGCCGCGCACCCGGGTCGACCTGCGCACCACGGCGACCCCGTACGGGCTGATCGTGGAGGTGGAGGACCGCGGGCTGGGTCTGTCGCGGGCCGAGCTCGACGAGCTCAACACCCGCCTGGCCGAGAAGCCCGAGTTCGACCTGGCGCAGAGCGACCGGCTCGGGCTGTTCGTGGTCGGCCGGCTGGCGGCCAGGCACGGCATCAAGGTCGCCCTGACGGCGTCGCCGTACGGCGGCCTGACGGCCAGGGTGTCGCTGCCGGCGTCGCTGCTGGCCGACCAGCCCGCGCTCACGGGCGCCTAGCCGGTCAGAGCCTGGCCAGAGCCGGTCAAAGCCGCACGAACGGGTCGGCGAAGTGCGCCGTGGCGAGCAGCGCGCGGGCGGCGCGCAGCTCGGCGAGCACGGCGGCGCGGGTGGCGGCGGCCCGCTCCTGGTCGTCGTCGTAGACGTAGCGCACGGCCGGGTCGGCGAGCTGCGCGGGATGCAGGACCAGGTCGCCGGTCACGGCCAGGTCGCCGACGCGGGCGATCTGGTGGCCCGGCGTGTGGCCGGGCGTCAGGTGGACGCGCACGCCGGGCGCGGCCTCGGCGTCGCCGTCGACGACGTGCAACTGGGCCTTGAGCGGGGTGACGACCCGGTCGAGCGTCGCGCTCTCTGCGGCGTCGAGCTCGGCCTGCTGGAGCACGTACCGGGCGTTCTCGAAGATCGGCCGGCCGTCGTCGGAGACGGCGCCGCTCGCGTGGTCGCTGTGCAGGTGGGTGAGGATCACCGTGTCGACGTCGGCGGGCGCGACGCCGACGGCGGCCAGCTCGCCGGGCAGCGTGCCGGGAACGGGCGCCCAGCTCGACGCGAGCGAGCCGGGGCCGCCGATGCCGGTGTCGACCAGCGTCAGGCGCCCGGCCCAGTCGCGGAGCAGGTAGCAGTGGAAGTGCAGCACCCACGGCTCGTCGGGAAGCGCCGAGCCAGGAAACATCTCCGGCAGCGGGCGGCGGATCGCCTCGCCCATCGCGCCCACGGCGTCGCAGAGCGGCGTGACCTCGACGCCTGAAACGATCTTCGGTTCGTGCGGCACGCGCCCAGCCTAGATGATTGATTCCAAGGGGTTGGGATCAGTGGTCGTAGGCGGTGAGTGAGCGGGCGATGGGCTGACCGGTCTTGTCGTTGTGCCAGATCA